>DATGIF010000001.1:0-60334 GCA_035295845.1 Xanthobacteraceae bacterium
GTTGTCGAAGGAAATACCGCCCAAGGGCGCGAGCGTCAGGTTGCCGCCGGAGGAGTGGCGGCAAGCGAGGGCTATGCCCGGCTCCTCGCCGAACTTTGGCCGGGAGCCACCGTCGACGTTTGTTTTCCCGCCGATCCGGGCGCCAACCTCCCCGATGGCGCCGGTCTCGAAAGTTATGACGGCGTCGCGATTACCGGCTCGGCGCTGCACATTTATGACGGCGGGCCGGCGATCTCCCCGCAAATCGAGCTGGCGCGGAGCGTCTATCGCTCGAAGACGCCGATGTTCGGAAGCTGCTGGGGCCTGCAGGTCGCGACCGTCGCGGCCGGCGGCACCGTGCATCGCAATCCGCGCGGCCGCGAGATCGGATTCGCGCGCCGCATCCAGGTCACCGAGGCCGGATTGAAGCATCCGCTCTACGAAAAGAAGCCGCCGGTGTTCGAGGCGCTGACCGTGCATCTCGACGAGGTCGAATCACTGCCGCCGAAGGCGGAGGTGCTTGCCGCCAACGAGCATTCCGGCGTGCAGGCGGCGGAAATCCATTACGAAAGCGGCGTCGCCTGGGGCGTGCAATATCACCCCGAATATAACTTCAAGGATATTTCGGCGATCCTGAAGCGGCTCGACGGCCAGCTCGTGACCGAAGGATTCTTCGCGAGCGACCAGGACGCTTCCCAGTTCATCGCCGACGTCGATCAGTTGTACCAGGAGCCGACCAACCGCCGGTTGACCTGGCGGCACGGGATCAACGGCGCGGTCACCAACCGCGAAATCCGCACCACCGAGCTTCGCAACTGGATCGAGCTGAAGGTGAAGCCCACGCGCTCGGCCCGCGGCCGCGGTGCCGCGAAGGTCGAAGTGAAGGCGGATTAGTTCACCCGCTCGAGTGCCAGCGCGACACCCTGGCCGACGCCGACGCAGAGCGTCGCCAACCCCAGCTTGCCGCCGTTCGCCGCAAGCGCGTGCGCGGCCGTGCCGGCGATGCGGGCGCCGGTCATGCCGAGCGGATGGCCCAGCGAAATGCCGCCGCCATGCGGATTGACGTGGGCCGCATCCTCGGCAACGCCGAGCTGGCGCAACACCGCGATCGCCTGGCTCGCGAAGGCCTCGTTCAGCTCGATCACGTCGAACTGCGAAACCTTGAGGCCGAGGCGCGCGGTCAATTTTTCCGTCGCCGGCACCGGGCCGATGCCCATGATGCGCGGCGGCACGCCGGCCGCGGCCATGCCGAGAATGCGCGCCTTCGGTTTCAAGCCATGCGCCTTGACCGCGGCTTCGGAGGCGATGATCAGCGCGCAGGCGCCGTCGTTGACGCCCGCCGCGTTACCGGCGGTCACGGTGCCGGGATTGCGAAACGGCGTTTTCAGTTTCGCCAGCACTTCGAGCGAGGTGTCGGCGCGCGGATGCTCGTCCTTGTCGACCTTGACGGGGCCGTTCTTGCCGCCCGGCACGTCGACCGGCACGATCTCTGCGGCAAAGAATCCGCTCTTCTGCGCGGCGGTCGCGCGCTGGTGCGAGCGCAGCGCGAATTTATCCTGGTCCTCGCGCGAAACCTGAAATTCCTCGGCGACGTTCTCGCCGGTTTCCGGCATCGAATCGACGCCGTATTGCGCCTTCATCAGCGGATTGATGAAACGCCAGCCGATGGTGGTGTCGAAAATTTCGGCGCTGCGCGAAAACGCTTCCGTCGCCTTGCCCATGACGAAGGGCGCGCGCGACATCGATTCGACGCCGCCCGCGATCGCAAGCTCCATCTCGCCCGCCTTGATCGCGCGCGCGGCCTCGCCGACCGCCTCCAAGCCCGAAGCGCAGAGGCGATTCACGGTGACGCCGGGAATGCTCGCCGGCAGGCCCGCGAGCAAGAGCGCCATGCGCGCCACATTGCGGTTGTCCTCGCCCGCCTGGTTGGCGCAGCCGAAGAAGACGTCGTCGAGCTTCGACCAGTCGACGGACTTGTTGCGCGCGATCAGCGCCTTGATCGGGATCGCGGCGAGATCGTCGGCGCGCACCTTAGAAAGCACGCCGGCGTAGCGGCCGATCGGCGTGCGGACGAAATCGCAGATATAGGCGTCGCGAAGATTGGCCATTTCCACTCCTTCAGGCGGCTTCGCCGTGGGCGGCCTTGGTGCGCGCCTGGATGTCGCGGAGCACCTTCAGCTCCGCAGCGGTCGGCGCCGGCGTTTCGGCGAGCTTGTCACTGAATTTAATCGGCCAGCCGGTGGATTCAATCACCTGTTCGCGCGTGACGCCGGGATGCAGCGAGACGACGGTTAGCTCCTTGCTCTTGGGGTCGGGCTCCAGGATGCAAAGATCGGTGAGCACTTTGGTCGGGCCTTTGGTGGTGACGCCGTGCTTGGCGCGATCGTCGCCGCCCAGGCCGTGGCCGAGCGAGGTGACGAAATCGATCTTCTCCACGAAAGCGCGCTTCTTGTGGCTCATGGTGATGAAGATCTGGCCGCAGGAGGTCGCGATCTCCGGCGCGCCGCCGCCGCCCGGGAGCCGCACTTCCGGCTTCTCATAAGGGCCGACGACGGTGGTGTTGAGGTTGGCGAATTTGTCGATCTGCGCGCCGCCGAGGAAGCCGGTGGTGATGCGGCCGCCCTGCAGCCAATAGCGGAACATCTCCGGCACCGAGACGGTGACGAGCGCGGTCTCGCACAATTCGCCGTCGCCGATCGACAGCGGCAAGATATTGGGCTTGGTTTCGATGGTGCCGGATTCGTAGATGAGCACGATGTCCGGCGCGTGCGTGAGGCGCGCGAGATTGCAGGCCGCCGACGGCGCGCCGATGCCGACGAAGCAAACGTCGTCGTTCGTGAGCGCGCGGGCGGCGGCGACCGTCATCATTTCGGCGGGCGTGTAATTTGCGCTCATCGCTCACGCCGCTTTCTTCGCATGCACCGCGAAGGCATCGGGGCCTTTCCTCAGCACATGCTCGCCGATCCAGGCGCGGAACGAATCCCGGTCGCGCGAAATCGCGTCCCATTTTTTATAGAAGGCGTTGTCGCGCTTGTAGTAGCCGTGCGCATAGGAGGGATGCGCGCCGCCCGGCACATGCACGACGGCGCTCACGGTCCAGCCGGGCAAAATCACCGCGTTCGGCGAATGTGGCGCGAGCGTGTCGACGACTTCTTCGACCGTGACGATCGAGCGCTTGGCCGCGAGCACCGCCTGCTTCTGCACGCCGACAATGCCTTCGAACAAGACATTGCCCTTGCGGTCGGCCTTTTGCGCGTGCACGACCGCGACATCAAGTTTGATCGCGGGCACGGCGGCGAGCTTCTCGCCGGTGAACGGGCAAGTGATTTCCTTGATGTTGGGGTTGACCCGCTTCAACTCGGCGCCGCGATAGCCGCGGAAGGCCGCGAAGGGCAGCCCCGCGGCGCCGGCGTCGAAGGCGTTGGCCATCGCCGCGTGGCTGTGTTCCTCGATCGAAATCTTGTTCGGCCAGCCGTTCTCGTGCGCGTCGCGGAAGCGGTGCAAGGAGCCGACGCCGGGATTGCCGCCCCAGGAGAAGACGACCTTCTCGCCGCAACCCATGCCGATCATCTGGTCGTAGATGAGATCCGGCGTCATGCGGATGAGGGTCAGCCGCTTGCGGCCCTGGCGGATGATCTCGTGGCCCGCGGCAAAGGGAATGAGATGGGTAAAGCCTTCCATCGCGATGATGTCGCCATCGCGCAAGTGCTCCTCGACCGCCTCGGCGAGCGAAAGTATGGCCGCCATGCAATTCCCTCGATTCCCGCCGGAAAACCCTAACGCCTTGAATTCCTTGAAATTTCCAATTCCTGGCGGCGGGCCAGCCGCATTTCTTCATTGCCGCTTTTCAAGCATGGCGGGGCCGCGCCGAGCAAGCGGCGCGGAATGGAATAACTCAAGGATTCCCAAGCCTGTTCAAGGGCTTAAATTTTTCTTCCGCGATCGGGAACTTTTTCGGATGCTGGCCATTGGGTTATTTGGTCCGCGTCCATTTCACTGGGGATATCTGCAAAATCGCTGGGTAATCCCTCCTCGTCGGTTGAAAGCAATAACCGAAAGACAGGTCATGCATCAGCCTCTCTTCCAGCTTCCCCCGACCGATCCCGCCGAACAGCCCGACTTTGTGACCGCGCTCGCGCGCGGGCTTGCGGTCATCCGCGCCTTCGGCACGCAGCCGAAACGCATGTCGCTCGCCGAGATCGCCCGCCAGGTGAATTTGCCGCGCGCGACCGTGCGGCGCTCGCTGATCACGCTCGAGACGCTCGGCTATGTGGAGAGCGACGGCAAGACGTTCATGCTGACGCCGCAGGTGCTTTCGCTCGGCCATTCGTATCTCGCATCGATGCCGGTGACACGCGCGGTGCAGCCGCGGCTCGAAAGGATGTCCGCGCAATTCAACGAGGTTTCCTCCGCCGGAATTCTCGATCACGATGACACGGTGTTTCTCGCGCGCGTTCCGGTGCGGCGCGTTTCGCGCGAGCGCATGCCGACGGGAGGCAGGATGCCCGCCTATTGCACCTCGCTCGGCCGCGTTCTCCTCGCCGCGCAGCCGGATGCCATGATCGACGAATATCTCGCGCGGATCGAGCCGCACGCCTACACGCCGAGAACGCTCATCCATCCGGCAAAAATCCGCGATGCGATCATGGCGGCGCGGCGTACCGCTTACTCGATCGTGGAAGAGGAGCTCGACGCCGGCGTCGTGGCGATCTCGGTTCCGATCAAGGACGCGCACGACCGGACCATTGCCGCGCTCGGCGTCACCAGTCACATCGACCGCACGACCCCCGAGCAGATGATCGAGCGATTCCTGCCGTTCATGCGCGAAGCCGCGAACGAAATCCGCGCCGAGCTCGCTTGAAATCCTGAACCATACTCAGCTCGCGCCGTTCGAGCGTCCGCTCACTCGGTGCGGTCCTTGTAGGCTTCGGAAGCAATCCAGCCGCCAAAGGCGGAGGCGATCGCCGCGCCCGTCACGAGACCGGTGCGCCAGCCGTCGCGGGCGGGCCGCACGATCAGCATCCAGCCCCTGCCGAAGGCGTCGGCGTTGAGAAGCTCGGGCTTCTTCATCAGCGCTTCGTTATGCGCTTCGACCACGCCATCGAAGGCGGCGCGCGCCGCGCCCACCCATTTGCCGCACTCGATGGTGGCGAAGGAGCGCCCTTTCTCGAAGTCGCGCCCGATGCGTTTCGGCGTGAACACGAGCACCTCGCCGGCGAGCGAGACGGCGATCGGCGTCATGCCGGCGCGGATCTTTCCGCCCTCGAGCGCCTCGTACCAGATTTGGTTTTCGACGTCGTAGAAGAGGTGTTCGGGATAATCCTGATCCTGCACGCGCGCCACGGCGATTCCCTCAATAGGTCAGGACACGGCATTCGCCGTCCATGATGTCCTGCACCATGGTCGCCGTTCCCATCATGCCCTTGCATTCGGGGATGAGGTCGCTTTCGGAAATCTCGAAGAGCTCGAGATTGGCCGGGCACGCCCACAGCCGCGCGCCCTGCTCGTGCGCTTCCTTGATCCAGTCATAGACGGTCTTGGGGTTGCCGGGCTTGACGTGAATTTTCTCGGCAACGCCCTTGATCATGAGCTTGCCGGCGGTCGCGGTGCAGACGACATCGACTTCGTAATCCATGGCCGCCGCTACCGCCGCGTGATAGAACGGCGCGCCGAGCTCCTCGGCGTTCTTCGGATCGGTGTTGACGAGGACGATGAGGAGCCGCTTGCTCATGCGAGCGCCCCCGCCGGTTCGAGCGCTTCGCCGAACACGAAATCGTCGGTGCCGAATTCCGCCGCATGAAGCCTTTCCGCGAGCAACAATTCGCGCGCCGAGGGCACCTCCGGGAGAAGCGAAAAACCGAAGCAATCCGAAATACTTGCAGCGAGCGCCCGCCGTACGTCGCCGAGCGCGGGGGCGTTTCCCAAAACCGCGGCGAGGCTCGTCACGCGCGGCGCCGATGCTCCGGGACCGGGCGACCGAAGCACATCGGCCATGCCGCTGGGATCAAAATCGATGAGCACGGTGCCCTCGTGCACGAGCGTCGTTCCCTCGCAATAACCGCTGGCGCCGCTGATCTTGCGGCCCTCTGCCACGATCGCGTTGGGCAGAGAAAATTTCGCCTCGACGCCGAGACGCACGAGGCCGCCTGCGACCGCACCGCAGATTTTTTGCGCAATATCCGTCAAATCCGCGCCGAAGCGGCGCCGGTCGGCGACAAGCTGCCAGGAGAGAACGCCGGCATCCATGTACACCGCGCCGCCACCGGTCAGCCGCCGGGCGAGCGCGACGCCTTTTTCAGCGCAACGATCGAGCCTTGCCGCGCGGCGAATGTCCTGGTTGCGGCCGATGAGCACGCAAGGCTCAAACCGCTGGAACCGGAGCGTGTCGGGAATGCGGCCGGCGGCGTGCAGTTCCGCCAGCGCCGCCGTCAGCGCGACGTTCCGGCGCGGCGGCCGAAGCCCGGTGTCGATGACGCGAAGCGCGCTCATTGCGCCTGTGCCTCCTCGATCTTGAGGCGGCGCCCCCATTTGTCGAAGAAGTGGCCCTCGTTCAGCGTGAGCCGGCTTTCGTCGACGCGCGTCTCGAGCTCGCGCAATTTGAGCCGCGCCGTCGGATTGTCGAGCGGATGGCCGTCGGCGGGAAAGAAGCAGGCGCCGTCCCAGTCGCGGCCCGATCCCGCGAACAACACCGTGATCTCGCCCCAGTCGATCTCGTCGCCGATGACGTTGAAATAGGTGGAGCACAGCGGCACGACCGCGGGCTCGGAGATTTCGACCAGAATGACGAAGGCCGTGAAGGCGCCGCGATCGGCGAACTCCTCGACGATCCAACGATCAAAATCGGTGGCGGCGGCCTTCGCCTCAGAAGTCGACACGTGGCGTCTCCGGCATGTAATGCTCGAACAGGACCCAGAATGGCTGGGCGTGGGTTTCGGCGTACCATTTTTCGAAATCCGCGAGCGCCTTGCCGATATCCGGCAATGCCTCGTTCTTTTCCTGCGGCGCGAGCCGCACGAACATCGCTTGGGCGACTGGCGCGAGGCGCGACAGCACCGCCGTGCGCGCCTCGTTGTCGCTCGACCAATCGAGTTTCGCGCGCACGACGGCGAGCGCACGGGCGACCGCGATCTCCTCGCTTTCCGCGGTGGCCGTGGCCTCGGCGAGCGCGCGCATGAAATTGAGCCGGCGGTAGGCGAAGGCGCGCTCGTCCTCGATGGCCTTGAGGCGCGCGGCGATCTCGCGGCGGAAATCGGTTTCGGCCGATTCGGCCTTGGCCGCGGCCTCTTTCAGCTTATCGAGAAAAATGGCGGTGGTGGCGATCATCGCGCGCTCCGGGAAGGTGGCGGAAGAGAATGGGAGTCGAACCCACCAAGGACCGGCTCGCGGCCCCTCCCGGATTTGAAGTCCGGACGCCCCACCGGGGACGCTTCTCTTCCTGAGCTTGGCATCGCCGCGGCTGGCGGCTCGGCCGCAGCCTGGCGGAACAGATCCAGCCGGTGCTTGTTGAGCCGCCGCAGGTCGCCGCGCCGGATGGTGACGCCGTGGCGGTCGAAGTATTCGAGAATTTGAATCGCGACCTTGCGTCCGTTGTCGAGCCGGTCGCGGAGCTGGGCGGCGATGAACTGGCCGTTCTCGACCTTCGCGGCGATATCGATCATCACCTCGACCATCTCGCTCACGGTGCCGCGCAGGAAAAAGTGATCATGCGCGACCTCGTAGACCTTGCCGATACGGCCGACGAGCTTCAGAAGCCGCCGCACGTCGGGCTCCGGCATGCCCAGGATGCCGGCGATGTCGCGCACGCGCGGCGGGCGAAAGCGCTCGTTGCCGGACAGGAGCGGACGAATCCGCTCCCAGGCTTTTTCGTCGGCTGGCGTGAGTTTGACCTCGTGGCCCGGCAATCTGATCCAGGCGCCGTCGAGCGCGACTTCGCCGCGCTTCGCGAGTCCTTGCAGGATCGATGCAAATGCCGGCGCCGGCAGGCGCGGCTCGAGCTGCAGCCGCAACCGCTCGAGACCGATCCCCGGCAAGTCGGGATTGTCCCTGTGGAAGGCCTCGAGTGCCGCGGCGAGACCGCGCTTGAGAAGCATGAAGGTCGCAGGCAGAAACGCCAGCACGAAATTTCGCGCCGGAACGCGGACGAGGCCGATCCGGCCGGCGATCGCCTCGACCTCTTCCGGCGCGAGCGCGCGATCACGCGCGAAAGCCGAAAGATCGGCGTAATGGGGGGCGTGGCCGAGCAAGGCTTCCAACGCCTGACCGGGATCGCGGATCGCATGCGCTTCAAGCTGCGCGATCCGCTCCGGCGCGCGGCGCTTGCGCGCGGGCGCGCGCAAATCGAGAAAGCGGCCGCCGCCGATCGTGCGTTGCGCCGAGGTGTCGCGCACGATGAAGCGGTCGCCCGCCGCCGCGGCAATCGGACGATCGAGCACGAGTTGCACAAAGCCTTCGCCGCCGGGCGCGATCGGCTCGCCCAGAAGCACGATGCGCGCGCCCACTTCGGCGGCGGCATGGTGCAGGCGCACCGGCATCCACTGTGCGATCGCTTTCGGCTCGCGTGGAAGCACGTTCAGCCGCGCGTCGATGCGGTCGGCCGGCGCGTGCGATTCCGGATCGACCACCACATCGCCGCGCGAAATCGAATCCTTGCTGATGCCTTCGCCCGCGAGATTGAGCGCGCAACGCTCTCCGGCCACGCCGCGCTCGGCGGGCCGGTTCTGCGCATGGATCGAGCGCACGCGTGCCTCCAAATTCGGCGGGCTGACGATGAGGCGATCGCCATTCGACACGCTTCCCGACAGCACCGTGCCGGTCACGACCGTTCCCGCGCCGGGAAGGATGAAGGAGCGGTCGACTGCGAGCCGAAACCGGCCCGTGGCCGGGCGCGCCGCGTGGGCGCGCGCCGCTTGCCATAAATATTCGCGCAAGGCGCCGATGCCTTCGCCGGATACGACCGAAACCGGAATGATGTCGGCGGCCGAAAGCGCGGTCGGCGCGAGCAGGCGGCGGATGTCGCCCATCACTTTCTCGCGCCAGGGCGGCTCGGCGAGATCCGCCTTCGTCAAGACGACGACGCCGCGCTCGACGCCGAGAAGATCGACGATCGAAAGGTGTTCGATCGTCTGCGGCATCACGCCGTCATCGGCGGCGATCGTCAGCAGCACGAAATCGATGCCGGTGGCGCCGGCGAGCATATTGTGGATGAAGCGCTCGTGCCCCGGCACGTCGACGAAGCCGAGGATTTCGCCGTCCGCCGCCGGCAAATAGGCGAAGCCGAGATCGATCGAAATGCCGCGTGCTTTTTCTTCCTTCAGGCGGTCGGTATCGACGCCGGTCAGCGCCTGCACGAGCGAGGTCTTGCCGTGGTCGATGTGGCCGGCGGTGCCGATAATCATGCGGCGGCCTCCGGCAAGGGCGCGGCGGCGCGGCGTTCGGCTTCGGCGACTTCCTCGCTCGAAAGAAGCATGCGCGCCGGCTTGAGAAAGGATGCCGCGAGCGCGCTGCCGCTGGCCTCCGCACGCAGGAGCCAGGCAAGCGCGGTGACAGGCTCGCGCCGAACGCCGGCGCCGAGATGAAACGCGGCCCCCAGCATCGCCTGACCGTCGGCGTCGCCCCGTTCGGCCGCGCGTTGCCACCACCGCGCGGCCTCGGCGGGATCGCGCTCCACGCCCAGCGCATTGTGGTAGATCATGCCGAGGCGCGTCATGGAGGCGGCGACACCTTGCTTGGCCGCGGCCAGCGCCCATTCTCTCGCGCCCGCGATATCCAGCGGAATCGCTTCGCCTTCGAGCAGCATCCAGCTCAGCATGTCCTGCGCCGGCGCGTCGCCCTTCTCGGCGGCGGCGCGATAAAGCTCCGCAGCGCGCGCGTAATCCTGCTCGACGCCCTCGCCCTTGAAGTAGAGCGCGGCGTAATTGCGCAAGCCCACGGCGTCACCGGCCTCGGCCGCGAGCGAAAGCCAGCGCACGGCCATGGCGAGATCGCGTTCAACGCCGAGGCCCTCGGCAAAGCAGGCGCCGATATTGTTTTGCGCGCGCGCAATACCGGCGTGCGCGAGCGGCCCCCAGATTTCCAGCGCGGCGGCGTAATCGCCGCGCGTCGAGGCACCGTAGGCGGCGGCCATTTGCTCGGCGGCCGAATCGGCGGCCGCGGAAGCGTGATGCGAGACTCGCTTAAGCCCGAACATCGTTCGTCTCCGAAAGATCGAGCCCGGCGAGGTTCGCGAGGAAGGTTTTTTCGTCTTCGAGACAGCGGAGGTCGAAGACGAGCGACTGATCCTCGATGCGGCCGATCACGGGCACTGGAAGCCGGCGGAAAGCCGCGGCGAGCGCCGCAAGCGCCCGCCCGCCGCGGCGCGCTGCCGACGGGCGGATTGCCAAGCCCGCGCTGGGTATCGTTTCAAGCGGCAAGGAGCCGGAGCCGGTCTGGCTGTGGCAGCGCTTCACTTCGACCGAGAACGCGTTGCCGAGCGCCGCCGAGATTGAAGAAGCGATGCGGCGCGAGAGCGCCTCGATCTCCGGCACCGGCCGCGCGAGCAAGCGCAATGTGGGCAGGCGCGCTGCCAGCCGGTCGGGATCGCGATAGAGCCGGAGTGTTGCTTCGAGCGCCGCGATCCTGATCTTGTCGAGGCGAAGCGCGCGTTTCATCGGATTGCGGTTGATCTTCTCGATCAGCGCCCTCCTGCCGACGATGAAGCCCGCCTGCGGGCCGCCCAGGAGCTTGTCGCCGGAGAAGGTGACGAGATCGGCGCCTTCCTTCACGGCTTCGGCGACGGTCGGCTCGTGCGCGAGGCCGAAGCGCGAAAGATCGAGAAGCGTGCCGGAGCCGAGATCGTTGACGAGCGGGATTTTTTGCTCGCGCGCCAGCGCCGCGAGATCGCGCGCGGCGACCTCGGCGACGAACCCCTGGATGCGATAGTTCGAGGCGTGCACCTTCAGCACGAGCCCGGTCTTCGGCCCGATCGCGGCGGCGTAATCCTTCTTGTGGGTGCGGTTGGTGGTGCCGATTTCCTTCAGCCTGGTTCCGGCGCGGCTCATGATTTCCGGCATGCGAAAGGCGCCGCCGATCTCGATCAGCTCGCCGCGCGAGACGATGGATTCCTTTCCCTTGGCGAGCGTGTTGAGGACGAGCAGGATCGCCGCCGCGTTGTTGTTGACGGTGGTCGCATCCTCGGCGCCGGTGAGCTCGATGAGGAGCGCGCGCAGATGCTCGTCGCGCTCGCCGCGCTTGCCGTCGGCGAGATCGAATTCGAGCGCCACGAATTCGCGCATGGCTTTTGCCGCCGCGGCGACCGCCTCTTCGGCGAGCAACGCGCGGCCGAGATTGGTGTGGAGGATCGTGCCGGTGAGGTTGAAGACGGGCTTCAGCCTCGGCGCGGCGTCGGCGTCGAGCCGCGAGAGCGCCGCGGCGGCGAAATGATCGGCGTCGCGGCCGGCGATCACCGCTTTTCCGTTCCTGCGCGCCTCCGCCAGCGCCCCGCGCACGGCGGAAACGGTCGCGGGCCGGCCAAACCGGTCCATCGCCAGCGCCGCGGCTTCCGCCTTCATCACCTCGTCGACGGAAGGAAGATCGCGGAGCCGCGTTGATGTTTCGGTTCGGGCCATCGCTCGCGCCCTCAATAGCCGATGAGGAAGGGATTGACCCCGCCGCGGCGATAGCCGGCTTCATGCACCAGAAGATCGAGGCCGAGCGAAGCGACGTCGTCGGCCACGGGCTCGAGCGCCGGATCCTTCTGCTGATGCAAAATCTTCACGTAGCTTTTGCAAGCGTCGCAGGTCTCGGCTTTCAGCGTGCCGGCGCCGCCGTCGATCTCCTGATAGGCGATGCCCGCGGTCGAGGCGCAGATCGTGCATTTGATGCGCACGTAATTCCACAGCGTGCCGCAGAGCGAGCAGGCGCAGAAGCGCGTGCCATGCGCGCGCTCCCAGCCGACGACCATGGACGAAACGGGGGGCGCGCCACAGGCGGGACAGGCGCCGTCGCCGACCGGCACCAGCGCCTTGCCGTCGAGTTGGGCCGCGAGCCGCGCGAAATGAACCTGCAATGCGGCGGCGGCATAGACGTGGTCGGCAAGCTGTTCGACCGGAACCGAATCCGCGAGCACGTTGCGGATCAGCGCATCGCGGAGGGCGGCGTCGGCGTTCGCTACGCGCGCGAGCGCCGCCGCCGCGGCCTCGGGTTTTTTGATCGCCGCCGCGAGCTGCAACAGACGCTCGAAGACCGCGTCGAACTCGGCGCTTGCCGTGAAACGGTTGCGATCCAGGGGGGGCATGCCGAATTCTCGCGCGCGCGCGATCGCGTCCGCGGGCGGAAGTTCCGGCGCGGCGGCCCCTTCCTGCGCCTTGTGCTGCGCGTCGCAAAGGGCGGAGAGGAACAGAAGATAGGGCGCGAGCTGATGGCCGACGGCGAGCGCGGCGAAGCGCTGGGCGCGTTCCGCGAAGAGGCGGCTTGGATCTGGAAGCCGGACGAAGGGAGGTTCTGCAACCTCGCCGATCGGGACCGGATCGTGCCGGGGAGTGCCGGCCTTACTCATCACAATACCTCACGAACCACACGGGCCACGTGGCGGACAAAGTAGCCTGCCGGTTTCCCGGCAGGCAAGCATTCATTACGACTTGCGGCCGCCGGTGACGAGCTCGCGCAGCCATTTACGGTGGTGCCGCCAGGCCCAGCCGCCGGTCACCTGGCCGCGGGTCATGGCGCTAATGGTGCCACGCACCCAGATCGCGGCGTAGACGTGGACGATCCAGACGCAGATCGCCACCACCGCCGCGGTCGCATGCACGAGCACGGCGATGCGCTGCTGCTCGACCGTGAAGACGTTCGAGAAGTAGCGGTCCCAGATCATGATCCCGCTCGTGATCAGGACGACGATCAACGCCGACATCGACCAGAACACCATCTTCTGGCCGGCGTTGTATTTGCCGACTTCCGGGAGATTCTCTTCCTTATCCCGAAGCACGTCGGAAATCCGCGCGAGCCAGGTGTTGTCGGCGCCTTCCCACAAATTCGCCCGCCAGAAGCGGAGGAACAGGCCGCAGAAGCTGAAGAACAGCACCACGCCGATCCATGGATGGATGAAGCGGGTGAAGTCGCCGCCGCCGAAGAGATAGGTGAGGAAGAACAGCGACGGATGGAAGAGCGACAAGCCCGACAGCGCAAGAAGGACGAGGCTCGCCGCCGTGATCCAATGATTGATGCGGGCGCTGCCGGTGTAGCGGTCGACCGTCACCGGGTCGCCGCTTGCGTTCACCTTGTCGCCCGGCATCACATCATAGGGCTGGTACTTGCTCATGACGCCCGTCCTTTAGCGAGCTTCTTCGCATTCTCCTCGTCCTCGGGCTTGACCCGATTGGGACCGGAGATGACGTGGTGGAGAAGGCCGAAAGCCGCCGTGAGGCCGATGATGGCCATGCCGGCATATTTCGCGCCGCCCTTCCACAGATTGACGAGCGGAGAAATCCGCGGGTTGTTCGGAAGCCCCGCATAGATTTCCGGCTTGTCGGCGTGATGCAGCACATAGAAGACGTGGGTGCCGCCGACGCCGGGCGGATCGTAGATGCCGGCGTTGGCGTAGCCGCGCGACTTCAGGTCCTTGATGCGGCCTTCGGCGTGCTGGAGCATTTCCTCCTTGGTGCCGAAGACGATCGCGTGCGTGGGGCACGCCTTGGCGCAGGCGGGACCCTGGCCGACCGCGACGCGGTCGGAGCAGAGCGTGCACTTATAGGCCTTGTGATCGACCTTGGAGATGCGCGGGATGTTGAACGGACACCCCTTCACGCAATAGCCGCAGCCGATGCAGTTTTCGTGCACGAAGTCGACGATGCCGTTCGAGTACTGAACGATGGCGCCCGGCGAGGGGCAGGCCTTGAGGCAGCCCGGGTCCTCGCAATGCATGCAGCCGTCCTTGCGGATCAGCCATTCGAGATTGTTGGTCTCGGGATTGACCCACTCGGTGTAGCGCATGAGCGTGAACATGTCGGGCGTGAGGTCGTGCGGATTTTCGTAAACGCCGACATTCACGCCGACTTCGGTACGCTTGTCGTTCCACTCGAGGCAGGCTGCCTGGCAAGCCTTGCAGCCGATGCATTTCGAGACGTCGATGAGCTTCGCGATGGAAGTGAGCTTGCGCTCCGGCGGCGGAACGGTCGATGCCGACCGGCGCACCCAATCGCGTTCGGACAGATCGCTCTTCACGTCCTGGGTGGGCGGGTTGGGAAGTTCGAATTCAAATCGCATGATTCCCTCCCCTATGCCGTCGGCCCGACGATGGGCTCGATGTCGACCAGAAACGCCTTGTATTCCGGCGTCTCGATGTTGGCGTCGCCGACATAGGGCGTCAGCGAGTTCGGGCCGAAGCCCTTCTTCGCCACGCCCGTGAAGCCCCAATGCAGCGGGATGCCGACGATGTGCACCGTCTTGCCGTCGCAGTTAAGCGGGGCGATGCGCTTGGTGACGACGACCTTCGCCTTCACGGAGCCGCGGTTCGACCACACGCGCACCCAGCCGCCGGACTTGATGCCCTTTTCCTTGGCGAGTTCCTCGCCGATCTCGACGAAGAATTCGGGCTGCAGGGACGCGTTGATCTCGACGTGCTTGGTCCAGAAGTGGAAGTGCTCGGTGAGCCGGTAGGACGTCGCCGCATAGGGGAAGTCCTTGGCGTCGCCGAACTGCTCCATGTCGCCCTTGAACACGCGGGCGACCGGATTGCCTCTGATCTTCGGCGCGATCGGATTGGCGATCGGCGATTCGAACGGCTCGTAGTGAACCGGGAACGGCCCGTCGCGCATCAGACCGCGGGCGAAGAGCCGCGCGGTGCCTTCGGCGTTCATGATGAAGGGGCCGACGACATCCGGTTTCGCGGTGGGCGCGATGTCCGGAACGTCGTAGCCCGCCCATTTGGCGCCGTCCCACTCGATCAGCTTGCGGCTCGGATCCCACGCCTTGCCGGTGAGGTCCGCCGACGCACGATTGTAGAGAATGCGGCGGTTGACCGGCCACGAGAACGCCCATTTGGAATAGGCGCCGGTGTTGTCCGGGTCCGAGGTGTCGCGGCGGGCCATGTTGTTGCCCGCCTCGTTGAAGCAGCCGGAATAGATCCAGCAGGCGCAGGCGGTCTTGCCGTCGTCGCGAAGCGCGGCGAAGCTGACCAGTTGCTTGCCTTTTTGCAGCAAGAGCTTGGTCGGGTCGGTCGGATCCGGCACGTCCTCGAGCGCGGAACCATTCATTTCCCGCGCCAGCTCGCTCGCCGTCGGCTCGCCCGGATCCTTGTAGTTCCAGCTGAGGTTCAGAATCGGGTCGGCATAGGCGCCGCCCTCCTTCTGGTAGAGCGCCTTCAGCCGCTGATAGAGCTGGGCCATGATCCAGGTGTCTTTCCTGGCTTCGCCCGGCGGCGTGCCGCCGGCCCAGTGCCATTGCAGCCAGCGGCCGGAGTTCGTGGTCGAGCCCTCGTCTTCCGCGAAGCAGGTCGAGGGCAGTTGAATGACCTCGGTCTGGATCGAGGCGGTGTCGACGTCGTTGTACTCGCCGTGGTTCTCCCAAAACCGCGCCGTCTCGGTATCCAGCGGATCCATGATGACGAGGAATTTGAGCTTGGAGAGCGCCGCCGTGAGCTTCTTGCGGTTGGGGAACGACAGCAGCGGATTGAAGCCCTGGCAGAGGTAGCCGTTCACCTTGCCCTGGAACATGAGCTCGAAGACGCGGAGCACGTCGTATTGCGGGACGTCGAGCTTGGGCAGGTAATCATAGGCCCAATTGTTCTCGGCGGTCGCCGCCTCCCCCCACATCGATTTCTGGAAGCTGACAAAGAACTTCTTGTAGTTCTGCCAGTAGCTCATCTGGTCGGGCTTCAACGGCTTGAAGCCGCGCGTCGACATATAGCCGTCGAACGTCGCCTCCTTCTCCGTCGGCAGGGTCAGATAGCCGGGGATCAGGTTCGACATGAGCCCGAGGTCGGTCAGTCCTTGAATGTTGGAGTGACCGCGAAGCGCGTTCATGCCGCCGCCGCGCACGCCGATGTTGCCGAGGATCAACTGCAACATCGCCATGGTGCGGATGTTCTGCGAGCCCTTGGAATGCTGCGTCCAGCCAAGGGCGTACATCGAGGTCATGTACTTGTCCTTGGCCGAGGTCTCGCCGACCATCGCCGCGATCTTCGTGAACTTTTCCTTCGGCGTACCGCAGATGCGTTCGACCATTTCGGGCGTGTAGATCGAGACGTGCTGCTTCAGGAGGTTCCAGACGCAGCGCGGATTTTGCAGCGTCGCGTCGGAAACGACATAGCCGTCGGGACCGATTTCATAGTCCCAGGTCGACTTGTTGTAGTCGCGCTTGGTCTCGTCATAACCGGTGAAGAGACCGTCCTGGTAGGTGAAGCCTTCCTTCACGACATAGGTCGCGTTGGTGAAGGCCTTGGTGTAGTCCCACTGCACCTTGTCGTTGGTGATGCAGTAATTGATGAGGCCGTTCAGGAACGCGATGTCGGTTCCCTGCCGGATCGGCGCGTACATATCCGCGACCGACGCCGAGCGCGTGAAACGCGGGTCGACGACGATCAGCTTGGCGCCGCGATTGGCCTTCGCCTCGGTAACCCATTTGAAGCCGCAGGGATGTGCCTCTGCGGCATTGCCACCCATGATGATTACGAGATCCGTGTTCCGAATATCGGTCCACGAATTCGTCATCGCACCACGACCGAACGTTGGGCCCAGACTGGACACCGTGGGGCCGTGTCAGACCCTCGCTTGGTTATCGAACCCCAATATCCCGGCGCTGCGCACCACTTTATAGGTAGCCCACGCCGTTTCGTTGGTGCTCGCCGACGCCGCGAGGAAGCCGGTGGTCAGCCACCGGTTGACCGTGACGCCGTCGTTGTTCTTGGCGACGAAGTTCTTGTCGCGGTCGTCCTTCATCAGGCGGGCGACGCGATCGAGCGCTTCGTCCCACGACACCTGCTCGAACTTGTTCGAGCCGGGCTTGCGGATCATCGGATATTTGAGCCGCGTATCCGAATGGACGAAGTCGAGGAGAGCCGCGCCCTTCGGGCAGAGCGTGCCGCGATTGGTCGGATGGTCCGAGTCGCCTTCGATGTGGAAGATTTCGGCCTTCTCACCCTTCGACAGGTTGCCCTTCGAATACATGATGATGCCGCAGGCGACGGCGCAGTACGTACAGATATTGCGGGTTTCGGTGGTGCTTGCGAGCTTGAAGGGACGTATGGCCGCGGCATAAGCGACCTCTACATCTCCGAATCCAAGCGCCCCAAGCGATGTCCCGGCGAGACCCACGCCGGCGCCGACCAGAAATTGGCGCCGCGAGAGTTCCATGTTCATCGGCCTTCCTCCTGACCCTCTCCATATGAGAGGAACGAACGCAATTACGCGCCTCTGTTTTTAGGAAGTTCCGGCGTGCAGAACCGGTTCCCTTAAATTAGTACCATTCCAACTTGGTTTGAATTCCCTGTCAAACAAACAATTTCTTCTATCGCCGGTCGAGATCGTGACCGCGTCCGTGTGCACTGCAACAATGATCGCGCCGCAAATATTCAACTCATCGTCGGCCATTCGTAGCGGCCAATTGCGGAATCGCGAACAGGATCAGTGGGTGAGCGGTCGTTTGGCCCCCGAGGCCCAGGGCCGAGAGCTTGGAATAAAGAGCGTTCGGGCGCCTTCCCGCGTTTTGGCCGCGCCGCGCGCCTGGACTGAAAGGTTAGCAGCCATTCTTTGCGCTCGACGGCTTGAGCGGTGAAGGCAAAAGCCACGCGGCCCCCGGTGCTCGCCGTCGCCGGCGCGCGGCCTTAGGATCGCGGCGTGGAAGCAGCCCGGCACGAAACGGTGCTCGATTTGCGCGGCGTACGCTGCCCGCATGTGGTGCTGCGCGCGAAGACAGCGCTCCGCGACGTGCCGGTCGGCGGCGCGCTCGTGCTCGAATGCACCGATCCCCTGGTGGTGATCGACGTGCCGCATTTCGTGAACCAGACCGGGCACCGGATCGCAAGCTTTGATCAGCGCGGCGATCTCTATATCTATCGCATCATCAAGCAGAAGTGACTTTTGGTTTTCCGCGCGCGCTTGCCGGCGCGGAACTTTTTCCGCGCCCGCGCATTGCCGCTGCGACATTCCAGCACATTCCAACCAATGAGGCCCATCATGACGCGGATCACCATGCTTGCGGCGATGGCTTTGGCCGCAACGCTTTTTGCGAGCGCGCCGGCGCTCGCAATCCTCCCCGCCGCCGGTCAGCGGACCGCAAGGCAATTTGCCGGGCGATATGCGTTCGCCCACGAGCGGGGACGGCGGCTCCTATGCGCAAACCGGCGACGGCGGCAGATATGTGCAATTCAAGCAATCGCCGGTCGCGACCGGCCTCGATCTCAAAGGCCCGCCGCAGACTGAGGGGCCGTTCGCGGAATAAACGCGGATCGGAGTCCAAAATCGAAACGGCGAGCGCCAAGCGCTCGCCGTTGTTCGTCGAAGCGAAACTCCGCATTCAGCGCAGTTATTGTAAATCGCCGGCGACGCGCTTCACCCAATCGACATATTTCGAGACCCGGGTATAGATGCCGGGCTCGGTAGCGGAGCCGCAGCCGGCGCCGAAGCTGACGATGCCGACGAGGACCGGCTTGCCGTCGGGGGCTTTCATGAACAGCGGGCCGCCGCTATCGCCCTGGCAGGAGTCGGGCACCAGCGGATCGCCGAAGCGCAGCGGCGTGCCTACCGCGCAAATCATGTTGTCCGTGATCAGCGTGCCGGAACTTTTCTTCACCGAGTTCATGATCTCCTGCGTGGCGGCGCGCTTTTCGATCAAGTTGCGGATGCGGGCGCGGTCGGCCTCTGCGATCTTCAGCGAGACGAAGAAACTATCCTCGGTTTCGGTTTTGCGGCCGGCATTGGGAAGCGCCGCCAGATAGCCCTCGAACCCCCGCTGAAAGTAGTCGAGATAATTCTGGTTGCATTGTCCGCGATCGAAGAGCTGGGTCTGCGTCTCCAGAAGCTGCCGAGAGAGGTCCGCCGATTCGGTTTTTCCCCACCCGATGACCGTCACCGGCGTGTCGATCTTGGCAAGATCGGATTCGCGATCGGGATCGAGAAGCGAAATCGTGCCATATTTGGCCGACCAGGGCAGCCGCCGCAGATGCAGGAGGGCGATGTCGTTGTCCTGATCGCTCTGCCGATAATTTGCGTGGCCGTAGACGGCGTCGACGAGAATGCCGTTGCCCTGGCCATAGCGTTCCGAGCCGACAAAAACCGTGAACTGGTCGGGCACCATCAACGGGCCGCCCCTTCCCTCGAAAATGCAGTGCGCGGCGGTCAGCACCCAGGTTGCGTCGCCGATCAACGAGCCGCCGCAAAAGCCGGTGCTGCCGTCGCGCCAGCGAAGCCGGATCAGCGTCTGAAACGGATAAGCGCCGGGCCTCACCGGATGGCCGAGAATGATGCGCTGATTTTCGCGCATCGGTTTCGTCTCCTCCGCCGCGCACCATGCAGCCGAAGCGACGAGGCCAGCCGCCACGATCACTGCCTGGACCGATTTCGTCATCGCTGTCGCGCGGGTTCGATGCATTACCGGCCGCGGTCGTTCTGATCGCAGGAGTTAAACGGGATATCCATCGTGAGCGTGCATTCCTCGCCCACGCCCCGTCGCTGCATCGTCCGGCACATCTCGAGCGCCTTTTTCCGGGCCACGTCGAGATTAGGGTCCATGCCCCATCCGTAATTCATCGAGTTGCCGAAGGCCATGGCGACGCATTCCCGGTGCATGTCGGCAATGAGATCACAGCTTCGCTTGACCTGATCGCTGTGGGCCGCGTTCTGGCATTCTTCGAATGCTTTTTGGCGGGCGAGGTCCTTGCCGGCCCAGCTCGCGGAGTATCCGATGGCGACATCATCCGCGGTGATGCCCGCGACCAGCGCCCCTTCGGCGATCGCCGTCGACGATCCCGGCGCGGCGCCGATGATCGACAGTGCGACGACCGCAAATATATAGCGGAAGGAAAACACCTATCCCCTCCTGATGATGAACCCGCCCCCGAAAATCATCCGAATGCAACTATAAAAATCTACATGCGTCCATGGCAACGATATGGCCCACGCCCGGCTGAGGCAGGGCGCGGGGAACGGTCATCTCGTTTGGTTGTCGTGGTTGGCGCGGATGGCGCAAGCTGGCCAATTCGGGGGCCAATACCTATATAATGTGAAACGATTCCTTTTAGCTGACGCTCATACGTAAATTCTGGAGAAACTTAGATGAAGAATCGCGAGAATGTTCGCAATTCAGCCGAGGAAAAATTCAAGAAGAAGGAGACTCACCGCTTGGAGGGTCAGAAGGCCATGGCCGAGTACCTGGCGGTTCAGCGTTCTGTAGATGCGAACACCGCGCGGCTGAGAGCGCTTAGATTAGCGCGCGACAGCGCCGAAAAAGATGCCGCGAAGGTGGTGAAAAAGACGCCCCGTAAGACGTCTTGAATTAGCCGTTCTTTTCGTGCAAAAGCTCAAGTACCGGCGCTTTGGCGCCCCGCGGGCCGCGTGTCTGAAATCGAAATTCGTTAATTTCCGCCCGCTTTCACTCGTTACATCGACAACCCAGGTCGCGCGGGGAAGTCTCAATCCACCCCGCGATGAGCGGCGGCGGTCCTCGCGGATTCGCCGGCCCCTTTTCGCCTGACAGGAAGAACGTACCTTGACCTCATTCGACCAGCTCGGCCTCGCCGCGCCGTTGGCGCGCGCGCTCGCCGAAGAACAATATCTCACGCCCACGCCGATCCAGGCCGCGGCGATTCCGCATATACTCGCGGGCCGCGATCTCGTCGGCCTCGCCCAGACCGGCACCGGCAAGACCGCCGCCTTCGCACTGCCGATCCTGCATCAACTCGCGACGCGCCGTTTTCGCGTGGAGCCGCGGCACTGCCGGATACTCGTGCTGAGCCCGACCCGCGAGCTATCGACGCAGATTCTCGAAAGTTTCCGCACCTACGGCCGCCACGTGCGCCCGAGCACGGCGCTTGTCATCGGCGGCGTGCCCATCAATCGTCAGAACAAGGCGCTCGCGCATGGCGTCGAGGTTCTCGTCGCCACCCCCGGCCGCTTGCTCGATCTCACCCGTTCGCGGGCGGTGATGCTCGACCGCGTCGAGGTGCTGGTGCTCGACGAAGCCGACCGCATGCTCGACATGGGTTTCATCCATGATATTCGCGCAATCGTGGCGAAGCTTCCGCCGGCGCGCCAGACGCTGTTCTTCTCGGCGACCATGGCCGAGGAAGTCGAGCGACTCGCGGCCAAGCTGCTACGCGAGCCGGTGCACGTCGCCGTTACGCCGCCGGCCAAGACCGCCGATCGCATCGATCAGCGCGTAATCCACGTCGACCGCGGCGCAAAGCACGCGTTGCTCGCCGAGGTGCTGCGAAGCGAGCCGGTGGAACGAGCGCTCGTGTTCACGCGCACCAAACGCGGCGCCGACCGTGTCGCGCGTTCGCTCGCCGGTTTTGGCATTCATTCCGCCGCGATCCACGGCAACAAGTCACAGAGCCAACGCGAGCGAGCCCTCGCCGCTTTCCGAAACGGGCAAGTGCGTACGTTGGTGGCGACCGACATCGCCGCACGCGGCATCGACGTTGATGGCATCACGCACGTCATCAATTTCGAACTCCCAAACATTCCCGACAGCTACGTTCATCGCATCGGCCGTACCGCGCGGGCGGGGGCTGCGGGAGTTGCGATCTCTTTCTGCGATCACGATGAAAAACCGTTTCTGCGCGACATCGAGAAACTGATCCGCATGCCGATCGCGGCGGTCGATCGCCGCGGGAATGTGGTGACAGGACCGCGGAATGAGACGCCGCGGCCGCCGCATGCGAAGCAGACGAAGAAGAAGCGGCGGCGCGGACGCAATCGGCATGGCGGGGGCCACGCGGACGAAAACCGCCGGACGCCGACCGCGGGCGTTCAGTCCGGCCAACATCTCGACGGGGTCGCGTTCCTGCACCGCAACCATGATCGCCGGACTGGTCCGTCAAAGGACGAGCGCCGCGGCGCGCAATCGCAATAATGGAGCCGTCCACGAGGAGAACCGAATGCCCAAAGAGGAAATGCTCGAATTCGACGGCACGATCACCGAGGTTCTGCCCGACGGAAATTACCGCGTGAAGCTCGACAACGAGCACATGGTTCTCGCCTATCTTGCCGGCAAGATGAAGAAAAACCGGATCCGCACGCTCGCCGGTGACCGCGTGATCGTGGAGATGTCGCCCTACGATCTCGACCGCGGCCGCATCAGTTTTCGCCATAGAACCGGCCCGGCGGTTACGCCCGGTCAACGGCGGCGGAATTTCCGCCGGCACTGACCTCGAGATTCCTGCGTCGACTAGATGGAGAAGCGCTTTGTCCTCTCACCGGTACGCAATCGGCCAAACGGTTTATCTCACGCCAAACCGGTTTGATCGCTCCTCGGCGCGGAAGGGGCGCTTCACCGTCACCGGCCTGCTGCCGGAATCGCGGGGCGACTATCAATACAGGATCAAGAACGCCGGCGATTCACACGAGCGCGTTGCTTACGAAAGCGAGCTTCAGAAAATAACGGATTTCACCTAGCGCGCTTTCCGGCGCTCGATTGGTTGAACGATGACGATGCATCATCGGCCGCTGAAAGAAATTGCCGCGGAGATTCAGCGCGACTGGAAGCAGGTAGGCCCCGCGGCCAGGCGATATCTCGACGAGCTGCATAAGCTGGATGTTCCCGGCGAACGTTTCCATGCCGACTCAGGAATTGCCGTCGTCATTTATTTTCTGGCGAGCGCCAGATTGTGGCACGGACCCGCGGCAAGACGAATCAAGCTGGAGCTAAGGGAGATTGTGCGAATCTACCCGGTGACCTGAAATAGTGCAGCCTGGGTGCGCGATATGGCTTTGATCGCGGGCCGATATACTCTACCCTCCATGGCGTCGCTGCTTATTCGCCGCTGGCAGCAGATCAATTCCGACGTCGAGCGCCGATCTGGGTCAACGTCTTTGATCATGGAAAATAACCACGTAACGCCTGCTCTCGAAGCCGATGCTTGGCGGCAAATTCTCAACCGCTATCGCGAGCCGAGCGACACGCGCGCCGTTGCGGAACTTGCGATGACGGCACTTCCTCTGGCCGCGCTGTGGGTGGCCATTTGGGCCGGACTGCATTTCGGCCATTATTGGCTCTCGCTCCTGCTTACGGTGCCGGCCTCCGGCTTTCTCGTGCGCATGTTCATGATTCAGCACGATTGCGGCCATGGCTGCTTTTTCCGCTACCGTCACGCAAACGATTGGGTGGGGCGCGTCATCGGCGTTCTGACATTGACGCCCTACGACTATTGGCGGCGTACGCATGCGCTGCATCACGCGACCTCGGGCAATCTCGAGCGCCGCGGCATCGGGGACATCGAAACCCTCACCGTCGCCGAATATCGGGCGCTGTCATTCTGGGGGCGGCTGCGCTATCGCATCTACCGCCATCCGGTCGCGATGTTCGGTGTCGGCCCCGCTTACCTGTTTATCTTCGAACAGCGGCTGCCGATCGATCTGATGCGCGGCGGCTGGATGCCGTGGACGAGCGTCATGCTGACCAACGTCGCCATCGCCGCGATCTTCGGCTTGCTGATGTGGTTCGTCGGCGTCGGAACATTGCTGCTTGTGCATCTTCCGGTCGCCTTGATCGCGGGCTCAATCGGCGTCTGGCTGTTCTACGTGCAGCACCAGTTCGAGGAAACCCATTGGGCGCGCGGAACCGAATGGAATATGCCGGAGGCCGCCCTGCACGGCAGTTCGCACTATGACCTGCCGGCGGTGCTGCGCTGGTTCACGGCGAACATCGGCATGCATCACATCCACCACCTGTGCAGCCGCATTCCCTATTATCGGCTTCCCCGCGTGCTGCGCGACCATCCCGAACTGCGCGACATCGGCCGCCTGACCCTGTTGCAAAGCTTTCGTTGTGTACGCTTTGTGCTGTGGGACGAAACGCAGCGCCGGCTATTGTCCTTCCGCGACGCCCGAATGTCTCTTTGACCCGGCACTCGGATTTTATTGGATGAACTGACGATCGCGGATCGCCTCCGTTAATAGGTCCGCTCGTGGGTCAGAATCGCCGCGTAAATTATTGAGAGGATTTTCATATGACCCTTCTTCATCAGCCTGGCCGGCTTCCGCAAAAATTTACCGGCGTCTATTGGAGTGCGCGCGACGGCGAAGAATCCGTCGGCTGCGGCGTCACCCGCGAGGCGCTCGTCAAACTCGCGAGTGCGCGCGGCCTCGCGTCGCAGAATATCGAGGAGATCTATCTCACCTACCGGTCGGTCATTCAGGATCTCGCGTCGGCAAAATACGAGCGTCGCGAGCTCGAGCCCGACAAGCAGGTGCTCGTCAAGAAAACGGATCTCGGATTGGAGCCGAAGCGGGCTGCGTAGCAGCACCCGATGCGATTTCAATCGGGCGCGGTTAATGAAATGAGTCTGTCGCGACTACAAATTCGATGTCCGTTTTATCACAAAAAGCGGGCGCCCGACCGCCGTAACTGAATGTACTCTAGGTGCCAAAATCGATCGTGGTCATTCTTTGAAGGTGAATCAAGTTCGGACACCTCATGATGGCACGGCGATATTCCTTGCTATGGCCGCCGGGCGGCATTACCGATTCATCTCGGCTTATCGGCATTAGTGACCCTAGCCGGAAAGAGGCAGAACATGGACCGTCGTTCGCTTTTGCAAACCGCCGCCGTCCTGGCCACCGCCTCGACAGCAACCAGCGTCTTCGCGCAAGGTTCAGGTCCCCCCGCGGAGGCTAAGGGTACAGACGCGCTCCTGTTTCAGGATGACCCGCAGTTCTGGTACGAAACCGTCCGGCTATTCGGCGCGGCCGAGTACGGCGGCGCGTTGTTCGGCGAAGTCATCGCGATTGCGCAGAAGATCAAGTCGGGCGATTACGACAGCTGGTACGATTCGAACAATGCGTTCGCCGACCGCATCTCCGCGGAGGCAGAGACGCAACTCAAAAAGGGCCACGGAATCAGCGCGCGCGATGGCTTCCTGCGCGCCTCCAATTACTATCGCTCCTCTGAATTTTTTCTGCACGGCAACCCCGACGATCCGCGCGTGAAGCGCGCCTATGAGCGGTCGGTCGCCTGCTACAAGGCAGCGGCGGCGCTGTTCGCGCCGGCAATCGAGGCCGTGGAGATTCCCTACGAAGGCACGACGCTGCCGGGCTATTTCCACTCGCCCGATACATCAGGCCAGCCGCGCAAGACGCTGCTGGTCAACAACGGCTTCGATGGCTCGGCCGAGGAGATGCACTGGGGTCCGGCGCGCGCCGCGGTCGATCGCGGCTACAACGTGCTGGTGGTCGATGGGCCCGGCCAATTCGGCCCGGTGCATCGCCAAGGCCTGCACTTTCGTCCCGATTGGGAGAAGGTGGTGACCCCGATGGTCGACTTCGCGCTCAAGCGCACGGACGTCGACCCGCGCAAGATTGCGCTTCACGGAATCAGCTTCGGCGGCTATCTGGCACCGCGCGCTGCCGCGTTCGAGCATCGCCTCGCCGCTTGCATCGCGGACGACGGCATCTACGACTACGGCGCGGCACAGCTCGCCGGCATTCCCGATCAGGTCCGTGCGCAGGTTCTCGCGGCGCTTTCCGCGCCGAGCGCACCGCAGATCGACGCGCGCCTAGAGCAGGCGATGAAAACGAATAGCACCGCGCGCTGGACGTTCACGCACGGCATGTACGTGATGGGCGTGAAGACGCCGCGCGCCTATCTCGCGGCGACACAGGCCTATCATTTGCGCGACGGCATCGCGGAGCAGATCAAGTGCCCGACGCTGGTGTGCGAGGCTGAGAAGGATCTATTCTTCAGCGGCCAGGCGCAGCAGCTTTTCGACCACCTCACCTGCCCGAAGACGAAAATCAGATTCACCGACGCGGAAGGTGCGGGCGCGCATTGCGAGGTCGGCGCGAGCCGGCTTGCCTTGGCGCGGATGTATGACTGGCTTGATGAGACGCTCTCTTAGAGGCGTCGTGACTTCTGCTTTGGGTCATTAGCGGACATCCTGCGATGTTCGGGGTAGGTCCGCTTGACCCCCAATAACAGACGTCGCCAGTTTCGATCAACGTTTTGGCCTACGCAGATCGGCCAAGAACTGGTGCCCAGGGACAGAATCGAACTGCCGACACCGTGATTTTCAGTCACGTGCTCTACCAACTGAGCTACCTGGGCGCCGGGCCCGATAGCCGGGCCTTGTTGGCGCGGAGTTTATAGAAAGCCCGCCCTCGCCTGTCCAGAACGCGCGCCGCCGGAAAGCGCATATTCTTTTTCGAAAACCGGCTCCCGCTTCACGGGATCATGCTCGAAAATACGTCAATCCCCGGAGCGCGTGCCCTCGTCGCGCGGCGCCTCCCCGTCCTCGTCGTCGTCCTCCTTCACCGGAATGGCATAGACGCCCGCGAGCCAGCGATGCAGATCGATGTCGGCGCAGCGCTTGGAGCAGAACGGGCGAAATTCGTAGACCGCGGGCTTGCCGCATACCGGACAGGGCACCGCCGGCGCGATCGAATGTTCGGGGGCTGGTGGAACGTCAGGCATATTTCAAGGTAACGCCGCCATCGACGACGAGTTCAATGCCGGTGACATAGCGCGCCTCGTCGCTCGCAAGATACACCGCCGCCCACGCCACGTCCCAGGCATCGCCGCCGAAGCCCATCGGCACTTGTTTGGCGCGCACGCGCCACATCTCCTCGACATCGCCCTTGGCATAGGTTGCTGCGAGGCCCGCCGCCTTCTCCACCATCGGCGTCTGCATGA
Source organism: Xanthobacteraceae bacterium (assembly GCA_035295845.1). Classification (GTDB taxonomy): domain Bacteria; phylum Pseudomonadota; class Alphaproteobacteria; order Rhizobiales; family Xanthobacteraceae; genus Palsa-892. Next base: position 26,794 of record DATGIF010000001.1, read on the forward strand.
GGCCCGGCAGGATCGCGTTCACGCGAATCTTTTTCAGCGCGTATTCGACCGCGGTCGTGCGCGTGAGATGGCTGAGCGCCGCCTTGCTCGCGTAATAGGTGGAATAGGGCACGCCCGTGTAGCGGATCGCCGCGATCGAGGAGATGTTGATGATCGAGCCGCCGCCGGCTTTTTCCATCAGCGGGATCGCGTGCTTCATGGCGAGAAAGGCGCTTTTCAGATTCACCGCCATCACGCGATCCCATTCCTGTTCGGAAATCTCGACGACGCCGCCGACCTCGGCGATGCCCACATTGTTGTCGAGGATGTCGATCTTGCCATAGGCTTGGCGGCACGCCTCGACCATGGCCGCGACCTCGGCGGCTTTGGTGACGTCGGCCTTGTGGGCGCGCGCCTCGCCGCCTTCCTTCCGGATGAGCGCGGCGGTTTCCTCGGCGGCGGCGAGGTTGATATCGGCGCAGCAAACCTTCGCGCCTTCGCGCGCAAATGCGACCGCCGTCGCCTTGCCGTTGCCCCAACCGGGACCGATGGAGCCGGCGCCGACCACGAGCGCTACCTTGCCTTTCAGGCGATCAGGCATGTTTCTGCTCGCGCCGCGCGTCGCGTTCGCGCAGTTCCGTTTTCAGAATTTTCCCGTAATTGTTCTTCGGCAGCGCGTCGACGAAGACATAATCCTTCGGCCGCTTGAAGCGCGCGATGCGATCGAGGCAAAGCGTGTCGAGCTCTTTTGCGCTTGCTTCGCCCACGACATAGGCGACGACGATCTCGCCCCATTCGGCGTCCGGCCGGCCGATCACCGAAACTTCGCGAATCTTTTCGTGGGTGAGCAACACCTCCTCGACCTCGCGCGGATAAATGTTGGAGCCGCCGGAAATGATCATGTCCTTGGAGCGGTCCTTGAGCGTGAGATAGCCCTCGGCGTCGAAGACGCCGACATCGCCGGTGTGCAGCCAGCCGCCCTTGAGCGCGGATTCGCTCGCCTGCGGATTTTTCCAGTAACCCGCCATCACCACGTCGCCCTTGCAGAGAATTTCGCCGGGCGTGTCCGCGGGCAAGGCGCGATCCTCCGCGTCCGCAATCTTCACCTCGACGCAAGCGAAGGGCCTGCCGGCGGAGCCGAGCTTTTCCGCCCAGCGCGGGTGCTTGCGGTCGGCGATTTCGGATTTCGACAACAGCGTGATCGTCATCGGGCTCTCGCCCTGACCGTAGATTTGCGCGAAGCGATAGCCGAAGCGGTCGATCGCATTGCGCGCATCCTCCACATACATCGGCGCGCCGCCCCACACCATCGTGCGGATCGCCGTCGGATCGCAATCGGCGTTGCTCTCGACAAGGCGCTTGATCATGGTGGGGGCCGCGAACATCGACGGCCGCGTCCAGTGCGCGAAGAGCGAGAAAATTTCCTGCGGCTCGAAGGAGCCCGATTCCGGCACGACGTTCACGCCCAGGCGCCCGACATGCGGGATGGCGTAAAGCCCCGAGCCGTGGCTGAGGGGGGCGGCGTGCAAAATCGCGTCGCCGGGAACCAGCGGATCGACTTCGGCGGCATAGGCGTGGCTCGCCCAGGCGAGATTGCGGTGGGTGAGCATCGCGCCCTTGGGTTTGCCGGTGGTGCCGGAGGTATAGAAGAGCCAGGCGAGGTCGCCGCCCGCGCGCGGCTCGACCGGCACGGGATCGGCGGACAGGAGATTTTCGTATTCGCGGCTGCCGATCGTGACCAGGCGTTGCAAGCTCTTTGGCGCGTGCGGGGCGATTTCGCTTTCCAGATCCTTCGAGGCGAAACAGAAGCGGGCGCCGGAATGGTCGAGAATGTAGCCGAGCTCGGCGCCGTGCAGCTTGGCGTTGGCGGGCACCGCCGCCAACCCCGCGTGCCAGATGCCGAACATGACCGCGAGATAATCGGGATTGTTCTTGGAAGCGATCGCCACGCGATCGCCGGCCTGAAGGCCCGCCGCGCGCAACGCGCCCGCAATCCGCGCGGCGCGGTGTGCGAGCGCGCCGTAATCCATCACCACGCGCTTGCCGTACCCGATCGCGGGGGCGGCGGGATGCGCGCTTCCTGCGCGCGAAAGCCACAGCGCGAGATTCATGCCGCCTCCGGCTTTGGCTTTGCCTCAGGTCGGATTGACCCAGCCGAAATGTACCGGATAACCCTCGCCCGCCAAAAGCGCGATCGACTCATAAAGCGGCAGCCCCACCACGTTCGAATAGGAGCCCACGAGCTTGACCACGAAGGAGCCGGCAAGCCCCTGGATCGCGTAGCCGCCCGCCTTGTTCCGCCACTCGCCGGAGGCGAGATAATTTTCAATGTCCTCTTCCGAGAGCCGCTTGAAGCGGACGCGCGTCTCGACAAGCCGGGTGCGCACGGTGTCGTTCGGGGTGATCAGGCAGACGCCGGAATAAACCCGGTGCGTGCGGCCCGACAGAAGGCGCATGCAGGAGGCGGCTTCTTCGAGGAGCTCGGGCTTGGGCAGGATGCGGCGGCCGACCGAAACCACCGTATCGGCGGCAAGAATAAAGGCGCCTTTCAAATCATCGCGAACGCGGACGCGCTCCTGAGCCTTCAGCGCTTTTTCGCGCGCGAGCCGCACGGCGAGCGTGCGCGGCAGCTCGCCGCGCTCGGGCGTCTCGTCGATCTCCGCGGGCTCCAAGGAATCCGGATCGATTCCCGCCTGATTGACGAGCGAAAGCCGCCGCGGCGAACCGGAGGCAAGGACTAGTTTGGGCCGCCCCATCATCGGCATTTTTTTCAAGCGGCGCTACGCCGGCTTCCTCATTTGAAACGGTAGGTGATGCGGCCCTGGGTGAGATTAGGGCGTCATCTCGACAAGCACTTTATCTCCAGCGAGCACGCGATATCTCCGGCGAGCGCGCGATGCGGTTCTTGCGCATGCGGCCCCGCGGTGTGGGCGACAATCTCGTGATCGTTTTCGAGCTTAACGCGAAAGGCGGCGTTCGGGCGCAGCTCGGTCACGGTAGCGGGAAATTCCAGAAGTTCTTCCTTCGCCATCCTTACCTTGTTTGACGTGTAAAGCCCGGGCGGGCGCCAGCCCGCCAAATTCGGCGGGAAAACTAGCCGAAGCAGGCGCGAAAGGAAACTACCGCCAGGGCGCGCTAAACGGACCCGGCCGGCCGCCATTGCAGGCGCGCCTTGATGCGCCGCATGAGATCGTCGCGCGCGGCGCGATAGGCATCGAGCCGCTGTTCGCGGCTTCCTTCGACGGCGGTGGGATCGGGGATCGGCCAATATTCGACCTCGAAGGGAAGCCGGCGGGTGAGATCGAGCGCCTTGTGATGGGCCTCGGGCGAAAGGCTGACCACGAGATCGAAATTGAGCCCTTCATATTCCTCGATCTCATCGAGGGTCACGGGTTTGTGGCGCGACAGATCAATGCCGATCTCGTCCATGATCGTGGTGACGAACGGGTCGCGCTCTCCCTTCAGCACGCCCGCGGAGGCGACGTAAAGCGACTGGCCGAACAGATATTTGGCGAGCGCGGCCGCCATCGGCGAGCGCACCTGATTGTGCCCGCAGAGGAAGAGAACGGCCTGCGGCCTCGCCCCCGCCGCATCCGCCATCTTGCGCTCAGCCCTTCCAGTGCAGCGCGCAGATCAAGGTGAAGAGGCGGCGCGCGGTGTCGAAATCGACGGCGATCTTGTTTTTCAGGCGCTCGGTCAGAAGCTCGGAGCCTTCGTTGTGAAGTCCGCGGCGGCCCATATCGATCGCCTCGATCCTGGCGGCCGATTCCGTGCGGATCGCGGAATAATAGCTCTCGCACATGGTGAAGTAGTCCTTCACCACGCGGCGGAAGGGCGTGAGCGAGAGAAAGTGCGCGATGACCGGCTTGCCGTCGGGCGTCGTCACCTCGAACACAAGCCGCCGGTCGGCGATCGCGATCTTCAGCGCGTAAGGGCCGCCGTCGTCGCCGACGGGGGCAAAACTGTTTTCCTCCAACAAATCGTAGATCGCGACCGTGCGCTCATGCTCGACGTCGGGACTGGCGCGACCGATCGAGGCCTCGTCGAGGGTCACGGAGACGAGGCGCTTTTCGCTCATCTCAATCGCGCTTCAGGCGCACTTCGAGCGAGCGGGCATGCGCTTCGAGCCCCTCGGCGCGGCCGAGGGTGATTGCGGCCGGCGCGAGTTTTTCGAGTTGCGCGGGGCCGCATTTCAGGATCGACGTGCGCTTCATGAAATCGACGACGCTCAAGCCGGAGGCATAGCGCGCGGCGCGCGCGGTCGGCAGCACGTGGTTCGATCCGCCGACGTAATCGCCGATGGCTTCCGGCGTATTGGCGCCGATGAAAAGCGCGCCGGCGTTGCGAATGCGTGCCGCGAAGCCCTCGGCATCCGACGCGATGATCTCGCAGTGCTCCGGCGCCACGCGATCGATCAGCGCCGGCGCCTCGCTCATCTCGCGCACGAGAATGACCGCGCCAAAGTCGCGCCAGCTCGCGCCCGCGATTCCCGCGCGCGGCAGCGATTGCAATTGGCGCTCGACCGCGTGCTCGACGGCGGCAGCGAGTTTCTCGTCCGGCGTGAGCAGGATCGCTTGCGCCGCCGGATCGTGCTCGGCCTGCGCCAAAAGATCGGCGGCGATCCAGTCGGGATTGGCGCTCGCATCGGCGAGCACCAGAATTTCAGAAGGGCCCGCGATCGTGTCGATGCCGACCTTGCCGAAGACGAGACGCTTCGCCGCCGCCACATAGGCGTTGCCGGGCCCGACGATCTTGGCGACCGGCGCGATCGTTTCGGTGCCGTAGGCAAGCGCTGCGATCGCCTGCGCGCCGCCAATTCGATAGACTTCCGTGACACCCGCGAGCTTCGCCGCGGCGAGCACGAGCGGCGAAAGCTTGCCGTCGGGCGCGGGCACCGTGATCACGAGCCTTTCGACGCCGGCAATCTTCGCGGGCAGCGCGTTCATCAGCACCGACGACGGGTATGCCGCCGTTCCGCCGGGAACGTAAAGACCGACCGCCTCGATCGGCGTCCAGCGATGTCCGAGTTCGACGCCAAGCGCGTCGGTATAATGCAGATCCACCGGCAATTGGCGGCGGTGATGCGACTCGATCCGTTCCTGGGCGAACGCCAGCGCCTTTCGCGTGGCGGGGTCGATCGATGCGAGGGCCGCGTCAAGATCGGAAGAAGAAACCTTCATTCCGGTCTTGCCGAGGTCGACACGGTCGAACTTCCTCGAAAGCGCGATGAGGGCGCGATCGCCGTCTTTTTGCACCTCGGCGATGATCGCGCGCACGGCCGCGTCGATATCCTCGGCAGCCTCGCGTTTGGCCGCGAGAAAACGATCGAATTGGGCCGCGAAATCCTTGTCGCGCGTATTGAGCCGGATCGGCATAGTTCGTCTCTCTTCCCTATGCCTCGTGACGCGGACGCTTTTGCGTGGGCCAGGGAGGTCCGAGGTCCGAAAGCGCCGCCTCAAGACACTCGACTTCGAGCCTGATCGCCGCGTCACCCGAGAACAGAAGCGTGACCACGCCGGCAGGCGGCGCCTTCTCTTCGAATTCGACCGCCAGCAGGTTGACGACCGCGTCATGGGCGGCGAGGTCGACGTCGCGCGTCTTCGCGGCAAACACGCGTTCGAAGTGAACGCCGGTGCGGCGGCGAACGGGCCCCTCGCGCTCGCTGCCCGTCCAGTCGAAGCGGTTGAGCACCATGACGAAGCGCTTTTCGTCCGGCAGATACGCCATGTCACCCACCTTGGCGACGGCGTCCTGCAGAAGCGCCGACACGACGGCGAGGTCGTCGGCGTCGAAGGCGACGAGCTTGAGCGTGGCGCTTTTGTCCTTGGTCATCGATCAAAAGACCCGGTTTGCCCGCGCGGCATAGCGGCGCGGGACGGCGTTCGCAAGCGGCTCTTGAAAGGGGGTTAACCGGCGACGCGTTCGATCGCGGCCCCGCAACGGGCGAGCTTCTGCTCGAGCCGTTCGAAGCCGCGGTCGAGATGATAGACGCGGTGAACCATGGTCTCGCCCTCGCAGGCAAGCCCCGCGATCACGAGAGAAACGGAAGCGCGAAGATCAGTCGCCATGACCGGCGCGCCTTTCAGGCGCCCAACGCCCTCGATCGTCGCCGTGTCGCCATCGAGATGGATACGCGCTCCGAGACGGGCGAGTTCCTGCACGTGCATGAACCGGTTTTCGAAAATGGTTTCGGTGATCTTCGAGGTTCCCTTGGCGCGCGTCATCAGCGCCATGAGCTGGGCCTGCAGATCGGTCGGGAAACCGGGGAACGGAGCGGTCTCCACCTTGACCGGCGCGAGCCCGGCGCCATCGCGCTTCACGCGCAGGCCCTCATTGGTGAGGCTGATCTCGGCGCCCGCCTCGCGCAAAACGTCGATGGCGCTTTGCAGGAGTTCGGGCCGCGCGCCGGCAAGCACCACATCGCCGCCGGCCATCGCGGCCGCAATGGCATAGGTGCCGGTTTCGATTCGATCCGGCAGCACGGCATGGCGCGCCGCGCGCAAACGTTTCGCGCCCTGCACCTGGATGGTCTTGCTGCCGGCGCCCTGGATCTCGGCGCCCATCTTTTCGAGACAGGCGGCGACATCGGCGACTTCGGGCTCGCAAGCGGCGTTTTCGATGATCGTCTCGCCCGCGGCGAGCGAGGCCGTCATCAGCGCCGTGTGGGTGGCGCCGACCGAAACCTTGGAGAATGAAATGCGGGCACCCTTCAACCCGCGCTTTGCGCGCGCGAGCACGTAGCCTTCCTCGATGTCGATTTCGGCGCCGAGCGCGCGCATGACGTCGAGGTGGAAATCCACCGGCCGCGTGCCGATGGCGCAGCCGCCGGGCATCGAAACCTTCGCTTCGCCCATGCGCGCGACCAAGGGCCCGATCACCCAGAAGCTCGCCCGCATCTTCGAGACGAGATGATAGGGCGCGGTGGTGTCGACGATGTTCTTGGCGGAGAGCTCGAGCGTCTGGCCGGCGTTTTCGTTGTCGCCGGCGCGCTTGCCGCTGACCATGATGTCGACGCCGTGATTGCCGAGAATATGCTGGAGAAGGGCGACATCCGCGAGGCGGGGCACGTTATCGAGGATGAGCGTCTCCTCGGAGAGGAGACTCGCGATCATCAGGGGGAGCGCGGCGTTTTTCGCGCCGGAGATCGGGATGGATCCCTTCAGCGGCCGTCCGCCCTGCACCCGAATGCGATCCATCTCTTCCCCACGCGCGAAAGGAGGCGCGGCCCTTACTGTTTGCTGTTTAGCCGATAAGCCGGGACGAAATAAGGCGCAAAAACCTCAAGGCTGTTTTGAATGGGCGGCTGATGGAACCTCGGCCTCCGGGCGCTTTGCTTCCTCGCGGCCGCGGCTTTGGGTTTTGCGGCGCTTGAGATTTTCGCGTAGCGCCTTGGCGAGCCGCGCCGCGCGGCCGAGGTCATTCCGATTCGACGTCTTCGAAGCGTCATGCTCGCCCATCGGCTAGCCGTAGCGCCGCTTCCGATCGTTCGCAAGCCGCATTCCGGCTTGCGGCTCCCGGGCCTCCATGGCACTTAGCGCGTGCCAAGGCCTCTTTGTTTTGGCGGCGGCGTTCAATCCGGCTTGCTGGCGTAGCTCAGTGGTAGAGCACTCCCTTGGTAAGGGAGAGGTCGACAGTTCAATCCTGTCCGCCAGCACCATCTTCAATATACGGGCCTCTTTTGTAGATTGTGTTGCCTCGCCGGAGACTTGCGAGAGGAGGCCTTTTGTCACGGGACCGTCAATCGACTTGTTCCGGAATACCAAAATTCTGTCGTCTCCTTCCGCTATCAGCCTGCCGCCTCTCTCTCCCGTTCTTCTCCGTCAGTCACCAGAACCCCCACCATCGAGGATCACTCCCATGCGCGCCTTTCGATTTGTCATTGCGCTGATTGCCGCCGTCGCACTTGCCCAAGTTTCGGGCCCGGCGCTGGCGCAGGCCGTCAAACAGATTCAGCTCAGCGAGAAGCAAATTCAAAATCTCATCGCCGCGCAGAAGGAAATGTCGGCGATCATGCAGAAGATGCAGGGCGACAAGCCCGACCCCAAGCTGCAGGCGGAGCTCGACGCCACGGCGAAGAAATTCGGCTTTGCGGGTTTCGATGAATTCGACGGCGTCTCGGAAAACGTCGCGCTGATCATGACCTGCATCGATCCGAAGACCAAGGCCGTGAGCGAGCCGAAGGACGCCATTCAAAAACAGATCAACGAAATCAAAGCCGACAAATCGATTCCCGAGGCGCAGAAAAAGCAGATGCTCCAAGACCTGGAAGAAGCGCTGAAGACCGCGGAACCGATCAAATACAAGAGCAATATCGATCTCGTGCTGAAATATTACGACAAGATCGACAGCGCGATGCAATAAAGCCCGCGACAATCATCAAGGCGGCCGGCTTCCCGCCGGCCGCTTTTTTGCCGGCGGAAGATCAACGCTGTTTCAACAGGTCGCGGATCTCGGCGAGCAGCGTTTCCTGCTTCGAAGGCGGCGCGGGCTTCGCCGGCTCCGCCGCTTCCTGCCGCTTCAAATAGTTGATCCCTTTCACCACGATGAACAAGGCGCCCGCGATGATGAGGAAATTGAGCGCGATGGTCAGAAAGTTTCCATAGGCGAGCACCGCCCCCTGCTTTCTCGCTTCGGCGAGCGAATCCGCCGTCACCTTGGAGGTGAGCGGAACGAAGTAGTTGGTGAAATCGAGCCCGCCGGTGACCGCGCCCAGGACCGGCATGAACAGGTCGCCGACCAGCGACTCGACGATCTTGCCGAACGCGGCACCTATGATCACGCCGATGGCGAGATCAACGACATTGCCCTTCATCGCGAAGTCGCGAAATTCCTTCCACATTGCACGCCTCCCCTGGTCCTAATCCGCGCACGCGGCGCCGGCTGGGTTCGATTATGCATTGCCGCGGCGATCCTTCCAGAACGAAGGCTTGCCGCGGACGGCCTTGCCGCCATGGACAAGGCGGGCCCGCTATGGTCCTTTCTTTGAAAATTGCGCCATCCGAAAGCGCCATGGCTGTGGTGTAACGATGTTGCAGAGTTGGGCCGTCGTCGGCATCGCGCTCGCCTATATCGGCTTCCTGTTTGCCGTTGCGAGCTATGGCGACCGCGTGCGTTCCAACGCCGGGCAAGGACGCAGCCGCCCGCTGATCTACCCGCTGTCGCTCGCCGTCTATTGCACGTCGTGGACCTTCTTCGGCTCGGTGGGGCTTGCTTCCAAACAAGGCCTCGACTTTCTCACGATCTATATCGGGCCGGTCCTGATGATCGGCTTCTGCTATCCGCTGATCCTCAAGATCGTGCGGCTCGCGAAAGCCCAGAACATCACGTCGATCGCCGACTTCATCGCCGCGCGCTACGGCAAGAGCCAGGCCGTCGCGGTGATCGTCACGATCGTCGCCGTGATCGGCGCGGTTCCCTACATCGCGCTGCAGCTGAAGGCGGTTTCGGCCTCGCTCGTCACGATCCTCGGCCATGACCGCTTCGCGCTCGCCGAATTCACCGGCGACGTTCCGGTGGTGGGCGATATCGCTTTCCTCGTCGCCGTCACGATGGCCGCCTTCGCGGTCCTGTTCGGCACCCGCCATACCGACGCGACCGAGCACCAGGAAGGCCTGATGCTCGCGATCGCGACCGAGTCCGTCATCAAGCTCGTGGCGTTTCTCGTCGTCGGCATCTACATCACCTTCTTTTTGTTCGGCGGCCTGCGCGATCTTTGGGACAAGGCGGCAAGTCTCGGCGGCGTGCTCCCGACCTTCACGACCGGAATCGATCCCGCGAACTGGATCACGATGACGGTGCTGTCGTCGCTCTGCTTTCTTCTGCTGCCGCGGCAATTCCATGTGGCGGTCGTCGAGAATAACGGCGAGGAGGAACTGCAGCGCGCGACCTGGCTGTTCCCGCTCTACCTTCTCCTGATCAACCTCTTTGTGGTGCCGATCGCGGTTGCCGGCCTTTATCTCTTCCCGCAGGGCGCGGTCGACAGCGACATGTTCGTGCTCGCCCTTCCCCTGAGCGCGAGGGCCGACACGCTCGCGCTCTTCGCCTTCATCGGCGGGCTTTCAGCCGCGACCGCGATGGTCATCGTCGAAAGCGTCGCGGTCGCGATCATGGTCTCGAACGACATCATCGTGCCGGTCACGTTGTGGCTTCGCGGCGCCGGATCGGGCGCGCGCGCCGATATGGGCGCGACGCTGCTCACGGCGCGCCGCTTTTGCATCTTCGGCGTGCTCCTGCTCGCCTACCTCTATTATCACCTCGCGGGTGAAGGGCAGCTCGCGCAGATCGGCCTCCTCTCCTTCGCCGCAGTCGCGCAGTTCGGCCCGGCGTTTTTCGGCGGATTGTTCTGGCGGCGCGCGACCGCGCGCGGCGCGATCGCGGGACTCGCGATCGGCGCCGCCGTCTGGGCCTATACGCTGTTGCTGCCGAGCTTCGTCGCGTCCGGACTTCTCGACCACGCATTTCTCGATTTCGGCCCGCTCGGCATCGAGGCCTTGAAGCCGCAGGCGCTGTTCGGGCTGGACGCGGCGCCGCTGACGCACGGCGTGTTCTGGAGCCTCGGGCTCAATATCCTCGCCTTCGTCGCGGTTTCGCTGATGACTTCGGCGACCCCCATCGAACGCCTGCAAGCAAACGTCTTCGTCCGCTCGGAACATGCGCCAATCGCGCCGGCGTTCCGGCTCTGGCAGTCATCGGTTGCGGTCGAGGAATTGATTACCACGGTCGCACGCTATCTCGGCGAGGAACGGACACGGCGCTCGTTCGAGAACTTCGCGCAATCGCGCGGGACCACCCTCGATCCGAAACGCGAAGCCGACGCCCATGTGCTGCGCTACGCCGAGCACCTCCTCGCCTCGGCCATCGGGGCGGCTTCGTCCCGGCTCGTGCTTTCGATCCTCCTGCGCAAGAAAAGCGTTTCCACCAACGCGGCGCTGAAGCTCCTCGACGATGCTTCCGCCGCGATCCAATACAACCGCGAGATTTTGCAGACCGCGCTCGACCACGTGCGGCAGGGAATCGCGGTGTTCGACAAGAACCTGCAGCTCGTGCACTGGAACCGTCATTTCGGCGAAATGCTCGATCTCGCGCCGCATTTCGTCCGAGACGGCGTCGGGCTCGACGAAATCCTGCGCAAGAGCGCCGAGCGCGGCGATTTCGGCGAAGGCGACGTCGATGAGCTCGTGGCCGAGCGGCTCGATCGCTATGTCACCCGCACCGAGACGTTCCAGGAGCGCCTGCCGCTGCACGGGGTCGTGATCGAAGTGCGGTCGAATCGCATGCCCGACGGCGGCATCGTCGTCACCCATACGGACATCACGCCCGCGGTCGAGGCGGCGCAAACGCTCGAGCGCGTCAACGAAAATCTCGAACGCCGCGTGCGCGAGCGAACCGAGGAGCTGGCGCGGGCGAAAGCCGAGGCCGACGAGGCCAACATCTCGAAGACGCGCTTTCTCGCCGCCGCCAGCCACGACATTCTGCAGCCGCTGAACGCGGCGCGGCTTTACGCCACGAGTCTCGTCGAGCGCGAGCGCGGCGGCGAGGAAGCGCGGCTCGCCGCCAATGTCGACGCCTCGCTCGAAGCGGTCGAGGAGATCCTGATCACGCTCCTCGATATTTCCCGCCTCGATACCGGCGCGCTGCAGCCCGATTTTAGCAATTTCCGCATCAACGATATTCTGAGCCAGCTCGAGGTCGAGTTCGCGCCGCTTGCCGCCGAGAAGGGGCTGAAGCTCACTTTCATGCCTTGCTCGCTTGCGGTTCGATCCGACCGCAGGTTGTTGCGGCGGCTGTTGCAGAACCTGGTCTCGAACGCGATCAAATACACGCCCGCAGGGCGGGTCCTCGTCGGCTGCCGGCGCCGGCGCGGAAGACTACGCATCGAGGTTGTCGACACCGGGCTCGGCATTCCGGCCGGCAAGCAGAAGACCGTGTTCAAGGAATTCCAGCGCCTCGATCAGGGCGCGCGCGCCGCCCGCGGGCTCGGGCTCGGGCTTTCCATCGTCGAACGCATCGCCCGCATCCTCGATCACAAAATCAAGCTGCGCTCGGCGCGCGGAGAGGGCTCGACCTTCTCGGTTGAAATCCCGACCGCGAGCGCCGCAGCACCCGCGGGCATCATGCCGAAGCCCGCGGCGCGGCCGGTCACTCCGCTCGATACCACCGTCGTGCTCTGCATCGAAAACGAACCGCAAGTGCTCGACGGCATGAAGACGCTGCTCGGCGGCTGGGGCTGCCATGTGCTCGCCGCGGCCGACCTCAGGGGCGCGCTTGCGATGCTGCGCGAACGCCCCGACGTTCTCCTCGTGGACTATCACCTCGACGAGGGGAACGGCATCGATGCGGTCGCGGGCTTGCGCGCCGCGCTCGGCGAGGAATCGCCGGCGGCGTTGATTACCGCCGACCGCAGTCCCGGCGTGCGCGAGCAAGCGCGCGCGAAGAACATTCAGGTGATTCACAAGCCGCTGAAGCCCGCGGCCTTGCGCGCGTTTCTCGCGCAATGGCGCGTTTCGCGCCCCGCCGCCGAGTGAATTTCAAATAATTCCGGCTGCCGTCAGTTGACCGGCCGCGACCATTGGCCGGCCTCGATCTTCGAGGCGGCGATGACGGCCTGCGTGCGGCTTTCGACCCCGAGCTTTTGTAGGATTGCCGAGACGTGCGCCTTCACGGTCGCTTCCGAGACGCCGAGCTCATAGGCGATCTGCTTGTTCAGGAGCCCCTCGGACAACATCATCAAGACGCGCACCTGTTGCGGCGTCAGCGTCGACAGTTTCGCCACGAGATCGCGGGTATCGTCCTCGGTGGCGATCGAAAGGTCGACGTCGGGCGGCGTCCACACGCCGCCTTCAAGCACCTGCCGGATGGCGCTCCGCATCTGATCGATGCTGAGCGTCTTCGGCAGGAAGCCGGAAGCGCCGAATTCCATGCAGCGGCGGATCACGTCGGCTTCTTCGGTCGCCGACACGATCACCACCGGCACGCCGGGAAACTGCGCGCGAAGATAAAGAAGCCCCGAGAAGCCGCGCACGCCAGGCATGGCAAGGTCGAGAAGCACGAGGTCGATGTCGCTCTCGCGTTCAAGCAACGCCTGCAGGTCCTCGAAGCCGCCGGCTTCGAAGATGCGCGCGCCGCCGAACTGATTGCCCACCGCTTCTTTCAGCGCGCCGCGAAAGAGTGGGTGATCGTCGGCAATCACGAAGCGGTAGGACGCGGAGGATTCCACGGCATCTCTCTTGGAAACGTCGCCCGGCTGCAACGAGGTCATGACCGATGTTCCGCCGTCCGGAACGGGATTGCAAGTCTCCAGCTGCGAAGAAGCCCGGGCAGCAACTTACGTTCGTTTCTGCTCATTTTCCCGCTGCAAATTCTCGATCATGCCCATGAAGCGGCGAAAGACGCCCTCGAAGAATTTCATGACGCGATCGACATCGGCGTCGCTCGGCAATTTGAGATCGCCGCCCGGGCGCCGTCCGAGTTCGGCTTCCAAGCTCGCGACCCTCTCCTGCAGGCGGGCGATTTCCTTCTCATAGGCGGCGCGATCGTCGGCCGTAGCCTCGCAGGTCCAGCCGTCGCCCTTCTGGCGGCAGAGCGAAACCTGGCCGGTGCGCGTATCGAGCCTGAGCACGCCGTCGGCGACCGGGCTCATGGTGTAGCGGCCGTTCTCGCTCTCGGGCACGGCTTTGGATGAAGGCGTCTGCGCGAATGCCGCCGGAGCAACAGCGCAAGCGAGCAAGAACAAAAGCAACAGCCGGAATCGGGCCATGATCCGCCCTCCGCGGTATCGGACCGTCCCCATATACGCCGCCGGCCTGAAGGCCGCCAGCGGCTTACGCCGCCTTCTGCTTTTCCGCCGGCTTCTGGAAGCGGCCGTAGAAAGTCTCGCCGCGCGCGGCCATGTCGTTGAGGAGCGCGTTCGGCTTGAAGCGGTCGCCATATTTGCCGGCGAGCTTGTTGCAAAGCTTCACGAACTCCTTGACGCCCATGAAATCGATGTAGGAGAGCGGGCCGCCGGTGAACGGCGCGTAGCCGAAGCCGAGAATGCCGCCGACATCGGCGTCGCGCATGTCGGTGATCACGCCCTCCTCGACGCAGCGCGCGGTTTCGAGCGCCTGGATCGCCAGGAAGCGCGCTTTTAATTCATCGACATCGAAGGCTTCGCCCGGCTTCGGCGCGCCGACGATCTCGGGAATGCCGGGCCACAGGCGCTTCGGTCCGTTCTCCGGATAGTCGTAGAAGCCCTTGCCGTTCTTGCGGCCGTAGCGGCCGCGCTTGACGACCATCTCCTCCAGCAACTTTTCCTGACGCGGATCGATGACCGAAGCGCCAAGGTCGTTCTTGGTCGCCTGCAGGATTTTCCAGGCGAGATCCACGGCCACCTCGTCGTTGAGCGACAAGGGGCCTACGGGCATGCCGGCCATGCGGCCGACATTCTCGACCATCGCCGCCGGCGCGCCGTCGGTGAGCATCAAATGCCCCTCGCGGATATAGGTGCCGACCACGCGCGAGGTGTAGAAGCCGCGCGAATCGTTGACGACGATCGGCGTTTTCTTGATGGCGCGGACGTAGTCGAGCGCCCTCGCGATCGCCTCGTCGCCGGTTTTCTTGCCCTTGATCACCTCGACGAGCATCATCTTGTCGACCGGCGAGAAGAAGTGGATGCCGACGAAATGGTCGGGCCGCTTTGAAATCTCGGCGAGCGAACTGATCGGCAGCGTCGAGGTGTTGGACCCGTAAATCACGTCGGGGGCGATGACCGCCTCGGCCTTGGCGATCACGTCTGCCTTGATCTTGCGATCCTCGAACACCGCCTCGACGACGAGATCGACGCCCGCAATATCGGAATAATCCGCCGTGGTCTGGATGCGCGCGAGCAGCGCGTCGCGGTCTTCGGCCCTGGCGCGGCCCTTGGCGATCTGATCGGACATGAGCTTCTGCGAAAGCTGCTTGCCGCGCTCGGCCGATTCCTTGTCGCGGTCGAGGAGCACGACGTCGATTCCCGCCTGCGCGGTGACGTAAGCAATGCCCGCGCCCATGAATCCGGCGCCCAAGATTGCGACCTTGTTGATCTTCTTCGCCGGCACGTTTTGCGGCCGCCGCGCGCCCTTGTTCAATTCCTGCATCGACAGGAACAGCGTGCGAATCATCGCCTTCGCTTCCTTCGAACGCAGGATATTGACGAAATAGCGCGATTCGACCTTCAGCGCCGCGTCCATCGGCAACTGCAGGCCTTCGAACACGCATTTCAGAATGGCTTTGACCGCCGGATAGTTGTCGTAGGTTTCGCGGCGATAGATGGCATTGGCGGGCGGCCAGGTCATCATGCCGCCCTTCGAGAATACCGGGCCGCTCGGCAGCTTGAAGCCGTCGATGTCCCAGGGCTGCACACCCTTGCCGCCGCCTTTGATCCAGGCCTTGGCGCTTTCGATCAGCTTGTCGGCGGGCACGACCTCGTCGATCAGTTTCATGTCCTTCGCCTTCTGCACGCGAAGCTGCTCGCCGCGGAAGAGGAACTGCAACGCGTCGGTGGTCTGGATCATGCGCGGCACGCGCTGGGTGCCGCCGCCGCCGGGGAAGAGGCCGACCTTCACTTCCGGAAGGCCAATGCGCGACTTCGAATTGTCGGCGGCTATCCGACGATGGCAGGCGAGCGCGAGCTCGAAGGCGCCGCCCATGCAGGTGCCGTTGATCGCCGCGACCCACGGCTTGCCGCATTTTTCGAGCTTGCGGAAGGTGAGCGAAAGCTTGCGCGACTCGTCGAAGAAAACCTGCATCGCCGCCTGCTCGCCCTTCGCCCTGGCGATCTCGCCGAGCGTTTTGCCGAGGCCTTGCAGCATGGACAGGTCAGCGCCGCCGGAGAACGTATCCTTGCCGGAGGTGACGACCACGCCCTTGATCGCGGCGTCGCTCGCCACCTTGTCGACGATCGCCGACAATTCCTCGGTGACGCTCTGGTCGATGACATTCATCGACTTGCCGGGCATGTCCCAGGTGACGAGCGCAATCCCGTCGGCGTCGACGTCGAATTTGAAATTCTTGTAGCTCATGGCAATCCCCGCCTGTGCGAACCGTGAAGAAAGGCCCGCGCGAGAACGCGGGCCTCGAATGTCGTGTCAGACGCGCTCGATGATCGTCGCCGTGCCCATGCCGGCGCCGATGCAGAGCGTGACGAGCGCGGTTTCCTTATTGGTGCGCTCCAGCTCGTCGAGCACGGTGCCGAGGATCATCGCGCCGGTGGCGCCGAGCGGATGGCCCATGGCGATGGCGCCGCCGTTGACGTTGATCTTGTCTTTGTCGATGCCGAAGTGCTGCATGAAGCGCAGCACCACCGCGGCGAAGGCCTCGTTCAGTTCGAACAGATCGATGTCCGAGAGCTTCATCTTCGCCTTTTCGAGCACGCGTTCGGTGACGTCGATGGGGCCGGTGAGCATCAGCGCCGGATCGGAACCGATCGAAGCGAACTGATGGATGCGCGCGCGCGGCTTCTTGCCGAGCGCCTTGCCCGCTTCCTTCGAGCCAATCAAGACGGCGGCGGCGCCGTCGACGATGCCGGAAGAATTACCCGGGTGATGCACATGCTTGACGTATTCGACATCGGGATGCGCTTGCACCGCGACCGCGTCGAAGCCGCCGAACTCGCCCATCTGTACGAAGGAGGGCTTCAGGCTCGCAAGCGACTGCATGTTGGTCTCAGGCCGCATATGCTCGTCCTTCACCAGGATCGGCAGGCCGTTCACGTCGTTGACCGAAATGACCGAATTTGCGAAGCGCTTTTCTTCCCAGGCTTTCGCCGCGCGCTTCTGGCTCATCACCGCGTACTCGTCGACGTCGTCGCGGGAGAAGCCGTATTTCGTCGCAATGAGGTCGGCCGAGACGCCTTGCGGCATGAAGTAGGACTTGATCGCGATCGACGGATCCATCGGCCAGGCGCCGCCGGAGGCGCCGATGCCGACGCGCGACATCGATTCCACGCCGCCGCCAATGGTGAGTTCCTTGGCGCCGGACATGACTTCTGCCGCGGCGAAATTCACGGCTTCGAGGCCCGAGGCGCAGAAGCGGTTGATCTGGATGCCCGGCACTTCCTTGCCGTAGTCGGCGGCGATCGCCGCGACGCGGGCAATGTCGCTGCCGGCCTCGCCCACGGGATCGACGCAGCCGAGCACGACGTCCTCGATGAGTTTCGGATCAAATTTATTGCGCTCCTTGATCGCGACCAACGCCTGGCGCGCGAGTTCGAGCGTCGTGCATTCGTGCAAGGCGCCGTCGCTCTTGCCGCGGCCGCGCGGGGTGCGCACGTGATCGTAGATGAAGGCGTCGCGCGCGAGCTTCGTCGCGGCGCCGCCATTCGATTTTTTCACGACCGATTTGGCTTTCGCCTTGCCGGGTCTTTTCTTCGACTTTGCCATTTCAGAATGCCTCCGCTGGGAGTTCCATGAGGCTGCCGGCGCCCGCCTGGATGCGCGCGAGATGCGCGGCGGTTTCGGGCAGCATGCGTTCCATGAAGAATTTTCCGGTCACGAGCTTGCTATCCATGCGCGGGCCCGCGCCATTGCCGTTCTTTTTCTGCGCAAGCGCCGCTTTCACTATCTGGGCCCACATATAGCCGAGCGCAACCAGGCCGAAGAGGTGCATGAAATCGTAGGAGCCGGCACCCGCATTGTCGGGCTTGGCCATTGCGTTCTGCATGAACCACATCGAGGCCTGTTGCAGATGGCCGAGGGCGTTCGCGAGCGGCGCGACATAGGGCTTCATCTCGTCGCTCGAATTTTCCTTCACGAAGGCGGACACCTCGTTGAAGAAGGTCATCAGCGCGCGGCCGCCGTCCTTGGGCAATTTGCGGCCGACGAGGTCGAGCGCCTGGATGCCGTTGGCGCCCTCGTAAATCATGGCGATGCGGGCATCGCGCACGAACTGCTCCATGCCGTGCTCTTGAATGTAGCCGTGGCCGCCGAACACCTGCTGCGCCAGCACCGCATTCTCGAAGCCCTTGTCGGTGAAGACGCCTTTGATCACGGGCGTGATCAGGCCCATGTGATCGTCGGCCGCCTGGCGGGTTTTCTCGTCGTCGGATTGCAGCGCGACGTCGCCCTTGAGCGCCGTCCACAGCATCAGCGCGCGCGCCGCCTCATTGAAGGCGCGCATGGTCATCAGCATGCGGCGGATGTCGGGATGCACGATGATCGGATCGGCGGGCTTGTCCGGCGCCTTGACGCCGGAGATCGAACGGCCCTGCAGGCGATCCTTGGCGTATTGGGCGGCGTTCTGATAGGCGACCTCGGAGAGCGCCAGCCCCTGGATGCCGACGCCGAGGCGCGCCTCATTCATCATCACGAACATCGCGTTCAAGCCGCGGTTCGCCTCGCCCACGAGCCAGCCGGTGGCGTTGTCATAGTTGATGACGCAGGTCGAATTGCCGTGAATGCCCATCTTTTCCTCGATGGAGCCGCAGCTGACGCCGTTCGGTCCGCCGACCGAGCCGTCGGCCTTGACGGCGAGCTTCGGCGTCACGAACAGCGAGATGCCCTTGACGCCTTCGGGCGCGCCTTCGATGCGCGCGAGCACAAGGTGGACGATGTTCTTGGCAAGGTCATGCTCGCCGGCAGAAATAAAAATCTTGGTGCCGGAAATCTTGTAGCTGCCGTCCTTCTGCGGCACCGCCTTGGTGCGGATCTGGCCGAGATCGGTGCCGCATTGCGGCTCGGTGAGGTTCATGGTGCCCGACCACTCGCCGGACGCGAGCTTCGGCAGATATGTTTTCTTCTGCTCGTCATTGCCGTGGATCGCGAGCGCGCGATAAGCGCCCTTCGACAGCCCCGGATACATGCCGAAGGCCATGTTGGCGGCGGAAACGAATTCGTTCATGGCGGCGTCGACCGTGTGCGGCAGACCCTGGCCGCCATATTGCGTTTCGGCGGAAAGCCCGATCCAGCCGCCTTCGGCCATTTGCTTGTAAGCTTCCTTGAAGCCTTTCGGCGTCGTCACCGAACCGTCGGCGTTGCGCTTGCAGCCTTCCTTGTCGCCGACGCGGTTCAAGGGTTGCAGCACCTCCTCGCAGAACTTTCCGCCTTCGGAGAGAATGGCGCTGAGCGTGTCGAGGTTGGCGTCGGCGAAGCCCGGCAGGTTGTCGTAGCGCTCGATGTGAAAGACATCCTTCAGGAGAAAGAGGACATCGTCGACGGGCGCTTTATAACTTGGCATGGTCCCCTCCGGTTCGCGGCTATCCGCGCGCGGCGACTTTCTTGGCGATATGGTCGCTCGCGCGCTGCAGTTCGGCGATCGCGCGATCCAAATGCTGACGCTGGGATTTCAGGCGCTCGATCTGGTCGTGAAAGCGCTCGAGCGCGACCTTGAGCTGCGTCGCCTGGCCGTCGCCGAGATCGTAAAGGTCGAGCATGGCGCGAATCTCGTCGAGTGAAAAGCCGACGCACTTGCCCATGATCGCAAGCTTCAGCCGCGCCCGGTCGCGCCGGTTGTAGATGCGTTCCTGGCCCTCGCGGCGGGGCGCGAGCAAGCCGCGCTCTTCATAGAAGCGAAGGGTACGGGCGGTGACGTCGAATTCGCGCGAAAGGTCGCGGATCGAGAAGGTGTCGCGGTCAGCGCGCGTCCCCCAAACGTCAGGGTCGAAGCCTTCCACGAGGTTCGGCGCGTCCTTGCGCCGCTTGCTGTCGCCGACGGCGTCGGTGTTCCCGCGCATGGTTTCCTCCCGAGCGCGAGGAGCTCTATATAGCAGTTTACGTAAACGTCAACTTCTTTCGAACCCCCCGCCCGATCACTTCTTTATGCGGCGATGAGAGCGGGTTTTAACCCCCCATTTACCCTGCGAATGAAAGGTTACGGCTGAGGGAGCGTTGCTCATCGCCGATTCCGTGCACACGGCCCCGCGCTCCCGATCGGAACCGTCGAATGACCGCAAGTGTCCCGTGGAGCGTCAACGCGGTGGAGCCCGATACCTGGGCCACGGCCCGGGAGGCCGCCCGCCGTTCCGGTCTTTCGGTCGGCGAATGGCTGGAAGCGGCGATCCGCGAAACCGCGAGCGGCGCGGAATCGCCCCGCGGCTCGCATCACCGCCGCCCGGAGGCGAACCGCCTCGAGCAACGGCTCGACGATATTTCCGACCGGCTCGATCATTTCATGCGGCACGAGCCGCGCGAGCGCGGCGACAGAAGCCGCGAGCGTGAGAGCGGGCTTGCGCATTCGGTCGACGCCCTCACCCAGCGGATCGAAACATTGATCGGCGACGTCCGCGCGGGCGACCAGGGCACGCCGCATCACATCAAGACCGCGATCGACCGGCTGGACAGCCGGATTGAATCGCTATTCACGCAGAACCGGTCGGTGGCCGCCGCGCGCGAGCCCGAAATTGAACGCAGGCTCTCCGACATTGCGCGCACCGTCGAAACGATGAGCCGGCGCATCGAGCAGGAAAACGCACGCCACGCGGCGCCCTCGATTTCTCCTTCGATCGCCGAACTTGATGCGGCGATCGCCGAGATCACGATCCGGCAGGCGGCGCTCGACCAGGGCGTGTCGAGCGGCGATCTCGAGCAGCGGTTGGCTGCGATCGACGCGCGCTTCGGGCTCAGCCGGCGTGCGGGACCGGATCTTTCGAATCTCGAGCACCAGCTCAAGACCATGGCCGACGAAATGCAGGCGCTCCGGCGCGCGAGCGTGCAGGCCGATTCCATCGAGACCGTGCGGCGCGAGGTCGCCGAGCTTTCGCGCACGCTTGCGGAACTTGCGCCGCGGCGTGCGATCGAGACGCTGGAGCGCACGATCGAGGCGCTCGCCCGCCGCATTGACCGCGTTTCCTTCGCGCATGCGGACGGGAGTGCCACCGAAATCATCGAGGCGCTGAAGGAAATCCACGGCTCGCTCGCCAATGTGCGTCCGGCCGAGAATTTCGCCGCCGTCGAGCAGGATTTGCAGGCGCTTTCGGGCAAGCTCGATCAGCTCAATGCGCGCACCATCGACGGCGCCACCATCGACCGCCTGCAATCGCAGGCTGCGGAAATCCGCGAGCTCGTTTCGAATGCGCTTCCGAGCGAGGCGATGAAATCGCTCGTGAGCCAGATCGAGACGCTGACCCACCGGTTCGAAAACCCGCCGGCCGCTTCCAATGACGGCGCGGTGCTCGACGTCGTGAGCGCTTTGGAGCGGCGCATCGACGCCTTCGCCGAACGGGTGGAGTCGGCGGCGCGAGAGCCCGCGGGCGGAGCCGTGCTCGACGATATCCGGCAGCGGCTCGAACAGATCGAAGGCGCGCTTGAGCGCGGCGACCGCGGCGAGCCGGGCGGCCTAGAGACTACGATGAAGAGCCTCGTCGACAAGCTCGCGGCGGCGGAGATGAAGCTTGCTAGCGTCGGCAATCTCGAGCGGGGCCTCAACGATCTCTTCGGCCAAATTCGCGAAGTGCGCGCGAATGCGATTGACGTCGCCGAACGGGCCGCGCGCCCGGCTTCGCCCGTGTCCGCGAAACCGGCCGAGCCGGAGGCAAAAATTCCACCCACGCCGCGCGTTACCGAGATGCGGCAAGAGGCGGTGTCGCCGCCGATCGCGCCCGCGATCCGCGCGGTGCCGCGTCCGATTGCGGGCGATCCGGAAACCGCTTCCGTCACCAGCGCCAGCGAAGAAGGCGGCGATTATCCGCTGGAGCCGGGTTCCGGCTCGCCGCATCCGCGTGGCACGCAAAGTGCCGCCCAGCGCATCGCGCAATCAGAGGCCGCCCTCGGTGGAATCGTGTCGAAGCTGCCCGAGAGCGCGGTCATGCGGACGTCCGATTTCATCGCCGCCGCAAGGCGCGCCGCGCAAGCAGCGGCCGCCGAGCAGACGGCACCCGCCGCCGGCTCGAAGGACGTGAAGGCCAAGGCCGAGGGCAAGCCCGGCCGCACGCGGGCATTGTTTATCGGGCTCGTGGCGGTGCTTTTGATCTTCGGCGTCGTGCGTTTCGGCGGCGCCTTGATGCCGCACTTCTTCCACGATGAAGCGCCGTCTACCGAGACGCCGCAGGTCGAGCCCGAACCGAAGGCAGAGCCCGCGCCGAGGACGGAGCCGGCGCCGGTCGACAAGCAATCGGCACTTCCCGCCACGCAAGAGCCCGCGATCGTGAGCGCCCCGCCGTCGGGGGTCATCGGCCGCGCGCCGGCGGCGAGCCTGCTCGCGAAGCCCGAGACCGAACCCGAGGCGACCGGCTCGATCAAAACCGCGAAACCCGCGAAAACCGCGAACGCGCCGGAGAGCAAGGAGACGCCTCCACGCGCCCCCGCGGAGCTTCCGGCCACGATCGGAACGCCCGCCCTGCGCGCGGCGGCGATCGCCGCCGATCCCGTCGCCGCCTACGAGATCGGCAACCGCTGGTTCGAGGGCCGCGGCGTTCAGACGAATACCGCCGAGGCGCGGCGCTGGTTCGAGATCGCGCTTTCGCGCGGTTCCGCTCCTGCCGCCTACCGGCTCGGCAATATTTACGAGAAAGGCTACGGCACCGCGAAGAATTCCGCCGAGGCGCGCCGCTATTACACGATCGCGGCCGAAGCGGGCCACGCCAAGGCCATGCACAATCTCGCCGTTCTCTATTCCGAGGGGGTCGACGGCAAGCCCGATTACAAGACCGCCGCGCGCTGGTTCCGCATGGCGGCCGACCGCAACGTCCGCGACAGCCAATATAATCTCGGCGTGCTCTATGCGCGCGGCTTCGGCATGGACCAGAATTTGGCTGAATCGTTCCGCTGGTTCGCGCTCGCCGCGACCCAGGGCGATGCCGACGCCGGCAAGAAACGCGACGATGTGGCAAGCCACCTCGATCCCCAGACTTTGACCGCGGCGAAGCTCGCGGTGCAGACCTGGTCGGCAACCCCGCTCGATGACGCCGCCAATAATGTTCACCTTAAGCCCGAATGGGAAAAGGCCGAGGCGGCGCCGCGCAAGCGAACAGTCAAGAACTAACCTTCGTCCGCGACTTTGATTGACAAGTGCTGCGGGCGGCTTTTGATGCAGGATCGCCGCCCGACGGGCGGCCGCCTAAGCCCCGCGGATAACTGCCCGTGCCCATTTATCTTCCGATTGCCGAGCTGCCGGTCAACGTATTCCTGATCCTCGGACTCGGCCTCGCGATCGGATTCATCTCCGGCATGTTCGGCATCGGCGGCGGCTTCCTCCTGACCCCGCTCCTGATCCTCATCGGCATTCCGCCCGCGGTGGCGGTGGCGAGCGTGCCGAGCCACATGGCGGCATCCTCGTTTTCGGGCGCAATCAGCTATTGGCGGAAGCGGCTTGTCGATTGGGGGCTTGGCTTCGTACTGCTCTCGGGCGCGATGCTGGGGACGGCTTCGGGCGTCTGGTTCTTCGCGCTTCTGCGACGCTTCGGACAACTCGATCTCTTTATCGCCTTGGCTTACATCGTCCTGCTCACCATCGTCGGCACGATGACAGCGGCGGAAAGCCTGCGCGCGATCGTGCGGTCGTGGCGCGGCACGCCGCCGATCCTGCGGCGGCCCGGCACGCACGCCTGGTTCCACGGCCTGCCGTTCAAGCTCCGCTTTCGCCAGTCGCGCATCTATGTCTCGGCGGTTCCGGTCACGGTGATCGGCTTTGCCGCGGGCTTCATCGGCGCCGTGATGGGCGTCGGCGGCGGCTTTCTCCTGGTCCCCGCCCTCATCTACCTCATGCGCGTGCCGACCACGGTGGCGGTGGGGACATCCCTTTTTCTCACCCTGATGACGATGCTGGTGGCGACGGTGCTGCACGCGATCGAAAACCGCACGGTCGACGCGGTGCTCGCGCTCGTCTTGATGCTCGGCGGCGTGTTCGGCGCCCAGTTCGGCGCCCGCGCCGGGCAGGCGATCCGCGCCGAGCAGTTGCGCCTGTTGCTGGGGATCTTGATCATCGCCGTCGGCGTGCGCGTCGCCGCCGACCTCGTGAGCAAGCCCGTTGAGCTATTCTCGGTGGTTCCCAAGGAGATCTGGGAATGAAGCGGGATGTTGTCACGCGATCAACGATGGCCGCGGCCTTGGGCGCCGCGTGTCTCCTCGCAACACCGGCGACCGCCGAGCGGCTTGTCACCTCGGTTTCCACCCACCGCGTCCTGATCAATTCGAATTTCAGCGGCACGGAGCTTGTTCTCTTCGGCATCGTCGACGATGCGCCCGCGGGCACGCTGATCGGCGCCTACGACGTCGTCGTGAGCGTGCGCGGGCCGGCGCGCTCTTACGTCACGCGGCACAAGGAACGAGTGCTCGGCCTGTGGGTCAATACCGACTCGCGCGACTTTGACCAGGTCCCATCCTATCTCGCCGTGCTCAGCAACAAGCCGATTGCCGAGATCGGCTCGCCGGAGATGCTGCGCCGCTACCGGATCGGGCTCGTCAATAACGTGCTGCCGCCGCAGGCCGGCAGCGACGTCTCCGACGTGCCGCCGGAAGATTCGTTCCGCGGCGCGTTCCTGCGGGTGAAGACCAACGAGGGCGCCTATACGGCCGATCCCAAGGGAATCACGTTCCTCACGCCGCGGTTCTTCCGCGCCGCCGTGCCGATTCCGGGAACGGCGCAGACCGGCGACTATGACGTCGAAACGCTCTTGATCGCCAAGGGCGCCATGCTCGCGCAACAGCAAACCGCAATCGAGGTGGTGAAGACGGGCTTCGAGGCGGCGGTCGCGCAGGAAGCGCGCAATCACCGCTTCTTCTACGGCCTCGGCACGGCACTCCTCGCGCTGATTACGGGCCTCATTGCCACGCTCCTCTTCCGCTACGATTGAGCGCCATTTCGCAGGACGGCAACGAGGCCTGCCACCGGCGCATTCTTTTCCATGCGGGTCGAGGCCTTCGCGAGATAGCTGACCACGAGCGAGGCTTCCGCCGCGACCGCGCGCAGATGCGGCTCGCCATGCGCAAAGCGCAGCGTATCGCGCAGGATCACGCCATCGCCCGGATGCGTTTCGATGCTGAAGGCGATCGCGCCGCCGGCCGCGAGCCGCGATGCCGCCATCTGCAGGACCGGCGACAGGTCATCGAGATATACGAACACGTCGGCGGCAAGGATCAGATCGAATAGCCGCGGGTCCGCCCCTAGAAACGAAATCAGATCGCCGGCATTGAGCGCGTCGTAAATCTTTTTTCGTTCGGCGATGGCGAGCATCGCGGGCGAAAGATCGACCCCGACGAGCTCGTCCGCTCGTTTGCGGACCGCCTCGCCCATGAGGCCGGTGCCGCATCCAAGATCGAGCACGCGGTGAAAACGACGATCCCGGCCGCAAGTCTCGTCGATCGCGGCGCGTAAAAGATCGGGGCCGCGATAGTGAAGCGCATCCCGAAGCTCGCGATCGAAGCGCGGGGCATATTGATCGAACAGCGTGCGAACATAGGCCCCGGTCATCGCGCCTAATCCATCGCCCTCGCCAAGGCGGGCAAGCCGCAAAGCCGTTCCCAGCCGGTCGGCGGGATCGAGCGCGAGCGTGCGGCGATAGGCTTCGATGGCGCCGCCGCGATCGCCCGCCTGTTCGCGTGCGCCCGCAAGCAGAAACCATCCGGCCACGAAGCCGGGCGCGCGCGCGAGCGTTTCCTCGAGCAATTTGGCGGCGGCATCCGCCTCGCCGCGCGCGAGCAAGCCGTCCGCCCATTCGAAGCGGCGATCGAGAAGCGGATCGCCGGAGGAAATAAAGAGCGAGGCCGAGCGCATGGGCATTTCCGAATATGAAACCAAGCGCCTTTTCGCCCCTTGCGGTCAAGCCAAGCCTCGCCTACCTGCCCTCACCGTGCTAGACGAGCGCGCGGAACGGAGAAGATCATGGCCGATAATCAACTCGAGCGGTTTTTCGGGGGCTCGCCCGTCTGGGTGGTCGTACGGCTGATCCTGTTGTCGATCGTGATCGGCGTGCTTCTGCACGTCCTCGGCTTCGATCCGTGGAACATCTGGTGGAGTCTGGAGCGCCTCGTCCGCCGCATCATCAATCTCGGCTGGGACGCGATCGATTCGATCTGGCGTTATTTCATCCTCGGCGCGGTGCTCGTGTTTCCGATCTGGCTGATCGTGCGGCTCGCGCGCACGGGCTCGCAGCGGATGTAATCAGGTCGGCCACGGCTCCGCCGCGATCGCGCGCGCCTCGACGCCGATCGCATCCACGATCGAGACATAGCCGGAACGCCGGAGGCGATTCTCAAGGCCGCGCTTGATCCTGCCGATCAGTCCGAAGCCCTGGAAGACCATGCCGGTGTAAAGCTGCACGAGCGAGGCGCCGGCGAGAATCTTCGTCCAGGCGGCTTCCGCCGAATCGATGCCGCCGACGCCGACGAGCGGCATCTCGTGGCCGACGCGACGGAAGGTCTCCGCCAGCATCCAGGTCGACAGCGAAAAAAGCGGCCGGCCCGAGAGGCCACCCTCCTCGCGTGCGGCGGCATCGCGCAACATCGCCGGCCTTGTCACCGTCGTGTTCGAGACGATGAGGCCGTCGGCGCCGCGCCGCTGCGCAATCGCCACGAGGTCGTCGAGTTCGGCGAGCGACAGATCCGGCGAAATTTTCAGCAACAGCGCCTTGCGGCCCGCCCGCTCGGCGGCACGGTCGCGCGCCTCGATGCTGCGGGCGAGGAGATCGTCGAGCAGCGATGCTCCCTGCAGGTCGCGCAACCCGGGCGTATTGGGCGAGGAGACATTGATGACGAGATAGCTCGCGAGCGGCGCGAAAGTTTCGATGCCGGCCACGTAATCGGCGATGCGGTCGCGCGAATCGCGATTGGCACCGATATTGACCCCGACGACGCCGCCGAGATGCCCGCGCTCCGCGAGCCGCGCGGCGGTGGCCGCAAAACCCTGATTGTTGAAGCCGAGCCGGTTGATGACGCCTTGCGCCGCCTTCAGCCGGAAGAGACGCGGCTTCGGGTTGCCGATTTGCGGCCTCGGCGTCAGCGTGCCGACTTCGGTAAAGCCGAAGCCGAGACCCAGGGCCGCGTCCATGACCTCGGCGTTCTTGTCGAAGCCGGCCGCGAGCCCGACCGGGTTGGGGAAATCGAGCCCGAACACCGAGAGGCCGAGAAGGGGGTCATCGCGGCCGGTCGAGAGCGATGGCAAGAGCTTCAGCGCGTTGAGGGCGAGCCGATGCGCTTCCTCGGCGTCGATGAGCGCGGCAAAGGGCCGCGCATAATCGATCAATCGAATCACGGCCGGATTTCCACTGGGTGGCGGTAATTTCGCTCGTGTCGCGCGGACGCTATCGGCCCTGATCCGGCCCCGCAAGCGGCCGCGCGGCCTAATTTTTCGCCGCACAACCGAAATATCTGGACGCTGATCCTACAGGTGATTATTCCTAGGGCGGCGAAAACAGGCAGGGCGAACCATGGCCGCCATGCTCACCCACGCGCAGATCTGGGGCGCGATCGACCGCCTCGCCGCGCGCCACGGCTTTTCGGCTTCGGGGCTTGCGCGGTCGGCGGGGCTCGACCCCACGAGCTTCAACCGCTCGAAACGCGTCACCCCGGAAGGCCGGCCGCGCTGGCCCTCGACCGAGTCGATCGCGAAAATCCTGCAGGCGACCGGCTCCAGCATCGACGAATTCATCGCGCTGTTGAGCCAGAAGAAGAACAAGCGGCCGGCGAAGCCCCTGCCGGTCATCAGCCTTGCCGAAGCAGGATCCGGCGGCCATTTCGACAAGCGCGGATTTCCCTCCGGATCGAACTGGGGCAAGGCTCCGTTTCCCCATATCGATGACGAGCACGCCTACGCGCTCGAAATCTCCACGCATTCGCTGGCACCGCTCTACCGCAAGGGCGATCTCGTGGTTGTCTCGCCGAAAGCGAGCGTGCGCAAAGGCGATCGCGTGATGGTGAAAACCAAGAGCGGCGAAGCGTTCGCGGCCGAATTGAAAAGAAGAACGCCGAAGAGCGTGGACTTCGTCCTGCTCACGCCCGGTCACCGCGACCAGACGTTTTCCTCCGCAGACATCCTGTGGATCGCGCGCATCGTCTGGTCGAGCCAGTAAATCAGGCGGCGCCGTCGCTCATTGCGCGCGCTTGCGCGAAGCCGCGGATTGCGTGCGCGCGAGCGCGCCGTCGATCATGTCGATCGTGTTCTGCAAGCCGTACGCCTCGACGAAGGAGCCGAAGCGCGGCCCTCTCTCCTGGCCGAGCAGCACCTGGTAGAGCATGTTGAACCAGTCGAGTGCGACGCCGGGTTTGCCGTCCTTGGTTTTGATCTTGCCGGTCTTGTCGAGAAACGGCTCGCGGCGGCCGACCTCGTAGACGACATCCTGGATTTTTTCCCCCGAAGCATCAGCGGGCAATTGTGCGAGCGCATCGCGGAGATCTGATAACGCCGCGCGTTCCACCTTCGTCGGCTCGCGGAATTGTTTCGCGGGCAGCACGAAATCGCGGAAATAATGGATCGCGTATTCGACGAGCTGATGCAGCTTCGGGTGCGTTTGCGGCGTGACCCCCGGCCGATAGCGGCCGATAAAACCCCACAGCGTGTCGGCGTTTTCCGCGTTCGAGGCGGTGACGAGACTCAGAAGCATCGAGAACGGAATCGGGATTTCGGGCTTCGGCGGATTGCCCGAATGGATGTGCCACACCGGATTGCCGAGCCGCTGCTTCGCGTCCTGCCGCTCGTAAGCCGAAAGAAATTGCTGATACTCATCGACGTTGCGCGGGATCACGTCGAAATAGAGCCGCTTCGCGGCCTTCGGTTCGCGATACATAAAGAGCGAAAGGCTTTCGGGGCTCGCATAGCGCAGCCATTCGTCGATGGTGAGACCGTTGCCCTTCGACTTCGAAATCTTCTGTCCTTTCTCGTCGAGGAAGAGCTCGTAATTGAACCCTTCCGGCGGCGTGCCGCCGAGCGCGCGGCAAATTTCGCCGGAGAGCTTCACCGAATCGATCAGGTCTTTGCCGGCCATCTCGTAATCGACGCCGAGCGCGACCCAGCGCATGGCCCAGTCCGGCTTCCATTGCAGCTTGCAATGGCCGCCGGTGACCGGCGTCGTCTCCGGCTTTTTCGTGTCCGGGTCTTCATAAGTGATGGTGCCGGCTTTGGCATCGTGCGCGATCACCGGCGCCTGCAAGACGATTCCGGTGCGCGGGCTCACCGGCAAGAACGGCGAGTAGCTCTGCGCCCGCTCCTCGCGCAGCGACGGCAGCATGATCGCCATCACCTCGTCGTAGCGCGCGAGCACTTTCAGAAGCGCGGCGTCGAAGCGGCCGGATCTATAGCATTCGGTCGAGGAAAGGAATTCGTAGTCGAAACCGAAGTGATCGAGAAAAGCGCGGAGCCGCGCATTGTTGTGCTCGCCGAAGCTTTTGTGCGTGCCGAAGGGATCGGGCACCGCGGTCAGCGGCTTGCCGAGATGCTGCTCGAGCAATTCCTTGTTCGGCACGTTGTCCGGCACCTTGCGGAGCCCATCCATGTCGTCAGAGAAGGCGATGAGCCGCGTCTTCACCTTGTCGTCGGTGAGCACGCGGAAGGCGTGGCGGACCATCGTGGTGCGGGCGACCTCGCCGAAGGTGCCGATGTGCGGCAGGCCCGAGGGGCCGTAGCCGGTTTCGAAAATCACCTCGTCCTTCGGCGCGCGCTGCAAGCGCTTGACGATCTTGCGCGCTTCCTCGAACGGCCAGGCGGCGGAGTTCTCCGCCGCTTCTTTCATCTGCTTGGCGGCGTCAGCCGGCATCGATTCACTCCCGATGCCGTCAATAGAAGCTGATGGGGAAATAGCGCAAGTATAGATCGGTGTAGGTGCCTTTTTCCCACACCCGGAACAGCGCGTAATCGAGCGCGCGCCGCAAATTCTCGTTGCCGCGCTTGACCGCGATCCCCACCCCCTCGCCGAAATAGCGGCTCTCGGTGAAGGGCCCGCCGCGGAAGATGCAGCAATCGGCGGAGACGGTCCCGTTCAGCCAGAAGGCGAGCGTGACCCCGTCGCCGAAGGCGAGCTCCACTTCGGCGCGCTTGAGCGCGGCGAGCGCCGTCTCGACGTTCGGATAGGACTTGATCACGGTCTCGGGGAAGAAATCGCGCAGATAGGCCTCATGCGCGGTGCCGGCGACAACCGCGACGCGACGGCCCGCGATCGCTTCCGGCGTGATCTGGTCGAGCAGCACTTCTTTCCGCGCGATGAAGCGCGCGGGCGTCCGATAATAGCGGTCGGTGAAATCGACGCGCGCGCGGTTCTGCGGCGTGATCGCGAGCGAGGCAATGATGGCGTCGCCGCGGTTCTGGTCGAGCGCTTCGACGAGGGTGTTGAATTTGCGCACCTGGATCGTGCAGGTGAGATTGAGCTCGGCGCAGAGCGCGCGCGCAAGATCGACATTGAAGCCCGTAGGCTGCCCGTTCGCGCCCTTGAAGTTGAAAGGCGGATAGTCCTCTTCGGTGAGAAAGCGGATAGCGGTGAGGCGGCCGCTTTCCGGCTTCTCCGGCCGGCGCTTGGGATCCCAAAATCCCGGCACGAAGACGCCGGCGGCCGGCTGCGCGAGCGCGGGCGGCGGCGTCGGCTCGAAGGCCGCGAACGAAACCGCGGTAACGAGAAAGGCGAGCCCCGCAAGAACGAAGGCGGAAGCCTTTTTCGTCGTCCGCGCCGGCCGCGGTGTGCGGTTCATGCCAAAGCGCTCCATGGTGCCCGCGAATTTCGCCGCGCGCAGCCGCTTTGTAAATATATGGCGGCATTAATGTTTGGTGGCGGCTAGAGGCCAGAGAATGAGGAAAATTTGGCCGTCCGATGACGCCCAACCGGCGGTGAAAGGCCGAGCGACTAAGCGTTAGGCAGGGTCGGCCCGATTAAAGCCAGCGCCGGAGATCCGCCGCAGCGTCGTCCGCGCTTTTCTTGAGATTGAACGGCGCGACGAAATGGCCGTCCTTATCCATCAGATAGACGACCGCGGTGTGGTCCATGGTGTAGTCGCCGTCCTTGAGGGGAACCTTCTTGGCGTAGACACGATACTCCTTTTCGACATTCGCGATTTCCGCCGGCGTGCCGGTGAGGCCGAAGATGCGCGAATGAAAGCTCGAGAGATAATCCTTGAGCTTTTCGGGCGTGTCGCGTTCGGGGTCGACGCTGATGAACAGCGCCGCGGTTTTGTCGGCATCGGGCCCGAGCCGCTTCAGGACTTCGGACATCTCGAAAAGCGAGGTCGGGCAGATGTCAGGGCAGTTGGTGAAACCGAAGAAGACGAGGAACGGCCTGCCCTTCAGGTCCTGATCGCTCATCGCATGGCCATACTGGTCGGTGAGCTGGAAAGGGCCGCCGACGCTCGACGGCTGGGTCACGCCCTTGGGCAGCGTCAGCCACACGGCCGCGAACAAAGTCAGGGCGCCCGCGAGGAAAGCGGCGAACACGGCAAGGATGCGCGAACGGGCTACCATAAGGACGCGGCCTTCATCCGAAGCAATAGGCAAGGCCCGTGCGGATCGATTCGAAGAACACGGCGGTGCCGAGCTTCACCCAGAAGACGACGCTCGTGGCGAGCGCGAGGCCGACGAGGGCAGCCGCGACATAGAGCGCGCTTTTGCTGAACGGCTTGCGTTCGACGAGCTGGACCATGGGCTTTAGCTAGTCCTCGCTTCCGCGCGCGTCAATCAAGGCGCCTTCACAACGCGCTGACCGCTGGCGCGGCAAAACCGTGGCGGCACGCGGCTGTCTTTTTGGAGGTTGGAGCGGGAGATGGGAATCGAACCCACGACATACAGCTTGGGAAGCTGTCGTTCTACCACTGAACTACTCCCGCAAACGCTTTCTCGAAAGCGCCTCCTTCCACTTTTATATCACGATTGAAGCGGAAATTCAGGTAGCGACCGATTCGGGGAAGCCAGCATGCGCCTTTTGCCATACGCGTTCAGTTTCGCCGCACTCTGCCTCGTGACAGAACCCGTGCGCGCACAGGATATTCCGCCGCGCGAGATTCTCGACAAGATCATCGCGCAACTGCCGAAGCCCTTGCCGCCGGCGAAGATTTCCTTCCA
The DNA here is from genome assembly GCA_035295845.1 of Xanthobacteraceae bacterium. GTDB lineage: Bacteria > Pseudomonadota > Alphaproteobacteria > Rhizobiales > Xanthobacteraceae > Palsa-892. The sequence continues at coordinate 58,690 of DATGIF010000001.1, forward strand.
GCCGCAGCCGGGCGCCAGCGCCGAAGACGTCTGCCGGATGCAGAATTTCCAGATGACGCTCGCGCGCGAGAATGGCGGCGCGCCGAACCGATATTCCGTCTTGCTCGATCAGCAACCCGACGGCGGGCCAGCCGTTCCGAAGCAGCTTCTGGCGGTAATCCCGCGGATGGCGGTCGATGCCGACGGCAGCGAGCGCGCCTATCACCCCGAGGACCCTTACGGCCAGGGCGTATGCGAACAACGCATGGATACCGGCGGCAAGGCCGCGTTGCGCGGCGCCTGCGCGCTCGACACCTTCGCGCCGAGCGGCATCCGCGTCTATGTGGAAGCGGAACGCGCGCGGCTCCTCAATCCGAACAGGCCGTCGAAAGACGGCGCGCCGAGCCTCGCCGATCGCTGGCAGGAAATCTGGCCGCTGATCCGCGACCGCAAGCTCAAATCCTACGATCTGAAATCGGTCGCCGCGAACGCGCCGACCGGCTACAACATGTTTTACTGGAAAGAGAAGAAGCTCACGGCGCTCACCAAGCGCGCGATCATTCCGAGCACCAATGACGGCTATCCGTGCGTGCGCGGCGCCAATGAGCGCAATTCCGGTTACTTCATCGCGGCGACGACGCTCACCAAACCGGGCGCGGCGCGCGCCGACGGCTGCACGCCCTCGAGCTTCATCGATGCGGCGGAAGTGCCGTTCTTCGTGCTGCCGGGCGGAAATTTCGGGCGCATCGAGATCGGCGACATCGTGATCGGCTATTTCAAGAGCAATCAGACGGAGCGCGTCGTCTTCGGCGTCGCAGGCGACGCGGGGCCGATCCAGCAATTCGGCGAGGGTTCGATCGCCTTCAGCCAGGCCATCCGCGGCAAGGCCGGGGAGCCGGTGATGAACGTGAACGACGTCAACGCGCTCGATATCGACAGCGATTTTCTCAAGAAGGAAGGCGCCAAGCTCGGCATTCTCGTCCTCGGCGGCACCAAGAAAAAATTGAACGGCGACTACTCGCGCGAAAACATCGAGCGCATCGGCCGCGAGGAGCTTCTGCGCTGGAATGGCGGCGCGCAGTTGACGCAGCGGCTCGCCGCCTGCGTCGCCAAGGCGAAGCCCGTGCAATAAATTTCAGATCGCGATCGGCTTGAAGTGCTTGGAAAGCTTCAGGCCCTGCGCCTGATAGTTGGAGCCGGTTTCGCCGTAGAGCGTCTGTGGCCGCTCGGCCATTCGCTCGTAAACGAGACGGCCGACGATCTGGCCATGCTCCAAAATAAACGGCACCTCGCGCGAGCGCACCTCGAGGACCGCGCGCGCCCCCTTGCCGCCGGCGGCGGCGTGGCCGAAGCCCGGATCGAAGAAGCCCGCGTAGTGCACGCGGAATTCGCCGACCAGGGGATCGAACGGCACCATCTCCGCGGCGTAGTCCGGCGGCACCTGCACGGCCTCTTTCGAGGCGAGGATGTAGAATTCGCCGGGATCGAGAATCAGGCTGCCATCCTCGCGCGCGCGGATCGGCTCCCAGAAATCGTCGACCGGGTAACCGGCGCGGCGATCGACATCGACCACGCCGGTGTGGCGCTTGGCGCGATAGCCGACGAAGCCGTTGGCGTTTTCGCCCGAGAGATCGACGCTGACCGCTACGCCATTGGCGAGGTCGGC
>DATGIF010000002.1:0-37454 GCA_035295845.1 Xanthobacteraceae bacterium
GCCCGGATCGGCGGGAAAACAAACGTCGACGGTGGCTCCCGGCCAAAGTTCGGCGAGGAGCCGGGCATAGCCCTCGCTTGCCGCCACTCCTCCGGCGGCAACCTGACGCTCGCGCCCTTGGGCGGTATTTCCTTCGACAACGAGCAGGCGCGGGGCAGGCATGGCGGAATTTAGCTTCAGCCCGAGGCGGAGGTGGACGCGCGCGCGCCACGCTGAGATGCGAGCGGGCGCGCAGCAGGACGCAGCCGTTCGCGCAGCCCCTGGAACGCGACGTAGAGCGGTGGGATGGCGAAGATGCCGATGAATGAAGCGAAGAGCATGCCGCCGAACACGGGTGTGCCGACATCGCGCCGGGCAAGTTGCGAGGCGCCGTCGGCGATCACCAGCGGCCACAGGCCCAGAATGAAAGCAAACGACGTCATCATCACCGGGCGGAAGCGCAGCCGTGCCCCTTCGATCGCGGCCTCGAGCAATGGAACGCCGTGCTCACGCCGCTCCTTGGCAAACTCGACGATCAGGATGCCGTTCTTGGCGGCAAGACCGATCAGCACAACCATGCCGATCTGGGCATAGAGATCGAGCGTAAGGCGGCCGAGCACGATCGCGACGAACGCTCCGAGCACGCCGACCGCGACCGAGAGCAGCACCGGAACCGGGATCGTCCAGCTTTCGTAGAGTGCGACCAGAAACAGATACGCGAACAGCACCGCAAACCCGAGGATGATGGCCGTCTTGCCCTCGGCCCGCTTCTCCTGGAATGCGGTGTCCGTCCACTCTCCTGTATAACCCTGCGGTAGTGTGCGCGCGGCGACAGCCTCCATCGCCGCGAGCGCCTGCCCGGAGGACACACCCGGCGCCGGCGCGCCGAGCACGGTGACGGCACGCAAATTGTTATAGCGGATGATTGCAGGCGGCCCGACGACCGTGTTCACCTCAACGAGGCTCCGCAGCGGGATCATCTTGCCGTCCTTGTTACGGACGTTGATACGATAGATGTCGTCGACGTTGTCGCGGTCGGCAGCCTCGGCCTGGATTTGCACCTGCCAGCGCCGGCCGAACAGATTCAAATCGTTGACATAAAATCCTCCGAGCGATGCTTGCAGCGCCTGAAAGACGGCGTTCAATGGCACCCCGAGGATCTGCACCTTGTCGCGGTCAATCTCGAGATGAATCGAGGGATTGGTGGCCGAGAAGGTACTGAACACACGCGCGAGCTGCGGGTCCTGGTTGGAGGCAACGGTGAGCCCGCGCAGCGCTTGCGCCAGCGCCTTTGGGTCGCTCCCGCGCACGTCCTCCAGCACATAAGTAAAGCCGCCACCAGTGCCGAGGCCCAGGATCGGCGGCGGCGCGAGCGGCACCACGCGGCCGCCCAGGATCTGGTTGAACTTGGGGGCGAGCCGCGCCATCAAAGATTGGACGGAAGCCGACGCCTCCTTGCGTTCACTAAACGGCTTGAGCGAGACGACCATGAACCCGGCGTCGGCCTGCGAATAGTTGTCGATGAAATTTAGGCCAACGGCCGAAACGTAGTCGGCAACCGCCGGCTCGTCGTGCAGGATCGCCTCGGCCTGGCGAACGACCTCGGCCGTACGCGAGACGGAGGCCCCCGAGGGTAATTGGATCACGACGAAGAAGGCTCCCTGATCGTCTTCGGGCAGAAATCCCGTCGGCGTGATCCGCGACAGGCCGAGGATGCCGAGCGCCGATACGCCGACCATTGCGATACCAATCACGGAGAACCGGACGATGCGCGCGACCGCATCGCCATAGGCGTCGCGCACCCGGTCGATGGAGCGCATCACCCAGCCGACGATGCCTCGCCGCGGGCCGTGACCCGGCCGCAAGAAGATCGCACATAAGGCCGGCGACAGGGTCAGCGCATTGATCGCCGATAACAACATCGATACCGCGACCGTGACGGCAAACTGCCGAAACAGCTCGCCCGAAATCCCCGGAATGAAGGCGATCGGCACGAACACCGAAAGCAGCACCATCGTAATCGCGATGATCGGCGCGGTGATTTCGGCCATCGCGCGTTTGGTCGCTTCCGCAGGCGAGAGCTCAGGGTGCTCAGCCATTACGCGTTCGACGTTCTCGACGACGACGATGGCGTCATCGACCACGATGCCGATCGCGAGCACGATCGCGAGAAGCGAGACCGTGTTGGCGGAGTAGCCGATCGCATTAAGGACGATGAAGGTGCCGATCAAGCTCACCGGCACGGCGACGATCGGGATGATCGTGGCGCGCAGGCTTCCAAGAAACAGGAACACCACAATCGACACGAGCATGAAGGCTTCGACCAGGGTCTTCTGCACTTCGTGGATGGTGTCGGAAACGAAGACCGTGGGGTCGTAGGTGACTTTCCAGGCAAGGTCGTCGGGAAAACGATTCTCCAGTCCCTTGACGGTGTCGCGCACGGCCTGCAGCGTCGCAATGGCGTTGGCGCCGGGCGATTGAAAGATCGCGATCACAGCGGCAGGCCTGCCGTTGAGTCGCGTGTCCCGGTCAAGATTGGCGGCGCCCAACTCCACCCGCGCTATGTCGCGCAATCGTAGCACCGAGCCATTCGGGTTGGTGCGAATCACGAGGTTCTCGAACTGCTCGACCGAGGTCAGCCGGCCTTGTGTGGTCAGGTTCAGCTGTAGCTGTTGCTCGTCGGATGTTGGCCGGGCGCCGATACGCCCGACGGCCGCCTGGACGTTCTGTGCTTGGATCGCATTGATCACGTCCTCGGTTGTGAGATTGAGCCCGGTCAGTCGGTCAGTCCGGACCCAGGCGCGCATGGCGTAGTCCTGCGGTCCCCACAGATAGGCGTCTCCGACACCCGGTGTGCTCTTGATTTTATCGAGCAGGTTGATGGTCACGAAGTTTGAGATGAACAGCGGATCATGGGTGTGCTTGGGCGAATAGACGGCAATCACCCCGAGCAATGCCGACGACTTCTTCTTGACGGTGACGCCTTGGCGCTGCACCTCCTGCGGCAGGCTCGAAAGTGCTGCCTGGACGCGGTTGTTGATGTTGACGGTGTTGATGTCCGGGTTCGTGCCGAGCTCGAACGAAGCGGTGAGTGCGTAGCTGCCGTCATTGCCGCTGACGCTCTTCATGTACATCATCTGGTCGACCCCGATCACCTGCGCTTCGATGGGTTGCGCAATGGTGGCGTCGATTACGTCGGCGGAGGCACCGGGATAATTCGTCTGGACGGTGACCTGCGGGGGAACAATGCTCGGGTACTGCGCGATCGGAATGGCGTAGAGCGCGAGCAGCCCGGCGATGGTCGTGACGAGGGCAATGACGATCGCGAGGCGGGGACGTTCGACGAAGATCGCGGAGAGCATCTGACTAGCTCCGGTCGGCTGTCTTCACACGTGCACTTGGACGTACCGGCGCGCCGGGCCGCAGGTTCTGTACGCCTTCGACAATCACCTGCTCGCCGCCCGAAAGGCCTTCAGCGACGACGGCTTCGGTGCCGCTTTCGCCGTCGGCCTTGATGCGCTTTACGGCTGCCTTGCCGTCTTCCACCACGAACACGTAGGAGCCCTCCTGATCGGCAATCAGCGCCGCCTGCGGGATCACGACTTTCTGTTGCGAAACACCGGTTTCGAGATTCACGCGGACGAGCTGGCCGTCGACGAGGGCGCCGCCGGGGTTGGGAAAGGTCGCGCGGACGAGCACGGTGTCGGTGCTGCGGTCGACGGTGACGTCGACGAAATTGATCCGGCCGGTCTGTGGATAGACGGAGCCATCGGCAAAGCGAAGCCGGGCCTTCGCGCCGTCGCCATCAAGCTGCGGTCCGCCGGCGCGCGCGCGTAGGAAATCCCGCTGGCTCACGGGAAAGGTGACGTACATCGGATCCTTGCTGACGATGACCGTGAGGACGCCGTCGGTGCTGACCGAATTGCCCTTGGTGATGTTGGTCTTGCCGACCTTTCCACCGACCGGTGCGACGATATTGGTGTAGCCGAGATTGATCTTTGCCGTAGCGAGGTTCGCCTCATCGATCATCACGGCGCCTATGGCTTGCTGATGCGACGCGACTGCCTGGTCGCGTGCCGCCGGCGTGCCGGTGTTTCTCGCGAGCAACTCCTCCGCTCGCTGCAGCTGCTGTTCGCTGAGGATCTTTGACGCCTTGCTGCGTTCCAGGGCGCCTTGCGCCTGCTCGACCGCGGCCTGGAAGAGCCCGCTCTCAATTCGGTAAAGGGGGTCGCCTTCCTTAACGACATCGCCTTCCTTGAAGAGGACCGCCTCGAGATAGCCACTGACCCGTGCACGCACTTCTACGCGGTTGATGGCTTCGATCCGCCCGACAAAGTCGAGCGTTTTCTCGACCGCCCGGCGCTCGGCGGTAACGACGCCGACGGAAACGGCGGCAGGTTCCTTGGTTTGGGCATCAGTGCACGAAGCAAGCGTGAAAGCCAGCAGCGCCACCTGAAGGCCTCGTCGGATTATCATCGCCTTGGTCATTGCATGCTCCAACCGTGGCTGACGATCAGCGATTGCCCGGTCAGCGCATTCGTTTCGAACGAGGCGAAGAAGAGCGCGGCCTCGGCGACGTCCTCTACCGTGGTGAACTCGCCATCAACGGTTTCCTTGAGCATGACGTCCTTGACGACGGCTTCGTTCGAAATTCCGAGTTGCTTCGCCTGCTCCGGAATCTGCTTGTCGACGAGCGGCGTTCGCACGAATCCGGGGCAAATAACGTTTGCCCGGACACCATGCTTGGCGCCTTCCTTGGACACGACCTTGGCGAGGCCGATGAGGCCATGCTTGGCGGTGACGTAAGGCGCCTTCAGCAGCGACCCCTCTTTCGAATGCACCGAGCCCATATAGATGATGCTGCCGCCGCCCTGCTTGTACATCTGCCGCAACGCCGCTCGCGTAGTCAGGAATGCTCCGTCCAGGTGAACTGCGAGAAGACGCTGCCAGTCGGCGAACGCGAACTCATCGAGCGGCGCCACGATCTGCATGCCCGCGTTGCTCACGAGAATGTCGAGGCGCCCGAAAGCGCTTACGGTCGAGGCCACGCCCGTCTCGACCTGCGCTTCACTCGTCACATCCATCGTGACGCCAATCGCGGCGCGGCCAACGTAGTCCAATTCTTCGGCAACCGAGTTCGCGCTCGCGGCATCGCGATCGGCGATGGCGACTCGAGCACCCGTACGCGCGAACGTGCGAGCGATCTCCCTACCGATCCCGCTACCGGCGCCGGTGATGAGGGCAACCTTGTTCCGAAGCCTGGTTCGGTCGTCCATCGCTGTATTGTTCCGAGTGCTGATCCGGTTCATTGTTGCTTTCCTTGCTGACTTGCTCCGCGCTAATCACGTCCGTCCCGGTGCAGATCGAAGGTGAGGACTCCTTCGCGGCTGGCGGGCCGCTCAAGCACTTCGGAATGGCGGAGCGCCCGCCGGGCGTCGCGATAGCCCGCTCGCCAATGCTCCTCCATGCTGAGCCGCGAAAACTCGTAGTCCTTGGAATGCCCCTCGTAAGACTGGGTGCGATAGATCAGCTGGACGATGTTGTAGGCCGAGCGGTCGGCGACGCTGGCGAGCGCCCGCGCTTCGGGACCGCTCTTCAGATCTTGCGGGAGCTTTTCGAGCAGGCCCGCCAGGGCATGCCGCATCTTCTGGACGTGCTTGAACTGGTCGGTGCCGGCGCGGGTGCGGCTTGAGTAACGAATTTCCTTTTCCCGCGTCATGACTTCGGAAACGTTGCGAGGAAACTCCCCGCGCGCGCTCCACAGGTCCACTTGAAAGGCCAATGTATCGCGGCGGGGCTCTGCGTCGACGACCCACTGGAGCGGCGTATTCGAGACCAGGCCGCCGTCCCAGTAGTGTTCGCCTTCGATTTCGATCGCCGGAAACCCGGGAGGCAGCGCGGCGCTGGCCATCACGTGTTCGGGCCGGATCGTGCGCATGGTCGTGTCGAAATAGACGAAGTTACCGGTCCTGACATTGACCGCGCCGGCACTGAAACGGATTGCTCCGGCATTGAGACGATCGAAGTCGACAAGTTGCTCGAGCGTGCGCTTCAGGTCGCGTGTGTCGTAGAAGCTCGTGGCCTCGATCGTGCCGAGCGGCTGAAACCAGGGCAGGATCGGTCGCGTCGTGAAGAAATCCTTTGCGCCGCTCGCCAATGCGCGGCCGGCGCTCAACTGGTTGAAGATGTGGCGCGCGATATTGCCTCTTGCCGCGGCGCGTGCGACTCCGTCAAAGCAGGGCAAAAATGCATCCGCAGTCACCCGCGTCCAAAACTCACGCAGCTTGTCGATCCGGGACTTCGGCGGATTGCCCGCGATAATGCCCCCGTTGATCGCCCCGACCGACACACCGGCGATCCAATCGGGATGAGTGCCTGCCTCGGCCAGGGCCTCGTAGACCCCCGCCTGATAGGCGCCGAGCGCTCCGCCACCCTGCAGCACGAGAGCCACGCGTTCGAACGAATGATATCGCTCCGCCGCCGTGAAATCCGACTGGACCTGTTCCTTCATCGGTTCCTCTCCATCTCGCGGGTGTAACGTCAGCGTCCGATCCAGAGGCCGAAGGCGACCTCGGCTGCGAAGATTGCGAGGACGATGACGAGGACTAGTGACGCAGCCATGGTGTTGCTCCATTCGTGATTACGCGAACTCGCCCTTGCCCCAGACCGCGCGATTTGATTTCGCTGCCCGACGCGCAACTATTTACTAGACGATATAGTCCATAAATGTATTATATGGACGTTATAGTCCAGTAATTTTTGATCACAAGTCTGTGATGTCAGAAAATGCAGGTGCCGCGGCTCGGCGGACGCGTGACCGACTTGAGCCTTGCGCGGCCAATAGCCATTTATTAGACTTCGTCGTCCATGAATAAGATCTGTGGACGCATTAATCCATGGGTCAGGAGTCCGTGATGTCGGAAAAACGCAAGCAACGTGGGCCTGGAAGGCCACGCGATCCCGCCAAGCTCGAGGCGATCCTGGATGGCGCGTACACGCTGTTTCTGCGGCACGGAGTTCCGGCGACGACCATGGAACAGGTCGCCGAGCGTGCCTCGGTATCCAAGATGACCGTGTACAAGAATTTCCCCGACAAACCGGCGCTGCTTGCCGCGGTCTTCGAGCGCAAGATCAAGACGATGCACCTGCCGGAGCTGTTGGCGGTCGGGGAGGACCTGGACGTTTCGTTGGAGCACCTTGCCAAATTCGGCGAAATTATCGTCTCAGCCTGCAGCGAACCGGAAGTCCTCAGGATGAGCCGGCTCATGGCGCAGTGCGCCGACGAGCACCCGCGCCTGGCAGCCACCTTTTATACTGCCGGTCGCGGCGAGTCCGTTAGGCGGCTCGCTACTTTCTTGAAAAATTTGACGGACCGCGGATTTCTGTCAATCGACGATACTAAGCTTGCGGCAGAGCAACTGTTCGCAGCGTGGCTGGGACTCATCGAGCACCGTCTGAACTTGGGCGTCGGCGCACCGCCTTCCGCAGACGCGATCGCCAAGCGCGTCCGCTATGCCATTGAGACGATGATGCGCGCCTGGTCAACTGACACCAACGCACGTGGCGCAAGCAAGGCGCGTTTAAAACGATTGCGTCGTGTAGGAGTTTAGAACGTCAAACAAGTTTTCAACCGTCCTGGCCGGGCACAGAGTACAAAATTCGGAAGTCCGCTGCCTCGCTGCCGGCGCGAGGCGTTGCTACAACCCTCAGCATCCCGCAACAGCGCAGATCGTTATTTTCCTTGCGAAAGGACTCTCTCAACCTCTTGCATCAAGTTGCCTTTGCTATAGTAACAGTCTCGTTTGATAACGTTCATGTTCTCTTTCAGCTGTTCAACCTCGATCGTAGTGTTGTTATGTTTGCCGTAGTAATAGCCGCTGAGCCAAATTTCGAGATAATCCTGCGGTGCGACTTGCCCTAGGGCGAATTGCTCACAAGTGATTTTCGTAACATCAAGGGTGGTTTGCGCCTGAGCGGCGGAACTCGTCAGCGCGCCAAGAACTGCCATCACCCGCCATATGCTTTTCACTGACATGACATGTACCTCCACTCTATCATTGCGCGCCATCGACAGCGGCGCACTTTGCCGGAGCGGCTATTCGCTTTAGCCCGCATCGTCCATGAAATGTATATGTGGACGATAAGGTCCAGTAATTTGTCTTCAAGATTTTGTGATGTCTAAGAAACGCGGGCGCGCGATCCGGGACGGTCACGCGACCCGCCAAACTCGAGTCGATCCTTGGTGCCGCTGCGGCGATGTTCCTCGATCGCGGAATGGCAACATGGCGACGACGACGTTGGAGTCCTTGGCCAAGCGCGCAGCCGTGTCGAAGTTGACTGTGTATTCTGACGTCCGCGATGAAGCCTGCTTTGGGTTATTCGCTACCAGTGCATTTCGCGTGAGCGGCGATCAATGTCCGCTGTTGGTCCGATAAAGGTATGGGGCCGAAACGCCGCGAAGTGCCAAGAGCTGCCGTGAGCAACTGCAATATGAGCACGAAGCTTCGCGGTCGAAGCACGGGCGCCACAGCCGGCCGGCGCAGTCGGTGCGCATCCCCGGCACGCTCGTCGACCACATCGTGCTCGACCCCCATCAAATGATGACGACCGATACGCCCTTCGACGACAGCTATCTCGGCGGCCAGCCGTTCGACGTCAAAAAAATACCATCGGTGCCCTTTGGCGCCGACAAGGTGATCGCGCGGCGCGCCGCGCGCGAAGTGCGGCCGGGGGTGGTCAGCATCTTTGGCTTCGGCGCCTCGTCGGACGCGCCGCTGGTAATGGCCGAGGACGGTCTCTTCGATAACGGCCATATTTACGACTATGCCTTCACGACCGAGCACGGCCCCTTCGGCGGGCTGGTGATGAGCGGCTGGCAGTTTTCGGCGAACAAATATCCGGAGGCGCTCCTCGACGGCCTCACGCAGTTCGATTTCATCGACGGCGGCAATTGCAAATTCGCGGCCCTTGCCTTCGCCCAGTTCGACAAGGCCGGCAACGTGAATGTGAGCCGCTTCGGTTCATTCAATCCCGGCGCCGGCGGTTTCATCGACATCGCCCATAATGCGCGCGAACTCGTTTTCACCGGCACGTTTACGACCGCCGGCCTGAAGCTCGCCTTCGCCCAGGACGGGGTGAAGGTCGAGAACGAAGGCAAAGCGCGCAAATTCGTGGAAAAGGTCGAGCAGATCACCTATCCGGTGCGCAAGGGCGTCGCCGAGCGCGGGCAAAAAGCGAAAATCATCACCGAGCGCGCGGTGTTCGAAGTGCTGCCGGAGGGGCTCGCGCTCATCGAAGTGGCCAAGGGCATCGATGTCAAAAAGGACGTGCTCGAGCAGATGAATTTTCAGCCGCACCGGATCGCCGAGCCGCTCACGACCATGGCGCCGGACCTGTTCGCGCACTGAAAGGCGGACGCTCCGCGTGCCAGCCGGGTTCGCTTTATGATCGACTCGTACCGGGCGATTGCGGCGTTCGCCGTGAAATACGGCTGAACACTAAATTTACCATTTTCGTTTACGAATGCTTATCAGGCCTGCCATTCGAAGATCCGCGCTTCCCCTTACGAGAATCAATTGCCGAGACGGCCCATGGCTCGTGTTGACTTGTACTCATATGACTCGTTCGTCACGGCCGCGGAAAATCTGAGCATTCCGATCGTTCAAATCCCCGACTGCCTCATCCCGCCGGAGCTGCAGAACAGCGGCCTCGTCGTCCGGGCGATCCTCGGTTTCAACACGCCCACACTGAACATCAAATACATTCCGGCGAGCTGGATGCTGGAGGCGGCGCTCGCCTCGCGCGATGTTACCAGCGCCTGCATGCTCGTCGAAAATTCGTCGGGAAACTTCGCGCTGTCGCTGGCGTTCTGCGCGCGCAAACATGGGCTTAGAGTTGTCGCGATCGTTTCCGACGCCATCGCCGCCGGCAAATTGCCGCCCTTGCAGGCAAGCGGCGTGCGGATCATTCGTGAGAGCGAAGCCTCGGCGAAGCTCGGGCTGAAGGAATCCTGCGGCGGCGCTCGCATGGCCGAACTGCTCGCCCGGCAGGAGGGCTGGATCAATCTCGGCCAGTACAGCAGTGACAGCAATCCGGACAGCTATCGCCGGCTTCTGGCGCCGCAAATTCTGAAGAAACTCGCGGGCAACATCGGCATATTCGCCGCCGCTCTGGGTTCAACAGGAACCATGGTCGGGCTGGGCGGCGCGTTGAAAGAAGCCCTGCCCGGCGTCCGGCTGGCGGCCGCGATCCCGCATCTCGGCCAAGACATCCCAGGCTGCCGCGACGACCGGAGGCTTCGCGAAATCCGGTTTGATTGGCGCTCGTACGTCGACCACAAATATTACCTGAGCGCGCCGAGCGCCATGCGATCAAGTCTGGCGATGTGGAAAGCGGGAATTCCTGCGGGTCCGAGTTCGGGAGCGGCGCTTCTCGCCGCGATGGATTTCCTGTTGCGCGAAAAGAAAAGCCATCGGCTTGAGCACTATCGCGGCGCGGATGGCGCGATTCACGTGCTCTTCGTCTGCCCGGACACTCTCTATCCTTATTTCTCGCAGGCGCAGCAGCTTTGTTCGAAAGAAGCGCAGGACGCGATCCCCTTCTCTTATGTGCCGGGACCGGCGCTGGCTCCCGAACTCGTTATGTGACCGGCCCGATCCGTTGGCGCGATTGGATTGGTTAACAATTCCCTGAAAGATATCGTTAACAAATCTCTGACAGCGTTCGCGGCGCATGGAAGACAATGGCGCCGAGCAATGTCGGGGGTCGCTGGACCCGGAGGACTGGCGGAGCATCCGTGCTCAGGGCCACCGGATGCTCGATGACATGTTCGACCATATCGAAGCGGTCCGCGACCGGCCTGTCTGGCAGCCCGTTCCCACCGAGGTTCGCGAGCGCTTTCACGAAACGCTTCCGGTAGCGCCAACCGATCTCGCATCGGTGCATGCGGCGTTCAAGGAGCGCATTTTGCCTTACGCGACCGGGAACACGCATCCCCGTTTTATGGGCTGGGTGCATGGCGGCGGCAACGTCGCGGGAATGCTCGCGGACATGCTCGCGGCCGGCATGAACGCTAACCTCGGCGGCCGCGATCACGCGCCGATCGAGGTCGAGCAGCAGATCGTCCGCTGGATGCGGGATCTTTTCGGATTTCCCCGCTCGGCGAGCGGGTTGTTCGTGACCGGGTCGTCGATGGCCAATTTCATCGGCGTTCTCGTGGCCCGTACGCGGGCGCTGAATGCCGATGTGCGGCGGAAGGGAGTGAGCGGCCATCGGCTTGTCGCCTATACATCGGCGGCGGCGCACGGCTGTATCGCGCAGGCGATGGATTTGGCCGGGCTCGGGACGGATGCGCTGAGGATCATCCCGGTTGACGACGGTCACCGCATCGATGCCGGGCTTCTGCAAGAAGCCATTTCGCGCGATCGCAGCGCGGGGTTCAAACCGTTCCTGATCATCGGAACGGCGGGCAGCGTTGACACCGGCGCGATCGACGACCTCGCGGCGCTCGCGCGGATCGCGCGGCGCGAAGCGCTGTGGTTTCATGTCGATGGAGCGTATGGCGCGCTTGGCATGCTCGCGCCCGACATCGTCCCCCGGCTTGCCGGCATCGATTGCGCCGATTCGATCGCCGTCGATTTTCACAAATGGCTGCAGGTGCCCTACGATGCGGGGTTCGTCCTCGTTCGCGACGGCGCGCTGCATCGGGACACTTTCGCGGCACCGGCCGCGTATCTCAGGCGGGAAACGCGCGGCCTCGCGGGCGGATCGATCTGGCCCTGCGATTTCGGTCCCGATCTATCCCGCGGTTTTCGCGCGCTCAAAACCTGGTTTACGCTGAAAGTCTACGGCAGCGAGGCGCTCGGAGCGATGATCTCGCGCACATGTTGGATCGCGCGCCATCTCGGCCGCAGAATTCAGGCCTCCTCCGAATTCGAGCTGCTCGCGCCCGTCAGCCTCAATATCGTTTGTTTCCGCTTCCGCGGGGCCAATGCCGATCAGCTGAACGCCCAGATCGTGGTTGACCTGCAGGAATCCGGAATCGCCGTGCCGTCGACCACGCGGATCGACGGCAAGCTCGCGATCCGCGCGGCCATTTTCAATCACCGCACCGAGCCGGAAGATATCGACGCGCTGCTGGCGGCGGCGGCAAAGTTCGGAGCGGCGCGCGCGGCGAGCCGCGCGGCATAGTCCCGGAGATCATCGCAATGAATTTTCATCCCAGACACGGCACCGCCGCCATCGAGCCGTCAGTGCCGGTCCCCATCGGCCTGCCTGCCTTGGCGAAGCTCGCTTTTGACGGCTGCGATTTAGCGCCGGTCTGGAACCAACTGGTGCATCGCGTTACGGCCGATCCTCTCGATGCCGCCGCATATATGGATCTGTCGACGATTGCGCATCTGCAAGGCAGGCCGGAAGACCGCATCGCTCTGCAATCCGAAGCGTTACGGCTGCAGAGGATCTACCGGCAGCCGTCCGCGATCGACGGCCCGCATTCGCTCCGGCTCTTGGCCTTCATGGCGCCGGGCGATTTCATGGCCAACATTCCCATCGAATTTCTGCTGGAAGGATCCAGCGTCAGGCTGGACATGGTCTATGTGCTTCCGGGCGCGGGACTGCCGGAGCTGCCCGATCACGATCTCGCCTTCGTTGCCATGGCGGAAACCGACCCGAACCAGATCCTGCTGCGAGGGCTGGAAGACATTTTGCGCTCCTGGCAGCGGCCGGTCGTCAATGCGCCGGCGAAAATCGCGAGGCTTACGCGGGACGGAACCTGGGAGCTTCTGAAATCCGCGCCCGGCCTCACCGTTCCCAGAAACGCGCGGATCGACCGGCCGAGTTTGGCGCGGATCGGCGGCGGAGACGCGGCAATAGAAGAATTCCTGCCGGATTCTTCCTTTCCGGTCATCGCGCGGCCGCTCGATTCGCACGCCGGCAATGGGCTCGCCAAATTGGACGATCGCGCCGCGATCGCGTCTTATCTCCAGCAAAGACCGGAAGCCGAATTCTACATTGCGCCGTTCATCGACTATCGGGGAAGCGACGGGTTTTTCCGCAAATATCGGGTCGTCCTCATCGGTGGCCGTCCCTATGCAAGTCACATGGCGATTTCGTCGGAATGGATGATCCATTACCTGAACGCCGGGATGATGGAGAGCGCGTGGAAGCGCGACGAGGAAGCCCGCTTCATGGCGGACTTCGATCGTGACTTTTCCGTCCGCCACGCGGTTGCGCTCACGGCCATCGCCGATCGGTTCGGCCTCGAATACATTCCGTTCGATTGCGGGGAAACGCGGGATGGCAAGCTTCTTTTCTTCGAATCCGGCACGAACATGATCGTGCACTCAATGGATTCGCCCGATTTGTTTCCGTACAAAAAACCGCAAATGGAAAAGCTTTTCAGCGCGTTCCGCAACATGCTGAAGGACGCCGGCGCGCGCGGCCGGTAGGAATTCGCCGCGGCCTGTCGATCACCGCCGTAGAAGCCTCAGCGCGGTTCCCTTGTGCAAGGCCACATGATCGGTCTTGTCGCTTTTGATCTCGTATTGCGGCTCGTCCTTGCTCGCGTGGTGGATATAGCCTTTGTAATTCACGTTCGTGCGGTGCACCTTGCGAATCCGGCCGCTGACGCGGCCCGCCTCGGAATTCCAGCTCACGTGATCGCCGACCTTGAATGTTTTTGCCATGGTGCGATGTCTCCATAGGCCGTCATAAGCCAACCCCGCCGCCCCGGATATTGCATTGCAATTCTCGCTTGCGGGAACTTCCGCGCGGGCCGAAGGTTAGTTGCACGCTCGCGCACGAGCCATGTTGCGGCCGGGATGACGGTGTTCAAGACGCTTCTCGCGATTATCACACTGGGTCTCGCCGCGGCGGCGGGATTTGCGGTCAACGCCTGGCATTCGCCGATCGATCCCGTCTTTCCGCCCAAGGCCGGAACGTTTGACCCCGAGCTTCTCCGCCACGGCGCCGGGCTCGCGGAGATCGCCAACTGCAACAGCTGCCACACGGCGCCGGGCGGCCGCGTCTTCGCCGGCGGCCGCGCGTTCGCGACGCCGTTCGGGACGATCTATTCCCCCAACATTTCCCCCGACCCCGAAACCGGAATCGGGCTCTGGTCGGAGGACGCCTTTCGCCGCGCGCTCGCCGAGGGCGTCGATCGCCAGGGCCGGCATCTCTATCCCGTCTTTCCCTACGATCATTTCACGCGGCTCACGCGCGAGGACGTGCATGCGCTCTATGCGTATTTCATCACGCGCGAGCCGGTGCGGGCCAAGGCGCCCGCGAACGAGCTGCGCTTCCCGCTGAACTTCCGCTTCGTCGTCGCGGGCTGGAAACTCCTCTTCTTCCGGCAAGGGCCGTACCGGCCCGATGCCGGGCAAAGCGAACAATGGAACCGCGGCGCTTATCTTGTCGAAGCGGCGGCGCATTGCGGCGCCTGTCATACGCCGCGCAATTCGCTCGGCGCCGAGAAGGCGGGCGAGCGCTTTAGCGGCGGCGAGATCGAAGGCTGGAGCGCCTATGCGCTGAACGCCGCCTCGCCGGCGCCGGTGCGGTGGACGGCGGAAAGCCTGCACGCCTATCTCCGCAACGGCTGGCAGAGGGCGCACGGCGCCGCCCTCGGCCCGATGGCGGAGGTGATCGACAATCTCGAATCCGTTCCCGACGATGATCTCGGGGCCATCGCCACTTACGTTGCGAGCGTCGCCGGCTGGACGAATGCCGAGCCGCGGCGGGCGGAAAAGCCGGTCACGCTTGCGCTCACGGAATCCGCCGCCGCGGCGACGCCGCGCGAAGGCGATGCGCCGGGGGGCGAAATCTTTCAGGCCACCTGCGCGGGCTGCCACGAGAGCGGCCGTCCGCTTCCCTACGGCGGCGTCCCTCTCGACAAGAGCACGGGACCGAGCGCCGCGACGCCGACGAACGTCATCAACATTGTGTTGTGGGGCGTGCCGCCGGCGGAAGGAAAGCGCAGTCCGATCATGCCGGCTTTTGCCGATAGCCTCGACGACCGGCAGCTCACGGCGCTTCTCGCTTATGTGCGCGCCCATTTCAGCGACAAACCCGCCTGGGCCGATCTCGAAAGGAGCATTCGCACAGCGCGCAACGGTCCGCCCATGGCCTATCCCGCGCACGGCATCGACACCGGCGAGCCGGCGGCGCAGCAAGGGGAAGAGCCATGAAGCTCAAGGTCAACGGCCGCGAGCACGAGGTCGACGCCGATCCCGATACGCCGCTCCTTTATGTATTGCGCAACGATCTCGCGTTGAACGCCGCGAAATTCGGCTGCGGCCTCGGCCAATGCGGGGCCTGCACGGTGATCGCTGATGGCGAGGCGATCTTCTCCTGCCTCACGCCGCTTCTCGCGCTCGAAGGCAAGGCCATCACCACGGTCGAGGGCCTCGGCTCGGTCGAAAATCCCGGGCCGTTGCAGCGCGCCTTCATCGACGAGCAGGCGGCGCAATGCGGCTACTGCATTGCCGGCATGATGATGCGGGCGGAAGCGTTGCTGCGGAAGAATCCGCAACCCGCGGACGCCGAGATCCGCGCGGCCCTCATGCCCAATCTCTGCCGCTGCGGAACCCATATGCGGATCCTGCGCGCCGTGCGCCGCGCCGCCGATTTGATGCGGACGGCTTCGGCGCCCGAGGGCGGCAAGCGGAGCGAGCGATGAACGACATCCGCATGAGCCGCCGCAGCGTGCTCGCCGGAACCGGCGCGCTGATCGTGAGCTTCGCGCCGCTTGCGCGCGCATTCGCGGAAGAGGCAGGGCAGCCGGCGAAGCCGCCGCTGCCGGGCAGCCTCAAGGATTATCCGTTCCTCGATTCCTGGATCAGGATCGACGCCGACGGCACGATCACGATCTTCACCGGCAAGGCGGAGCTCGGGCAGGGCATCAAGACGGCGCTCCTGCAAGTCGCGGCGGAACAGCTGGATGCGCCGTTCGCTTCGCTGAAACTCGTCTCCGCCGACACGAGCCTCACCGCCAATGAAGGCTACACCGCCGGCAGCCATTCGATGCAGGACAGCGGCACCGCGCTCCTGCACGTGGCGGCGCAGGCGCGCGCGCTTCTGATCGCGGAAGCGGCGCGCCGTCTGCGCGTGCCCGAGACCGAGCTCAAGACCCAGGACGCGGCGGTGATCGCCAATGACGGCCTCGCGTTGCGCTACGGCGAACTCGTCGCCGATCATTTCCTCCACGTGCAGGCAGCGCCGCAATCGCGGCTGAAGAGCCCCGACGGGTTCAAGCTGATGGGAAAGCCGGTGCCGCGGGTCGACATCCCGGCGAAGGTCACGGGCGGTGCCGCCTATGTGCAGGATTTGCGCTTGCCCGGCATGGTGCACGCGCGGGTGGTGCGGCCGCCGAGCTATGGCGCCACGCTCGCGAGCATCGACACGACCCCGGCCGAGAAATCGCCAGGCGTCGTCAAGGTCGTGCGCGACGGCAATTTCCTCGCCGTCGCCGCCGAGCGGGAGTTTCAGGCGATCAAGGCGATGCGAATATTGGAAGCGGCCGCACAATGGGCGGAAAAGCCGAGCCTGCCGAAATCCACGGATCTTCCCGCGGCGATTGTCGCGCTGGCGAGCGAGGACACCAAAATTCTCGACCGCCGGCAGCCGATTTCCGTCTCGTCGCGGCAACTGGAATCGACCTACACGCGGCCGTATCAGGCGCACGGCTCCATTGGCCCGTCCTGCGCGGTCGCGCATTGGAACGAAGGAACGATGACGGTCTGGACCCACACCCAGGGCGTCTATCCCGATCGCGCGGCGATCGCGCAAATGCTGCGGCTTCCGCCCGACAAGGTCCGCTGCATCCATGTGGAGGGCTCGGGTTGCTACGGCCATAACGGCGCCGATGACGCCGCGGCCGATGCGGCGCTGATCGCGCGCGCCGTACCCGGCCGGCCGGTGCGCGTGCAATGGATGCGCGAGCAGGAGCACGGCTGGGAGCCGTTTGGCCCCGCGATGGTCACGAGAGCGCTGGCGGCGCTCGACGACGAGGGCAAGATCGCGGTGTGGGATTACGCCGTGTGGAGCAATACGCATTCGACGCGTCCGGGCGAAGCGGGCTCGCTCCTGGCCGCGCAGCACATGGCGGAAAGTTTTCCGGTGCCGGCGCCAAAGCCGATTCCGCAGCCGGAAGGCGGCGGCGATCGGAACGCGATCCCGCTTTATCAGATTCCGAATGCGCGGGTGATCCATCACTTTCTGCCGGCGATGCCGGTGCGGGTGTCGGCGCTGCGTTCGCTCGGCGCCTATATGAACGTCTTTTCGATCGAAAGCTTCATGGATGAGCTCGCGAGCCTCGCCGGCGCCGATCCCGTCGAATTCCGCCTGCGCCATCTCGACGACGAGCGGGCGAAGGAAACGATCACCACCGCCGCCGAGCGCTTCGGCTGGTCATCGTTCAAGGAGCGTCCGGGACACGGCCGCGGTTTTGCGTTTGCGCGCTACAAGAATCTCGCCGCCTATTGCGCAATCGCCGCGGAAGCGAAGGTCGAGCGCGAAAGCGGCCGCGTGCGTCTCCTGCGCGTTGTCGCCGCGGTCGACAGCGGCGGCGCCGTCAATCCCGACGGCATCATCAACCAGGTCGAAGGCGGCATCATCCAGTCCGCGAGCTGGACGCTTTATGAAAGCGTGAGCTTCAACGACACGCGGATCACCAGCATCGACTGGTCGACCTATCCGGTCATGCGGTTTGCGGCGCTCCCCGAGAGCGTCACCGTCCACGTCATCGACCGGCCGGGCCAGCCCTTCCTCGGCACCGGCGAAACCGCGCAAGGGCCGGCCGCCGCGGCCATCGCCAACGCGATTGCCGACGCCACCGGCAAGCGCTTCCACGATCTGCCGATCTCGCGCCAACGCATCAAGGCCGCGATCGGCGTCTAGGCGTCTAGGCGGCTATTTCCGCGTCATGTTGATGGAAGCGCCCACCAGCTGGCCGCCCGGCGGCGCGGAAATGACGATCGACTGCTGGTTGCCGTGGGTGGTGAGCGAAAGATTCGCCGAGAAGGACGGCGACGTGACGATGACCTCGAATTGCGATCCGCTGGCGCGGCCGGAGATGACCCCGCTCATGTTGCGGCTTGCCTCTGTCCAGGTTCCCGATACTTGGCCGGCCACATAGATGACGTTGCTGCTGAGTTCGAACTTGTAGCTGTCGCTCGCGCAGCGCAGCCGCTGCTGAAGATTGTTGCCGTCGGAACTCGCCTCGTACGTGGCGCGGCAATTGATGCGCTCCTTGCCGCCGTTGCCCAGGGAGACGGAGCCGCCGCCCGACCATTCGCCGCCCAATCCCTTGAACGGTCCGGTGTCGGCGTAGCTCGCGGAAGCGAAGAGGACCCAGGCGGCGCAAAGCGCGCCGCAACGCGCGAGCGCGCGGGACTTCGAATGCAGCAACGAATCAGATAAATTGTCATCGCTTTGCATATTTTTGGTTCTCCCTAGAGGGTTAGATAACGCTCAAATGCGACAAATGTTGCTAGGAAAACAGAAGAAATCACATTTTATCCTCATTTGCATCGCCTCTCAGACCTCTTTGCCCTCTAGCAGCCCTCATCCCAATAACAACGGGCGACGGAGTTTGGAATGAGACAATGGATACTCGCGGGTGCGATCGCACTCGCGACGGCGGGACCGGTTTTTGTCGATCGTGACGTCGTCCATGCGGCGACCCTCGACAATACCAAAATCACCGACGTGAATATCGCGCAAATCAAAAGTGCGTTGAAGCTTACGGCGGCGCAATTGCCGCTGTGGGAGCGGCTGGAGGGGGTCCTGCGGTCGATCGCGCGCGAGCAGGCACAGGATGAATCGGCGAGCCTTTTGCGCCGCGTCAGCCACCGCATCGTCTCGGTCATTTTCGATGATGCCGCGGTCCAGCGCTTGAAAGAGGCGGCGATGCCCTTGCTTGCGAGCCTCGACGAAGAGCAGAAGGCGATAGCGCGCCGCATCGCGAGGCAAATGGGCCTCGGCGACATGGTGGCCACGTCGAACTAGCGGCGCTATCCGCCGAGTGGCTTCCATCGCTGAAATAAGCTCATCAAGAACATCGCAATCGGCCGCAGGATCAGCAGATCCGCGACGAGGGCCGCGATCATCGCGAAGGCGCTGAGCCAGCCGAAGAGCTTCAGCGACGGCAAGTCCGAAAATACGGTCACGATCAGGCCGCAGGCGAGCACGACCGAGGTGAGGATCACCGCCGGGCCCACGAGCACGGTCGCGCGCTCGACCGCGAGTGCCGGCCCGGTGCCGGGCGTATTCTCCAGCCGCACGCGATTGAGAAAATGGATGGTCGCGCTCAAGCCGAGCCCGAACGACACGGTCAGCGCGACGATGCTCGCGAATTGCAGTCCTTCGCCCGTCAACCACAGGATCGTGCCGGACAGAACGACCGGAAAAATGCCGGGCAGGAAGCTGACCAGCGCCACGACGAAGGAGCGGAAGGCAAGCCCGACGAACGCGGCGACGAAGATGAACTCTACCGTCAGCCCGCGATTGAGCTTTCCGATCATGTCAGCGCTGTTGCGGGCGGCGATCGCCGAGAGCCCGGTGACCGCGATCTCGTAGCCGGGATGGCGCGCGCGCACGTCGGCCATCGCCGCGTCGAGCTTCTCGACCAAAGGCAGGATTTCGCTCGCATCAAGGTCGGCGACGCGCCCGGAGACGACGACCGCGTTTTGCTCCGCGGAAATGAAACGGCGCACGAGGTGCACCGGCAGCAAATCCACATACTGCTTTAGCGTCGCGACATCGGACTTGCCGGCTTTTTCGGCGAGCCACCGGCGCAGCGTCTCAAGCGACCAAACATTGCCAATCCCCGGCTCTTTCTCAAGCGTGCTGTGGACCTCAGCAATGGTCGCGAGCGTATCGGGCGAGTAAAGGTCTTGTCCGGGCGGAAATTCGATCAACACGTCGATGGGATTGGCGCCGGTGAGCTTGAGGTCGAGGCGATTGCTCGCGGCGACCGCCTGCTGGCGGTTGGGCACCTGATCGGCGAGCCGATAGCGCGGCACGAGGTTGACGTAGACCAGCGCGAGGCAGGCCACAACAACCACCGCGATCGCGCTGTAGAGGCCCGGCCGGCTCACCATGCGGACCGCGATCCAGTCGCAGAAGCGGCGGAGCGCGTTGACGCCGGTGTCGGCGATCTTCGCGCTCGCGGCAAAGGCCGCCTCGCGGCGGACGAGGAGGGTGCCAAGGAGCGGAACGAGGGTGAGCACCGCGAACAAGGCGATGATCGTCGCGATCAGGCCCGCCTCGCCGAAGCTCTTGATGAGATCGGAAGAAGAGAATTGCAGCGCGACGAAGGAGAGGCCCGCGGTCGCATGCGTCAGCACGCAGGCCGGGCCCACCACATAGATGGCGTTGCGGAACGCATCCAGTTTTGATTCGCCCGCGATCAGCCGGTCGCGCGCGGCAAAGGTGAGCTGCATCGAATCGGAAAAACTGATGACCATGATCAGCGGCGTCATCACGTTGAGAAACATGTTCAGCCGGAAATCGAGCCAGCCGAGCACGCCGAGCGAAAGCAGGATCGCGATCAAGGGCGGTGCCGCGGCGACGATCATGAACGACACGCGCCGGAAGAAGGCCATGGCGATGACGCAGCCGGCGATGAAGCCGGCGGTATTGTAAATCAGCCGGTCACGCTCGACGGCGTTGCGGATCTCCAATTGCATCACCGGCACGCCCGAGAGCTGCACGCTGAGACCGGTGTCGCCCATGGTCTCGGTGGCGGTCTCGCGGATTTCTTTGATCGTCTTTTGGAGGTCTCCGCTCTGCGCGATCGAGGGGTCGAGCGCGAGCACGATCAGCGCCAGCGTGCCGTCATCGGACAAAAGCTTGCCGTGGATGATCTCGTTCGATCTCACCCGTGCGACGAGCTTCTGATAGTCGGCGCCCTCAGGCAGCACTTCGGGAAACAGCGGCGCCGGCAGTTGGCCGCCCTGCGGCGGCTCGCGCGCGGAAAAGAGCGAAATTACGCCGCGCGTGCCGTCGATGAGCTGGGCGTCGGTGACGAAATCGCGGAGCTTTTCAAGCGAGTGGCGCTCGAGCAGCGCTTGTCCCTCGACCACGACGAGGACGTCGAACTCGCTGGAAGGAAAGCGCCGCGTCACTTCCTCGTATTGGCGGAACTCCTCGGTGTTGGAGCGAAAGAGCTGGCTCAGCGAGTCATCGACCTTGATGCGCTCCAACCCGAAAAACGCGCCGATGCACAACAGGAAAAGAATCGCGCAAGCCGTGAGCGGCGCACGGAGAGCGACCAGGCCGACGCGTTCGAGGCCAAGGGCAAGGCGCATGAGATGATCCGGGGATCAACAGACGGGGTCGACCAACTAATTCCTGCGATCGGCGATGAAGCGCGCGGCTGCCTTCAGGACGCCGCTGTTTTTGCCGAACGATTCGATCGCCCGCTCGGCCTGTTCGACAAGTATATTGAGCCTTTCCCGCGCCCCCGCAACACCGAGCAACATTACAAATGTAGCTTTGTGCGCCGCCGCATCCTTGCCGGTGGCCTTGCCGACGGTCGCCGGGTCGCCGTCGATATCGAGCAAATCATCGGCGATCTGAAACGCTTCGCCGATCGCGGCGCCGTAGCGCGCAAGCGCCGCCCGCGCTTTCGGCCGCGCGCCGCCGAGGATTCCGCCGCTCGCGCAGGCAAAGGAAAGCAGCGCGCCGGTCTTCATCGTTTGCAGCATTTTGACGTCTTCGATCGAAAGCCTGCTTCCGCGCCCGTTTGCAAATCGTCCCTCGGCCGCAAGATCCAGCATCTGGCCGCCCGCCATTCCGCCAAGGCCGGCGGCTCTTGCGAGCGCGGCGATGAGTTCAACCCGGACGGCGGCCTTGGGGTGGGTTTCAGGCCGCGACAGAATGTCGAAGGCGAGGGTCAAAAGGCCATCGCCGGCGAGAATTGCGGTCGCCTCGTCGAAAGCCTTGTGCGCGGTCGGCCGTCCGCGCCGCAAATCGTCGTTGTCCATGGCCGGAAGATCGTCGTGAACGAGCGAATAGCAATGCACGCACTCAAGCGCCGCGGCCGCCATCAAAGCCCGGGCGCGGGGCACACCGAAGAGGTTCGCGCTTTCCACCACCAGAAACGGACGCAGCCGCTTGCCGCCGCCGAGGCTCGCATAGCGCATGGCATCGAGAAGCCGCGCCGGGCGCGACGTTTCGCCCGCGGCAGGCGCGGCCTGCAACAGCCGGTCCAGCATCGCTTCGGTTTCGGCCGCGGTTGCGTCCAGGCGTTGCTTGAACAGGCGGGCCGGATCGGCGCTGCCGGAAGGTCGATTCCGGCGGGAAAATGACCGCTGCGGCGTTTGCGAAGCCAGTCTCGCCAATGCAGAGCCCTTTTTGCCCCGATTGCGTGAATTCCGAGAGCCCACGAATGTTCCTCGACTCAATGAACCAAAGAGGTTTTAAAGCATTATTCTCAGCCCGTTATCGCGGATCTTTCCAGTCATGTTAAGCGTCCTCGCCGGAATCCCCGTCCTGATCTGGATTTATCTGATCTTGGCCCGGGGCAATTTCTGGACAGGTTCGATGCGGGATCAATCAACGCCGCCGGTTCCGAATCAATGGCCGGCGGTCGCGGTTGTGATCCCCGCGCGCGACGAGGCCGATTTTATCGGCGCCAGCGTCGGCTCGCTTCTCCGCCAGCAATATTCCGGTCCGATGACGGTCATCGTCGTCGACGACGATAGCGGCGACGGCACGGCCGCCGTGGCGAGAAACGCCGCGAAAAGCGAGAAGGCCGAAGGACGCGTGACGGTGATTTCAAGCCACGCCCTGCCGCCCGGCTGGACCGGCAAGCTGTGGGCGCTGAGCCAGGGCATCGAGGCGGCGGAAGCGCAGAAAGTTTCGCCGGATTATATCCTGTTGGCCGACGCCGACATCGTTCACGCGCCCGGCACCTTGGCGTGGCTCGTGTCGAAAGCGGAAGCGGAGGGCCTGGTGCTGACCTCGTTCCTGGCGAAGCTCCGCTGCGAGAGCCTCGCCGAGCGCATGCATGTGCCGGCCTTCGTCTTTTTCTTCCAGATGCTGTTTCCCTTTGCCTGGGTGCGCCGGCCCGACGCCTCGACCGCGGCGGCGGCCGGCGGCTGCATGCTCGTGCGCGCGGACGCCCTGCAGCGCTCGGGTGGCATCGAAAGCATCAGAAACGCACTGATCGACGATTGCGCTTTGGCGAGGCAGCTCAAATCGTGCGGCGCGATCTGGCTCGGCCTCACGGATCGCATCCAAAGCCTCCGCTCCTACGACGGATTTGCCGAGGTCGAGCGAATGATTTCGCGCTCCGCCTATGCGCAACTTCGCAATTCTCCGCTCTTGCTCGCCTTCACCATTGCCGGGATGATGCTGACGTTCATCATTCCACCCTTGTTCGCCGTGTTCGGAAGCGGAATGGAACGCTATCTCGGAATTCTCGCATGGGCGGCGATGGCGCTCGCCTTTCAGCCGACGCTGCGTTTCTACGGCGTCTCGCCGCTCTGGGGCCTCGCCCTTCCGGGCATCGCTTTGCTGTATGCGGGCTACACGCTGGATTCGGCCTACCGGCATTGGGCGAAACGCGGCGGCCTGTGGAAGGGGCGCGTCTATGCCGACGCGCCAAGTCCGCAATGACGGCAAGTGCCGCGCTCCGATCGGGAAAAGGCCATCGGGACGAGAATTTTCCCGTCGCCTCTTTATTGATTGAACGGCGCCATCGGCCGATCATCCTCGCCTTTTATAATTTTGTTCGCGTCGCCGACGATATCGCCGACCATTCGTCTCTTGGCCCCGACGACAAACTTGCCCGGCTCGATCGCTTGGAGGCGAGCTTGTTGGGCAAGCAGCGCGACGAGCCCGAGGGTACCGCGCTCTGCGAGGCGTTGCGCGAACGCGGGCTTTCTCCGCAGCACGCGCAAGACCTCTTGCGCGCCTTTCGGCAGGACGTGGTCAAGCTCCGCTACGACGATTGGAGCGATCTCATCGGCTATTGCACCTATTCGGCCATGCCCGTGGGCCGCTTCGTGCTCGACGTTCACGGTGAAGCGAAATCGACATGGCCCGCGTCGGATGCGCTGTGCGCGGCGTTGCAGATCATCAATCATCTGCAGGATTGCGCGGCGGATTACCGCAACCTCAACCGCGTCTATCTCCCGCTTGACGCGCTCGCCGATCACGGCGTCGGCGTCGAGGCGCTTGGCGAGGCGCGCGCGAGCCCGGCCTTGCTCGCCTGCCTGCATGACCTTGCCGGGCGCACGGCCGTTCTTCTCGATCAGAGCCGCACCTTGCCCGAGATCGTCGCCGACACGCGGCTCGCCATGGAGATTTCGGCGATCGAAACGCTCGCCGGCCGGCTTGTCGCGCTGTTGCGGATCCGCGATCCGCTCGCGGAGCGGGTGCACCTGACAAAGCCGGCGGCCTTGGTGACGGGCGCCGCCGGTGCCGCGGCGCGGCTTCTGCGCGTGCTCTTCCGGCGGGCATCGCATTTTTACCGTTCGCTGGCGCAAGAGTATTGAAATGAGCGCGGAGACGGTCGAGGCAGCGGACCGGAACGGGAGCGCAGCGGCGCGCGCCGGCGGCAGCTCGTTCTATTTCGCGATGCGTATCCTGCCGCGCGCGCAGCGGGAGGCGATGTTCGAGGTCTATTCCTTCTGCAAGGCGGTCGATGATATCGCCGACGGCGATGCGCCGCGTCCCGAACGCTTGCGGCGTCTCGCCGGCTGGCGGCGGGACATCGCGGCGCTTTATGCCGGTCGCATTCCGGCGGGGCTCGCGAATCTCGCGCATGCCGTCAACCGCTTCTCGCTCCGCGAGGAGGATTTTCTCGCCGTCATCGAAGGCATGGAGATGGATAGCGCGGAAGACATTCGCGCGCCCGACCTGGAGTGGCTCGATTTCTATTGCGATCGCGTCGCCTGCGCGGTCGGCCGGCTGTCCGTTCGCATTTTCGGAATGGATGAGGAGAACGGCAAGCTGCTCGCGCACCATCTCGGCTCGGCCCTGCAATTGACCAATATCCTGCGCGACCTCGACGAGGATGCGGCGGTCGGGCGCCTTTACCTGCCGCAAGAGGCATTGCGGCTTGCCGGGATCCACACCACCGATCCGCAAGCGGCCATTGCAAGTCCTGATATCGGCATTGCCTGCGATTTTGTCGTCGCGCGGGCGCGGAATCACTTTATGAAGGCCGATGAAATCCTCTCGCGGTTTCCGCGCCGGATCGCGCGGGTACCGCGGATCATGGAAAAGGCGTATCAACGCACGCTCGACAACATGATCGCGCGCGGCTGGGCGCGCCCGCGCGATCGTGTCCGCCTTAGTCGCTCACAGCTCCTTGGGATTGCCTTGCGTCATGCCATTGTCTGATCGCGATACGGTTCACATCATCGGCGCGGGCCTCGCCGGGCTTGCCGCGGCCGTGCGGCTCGCGGATGGCGAGCGGAAGATCATCATCCATGAAGCCACGGAATATGCCGGCGGCCGCTGCCGCTCCTATTTCGACGAAGCGACCGGCATGCTGATCGACAACGGCACGCATCTCGTGCTTTCGGGCAATCACGCGGCGCGCGCTTTCGTCCGCACCATCGGCGCGGAGGCGGGACTGCAGGGGCCGGAAGCCGCCGATTTTCCCTTTCTCGATCTCGCGACGGACAAGCGCTGGACGCTCCGCTTCGGCAGCGGCCTGTTCCCGTGGTGGATTTTCGACAAGGACCGCCGGGTGCCGGAGACGAGCGCGATCGATTACCTGCCGCTCGCGCGCCTCATGTGGCCGGCGGCCGACCGACCGCTCGGCGAGGTGGTGGCAAGCGCAGGACCACTCTACGAGCGGCTGCTCACGCCGTTTTTTCTCGCCGCGCTCAACATCGAGCCGCGCGAGGCTTCCACGAAGCTCGCGGCCGCGCTCATCCGCGAGACGGGGGCGCTCGGCGGCAAGGCGTGCCGGCCGCTGATGGCGCCGGACGGAATCGGCAATGTATTCATCGAGCCCGCGCTCGATTATCTGCAGCGCCGCGGCGTTTCCGTATCGTTCAAGCATGAGCTGCATGGCCTCGGCTTTGACGGCGGGCGCGTTACGGCCCTCGATTTCGGCGGCGAGGCGGTGGCGCTTTCCGAAAGCGACGCTGTCATTCTCGCGGTTCCGGCCTATACGGCCTCGCGTCTGCTGCCCGACCTGCAAACGCCGTCCGCGTTTCGCGGCATCGTGAACGCGCATTTTCGCGCCGATCCTCCGGAAGCTTTCCCGCCGATGCTCGGGATCATCAACGGAACATGCGACTGGATCTTTTCGACGCCCGGCCGCGTGTCGGTCACGATCAGCGACGCCGATCGTTTCATGCCGTTGCCGCGGGAGGCGCTGGCGGAGAAGATCTGGCAGGAAGTCGCCGCCGTCATGAAATTGCCGCGCGAACTTCCGCCCTGGCAGCTCGTGCGCGAGCGGCGGGCGACATTCGCGGCAACGCCTGAAGAGAACGCGCGCCGCCCGCGCGCCGAGACGGCGTGGCGGAACTTCTTTCTCGCTGGCGACTGGACCGCCACGGGCCTTCCGGCGACGCTCGAAGGCGCCATTCGCTCGGGCAATCGCGCGGCCGAGCTCGTGAACGGCGCCGGCCAGCGGCGGATCGCGGCGTGATGTCGAGCCCTGCCGTCTTGCCGCTCCGCGCGGCCGATCCCGTGGATGCGCTTGCGCAACGGACAAATGCGGCAACGCGCGCGATCCTCGCGAGCCAGAAGCCCGACGGACACTGGGCCTTCGAGCTCGAGGCCGATGCAACGATCCCAGCGGAATACGTGCTGCTGCGGCACTATCGCGGCGAGCCGGTCGACGCCGTGCTTGAGGAAAAGATCGCGGTCTACCTCCGCCGCGTTCAGGGCGCGCATGGCGGCTGGCCGCTGTTTCACGACGGCGGCTTCGACATCAGCGCCAGCGTGAAAGCCTATTTCGCGCTGAAAATGATCGGCGACAGCCCGGAGGCCGCGCATATGCGCCGCGCCCGCGAAGCGATCCTCGCGCGCGGCGGCGCCGAGGGCTGCAACGTGTTCACGCGCATCTTGCTCGCGCTCTACGGCGTTCTGCCCTGGCGGAGCGTGCCTTCGATGCCGGTCGAGATCATGCTCCTGCCGCGCTGGTTTCCGTTCCACCTTTCGAAAATTTCGTATTGGGCGCGCACGGTGATCGTGCCGCTCCTGGTGCTGCAGGTGCTGCGGCCGCGCGCGAGGAATCCGCGCGGCGTCACCATCGAGGAGTTGTTCGCGGGCAAGCCGGAACATGTCGGGCCGTCGGCGAGAGCGCCGCATCAGAGCCGCGCGCTGTTCTTGTTTTTCCAGGGCGTCGATGTGCTCGCGCGTTGCGTCGATGCGATTTCGCCGAAGGCTTTGCGGCAGCGCGCGATCGACAAGGCCGTTGCCTTCGTCTCCGAGCGGCTCAACGGCAAGGACGGGCTCGGCGCGATTTTCCCCGCCATGGCCAACGCGACGATGATGTTCGATGCCCTTGGCGGGGCGGACAATGCGCGGAAAGCCGCGATCGCGCGCGGCTCGATCGAAGGCTTGCTCGCGGTGGCGCCGGAGGAGGCCTACTGCCAGCCGTGCCTGTCGCCGGTTTGGGATACGGCGCTCGCCTGCCATGCGCTCCTGGAAGAGGGGCGCGAAGAAGCGAACGCGCGGGCGCTGCGCGGCCTGCAGTGGCTCGTACCCCTGCAGGTCCTCGACGTTCGCGGAGACTGGATCGCGCGGCGGCCTGACGTGCGGCCCGGCGGCTGGGCGTTTCAATACGCCAATCCGCATTATCCCGATCTCGACGACACGGCGGTCGTGGTGATGGCGATGGATCGCGCGCAGCGCCTGGGTCTCGGGAATTTCCAGGCGGCGATCGACCGCGGCGTCGAATGGGTGCGGGGCCTGCAAAGCTCGAACGGCGGCTGGGCGGCCTTCGACGTCGACAATATCTACGGCTACCTCAACAACATTCCGTTCGCCGATCACGGCGCGCTGACCGATCCGCCGACCGAGGACGTCACCGCGCGCTGCGTGTCGATGCTCGCGCAACTCGGCGAAACGCTGGCGCACAGCGAAGCGTTGCGGCGCGGGGTGAAGTTTCTGCGAGAGACGCAAACGCCCGAAGGCAGCTGGTACGGGCGCTGGGGCATGAATTACATCTACGGCACGTGGTCCGTGCTCTGCGCGCTCAACGCCTGCGGGATTGCGCGCGAAGCGCCGGAAGTGGAGCGGGCGGTCAACTGGCTCGTTTCGATCCAGAATCCGGACGGCGGCTGGGGCGAGGACGGCACGAGCTACAAGCTCGACTATCGCGGCTATGAGCGGGCGCCGAGCACGGCCTCACAAACCGCCTGGGCGCTCCTTGGCCTGATGGCCGCGGGCGAGGTCAATCACGCGGCCGTCGCGCGAGGCATCCGCTATCTCACCGAGACGCAAAACGCGGATGGTCTCTGGGACGAGGCGCGCTTCACCGCCACGGGTTTCCCGCGCGTGTTCTATTTGCGCTACCACGGCTATCGGAAATTCTTTCCGCTGTGGGCGCTCGCGCGCTACCGGAACTTGCAGGCGAAGAACGACCCCGCGGTCGCCTTCGGCATGTAGGGAATGCGGGCGGCCGAAGCCGCCCCGGCTAGTTCGCTTGCGCGAGGCTCGCCTCGTGCTCGCGCTTGCGCTGGTGAATTTTCTCCACCTCTTGCTCGACGTGGCGCGAGAACACGTATTGCGCCGGGCGCTGGTGGTTGAGCGGGATCTCCGGCGCCATCGCGCCTTCGGTGCGCACGCCGCGCAGGGCGACCATCGCCGCCTTCAGCGGATTGGCGACGGCGTCGTTGACGGCGGTCGCTTCGTAGCCGCAATGGACCATGCAGTTCGCGCATTTTTCGTAATTGCCGGTGCCGTACTTGTCCCACTCGGTCCCTTCCATGAGTTCGCGGAAGGTCTTGGCGTAGCCTTCGCCGAGCAGGTAGCAGGGGCGCTGCCAGCCGAAGATATTGTGCGTCGGGTTGCCCCACGGCGTGCAGTGATATTGCTGGTTGCCGGCGAGGAAATCGAGGAAGAGGCTCGATTGGCTGAAGTCCCAATCGCGGCCGCCGCGGCCGCGGCGCAAAATGTCGCGGAAAAGTTTCTTGGTCGTGTCGCGGTGGAGGAAGTGCTCCTGATCCGGCGCGCGCTCGTAGGCGTAGCCCGGCGACACGGTGATGCCGTCGACGCCCAGCTCTTTTGCCGAATCGAAGAAGGCAGCCACGCGGTCGGGTTTCGCGGTGTTGAATAGCGTGCAGTTCAGCGTCACGCGGAAGCCGCGCGCCTTCGCGCGCTTGATCGCGGCGACGGCGCGATCGTAGACGCCATCCTGGCAGACGGACACGTCGTGCATCTCCTTGTCGCCGTCGAGATGCACCGACCAGGTGAAGAACGGGCTCGGCTCGTACTGCGCCATCCGCTTTTCCATCAACAGCGCGTTGGTGCAGAGATAGACGAATTTCCGGCGCGCGATGATGCCCTTCACTATCTCGGGCAGTTGCTTGTGCAGGAGCGGCTCGCCGCCGGCGATCGACACGACCGGCGCGCCGCATTCGTCGACGGCGCCAAGCGCGTCCTTCACCGACATGTTCTGGTGCAGGATCTCGTCGGGATAATCGATCTTGCCGCATCCGGCGCAGGCAAGGTTGCAACGGAAGAGCGGTTCGAGCATCAGCACGAGCGGATAGCGCTTGCGGCCCGCGAGACGCTGCCGCATCACGTAGCTGCCGACGAGAACTTTTTGCAGAAGAGGAATGCCCACGTTTTACCGTCCTTGACCGATAGTACTGTTGCTCGCCACATCAAGCAATTCGACCGGAACCCGGAAGGCGATGCGTTCTTCCTGTCCCGGAAGGGTTGAGACCTCGATCGGCGCCATCCGGCCGATCGCATCAATCACATCCCTTACCATGATTTCGGGCGCCGAGGCGCCCGCCGTAATGCCGACGGTCTCGACGCCTTGAAGCCATTCCGGCTTGATATCATCGCCGCTCGCGATGAGATAGCTCGGAATCCCCGCCTCGATCCCGATCTCGCGCAGCCGATTCGAATTGGAGCTGTTGCGGGCGCCGACCACGAAAATGACGTCGACCACCTTGCTGAGCTCCTTCAGCGCGGTCTGGCGATTTTGCGTGGCGTAGCAAATGTCCTGCGTGCCCGGGCCGATGACGTCGTCGAAGCGGCGATGCAGCGCCTCGATGATGTCGCGCGTGTCGTCGATGCTGAGCGTGGTCTGCGTCACATAGGCGACCGGCGTATCGCGCGGGAGGTCGAGGGCTTCGACGTCGGCTTCGGTCTGCACGAGGAAAACCGGGCCCGCAATCTGCCCCAACGTGCCCAGCACCTCGGGGTGCCCGGCATGGCCGACGAGGATCACGGTCCGTCCCACGCGGATGTAGTGCCTGCCCTGGCTGTGGACCTTGGAGACAAGCGGGCACGTCGCGTTCAACACGTGAAGGCCGCGCCGTTTCGCCTCGTTCTCCACTTCCTTTGCGACACCATGGGCGCTGAAGATGGTGATTCCGTGCGGCGGAATTTCCGACAGCTCCTCGACGAAAATCGCGCCGCGCGCCTTCAGCGATTCCACCACCCATTTGTTGTGCACGATCTCGTGGCGCACATAAACGGGCGGGCCGTATTTATCGATCGCGCGTTCGACGATTTCGATCGCGCGCACGACGCCGGCGCAGAAACCGCGCGGTTGCGCAAGGATCACTTTCATACCGCCACCCCGTTTACGCCCACGCCCTTTTGGCGGGATTTTCCGCTGCCGTTGGACGAGGCGCGCGCGGCGCCGTTGGTCGGCGGCGCCCTCCGCAATCCGGCGTCCGATCCAAGGACGTCGAACACCTTGGCGACGATGCCGTTCGCATCGAGCCCGGCCTTCGCATACATGGCCGACGGCGCGTCGTGGTCGAGGAACGCATCGGGAAGAACCATGCTGCGCGCCTTGAAGCCCGCCTGCTCGAGGGCGCCGTGCTCGGCGAGGAACTGCAGCACATGCGCGCCGAAGCCGCCGATCGCGCCTTCCTCGACGGTGATCAGGATTTCGTGGTTCTTCGCAAGCCGCCGGATCAAATCGGCATCGAGGGGCTTCGCAAAGCGCGCGTCGGCCACGGTCGCGGAGATTCCGTGCGCGGCCAGCATGTCCGCGGCCTTCAGGCATTCCGCAAGGCGCGCGCCCAGCGAAAGAAGCGCAACCGTGCCGCCTTCGCGGATGATGCGGCCGCGTCCGATTTCGAGCGGGACGCCGCGTTCGGGAAGGGGCACGCCCACGCCTTCGCCGCGCGGATAACGG
This sequence comes from Xanthobacteraceae bacterium, assembly GCA_035295845.1. Taxonomy (GTDB): domain Bacteria; phylum Pseudomonadota; class Alphaproteobacteria; order Rhizobiales; family Xanthobacteraceae; genus Palsa-892. The sequence goes on from DATGIF010000002.1 coordinate 31,277, forward strand.
AAGGCCGAGGGGCGGTCGTCGATCGCAGCGGCGGTGGCGATCATATGGACGAGTTCCGCTTCGTCCGCCGCCGCCATGACCACGAAGCCGGGCAGACAGCCGAGATAGGCAAGGTCGAAGCTGCCGGCGTGCGTGGGACCGTCGGCGCCGACGAGGCCCGCGCGATCCATCGCGAAGCGCACCGGCAGGCGCTGGATCGCGACGTCGTGCACGACCTGATCGTAGGCGCGCTGGAGGAATGTCGAGTAGATCGCGGCGAAGGGCTTATAGCCCTCGGCCGCAAGACCCGCCGCGAAGGTCACGGCGTGCTGTTCGGCAATGCCGACATCGAAGGTGCGATCGGGGAACGCTTTCTCGAAAATATCGACGCCGGTGCCGGAGGGCATCGCCGCGGTGATAGCAACGATCTTGTCGTCCTTCTTGGCTTCCTTGACGAGACTTTCGCCGAACACCTTGGTGTAGGAGGGAGCGCCCGGCTTCGATTTTTGCTGTTGTCCGGTGTTGACGTCGAATTTCACGACGGCATGACACTTGTCGCTCGACGTTTCCGCCGGCGCGAAGCCTCTGCCTTTCTGCGTTCGCACGTGAACGAGGATCGGCCCCACCTTCGCCTCGCGCACGTTTTCGAGGACGGGGATCAGTTGATCGAGATCGTGACCGTCGACGACGCCGACGTAGTAAAAGCCGAGTTCCTCAAACAGCGTGCCGCCGACGACGAACCCGCGGGCGAGCTCCTCGGCGCGCACCGCCTTGTCCTTGATGAAGCCGGGCAAGTGCTCCGCGAATTGCTTGCCGAGCCCGCGCAAGGACATGTACATCGGGCTCGACAGGAGACGGGCGAGATAATTCGACATCGCGCCCACCGGCGGCGCGATCGACATCTCATTGTCGTTCAGGATCACGATCAGCCGTGGCTTCATGGCGCCGGCGTTATTCATGGCCTCATACGCCATGCCGCCGGAGATGGCGCCGTCGCCGACGACGCAGACAACGTTATGCTGTTTGCCGGCGAGGTCGCGCGCGACCGCGAAGCCCAATCCCGCCGACATCGCTGTGGACGCGTGCGCGGCGCCAAAAGGGTCGTATTCGCTTTCCGCCCGCTTGGTGAAGCCGGAAAGGCCTCCGCCCTGCCGCAAGGTTCTGATGCGATCGCGTCGGCCGGTGAGAATCTTGTGCGGATAGGCCTGGTGGCCGACGTCCCAGATCAACTTGTCATTGGGGGTATCGAAAACGTAGTGTAAGGCAACCGTCAATTCGACAACGCCGAGGCCGGCGCCGAGATGGCCGCCGGTTACGGCGACGGCGCCGATCGTCTCGGCGCGCAATGCATCTGCAACCTGCCGGAGATTTCGCGCATTGACCCGGCGCAAATCCGCCGGACTTCTGATCGAGTCAAGAATTGTCGGCTGCATCGAAAATCCATCCCTTCCGCAATGATCGTGATTGTTTGTTTCAGAGCCAACACATTCACGGACAATAAGGTTCCGTAGCAAAAGTTCCAACCGCAGGGAATGCTAGGAATAGAATGCTCATGCCGATACAGCGTTGCGCCACATTTAAGCCGCGAATGAGCCGGGGGCGGAAGTTCGTATGTTAGCTTCCACGGTAGCAGGAATTGTCAGATTTTGCAGCCGGTTTCCCTGGTTGGTCATCATCTTGTACGGCTTGATCGCGGCTGCATCGGCCGCTTATGCGGCCGCTCACTTCAGCATCACGACGGATATCAGTAACTTTATCTCGCCGAACCTCGATTGGCGCAAGCGGGAGCTCGCCTTCGAGCAGGACTTTCCGGGGCACTTCGGTTCTACTTTGGTCGTGATCGATGCCCCAACGGCGGAGTTGGCGTCGACTGCGAGCACAACCCTTGCGCGGCAACTCGAGAAGTCACCCGACAAATTCAACGCGGTGCAAGAACTGACGGGCGGCGAGTTCTTTTCCCGCGAAGGCCTTCTGTTCCGGCCGAAGACGGAAGTGGCCAGTCTCACGCAGGGCCTCACGCAGGCAAATCAGCTGATCAGCGCGCTCGTCGAAGACCCGAGCCTGCGCGGTCTCACGCAAGCGCTGTCGCTGACCCTGCTCGGCGTCGAGAAGGGCATGGCCAGGCTCGACGATCTCGCGCGGCCGATGTCGATGGCGGCGGATGCGCTCGAGAACGTGCTCGCGCACCGCCCGGCGGTTTTCTCGTGGCAGGAAATGCTGAGCGGCGTGCATCCCGACGCGAACGAATTGCGCCGGTTCATCGCCATCCGGCCGGTGCTGGATTATTCATCGCTCGAGCCGGGGCGGGCGTCGAGCGACGCCATCCGGCAAGCGGCGGCCGATCTTCAGCTTGCCTCGAAATATCAAGCGCGCGTGCGGCTCACCGGCACGGTGCCGATGGCGGACGAGGAATTCTCGACCGTGCGGCGGGGCGCGCTCGTCAACGGCATCGGGACGCTCATCGTCGTGCTTTTCATCCTGTGGATGGCGCTGAAATCGGCGCGGATGATCGTCGTCGTTTTCCTCAACCTTTTCGTCGGGCTTGTCATTACGGCGGCCCTTGGGCTCGCAATGGTCGGCGCGCTCAATCTGATATCGATTGCCTTTGCGGTGTTGTTCGTCGGGATCGGCGTCGATTTCGCCATTCAGTTCTCGGTTCGCTACCGCGACGAGCGTCACCAAATGAAGGAGTTTGAGCTTGCGCTGGTGAGCGCCGCGCAAAAAATCGGCGCGCCGCTGACGCTCGCGGCCGCGGCGGTGGCGGCCGGATTCCTGTCATTCCTTCCGACGCATTACCGGGGCGTATCGGAGCTTGGCCAGATCGCGGGCGCCGGCATGCTGATCGCGTATGCCACGAGCATTACGCTGTTGCCCGCGCTTCTGACCCTGTTCAATCCGCCGGGCGAGCCGGAGCCGATCGGCTATCGCTCGCTCGCTCCCATTGATCGATTTTTACAGGACCACCGGATTGGCATTATTGCGAGCACGATTGCGGTTGCAATCGCGGGCTCGCCGCTTCTGTATTATCTCACGTTCGATTTCAATCCGATTCATCTGCGGAGTCCCGCGGTTGAATCGGTCGCGACGTTCCTCGATCTTGCCGGCGATCCGAGGGCCGGCGTCAATTCGATCAGCGTGGTCACGGCCTCGCCGGACGAGGCCAAAGCCGCGGACGAGCGGCTGCGAAAACAGCCCGAGGTCCGGCAAGCGGTGACCCTCGATGATTTTGTGCCGGCCGATCAGCCCGAGAAGCTCGCGATGATCCAGGCGCTGGCCCGGCAAATCGGCCCGGTCTTGCAGCAATCGCCGGGCCAACCGCCGACGGATGAAGAGAACATCGCAGCGCTGAATGGCATCGCCGGCGAATTGAACAAATCAGCGGGCGACGCCAAAGGTCCGGGCGCCGATGCCGCGAGGCGGCTTGCCGCCGATTGCTTGCAACTCGCCAAGGCCGACAAGGCTTTGCGCGAGGAGGCGCAGCCGGTCTTTATCGTGCCGCTGAAAATCGAACTGGCCGGATTGCAGAATTTTCTTCAGGCCGGTCCGGTCACCAAAGACAGCCTTCCCGAGGACATCAAGCGCCAATGGGAGACGCCGGACGGCAGGGCCAGGGTGGAGGTTTCGCCCAACGGCGACACCAATGATACGGCGGTCATCCGCCGCTTCGCGCAGGCGATCCTCGCCCTCTATCCGACCGCGGTCGGCGTGCCGATTTCGATTCTGGAATCGGGCAACACGATCGTCGAAGCCTTCGTTCAGGCGGGGCTCTATGCGTTGCTGTCGATCACCATCATCCTTTGGATCGTGTTGCGCCGGTTCGGCGACGTCTTGCTCACGCTCGTTCCGTTGCTGATCGCGGGCGCCGTTACGCTCGAACTCTGCGTGCTCGTCGGCATGCCGCTCAATTTCGCCAACATCATCGCGCTGCCGCTTTTGCTCGGCGTCGGCGTCGCGTTCAAGATCTACTACATCATGGCCTGGCGCGCGGGCCAGACGAACCTTTTGCAATCGAGCCTTACGCGCGCGGTGATCTGGAGCGCGCTGACGACGGCGACTGCCTTCGGTAGCCTGTGGCTGTCGAGCCATCCCGGCACGTCGAGCATGGGAAAGCTTTTGGCGCTGTCGCTGGTCTGCACGCTTTGCGCGGCGGTCTTGTTTCAACCCGCGCTAATGGGACGGCCCCGCGACGCCGTTGATCTCTGAACAAAGCGCGTCATCGGCCGAAGGCTGATTTCCGCCCTTGGCCGCGGTTTTCGATGCCGGCGATTTCTGGGCGTTGGGCGATTTCGCCGGCGGCGGAACGCTCGCGGGCAGGTTCACGCGCGTCCAGTTTTCTCCGCCGCAGAGAAAGCCGAGAACGCAGCCTTGCACCTTCAGGAGATCCGGATTGAGCAGGCTGATGCTTGAGGAATAGTTTCTGCCATCCTCGGCATTATAGATCTCACCCTTCCATTCGTTGTCCTTGCTCTGCACCATTCCGAGCAGGATCGGCATTCCCAGGGTCGGCCGCGTTCGCTTGGCGGGGTCGGGATTGTTGCTGTCGACGCCGGGCGTCGTCTCCCACGAAATCAGCCCCCAAAAGTGATTGTCGCAGTTGATGATCTTGATGCGGGCGACGCGCTTGGCGACGAGCCACTCGCCGGTGGGATCGGCTTGCGCATGGGCCGCCGATACGCCCATCGGCGCAATCAGGAAGAGCGCGAATACCGCATGAATGAGCCGCATGGCCGATGACCCAAATCGCTCCCGGAAATTCCACGTGGGCACGCCGAACAACGCGTCAATACACGCATGGGTTCATGCCGAAAAGTGGTCAAAACGACGGCATGGAGGCGCATCCTTAGGGTGAATGGCCAATAGAAATATGCCGCCGCGGAACTCAGCGCGAGGCCGATTGTTATGTGGGAAACATCGGTTCGCTGCCGATCACCTTATTCCATGCCGCCAGCGGAGATCATGTTTTGCTCGATTTCAGTTCGGAATTGCGCCCGCCCGCACCCACACCGCATCCTCAACCCCTGGGGCTATTCGCGCTCCTGCGGGTGCTGGCGAGGAATCCGCTAGAGGCCTGGACCGCGGCTCACTTTGAAGAGCCGATCGTCATGAACGGCTTGCCGGCCGCGCGGGTCGCGGTGGTCAATGAGCCCGCCGCCATCCGCCATGTGCTGCTCGAGAACTGGCAAAATTACAAGAAGGACTGGCTGCAGCGGCGTGTCCTTTCCGCCGGCCTGACCGATGGGCTATTGAGCGCGGAGGGCGCGCAATGGCGGACCCAGCGGCGCGCCTTGGCGCCGCTGTTCTCGCGCCGGAGCGTGATGAATTTCTCGGCCGCCATGGCCGAAACCGCGCGGTTGCTCGTCGAAAGGCTGAAGGCCCGCGACGGCGAGATCGTCGATCTCGTCGCCGAGGTGACGCGGGTAACACTTGAGGTGCTGGAGCGGACCATCTTTTCCGACGGGCTCGGCCGCAACCCGGAGCAATTCCGCGTCTGGATGAAGAGTTACTTCGAGACGATCGGGCGGATCGACATCCTCGATGTGTTGGGCGTTTCCAGCGTGGTGCCGCGACCGGGCCACTGGAAGATGCAGCGCATGCTTCGCAATTTCGAGGCGGCCATCGACCAGATTATTTCGGTTCGGCGGAGCCGGCTGGCGCGCAATCCGGATTCCATGCCACAGGACATCCTCACGCTCCTCGTCGAGGCGAAGGATCCGGATAGCGGCCAGGCGCTCTCCGAGGCGGAAATCCGCGCGAACGTCCTCACCTTCATCACCGCCGGCCATGAAACAACGGCGAACAGCATCGCTTGGTCGCTGTTCCTCCTGTCGCAATCCGCCGAATGGCAGGAGCGGGTGCGGCGGGAAGCCGGGCGCGAGCTTGACGGCGATATAGAGGGCCTTGCGGAGCGGCTCGTTGAGACGCGCGCCGTTGTCGACGAGGCGGTCCGGCTTTATCCGCCGATCGGCGCCATCAGCCGTGCGGCGCTCGGACCCGACGAACTCGCAGGCGAGCCGATTACACGCGGCACCTTGGTGGTGATTGCGCCGTACGTCCTCCACCGCCACCGCACGCTATGGACGCGGCCCGACTATTTCGATCCAAGCCGCTTTCTCAATGGCGCGCGCGAGAAGGTGGATCGCTTTGCGTATCTCCCGTTCGGGGCGGGACCGCGGGTATGCATAGGGGCGGCCTTCGCGCT
>DATGIF010000003.1:0-2451 GCA_035295845.1 Xanthobacteraceae bacterium
CGTGAGCGACGTCAATGGCGGCATCGCGCGCTGCTACAACTGGATCAATCTCGCGATCGCGCCGGCCTATCTTCTGCGGCCGGTGCTCTTGTTTGCCGGCATGGCGGCGGTTTATTTCGCCGGCGTTTCGCCTTCCGCCACCCTCGCCATGGCGCTCGCCGTCGCGGTTTACTGGACGACCACCGCCGGACAATCCCTCGTTCTTGACCGCAAGCTGCGCGCAAAAATTCCCGCCGGGCCGCGGCGTTACGATTTCGCCCTGTGGCTTGCGACCGCGCTTCCGATTTTCCTCGTCGAGGGTTTCTATTTTCTGCTCACCTACACCGACGTTCTGGTGCTCGATCTCTTCGCCGGGCCCGACGATGTCGCCGTCTATTACGCCGCGACGAAGACGCTCGCGATCGTCGCCTTCGTCTATTTCTCGGTGTCGGCGGCGACCGCCCACCGCTTCAGCGAGTATCATGTCAGCGGCGCACGCGAGCGCTTGGAGGCGTTCATCGCCGACGCGACGCGGTGGACCTTCTGGCCGTCGCTCGCGATCACCGCGGGCTTTCTCGTCTTTGGCAAGCCGCTCCTGAATCTCTTCGGCGCGGGCTTCGAGCACGGCTATCCGTGGATGTTCGTGCTGGCGATCGGCTTGATGGCGCGCGCTTCCGTGGGGCCGGTCGAGCGGCTCCTCAACATGGTCGGCGAGCAGCGCGTTTGCGCCGCCGTCTATGCGAGCGCGTTTGCGATCAACCTGCTCCTTTGCTTCCTGCTCATTCCGCGCATCGGGCCGATGGGAGCGGCGATTGCGATCGCCTGCGCCATGGGCGCGGAATCGGCGCTTCTTTATCTCGCGGCCAAGCGGCGGCTCGGCATCCATGTCTTCATCTGGCGCCGTTGATAGCGCGGCCCGCGCGCCGTCCACCGCAAGGACGCGGATCGATGCGCCGCCGCTCGCGCCGGGGGAGGACGCCCATGCGCCGGCGGCGCCAACTTCGCTCGTTGCCGAATGGAAGCCGCTTGCCGAATTTGACGCCGCCGACATCGACGCCTGGCACGGTCTCGTCGCGCGCGTGCTTGAGCCGAACGTGTTTCTGGAGCCCTCCTTCGCGCTCGCGGCCGCGAAATATCTGCCGCAAGGGCACGGCGTCGGCGCGATCCTGGTCCGTGCCGGGTCGCGCCTCATGGGCCTTGTGCCGGGGCGGGTCGAAGGTCTTTCGGCCGGAAGGCCAATCTCGACCTTTATCGGCTGGACGCATCCTTACGCGCCGCTCTCGGTGCCGTTGCTCGACCGGGGAACGGCGAAAGACGTCGTCGGCTGCGTGCTCGCCGCGCTTCCGAAGCTTCCCGGCGCACCGCGGCTCATTCTCTATCCGTTCGTCAACGAAGATGGGGCGGTGGCGCGGCTCCGCGCCGGCGAGCTCGCGCGCAAGGGAATTTCCATCACGTGTTTCGATCCGCATGAGCGCGCGATGCTGCGGCCGGTCGCCGCCGCGCGGGCGCTCGCGGCGGTCTCCGGCGGACGCCTGAAGGAATTACGCCGCCAGCGCCGGCGGCTCGGCGAGCTGGGAATGCTCGCGCGCAAATCCATCGCGCGGGGCGCGGAGATCGGAGCCGCGATCGAGGCGTACCTCGCGCTCGAGGCGCGCGGCTGGAAAGGCAGGGAAGGCGGTGCGGCGCAATCGAGTGATGCCACCCGCGCCTTCTTCAAGACCGCGGTCGCAGCGCTCGCCGCCGAAGGCAAGGCGCGGATCGATCTTCTGGTGTTGGATTCGAACCCGATCGCGGCCGCGATCACGCTTTTTTCCGGCGATCGCGCCTGGTTCTGGAAAACGGCTTATGACGAGAATTACGCGCGCTTTTCGCCCGGCGTGCAGCTCGCGCTCGATCTCACCGAGGAGCTTGGCCGCGATCTGAGCATTTCGCTCGTCGATTCATGCGCCACCGCCGATCATCCGATGATCGACCATTTGTGGGAGGGGCGGCTTGCGATTGCCGACTGGATGATGCCGCTCGGGAATACGGGCAGCGCGGAAGTTGCCGTTGCGACGGCCGCGGAAACGCTCCGGCGCGCCGCGATCAAGGGCCTGCGCGCGGTTCGCAAAATCGCGCGGAGGTAGGGCGCGAGCATGATCTTTTCCGAAAACCGGTTCCTGCTTTTCGGGATCACGCCCTAAGCCTTCTCCCGCAAGAGCCTCCGGATCACCTTGCCGGTGGTGGTCATCGGCATCTGGTCGACGAAAGCGACCTCGCGCGGATATTCGTGCGCCGAAAGCTGGGTGCGGACGAAATCCTGAATTTCGACCGCGAGCGCGTTGGACGGCGAAAAGCCCGGCTTCAATTGCACGAACGCCTTGACGATCTCGGTGCGCATGGGATCGGGCTTGCCGACGGCGGCAGCCAGCGCCACCGCCGGATGGCGGATCAGGCAATCCTCGATCTCGCCCGGGCCGATGCGATAGCCCG
>DATGIF010000004.1:0-20940 GCA_035295845.1 Xanthobacteraceae bacterium
CGAGCACAAGCGGCATCACGTAATAGGGCGGCACCCGCTGGCCGAGCGCGTAGACGGCGGCGGCACCGAGCGCGGCGAAAAGGAGGCCGATGACAACCGGCAGCAACCGGCCTCCGAACAGAAATCCGCGCAGCCGGTCGAGGTCACGGCTCGCGCTATATTCGGGCACGAAGCGTTGCGCCGCGCTCGAAATTCCCAGCGGCACGAAGCTTCCGAGCAACAACAGCCACGTCCACACATAGACGTAGAGGCCGAACTCGAAGCGCCCCATCCAGCGGGCGAAGAAAATCTGCGAAATGTAGGCAAGCCCCGCGCTCGCGACCCGCATCAGGAACGCCGAACCCGCGACGCGGCGCGCGATCGAATGATGGCTTTGATCGGAAAAAAGCGCTTTGGCGCGCGCGGCCAATTCACCCACGCCGAGGCGCAGGCTGCGCGACCTGTTTCCGCTCGAACCGGCGATCGACAAAGGACGCTCCCGGCCGCTCTTCCGGCGGCGGAAACGTTTTACGGGAGCCCGCTTAAGAATCGGTTCGGAATAAGCGGCATGGTTAACCGATCGTCACGCCTGGAAACCGCCTTTGTCGAGAAAGTCGATTTCTTCGGGCGTCGACACGCGCCCCAAAATTTCGTTCCGGTGGGGAAAGCGGCCGAAGCGCTCAATGACATCGTAATGGAGCTTCGCCCAGCGGACCCATTCCTTGTCCTTCGTCGCCTTGAAGAGCTTCAGCGCGGTTTTCTGATCGGCGAGGCTCTCGCTGTGCTCGAAGGGCAAATAGAGGAACTGTCGCTCGGCTAGTTTGATCTTGCGATCGAACTTGCGCTCGATCGCCCGCTTCGCCGCATCGCGCGCCAATGGATCGGTCGCAAACGCGCGCGCCGTGCCCCGGAACATGTTGCGCGGAAACTGATCGAGCACGATGACGAGCGCGAGCGCCCCCTCCGCCTCATCTTCCCAGTGCGCGAGCTTGCCGAGCTCCGCCGCCTGATAGGTGACGAGGAATTTCTCCAGGATCTTGTGATCGAATTCGGGGTCGGCCTTGAACCAGCGTTTCGGTCCAGCCTTGCGCCAGAAGGCGAGCGCCTGTTTCGACGTTGCGACGACCGTCATTCTTTCTTTATGGCGCGGATTCGCAAAAAAGTCAGCGCCGGTATCGCGCGAGCTAATGGCGGCCGGTTGCGAGCGGATTGTCGAGAAGGGCCGCGCGGTCGGGCGCATCGACCTGCGGCTTGCCGAGAAACGCATCGAATAGCCGCCGCACCACCGCCGGCTCAAGATCAAAGGTGACGCACACGAGCCGCGAGCGGCGGTCCTGGTCGGGCCAGGCCGGAAGCCGCGCCGGCGGATGCATGACATGCTGCACGGCATGGAGGACAACCGGCCGGTCCGGCTCCTCCGCGAGCTGCACGATCCCCTTCAGCCGCAAGAGCTTGGCGCCATGCAATGAGCGCAGGAGATCGAGGAACGATTCGAGCGTCGCGGCCGGAATCGCCGCCTCGCTCGCCAGCGTGAATACGCGGATGCGTTCGTCGTGGTGATAGTGATGATGCGCATGATCGCCGTGGCCGTGGTGTTCATGCTCCGCCGCCTCCACCGCGGCTTCGGCGAGCCAGCGTTTCACGTCGGGAATTCTCTTCGCGGGATCGTAGAGGCCCGCGCCGAAGAGCGCGGCCGCCGTCGCTTCGCCCTTCGCCACGTCGAGAACGGGTGCCGCCGGATTGAGCCGCTTGAGTCGCGCGCGCAGGGCCGCGATCGCCTCGCTCGCGGCGAGATCCGTCTTGCTGAGCGCGATCCGGTCGGCGATCGCCGCCTGCTTCACCGCTTCGCGGTGCTGATCGAGCGTGGCGCCGCCGTTCACCGCATCGACGAGCGTGACGACGCCATCGAGGCGGTAGCGCTGCACGAGATAGGGATGCGTCATCACCGCGTGCAGGATCGAGGCGGGATCCGCGAGCCCCGTGGTCTCGATCACGACGCGGCGGAACGGCGTGTTCCGGCCATTATCCTGCCCGCGCAGAATATCCTCGAGCGAAGTCACGAGATCGCCGCGCACCGAGCAGCAAAGGCACCCGCCGGGCAACAGCACGGTTTCGCCGTCGAGAATCTCGTAGAAGAGATGATCGAGGCCGATCTCGCCGACCTCGTTGACGAGCACGGCGGTGTCGCGAAGCCCGGGATCGCGCAGCAGCCGGTTGAGGAGCGTGGTTTTGCCGGCGCCGAGAAAGCCCGTAATGACGGTGAGCGGAATTGGCTCGGCGGGACCGAGCTTCCCCGCCCGCGTTACCTCGCTCACCGATGATTTCAGGGGTTCGGCCGCGGCCGCGGCAGCGGCGCGATCGCCGGCAACTGCAAGGGCGGCTCGGTCTGGATGTTGCGCAAGACCGGCGGCACCGCGATCGAGCTATCCGGCGCGAAAGCCTGCGCCGTGTGCGTGAGCGCGTCCGATTTTCCGGCTTGCTGCGTCGGCGTCGCCGGCCGCTCTTTCACGCTGGTTGCGGGCACGGCATCTCCGTTGGCCGCGACCACCCGCCGCCGGACGGGCTCTGCCGGCTGCTCGGCGACCGGTGCCGGCATGCTTGGAGGCACGGCCACCGGCGCGAATTGCGGCATGCTCGATTTCAGCGGCGCGAACTCAAGCGACTGATTGGGCGAGGCCGCGGGATCGACGGCCGCTTGCGTGACGGCGGGCTTCCCCGGAAGCGGCAACAGCGGGCCGCCCTGCGGCGCCACGACCTTCGCGGCCGGTTGCTCGACCGGCTGCTCCATGGCCTGCGGCTTGCCCTTCTTCTTCTTGCTGACTTTCGCCTTGGCCTCGTCTTCCACCATCTTCGCCTGTGCCTGCGGCGACGGGACGACGGAAACCGGGATCGGCTCCATCGATGCCGGCAGATCGGTCAGCAGCGGCTGCTTCGGGCCTTTATTGTCCGGATCCTGACTGTCGGCCGTGTCTTCTTCGATGTCGGATTCGGACGGCGGATGCTTGCGCTTGCCGCCGCACACGTCGTTCTGCAGGCTCACCGGCGCCACCGCGAGGTTCTGGATCGATTCAACCGTGGCGGGCTCGCGCCGGAACACCGCGGAGATCGTGGCGAGCGGAGAAAATCCTTTTTCCAGGAGCCGCGCCGCATCCTCGTTTCGCCGCCCGCCGGAATAGCCGCCGAGCACGACGGCGATCAGCCGCTTGTTGCCGCGCTTCGCGCTCGCGACAAGGTTGAAACCGGAAGCGCAAATGAAGCCGGTCTTCATGCCGGTGGCGCCGACAAAATGATCGATCAGCCGGTTGTGGTTGGCGAGGATGCGCTTGCCGAACTTGAGCGCCGGAATGCGGAATATCATCTCCTGTTCCGGAAACTCGCGATAAATCTGGCGCGCCAGAATCGCCATGTCGCGCGCCGAGGTGATCTGGCCGTCGTCCGGCAGCCCGTTTGGATTATTGTAATGGGTCGCCGTCATGCCGAGTTCGGCGGCGGTGCGGTTCATCTCGGCGACGAAGGCGGGTAGCGAGCCCCCGACGCCCTCGGCGAGCACGACCGCGATATCGTTCGCGGATTTTACCAAGAGCATCTTGATCGCGTTGTCGACGCTCACCTGCGTGCCGACGGGAAAGCCCATCTTGGAGGGATCCTGCGCCGCCGCAGTTTCGGAAACCGTAAGCAACGTGTCGGGCTTCACGCGCCCGTCGCGGACGGCGCGAAGGACGACGAAAGTCGTCATCAACTTTGATATCGATGCCGGGTACCAGGGCTGGCCCGCCTCGGAATGGGCGAGCACGCGGCCGCTATCGGCGTCGATGAGGATATAGGGACCGGCGGCCGCGGGCCGCGCGAGCACGGATAGCCAAAGGGCGAGGCCCATACAAACAACGCTGATACGGCCAGAAATGCGATGCACGCGGCGAGTTCCCGTCGTCCTTAGGCTGGAGAAAAGCGATAGCAATCGGGTAGGGGCGGAATTGCGGCGGCCAGAAGCCCTTCGACCCTTGTCTATCCTCCCCGCCCATTCCCGGCAAACAGGCTCGCCGGACCTCTGCACAACGCTTATATTCCGTCAGCCATCATCCGGGAGCAACTCTAATGACTGCCTGTATTGTGGGCCTCGCCCATACGCCGTTTGGTAAACTCGATGCCGAAAGCGTCGAAAGCCTGATCGTCCGCGTGGCCAAGGAAGCGCTCGCCGATGCCGGCATCGAGGCCGCGGATGTCGACGAGATCGTGCTCGGGCATTTCAATGCGGGCTTCAGCCCCCAGGATTTCACCGCGGCCCTTGTCTTGCAGGCCGACCCCGCCTTCCGCTTCAAGCCCGCGACCCGCGTCGAGAACGCCTGCGCCACCGGCTCGGCGGCGGTGCATCAAGGCTTGAAGACGATTGCCGCCAAGGGCGCGCGCATCGTGCTCGTGGTCGGCGTCGAGCAGATGACCAAGACGCCGGGACCGGAGATCGGAAAGAATCTTCTGAAGGCGTCGTATCTCCCGGAAGACGGATCAATCGAGGCGGGCTTTGCCGGCGTGTTCGGCAAGATCGCCGGCTCCTATTTCCAGAAATATGGCGACAAGTCCGATGCGCTCGCTAAGATCGCGGCGAAGAATCACAAGAACGGCGTCGCCAATCCCTACGCGCAGATGCGCAAGGATTTTGGCTACGAATTCTGCCGCACCGAGAGCGACAAGAATCCGCGCGTCGCCGGCCCCCTGAAGCGCACCGATTGCTCGCTCGTCTCCGACGGCGCCGCCGCCATCGTGCTCGCCGACATGGAGACCGCCGAGAAGCTCGGCAAGCCGCTGATCGCCTTCCGCGCCGCGGCGCATGCGCAGGATTTCCTGCCGATGTCGAAGCGCGACATTCTGAAGTTCGAGGGCTGCTCGGAGGCCTGGACGCGGGCGCTGAAGCAGGCAGGCGTCGATCTTTACGATCTTTCCTTCGTCGAGACCCACGACTGCTTCACCATCGCGGAACTGATCGAATACGAGGCGATGGGGCTCGCGAAGCCCGGCCAGGGCGCGCGCCTTCTCGATGAGGGCATCGTCGAGAAGGGCGGCAAGCTGCCGGTCAATCCGTCGGGCGGGCTCAAGGCCAAGGGCCATCCGATCGGCGCCACCGGCGTCTCCATGCATGCGATCAGCGCGATGCAGCTGCGGGGCGAAGCCGGCGACATGCAAATTCCCGACGCGCGGCTCGCCGGCATCTTCAACATGGGCGGCGCCGCGGTCGCGAATTACGTCTCGATCCTCGAGCGGCTGCGCTAAGCATGATCCCGAAAGGTGGGAACCGCTTTTCGGAAAAGATCATGCGCCGGTAAAATTTCCTATTCGGCCGGGCGGGCGATCGCGACCCGCTCGGGCTCCGGCGCCAGCATGAACTGGGCGCGCGCGAGCGTGGCGAAGCGGCCGCCGAGCTTCACCAGCTCGTCGAAATTTCCCTGCTCGACGATCTTACCCTCGTGAAAGACGAAAATGCGATCGGCGTTGCGCACGGTCGCAAGCCGGTGCGCGATGACGAAAGTGGTGCGGCCCTTCATCACCTCTTCGAGCGCGAGTTGCACCTTCCGCTCGGTGGTGGCGTCGAGCGCGCTCGTTGCTTCATCAAGAATGAGAATCGGCGGATCCTTCAGGAGCGCGCGCGCGATCGCGATGCGCTGACGCTCGCCGCCCGATAGCTGCCGCCCGCGCTCGCCCACGCCCGATCCGACGCCGCCCGTGCGCGCCACGAGTTCGCTCGCCTGCGCGCGTGCCAGCGCGTCGGCCATTTCCTGCCGCGTCGCGTTCGGCTTGCCGACGCGCAAATTCTCCTCGATCGAGCGGTTGAACAGGAGCGCTTCCTGAAACACGACGCCGATGTTGCGCCGGAGCGATTCGAGCGTGACGTCGCGGATGTCGTGCCCGTCGATGCGGATGACGCCTTTTTGCGGATCCCAGGCGCGATGCAGGAGCGAAAGCGCGGTCGACTTGCCGGCGCCCGTCTCGCCGACCACCGCGATCGTCTCTCCCGGCTCGACCCGGAAGCTGATGTCGTCCACCGCCGCGCGCTTGCCGTCATAGGACAGCGACACATGGTCGAATTCGACGAGGCCCTTGGCGCGGCCGAGAGCCATCGCGCCGGGGCGGTCCTTCACCGGCGTCGTGTCGAGTACGTCGAAAAATTGCGCGAGCCGCGGCGCGTCGAGCACGAGACGGTTGGTGAAGCCGACCACGAGTTCGAGCTTGCCCACGAACAGCGTCGCGATGTTCACGAAGGTGACAATCTCGCCGATCGACACCAGGCCGCGGATATGCAGCCAGGTGCCGAAAAGGAAGATCGCCAGAATCGTGATCGTCGTCGCCGCCCGCGTCGCCACCGAAACCACCGCCCACCAGGTGAGCACGGGAATTTGCGCCGCCAGCACCCGGCCGGCGACGTTCTTGATTTCCCTCACCTCGGCATCGACGCGCGTGAAGCTTTGCACGAGCGCGATATTGCCGAGCGCATCCGAGGTCCGCTCCGCGAGGTCCGTGTGAAAGCGCTCGACCCCGAGCTGCTGCGTCTCGGTCTGGCGCAGCGCATAAGAGGTGATCGCCGCGAAGACCACCATCAAGCCGACGAGCAAAAGTCCGAGCCGCCAGTTGAGGAACACCGCCACCGGCAAGAGCACGAAGATCGAGACGAAGGCCGCGAAATGGTCGCGGAAGAACGAAAGCCACAGGCCCCAGAGCGAGTCCGCGCCTTGCAGCATCACCTTCATCAGTCGGCCGGAATGCGTGCTCGTATGGTAGGCGAGCGGCAGGTGCATAACGTGCTCGAAATAGGCGGTGATGATGCCGAGCCGCCGGCGGTGCGAGAGCCGGTCGGCATGCAGCGCGAGGAACACGCCGGCGGCGATGCTGAAGAGGCCGAAGCCGCCCCAGGTCGCGAGCAGCGGCAGGAGCTTGTCAAACGAGGTCGCCTCTTTCGCCGTCTGCGCGCCGACGAGGGCGTCGATGACGCGCCCGAACAGGACGGGCTCGGCGAATTGCGCCGCGGCCAGCGCAAAGTTGGCGACAGCGAGGAAGATGCCGAGCCGCTTCTCGGGGCCGAGCATCGAGAAGACGCGGGCATAAAGGCGAAGGAAGTTCATGCGCTGGTCCGACCGTTGGGGCGGCACTCTAGCGGGCCTAAAGCCAACGGCAACGGCCGGTTATCGGTTCAATTGGCCTTGCGAAGGGTGGCTGAGGGCAAAAAAGAGGCGTCGAACAGATCGGCGGGGTCCGGCTTTTGCTTGAACGGGTAGGTGGTCGCCAGCACGTCGATCGCTTTCGCGAAGCGTTGGGGGACGACCGCGCCAAAGCCGTTGGCCTTCACTTCCGGTGTCAGAATGTTGTCGCGGATCGCCATTTTGAGGCGCTCGAGCTCAAGGTCCTTGCGCAGCGTCTCGTTCCGCTTGATTACGGAATCGATCGCCGAGGAGGATTTCGCGAGCGTATCCTTCAGCCCCTTGGTGAAGGCGCGCAGAAACGCCTTCACTAGTTCGGGGTTTTCGTTGGCGAACTTGGCGTTGACGACAATCGCATTGCCGTAAAGATCGACGCCGTAATCGGCCATCAGCATCACCGTGATGTCGTTCGGCGGCACGCCGCGATCCTTGAGGTTGATGTAGGAGAGAAACGAAAGGCCGGTGACCGCATCGACCTGACCCGCCGCGAGCATCGGCTCGCGTACCGGCATGCCGATATTCTCGATCGTGATCTTGGTTTCGTCGAGCGCGTTCGCCGACACAAACGCCTTCCATACCGCGAAGCTTGCGTCGCGCGGCGGCGCGCCGAGCTTCTTGCCCTCCAAATCCTTCGGATAGACCACGTCGCGGCTCTTGCGGCCGACGATCGAATAGGCGGCCTTGTTGTAGACGATGTACACCGCCTTGACCGGCATTTGCGGATTCTGGTCGCGAAAGCGGATCATGGCGTTGATGTCGCCGAAGCCCATCTCGGCCTCGCCGGCAGCGACGCGCTTGATCGTTTCCTGCGCGCCATCGCCTTGGTCGGGCGGCGTGGGTTCGAGAATCGTGACGTCGATCCCTTCGGCGCGGAAATAACCCTTGTCGATCGCCAGCAGAAACGGCGTCGTGGTGCCGTCGATCTTGCCGTCGAGGAGAAATTTGATGGGTGTCTGCGCGTGCGCGCCGCCGCCAAAAGCAACCGCGAAAAAAACGATCAGGCTGGAGGGAAGATTGGAGCGGAACATGCTTGCGGCACTAAGCACGAAACTCATGACAAATTCCCGACTTCTTTTCGGGCGAAGCCTTGTTCGCCCCCGGCTGCCGCACACCCGGAAAAGAGCAAAGACCATGCCGCTTTCGAGGGCAAGTAGGCGGCGCGCCGCCCGCCGTTTACGCAGCGGAAGCACGGCGCCGCCGGCCGTCGTCGCTTTCGTAAGGATTCGCAAAGACATGCCCGCATAGTATGTTGAAAGTCATGAGTGATTCGCTGATCCGGCTGTACGACGCGGTACGCAACAGCCGCGGCAAGGACACCACCGCCTCGCGCACGGCGCGCCTCCTGCATGCGGGACCGCGCAAGATTGCGAAAAAAGTCGCCGAAGAAGCGGCCGAAGTTGCGCTCGAAGCGGCCATGGGCCACCGCCAGAACGTCATCCGCGAGAGCGCCGACCTTATCTACCATCTCGTCGTGCTGTGGGTGGAGGCGGGTGTGGCGCCGCAGGATGTCTGGGACGAAATGGATCGCCGCGAACGCCTGCTCGGCATCGCCGAGAAGATGCCGAAGACGTTTGTCGTCGGCGCCAAGGTCAGCATTCGCCCGCCGCAAGGCACGTCCGCCCGCCCCCGCCGCGCCCGCGTAAAAAGCTGACGCACGTTTCCGCGCGCCTTTGACTCGCTTTCACCCGGCCGATAGAGAGCCTCGCCATGCTGCGCCGTCTTTACGACTGGGTGCTCGATCTTTCGTCAAGGCCGTGGGCGCCGAAGGCGCTCGCCGCCATTGCCTTCGTCGAAAGCTCCGTCTTTCCGATCCCGCCCGACATAATGCTCGTGCCGATGTGCCTGGCGAAGCCGAACCGCGCCTTCTGGTTTGCCGGCATCTGCACGGTCGCTTCCGTGCTCGGCGGCCTTTTGGGCTACGCGATCGGCGCGCTCCTATACGACACGCTCGGCCAGTTCCTGATCAAGCTCTACGGCTATGGCGACAAGCTGGAGGCGTTTCGCGCCGCCTACGCGCAATGGGGCCACTGGATCATCCTGATCAAGGGCGCGACGCCCATTCCCTATAAGGTCATCACCATCGCCTCGGGCTTCGCCGGCTATAATTTGTTCTGGTTCACGGTGCTTTCGATCATCACCCGCGGCATCCGGTTTTATCTCCTGGCGACGCTCGTTTATTTCTGGGGTGAACGCGCGCGCCCGTTCATCGAGCAAAGGCTCGGGCTTGTGTTGTTTATTTTCGTGGTGATTTTCATCGCCGGCTTTTACGCGGCGACGAAGATTTTCTGAGCGCGCGAAAAATTCTCATACGAGAATCGTCTGTATCTGCTGACTTCAGATGGAAAGCTGGTGCCCCCGGCCCGAGTCGAACGGGCACTGCCTTGCGACAACCTGATTTTGAGTCAGGCGCGTCTACCAGTTCCGCCACGGGGGCACGCGCGCCGGATATTAGCGGCGCGCCCCCGCGCGGCAAGCGGTTGTCCCGCTTGATTTTTAGAGTGCCGTTGTTCTAGGTCGAATCAACGGGCGTCCCTAACATTTTGCGGAAGCATGATCTTTCCCGAAAACCGGTACCCGCTCTTCGGGATCATGCTTTAGGAAACGACCTCGACGTCGACCATGGCCACGCCCTGGTCGATGATTCCGAGTTCTTTGGCCGCCGCGGTCGAAAGGTCGATGATCCGCCCCTTCACGAACGGCCCGCGGTCGTTGATGCGGACGACCACCGCGCGGTGGGTGTTCACATCGGTGACGCGAACCTTGGTATTGAACGGCAGCGACGGATGCGCCGCGGTCATCGCCCGCGGATCCATCATTTCGCCGTTCGCGGTCTGGGCGTGATAGCCATAGAAGGATGCCAGTCCGCGCGACGCGGTGGCATTGGCGCCTTCAAAAACACCGCTCGCGAAAAGAGCGGCGGCAAGCGTCAGGATTGCAGTTGCACTTCGCATGTGGACTCCATGGTCATCGCCCCCGCGCGCCCCATGGTCCTGCATGGTCTCTGTGGTGACGTTGCTAGAGTTGCCCTCTAGCGGAACCATTCCTCCGAATCGGAGTTGTTGTACCCGCGCGAAGCGCCATCGCCATGAGTCGAAAATGTGGCGTGCGCGCAATTTGGCGCGCATGAATATTTCATATTTTCCGATTCACGGTGATGATTCACGATGAATGGAGCCGCGATGGCGAGTTCCATGAATGCCGGCGCAGCGAAAAACCTAACCGCGATGTAACTTTCAGCAGCCCATCGCCCATTCGCGCTTCATAAAAAGGGCGCGGTTGCAACGCATTCGATGCTCGCCTACTGATTCCGCCCGCATGAGCAAGAGCCCCGCCCTCGCCCTCGATTTTCGTCACGCGTCGCTCTCGACGGCCGGCGGCGTGATCGCGGCCGTTGCGGCGGCGACGATCGCCGGCGCCTGGTTCTTCGAATACGTGATCGGGCTGGTTCCCTGCGAGCTTTGCCTCGAGCAGCGCGTTCCCTACTACCTCGCGATTCCGCTCGCGCTCGTGCTCGTCTTTCTCGCGCGAGACCCCAAGCGCGCGGCACTTTCGCGCGCGCTTCTCCTCGTCATCGGCGCGATCCTCGCCTATGGCGCCGGCCTCGGCGTCTATCATTCGGGCGTCGAATGGGGCTGGTGGCCGGGGCCGTCGAGCTGCACCGGCGCGCGCTTCCATGGCGGCGGCAGTTTGCTCTCGCAGATGCAGGCGATGCGCGTCGTGCCGTGCGACGAGGTGCAGTGGCGCTTCTTCGGACTTTCGCTCGCGGGCTATAACGCGCTGATCGCGGGCGCGCTCGCGATTCTCGCGCTGTTCACGGCCACGCGCCGCGCCCAATAAGAAGACGAAGGATTACGGCTCGAGCTCGGTGTCCCAGTAGAGATAGTCGAGCCAGCTCTGGTGCAGATAGTTCGGCGGGAACAAGCGGCCGTTGCGGTGAAGATCGTTCACCGTCGGCTGGAACGGCATCTGCCGCGGCCACATGCCCGACTCCTCCAGCGACTGGCCGCCCTTTCTGAGATTGCACCCCGAGCAGGCGGCAACGACGTTGTGCCACGTCGTGTGGCCGCCGCGCGAGCGCGGCAACAGATGATCGAAGGTAAGATCCTCGCGGGAGCCGCAATACTGGCAGATGAAACGGTCGCGCAGAAAAACGTTGAAGCGGGTAAAGGCCGGATGCCGGAGCGGGCGGACGAAATTCTTGAGCGAAACGACGCTGGGGAGCTTCATCTCGAAGCTCGGACTTCGCACCGCCTTGTCGTAATGCGCGACGATGTTCACGCGCTCAAGAAAAACGGCCTTGATCGTGTCCTGCCAGCACCAGACGGAGAGCGGATAGTAGCTCAGCGGACGGAAATCCGCATTGAGCACGAGGGCAGGCCAGGCACCGGGCGAAACCGCAATCGTCAAACGCGACCCCTGATTGCTCGGCGGTCGGCGCGCCCGGTTGACCCAGTACGCGGTGCCGAGTCTTTGTCATATAATACCGAGTCGATGTCGGCTTTGTGAAGCGGTACTTGGGCTTAGCGCGCCCCGAATGCACGCAACAAAAACTCTCCCCCGTGGCGCAGGCCCTCGGGATCGATGCCGTGGCCGATTCCCGGCGAAAGATGCCACTCCACCGGAACGTCAAGTGCGGCAAGCGTTTGCGCGGCCATGAACAGGGCCTGTGCCGGAATGAGATCGTCGCGTTCGCCGTGAATTAAAAGCACCGGCGGGCGGACGCGGATTTCCTTCACCGCCGCTTCCGCCGCCGCCTTCGCGCTCGGCAGCACGAATATCCCCGAATAGCCGACGATCGCCGCCGGTGCGGCAGCGCGGCGCAGCCCGACATGCAGCGCCATCATCGTGCCCTGGCTGAAGCCGACGAGCGCGAGCCGCTCCGGCGGTAACGAATAACGCGCGAGCTCCGCGTCAAGAAACGCGTTCAACGCGGGCGCGGCCTTGTTCACGCCCTGCCAGCGCTCATCGGGATCGCGAAAGGTGAGCGGAAACCACTGCCGCCCGACCGGCGCTTGCCCGCAGGGCTCCGGCGCGTTCGGCGATACGAACGCCGTATCCGGCAAAATCGATTGCCACTCGCTGCCGAGCGCGATCAGGTCGTTGCCGTCGGCGCCATAGCCGTGGAGGAAGACGACGAGCTGCCGCGCGGGCGTGCCGCCACGCGGCAGAATTCGCGGCCCGTCGAGGGTTGCGGCCATTTCGATCTCCGGAAATCGAGGCGGGATGAAACGTCGGTCGAGAGCTTCTTCTAACCGAAATTCGAGCTAGCCCCAAAGCGACAAAATATGCGCCCGCTCGGGCGCGACGCGGCCATTCAGCATGGCGCGGTAGACCGCTTCGACCGCGGCTTCGCCGCGGCCGTATTCAATCTTGAGCGCGCGATCGAGAAGCGCCGCATAGCCGGACCAGACCGCGGAAAAGCGCGTCTCGATGCCGCCGCGGCCCCAATCCTGCGCACGCTTCTTGATCTGACCGGGCGCGAAGAATGGCTCGGGCTTCGCGCCCGGCAACACCTCGACATCCTCTTCGCCGCGATGGGTGAAGCCCGCGCGCGAGGAGTATTTCATGTTGTCGCGGTAGTGCGCGTGCAGCGCCCGGCGCAAATCGGGATTGCCCGCCAGGTCCACGAACACGACGGGCTCGCCGGCATCGAGCGAAGGAACGTCCTCATAGCCAACCACCCGATCGTAGCAGCCGAGACCCTCGACGAATTTCCGGTTGCCCGGCGAGGTGAGGCCGATGACCTCGATCGGCTTTCGGTTTTCATGCAGGAGATGCGCGAGCCCGATCGCGGCCTTGCTCGAGGCGCTTGAAATCAGCACGGCACGGGCGCCGAAGAAGCCCGCTTCGGCCAGAAAATCGTCGACCAGAAACGACAGCATGAACACGGGCCGCAACAGCGCTTGATAGTCGCCTTCCTTGCCCGCGTAGGCCGGATCGCCGGTCACGCGCGCGTACTGGTTATAGACCGGCGCCACACCCTGCCGGTGCGGGGCGGCGTCGGCGAGCCTGCGCTTGCTCACATTCGCGGGCACAATGACGAGATGCGTCGACATTGGAAAATAGCCGAACAGCCGCTCGCCCTCGGCAAGCGGTTCGTGCCGCGAGGCGATCACCTCGCCGAAGCCCCACACCGGAATATTGCCGAAGCCCTCGGGCGCCGGAAACAGCTTCCAGTATTGCAACGCATCGCCGAGCATCGCGTAGGTGATGTTGTTGGCGGTAAAGGCGAAGCGCTCGACCTTGAGCAAGGCGCAATCGGCGGGCAACTCGCTCGCGCGCGGCGCCGGCGCGGAAATGAATTTGCCTTCCGGCAAATCATCTCGCCGCACGATGAAATCGATCTGGCGCGGATCGCCCGTCGCAACCGCCATGTCTTGCTCCGTCACTCGCTTTGTAAGAACGGTTTGTGACGCTCACGCGACCTTCGTTTCCGTTGCGGGCCCGACCGGCACCGCGTCGCGCCGCTTGAGCGCGCGGTAGTAGGACCAGAAGAGATAGGCCGCGACCCCGCGGACCGGCCGCCAGCCTTCGGCGAGCTTGTGCATCTTCTTCGCGTCGGGCCGCTTGCGAAGCTTGAAGGCGAGCTTGATCGCTTCCTGCAAGGCGAGGTCGCCGGCCGGCCACGCATCGGCATGGCCGATGCAGAAGAGGAGATAAATGTCGGCGGTCCACGGGCCGATGCCCTTCACCGAAGTCAGCGCCGCATGCGCCGCATCGGCCGGCATGTCGTGCAGCGCTTCGAGGTCGAGGCGGCGATCGCGCACCGCGCGCGCGACCGTACGGAAGGTCTTGATCTTCGGGCGGGAGAGCCCCGCGCGCTGGAATTTCGGCGTGCGCGCGGCAAGCACCGTGTCGTGATGAAACGGATCGAAGGCGGCCTCGACCCGGTTCCAGATGGCGGAGGCGCTGGCGACCGAAAGCTGCTGCGATACGACGATGCGCGCGAGGCCGTGAAAGCCGCCGGCGCGCTTGCGCAAGGGCGGCCGCCCGGCAATGGCGAGCACTTCGTTCAGCCGCGGATCAAGTTCGACGAGCTGCGCGAGCCCGGCTTCGAGATCCGCCTCGGTTTCGATGCGGGGAGACATGAACCGCAGGAACCATTTAGAACGAGCCGATGCAACCCGTTTTCCGCTTCGCGCCCTCGCCCAACGGCTATCTGCATCTCGGCCATGCGCTATCGGCGCTTCTCAACCACGACCGGGCGCGCGCCGCAGGCGGGCGACTGCTCCTGCGCATCGAAGACATCGACGCGACGCGCTGCCGGCCGGAATACGAGGAGGCGATCTACGAGGATCTCGCCTGGCTCGGCCTCGAGTGGGAAAAGCCGGTGCGGCGGCAGTCCGAGCATTTCAGCGAATACAAGACCGCCCTCGATCAATTGGCCCGCGCGGGTTTCGTCTATCCTGCCTTCGAAAGCCGCGCTGAAATAGCGCGCCTGATCGCCGGCCGCGACCTTGGCTGGCCGCGCGATCCCGACGGCGCGCCGCTTTATCCCGGCAACGCCCGCGAGCTTTCGGCCGCCGAGCGGGCGCGAAGAATCGACAGCGGCGAGCCCTACGCATTACGGCTCGATTTGCAGGCGGCGAGCGCCGGCATCAAGAAACCGCTCGCCTGGGCCGAGAGCGGTGCCGGCGAGGAGCGTGAAATCACGGCGCGGCCCGAGCGCTGGGGCGACGTGATTCTCGGCCGCAAGGAAACGCCCGCGAGCTATCACCTCGCCTGCGTGCTTGACGACGCACTGCAGGGCGTCACGCATGTCGTGCGCGGTCTCGATCTTTACGAGGCGACATCGATCCACCGGCTATTGCAGGAACTCCTCGATCTCGAAGCGCCCGCCTATCACCATCACCGGCTGATTCTCGACGCGGACGGCAAGAAGCTCGCCAAGCGCGATCCGTCGACGACGCTCCGCGATTTGCGCGCGCAGGGATGGCACGCCGCCGACGTGCGGCGCGCGGTCGGGCTGTCATACGCTTAGTGCAGTCCGACGCCGAGCACCCAGAGCCAGAACGAAATCGAAAGCACCGCGCCCCCGGTCGAAAGCGACACCGCGCCGGCGGTCGCCGGCACGCCGTCGCGATAGCGCTCGGCCATGAGATACGAGTTGATCCCGCAGGGCATCGCGGCGAACACCACGGCGACGCCCGCGAACACCGCGGGCATTTCGACCACGTAGCGGGTAATTACGAAAACGACGAGTGGATGAAGAAAGAGCTTGGCCGAGGCCATCACCGCCGACAGCTTGAAGTCGCCGCTGATGCCGTAGGTCTTGAGCGACAAGCCCATGGCGAACAGCGCGCAGGGAAGCGCCGAGGCCGCGACGAGTTCGATCACGCTCTTGATCGTGCCGCCCGGCGCAATCCCGAGAAACCGCACGGCAAGCCCGGCGACGAATCCGATGAGCACGAGATTGGTCGCGAAGCTTTTGCCGAGGCGCCAAAACGCATCGCGCGAGATTCCCTCGCCGCTCGCCTCGATGAGGAGCGAGGCCGTCGTCATCATCAGCGGCAGGTTCACCACGATCAGGAGAAAGAGCGGCACCGCGCCCGGCTCGCCATAGGCCGACAGCACCAGCGGAATGCCGACGAGCACGATGTTCGATTGGCCGGCGGCGAAGCCGTAAACGGTCGCCTCGCGCATGGGCCGGCCGAAAAGCTTCATCGCGATCGCCTGCGCGACGATCCAGGAGAAAAACGCCCCGGAAAAATACGCGACCCAATAGGTCCATGGCAGCGCCTCCGGCAGCTTCGCTTCCGCGAGCGTGCGGAAAATCAGGAGCGGCACCGCCACCGTGTAGACATAGTCGGAGACGCCTTCCGCCGTGCTTTGCTTGAGGAGACCAAACCAGGCGATGGCATAACCAAGCCCGATCACGCCGAAGAGCGGCAGCACAAGCTCGGAGATGCGGAGGATTTGGTCCAAAGAAAGCCGCGCCGCGTCAGGCCGCGTTTTTGCCGGCGGCCTGCTCGACGATCTTCACAAGGTCGGTGAGGATGCGGTTCACTTCGTAGTCTTTCGGCGTGAACACGGCGGCGACGCCGGACTTCTTCAGGAGTTCCTCGTCCTCGGGCGGAATGATGCCGCCCACGACGACCGGCACGTTCAGGCCTTCGCCGCGGAGCTTCTCCATCACCTCGCGCACCAGAGGCACGTGGCTGCCGGAGAGGATGGAAAGGCCCACCATGTGGACCTTTTCTTTTTGCGCGGCGGCGACGATTTCGGCGGGCGTCAGCCGGATGCCCTGATAGACCACCTCCATGCCGGCATCGCGCGCGCGCACCGCGATTTGCTCGGCGCCGTTGGAATGGCCGTCGAGGCCGGGCTTGCCGACGAGGAATTTCAGCCGCTTGCCGAGCCGGCGCGAGGCGGCATCGACCGCGGCGCGCACGTCGTCGAGGCCGGCGGCGTCGTTCCGCGCCGCGCGCCCGACGCCGGTGGGCGCGCGGTACTCGCCGAACACCTTGCGCAGCGCCGCCCCCCACTCGCCGGTGGTGACCCCGGTTTTGGCGCAGGCAATCGAAGCCGGCATGATGTTCGAGCCGTCGGCGGCCGCGCGCGAAAGCGATTCGAGCGCCTTCTTCACCGCGGCGTTGTCGCGCGTAGCGCGCCACGCCATCAGCCGCGCGATCTGCTCGTCCTCGACTTCGTGCGGCACGGTGAGGATCGATTCGTTGCCGGTGGAAAGCGGCGACGGCTCCGTCTCGATAAAGCGGTTGACACCGACCACGATCTGCTCGCCGCGCTCGATCGCCTCCGTGCGCTTGGTGTTGGATTCGACCAGCCGCTCCTTCATGTAGCCGGATTCGACCGCTTTCACGGCGCCGCCCATCTTTTCGATCTGCGCGAGCTCCTCCCGCGCTTCCGCCTTCAGCTCGCCGACCTTGCGCGAAATTTCCGCCGAGCCGTCGAAGAGGTCGCCGTATTCGAGCAAATCGGTCTCGAAGGCGACGATCTGCTGCATGCGGATCGACCATTGCTGATCCCATGGCCGCGGCAGGCCCAGCGCCTCGTTCCAGGCGGGCAGCTGCACCGCGCGGGCGCGCGCGCCCTTCGAGAGCGTGACCGCGAGCATTTCGATGAGAATGCGATAGACGTTATTTTCCGGCTGCTGCTCGGTGAGGCCGAGCGAATTCACCTGCACGCCGTAGCGGAAACGGCGGTGCTTCTCGTCGGTGACGCCGTAACGCTCGCGCGTGATCTCTTCCCACAACTCGACGAAGGCGCGCATCTTGCAGAGCTCGGTGATGAAGCGGAGCCCGGCATTGACGAAAAACGAAATGCGCCCGACCACTTCCTCGAAGTCGCGGCCGGAAACCGCGCCCGATGCCTTCACCGCGTCAAGGACGGCGATGGCGTTGGCGAGCGCGAAGGCAAGCTCCTGCTGCGGCGTCGCGCCCGCTTCCTGCAAATGATAGGAGCAGACATTGATCGGATTCCATTTCGGAATCTCGCGCGTCGCGAACAGGATCGTGTCCTTGACGAGCCGCATCGACGGCGCCGGCGGAAACACATAAGTGCCGCGCGACAAATATTCTTTCAAAATGTCGTTCTGCGTGGTGCCGGCGAGCGACTTCTTGTCGACGCCCTGTTCTTCGGCAAGCGCAATATAGAGCGCCATCAGCCAGGCGGCCGTGGCGTTGATCGTCATCGAGGTATTCATCTCGCCGAGCGGGATCGCCTCGAACAGCGTCCGCATGTCGCCGAGATGGGAAACCGGCACGCCGACCTTGCCGACCTCGCCCTTGGCCAAGGGATGGTCGGAATCGTAGCCGGTCTGCGTCGGAAGATCGAAGGCGACCGAGAGGCCAGTCTGGCCTTTGGCGAGGTTGGCGCGATAGAGCCGGTTCGACTCCGCCGCCGTGGAATGGCCCGCATAGGTGCGGATCAACCATGGCGGATCGCGTTTTTCCGACCCCCGCTTTTTGCCTCCGGTCGCCTCCGCCATTCAGTTCCTCATCGTTTGATGAGGCCGATGATGAACAGCAAGATCACCGCGCCGATCAAGGCATTGATGATCGAGCCGACGATGCCGCCGCCGATATAGATGCCGAGCCGCGGCAACAGCCACCCGGCGATCACCGCGCCGACGATGCCGACGATGATGTTGCCGATGAGGCCGAAGCCGAAGCCGCGCATGATCACGCCGGCGAGCCAGCCGGCGATCGCGCCGACGATAAGCAGGATAAGCAGACCTTGGAGATCCATCGCGCCTTCCCCTCTGATTTGTTGATACGTTTCTCGCTGCGCCGGAAACCGGTGTTGATCGCGACAGCCCCGATTTCGCAATGCAACGAGGCGAGCATAGCGCAGCCCAGGGCCGCTGCCGACTGGAAAAACAAGGCATTTCACCAGGCGGTTTGGAGGCCTGCCGTCGCGTCAGACTGTGAATGGGATGCTCGCTAAAGCGCGGCCGATTTGCTATGCTGCGCTGCGATAATACCCGGCCCACACAGCAACGGTGTGACAAGACGCCATGGCGAAGACCGCGACGGTCTTGAGATCCACGGGACCGAAAGATCTCTACGAGATCGGCGAAGTTCCGCCGCTCGGTCATGTGCCGTCGAAAATGTACGCCTGGGCGATCCGCAAGGAGCGCCACGGGCCGCCCGAAGCCTCGATGCAGATCGAAGTCGTGCCGACCTGGCCGGTCGGCGACGACGAGGTGCTCGTCTTCGTGATGGCGGCGGGCGTGAACTACAACGGCGTGTGGGCGGCGCTCGGCCAGCCGATCTCGCCCCTCGATGTCCACAAGAATCCGTTCCATGTCGCCGGCTCCGATGCTTCCGGCATCGTCTGGGCCGTCGGCTCCAAGGTGAAGCGCTGGAAGGTCGGCGACGAAGTCGTCGTCCATTGCAATCAGGACGACGGCGACGACGAGGAATGCAACGGCGGCGATCCGATGCTGTCGCCCTCGCAGCGCATCTGGGGCTACGAGACGCCCGACGGCTCGTTCGCGCAATTCTGCCGCGTGCAATCGCGGCAATTGATGCCGCGGCCGAAGCATCTCACCTGGGAAGAATCGGCCTGCTACACGCTGACGCTCGCCACCGCCTACCGCATGCTGTTCGGCCACGCGCCGCATACGGTGAAACCCGGCGACCATGTGCTGGTGTGGGGCGCTTCCGGCGGCCTCGGCGTGTTCGGCGTGCAGTTGGCGGCGGCCTCGGGCGCGCACGCGATCGGGATCATTTCCGACAACGACAAGCGCGATTACGTGCTCGGCCTCGGCGCCAAGGGCGTGATCAACCGCAAGGATTTCAAGTGCTGGGGACAGATGCCGCAGGTCGGTACGCCCGAGTTCGACGCGTGGACCAAGGAAGCGCGGAAGTTCGGCAAGGCGATCTGGGACATCACCGGCAAGGGCAACGACGTCGATATGGTGTTCGAGCACCCGGGCGAGTCGACCTTCCCGGTCTCCTGCCTGGTGGTGAAGCGTGGCGGCATGGTGGTCTTCTGCGCCGGCACGACCGGCTACAATCTGACCTTCGACGCCCGCTATGTTTGGATGCGGCAGAAGCGCATCCAGGGCTCGCACTTCGCGCATCTCAAGCAGGCCAGCGCAGCCAATCGCTTCGTCCTGGAGCAGCGCATCGATCCGTGCATGAGCAGGGTGTTCCCGTGGGAAGGAATTCCCGCCGCCCACCACATGATGTGGAAGAATGAACACCCTCCAGGCAACATGGCGGTGTTGGTCAACGCGCCGCAGGAAGGGCTGCGCAGCTACGAGGACGTGCTCGAAGCTACCGGCGCTTCCGCGTCCTGAACGCGCTTGCTGCGCGCCGCTACGATCGTCGAGTTGAGCTCGGCGCCGTAAATGAAAATTGACGCGCAGATATAAAGGAAGATCAGCGCGACCATCGCGGAGGCGAGACCGGCGTAAAGCCGCACATAGCCGAACGCGAAATCGGCGAGATAGCGGCCGAAGATCGCGCCGGAGACAAGCCAGAGCAGCAAGGTCACGGCGATGCCCGGTGCGACGTCAGCAAAGCGACGGCGCCCGGCCGGCAGCCAGCGATGCAGGATTGTGAGCGCGATCACGATCACGATGGCCGCAACCGTGAAGCGCGCGAAGGTCACGAAATAGCCGAACGGCTCCAGCTTCGGCACGTAGTAGATCAGCGCGGCCCAGATCAGTGGCGCCAACACCACGAGGAACGAGAAGGCGAGCAGCGCCACGGCGCCGACGATCACATAACCGATCGATTCCAGCCGCGTGAGCCACATCGAGCGCGGATCGACGGCGTTGTAGGCGCGGTTTAATGCGATGCGCAGGCTCTCGACGCCGCTCGAGGCAAAGTAGAGCGCGAAAACGACGCCGAACGTCAGCACGCTGCCATTGGCATTGGTGAGCACGCCATGAATGTCGTCAGCAATCGGGGCGGCGACCTGCTTTGGCCAGGCTTCGAGCAGGATCCGCGCCGCCTCGTCGGCGAGCTCCTTGGAGCCGAAAAAGAACGCCGCCAGCGCGGTCACCACGATAATGAACGGAAACATCGACATCAGAGTCGACAGCGCGATGTGGCTCGCGATTGCCCATCCTTCGTCGGCGAGAAACTGCCGGAATGCCGCGACGGCGATCCTTACTGGCAGAAGGAGGAGGTGCAAGGCCCAAGCCCTAACGGCGCGTTGCCCTTCACATCGGCAATTCGCGGCGGCTTTGCAAGAGCAGTGCGCAGCGGAGCCTAAGCCGCCTGCACGTCGATGAGGAAGGCGCGGACCTGCGTCTCGAGCTGCTCGGCCTCGTTGGCAAGCGCGTCGGCAAGGCTTTTGACGT
>DATGIF010000005.1:0-41211 GCA_035295845.1 Xanthobacteraceae bacterium
GCCCGGATCGGCGGGAAAACAAACGTCGACGGTGGCTCCCGGCCAAAGTTCGGCGAGGAGCCGGGCATAGCCCTCGCTTGCCGCCACTCCTCCGGCGGCAACCTGACGCTCGCGCCCTTGGGCGGTATTTCCTTCGACAACAAGCAGGCGCGGGGCAGGCATGGCGGAACAATAACTTAAAGGAGTGAACGAAATTTACATAGGTATTTGTTTGCGGCAGAATAGAGGAAATTTCTTTTATTTCCGCAAGATTAGTCGCGCCGTGACACTCGGTAACAGATTGTGAAATCGGCGCTGATCGTCCAGCATGCCGCCCGACAAAAGTAGGACGTGCTTTGCGGGGAAGCGGAATGGCCGATTATGATCTGGCGATCATCGGCGGCGGCATCAACGGCTGCGGTATTGCCCGCGATGCGGCGGGAAGAGGCCTCCGCGTGCTTCTCGTCGAGCAGGGCGACCTCGGCGGCGCCACATCCTCGGCCTCCACGAAACTGATCCACGGCGGCCTTCGCTATCTCGAGCACTACAATTTCCGGCTGGTGCGGGAATCGCTCGCCGAACGCGAGCGGTTGCTGACGCTCGCGCCGCATCTCGTGCGGCCGATGCGCTTCATTCTGCCGCATGTCCACGGTCAGCGCCCCGCCTGGATGCTGCGCGCGGGCTTCTGGCTCTACGATCATCTCGGCGGCCGCACGACGCTCGCGAAGACGCGCGTGCTGGATCTCGCCGACGATCCGGCCGGCGCGCCGCTGAAGCCAGGCTTTCACACCGGCTTCGAATATTCCGATTGCGTCACCGACGATGCCCGCCTCGTGGTCGCGAACGCGATCGGCGCGCGCGAAAAGGGCGCGAAGATCTCGCCCCGCACGCGGCTTACGGCGGCGCGGCGGGAGGGCGAATTCTGGCAGCTCGTGCTGCAGGCCGGCGGTAAGCGCGAAATCGTGCGGACGCGTGCGCTCGTCAACGCCGCCGGCCCCTGGGTCGCGCGCGTCAACGAAACCATCATTCGGGTGCCGTCGCGCCACAAGATCCGGCTCGGCAAGGGGAGCCACATCGTCGTTCCGCGCCTGCACGCGCACGAGCGGGCCTATCTCCTGCAAGGCGGCGACGGCCGTCTCGTTTTCGCGATTCCCTATCAGGATCACTACACGCTGATCGGCACCACCGACACCGAAGTGAGCGGCGATCCCGGCCAGGTTTCGGCGAGCGCCGAGGAAATTCTCTATCTCTGCCGCAGCGCCGCCGCCTATTTTCGCGCGCCGGTGGAGCCTTCGAAACTCATCTGGAGCTATTCCGGCGTGCGGCCCCTGGTCGATGACGGCTCGAAGAAAGCCGACGATCTCACGCGCGACTACACCATCGAGGTGAATGGCCGCTACGGCGAGCCGCCGCTGATTTCCGTGTTCGGCGGCAAGCTCACCACCTACCGGCGCCTCGCGGAAGCCGTGCTCGCGAAGCTCAAGCATCGCCTGATCATGCAAAGGCCGTGGACGAGCGGGGAACCGCTGCCCGGCGGCGATCTCGGTCCCGCGGGGGTCGCGGGTTTGATCGAGGAAATCTCGAGCCGCCATTCCTATCTTCCGCGCACGCTCGTGCGGCGGTTTGCGTTCTCCTATGGCACGCGCGCCTGGCGGATGATCGCCGAGACCAAAAACATCGAAGATCTCGGCCCGCGACTTGTCGGCGATCTCCATCAGATCGAGCTCGACTATCTCCGCCGCGAAGAATGGGCACACACGCCCGAGGACGTGCTCTGGCGCCGCACCAAGCTTGGGCTCGCCGCAAGCAAGGCGGAAATCACCGCCCTTGAAGCCGCCTTCGCCTCGCCGCCATCGGCGCAGGCCGCCGCAGAATGAAGGCGATGCAGGCGCACGTCGTCGCGATCGACCAGGGGACGACTTCGACGCGGGCGATCGTGTTCGATTCCGCCTTGCAGCCGCTCGCGGTCGCGCAGCAGGAGATCACCCAGCATTATCCCGCGCCGGGTCACGTCGAGCACGACGCCGAGGAAATCTGGCAAAGCGTCGTTGCGACCGTTGGTGCCGCGCTCGAAAAGGCGGGGCTTGCCGCCGCCGACATCGCCGCCATCGGGATTACCAATCAGCGCGAGACAACCGTGATCTGGGATCGCGCCACCGGAAAGCCCGTTCACCGCGCGATCGTCTGGCAGGACCGGCGCACGGCCGATCTCTGCGGCCGGCTGAAAAGCGAAGGCCACGAGGGGTCGATTTCGGAACGCACCGGGCTTCTGATCGATCCCTATTTTTCCGGCACCAAGATCGCCTGGATGCTCGATCAGGTGGAAGGCGTCCGCGCCGCCGCCGAGGCGGGGAAGCTCGCGTTCGGAACGATCGATTCGTTTCTGTTGTGGCGGCTCACCGGCGGCAAGACCTTCGCCACCGATGCGACCAATGCCTCGCGCACGCTTCTCCTCGATTTGAAACGCGCGCGCTGGGACGACGACATGCTGCGTCTCTTTCGCGTGCCCGCCAAGCTTCTTCCCGAAGTTCGCGACTCAGCCGGAGATTTCGGCACGACCGGGAAATCGCTCTTCGGCGCGCCCATCGCGATCCGCGGCATCGCCGGCGATCAACAGGCGGCCGTCATCGGCCAGGCGTGCGTGAAGCCCGGCATGATGAAGGCGACTTATGGCACCGGCTGCTTCGCGCTGCTGCACACGGGCGACCAACCGATCCATTCCACCAACCGCCTGCTGACGACGATCGCCTATCAGCTCAACGGCAAGCGCGCCTATGCGCTCGAAGGCGCGATTTTCATCGCCGGCGCCGCCGTGCAATGGCTGCGCGACGCCATGGGCATCATTCGCGCGGCACCCGAAGCGGATGCGCTCGCGGCAAAAGCAAACCCCCAGGAACGCGTAATCCTGGTGCCCGCCTTCACCGGCCTTGGCGCCCCGTGGTGGGACGCCGAAGCCCGCGGCGCGATCTTCGGCCTCACCCGCGCGAGCGGCGCCGCCGAGCTCGCGCGCGCGGTGATCGAAAGCGTCGGCTTTCAGACCGCCGATCTTCTCGAAGCGATGCGCGCCGATTGGCCCGCCGGCGCCCATGGCGGCACGGTGCTTCGCGTCGATGGCGGCATGGCGCGGAGCGACATCGCCATGCAATTTCTTGCCGACATTCTCGATGCGCCCATCGACCGGCCGAATGCCACCGAAACGACGGCGCGGGGGGCCGCTTACCTCGCCGGCTTCGCCGCCGGAATCTATCCTGATCTCAAGGAGTTAGAGAAACTCTGGCAGCTCGAGCGAAGATTCATGCCGGCGATCGACGCCACCGCCCGCGCCGAAGCGCTCGTGCATTGGCGCGACGCGGTTCGCCGCACGCGCTCGCATTGAGGCGCGCTTCGATCCTCGCTATAGCCAGCAGCGAAATGACGCGGGCGGAAGAGCGGCGGTCATCATGAGCGTGCTGACGAAAGCGCCAAAGAGCCTCGGCGCCGTGCGCAGAAGCTTCGCGCCATGGAGCGATCCTGCGAGCCGGCCGGTCATCCGCTTCGAAAAGGTGACGAAGCGCTTCGGCGACGTCACCGCAGTCTCTGAACTGTCCCTCGATATTTACGAGCGCGAATTTTTTGCGCTGCTCGGTCCCTCCGGCTGCGGCAAGACCACGCTGATGCGCATCGTCGCGGGCTTCGAGGAGGCGAGCGAAGGCCGCGTGCTCTTGGCGGGCGAGGATCTCGCCGACGTGCCGCCGCATCGCCGGCCGGTGAACATGATGTTTCAGTCCTACGCGCTGTTTCCGCACATGAACGTGTGGAAGAACGTCGCCTTCGGGCTGAAGCAGGAGCGGCTCGCGGCGGACGAAATTTCCGCCCGCGTCGAGGAAATGCTGAAGCTCGTTGATCTCGCGGGCTTCGAGCGGCGCAAGCCCGATCAGCTGTCCGGCGGCCAGCGCCAGCGCGTGGCGCTGGCGCGGGCGCTGGTGAAACGACCGCGCGTGCTTCTGCTCGACGAGCCGCTCGCCGCGCTCGACAAGAAACTGCGCGAGGAGACGCAGCTCGAGCTCATGCACCTGCAGCAAAAGCTCGGCACCACCTTTGTGATCGTCACCCACGACCAGGAAGAGGCGATGACCATGGCCGACCGCATCGCGGTGATGGATCACGGTCGCCTAGCGCAGGTGGCGACCCCCGCCGAGATCTACGAGCAGCCGAATTCGCGCTATGTCGCGGGCTTCGTCGGCGACGTGAATTTGATCGAGGCGAAGGTCGAAGCGGCGGGCGCGAACGAAGCGAAGCTTGCGGGCGTTTCCGTGCCTTCGGCCATTCGCGTGGCGCAAAAGCTCGATGCGAAAACCGGTGATACCGTCTGGCTCGCGCTTCGTCCGGAAAAAGTGCGGATTTCACTCGCGCCGCCCGTGGACACGAATGTGAACTGCGTCGAGGGCGCCGTGCACGACATCGCCTATCTCGGCGATGTTTCCGTTTATCACGTGCGCGGCGCGAACGGCGTCTTGCTGAAAGCGGCGGCGGCCAACCTCACGCGCCTCGTCGAGCGTCCGATCGGCTGGGACGACAAGGTATTTCTCTCCTGGGCGCCGGATGCCGGCGTCGTGCTCACCCGCTAGGAGCGCGCATGCAAGGGAAGCGAAACCCCGGCGGCCGGTTTCTCGTTGTGCTCGTGCCTTATCTCTGGCTCGCCTTCTTCTTCCTGGTGCCGTTCCTGATCGTGCTCAAGATCAGCCTTTCGCATGATGTGATGGCGCGGCCGCCTTACGCGCCGCTTCTCGATCTCACGCAGGGCTGGCAGGGAATAAAAGAATTTCTGTCGCAGCTCGATTTTTCCAACTACGCGCTGCTGGGCAAGGACAGGATTTATCTCGCCGCCTATCTGCAGAGCCTGCGCATCGCCGCGATTTCGACCGTTCTCCTGCTCCTGATCGGTTATCCGATCGCCTATGCCATGGCGCGCGCGCCGGAACGGCTGCGCCCGTTGCTGGTGATGGCGGTCATCCTGCCGTTCTGGACGTCGTTTCTGATCCGCATTTACGCCTGGATCGGCATTCTTTCGCGCGAGGGATTTCTGAGCCAGCTTCTCATTTATCTCGGCTTGACCGACAGGCCGGTCGAACTTCTCTACACCAACACCGCGGTTTATATCGGCATCGTCTATTCGTATCTGCCGTTGATGGTGCTGCCGCTCTACGCGACGCTCGAAAAAATGGATCACGCGCTCCTGGAGGCGGCGGCGGACCTAGGCGCGCCGCCGCTCGCCGCTTTCTGGCGCGTCACGTTCCCGCTTTCGCTGCCCGGCGTGATCGCGGGCTCGCTTCTCTGCTTCATTCCGGCCGTCGGCGAATTCGTCATTCCCGATCTCATGGGCGGCTCGGAAACGCTGATGATCGGCAAGACCATGTGGACCGAGTTTTTCGAGAACCGTTCCTGGACCGTTTCCTCGGCGGTCGCGGTCGTGCTGTTGATCGTGCTGGTCGCGCCGATCCTGATCTATCAGCGGGCCGAGGCGCGCTCGCTGGAGAAAGCGGCATGAGCCGCGCAATGCGCAAAGGCTTGAGCGCCTTCAACGTCGCCTCGCTCGCGGCGGGTTTCGCGTTTCTCTACCTCCCGCTCGTGCTTCTCGTCGTCTATTCGTTCAACGGCTCGAAGCTCGTGACCGTGTGGGGCGGATTTTCCACGCGCTGGTACGCTTCGCTCCTTGACAATCAGCAATTGCTCGCCGCCGCCTGGGTGACGCTGCGCGTCGCCTTCGTCTCGGCGAGCCTTGCCACCGTTCTCGGCACCTGTGCGGCGGTCGCGCTCGTGCGCATGGGCCGCTTCACCGGGCGCACGCTTTTCGTCGGCATGATCTACGCGCCGATCGTGATGCCGGAAGTCATCACCGGCCTTTCGCTTCTTCTCCTCTTCGTCGCGCTCGATCTCGATCGCGGCTTTTGGACGGTGATGCTCGCGCATTTGAGCTTCACGATGTGCTTCGTCGCGGTGGTCGTGCAGGCGCGGCTCCTGAGCTTCGACAGGAGCATCGAGGAGGCGGCGATGGACCTCGGCGCGCCGCCGCTGAAGACGTTTTTCGCGATCACCTTGCCGATCATCGCGCCCGCGGTCGCCGCCGGTTTTCTCCTGGCCTTCACGCTTTCGCTCGACGATCTGGTGATCGCGAGCTTCACCACCGGCCCCGGTGCCACCACGCTGCCGATCCGCATCTACAGCCAGGTGCGGCTCGGCGTGACGCCGGAGATCAACGCCGTTTGCACCGTGTTCATCGCCGTGGTTACGGTGGTGGTGATCATCGCTTCGCTTGCGGCGAAGCGCGACGCGGCAGGCCGCGAGCGCGCGGCGCAGATGGCGGCAAGGGCGTGAGGGATTGATGCGCTACACCCACTCGATCGAACGCGCGTTCAGGAGCCGGATCGGCGAGGGCGGCCTCGACGATCAGGCCTTTGCACGCGCGCTCGCGCATGCGGAGGGCGAGCTCGAAAACCTGC
This sequence comes from Xanthobacteraceae bacterium, assembly GCA_035295845.1. Classification (GTDB taxonomy): domain Bacteria; phylum Pseudomonadota; class Alphaproteobacteria; order Rhizobiales; family Xanthobacteraceae; genus Palsa-892. The sequence goes on from DATGIF010000005.1 coordinate 6,459, forward strand.
GCAACGCCCATAAGAGCGGCTCGCTGCCGCTCCTGCGCCTGCCGGAGAAGACCGACGATTTCGCCGCGCTGAAACAGGCGGTGAAACAATTCGCCAAGGCCAGCGACATTGTTTTTTTCGGCACCGGCGGCTCGAGCCTCGGCGGCCAGACGCTCGCGCAGCTCGCCGACTACGCGGTTCCCGGCCTCGGCGCCTTGCGCGAGAAGCCGCGCGTGCACTTCTTCGACAATCTCGATCCCATCACCTTCGAGGAATTCCTGAAACGCGTGCCGCTGAAGACCACGCGCTTTGTTTCGATCTCGAAATCCGGCGGCACCGGCGAAACGCTGATGCAGACCATCGCCGCGATCGAGGCGCTGAAGCGCGCGAAGCTCGAAAAGCGCTTGCCCGATCACCTGATCGGTCTTTCCGAGCCCGCGCGGCCGGGCAAGCGCAACGGATTGCGCGAGCTCATGCAAGGGTATGGCTGCCTCGTGCTCGATCACGATCCCGGCGTCGGCGGCCGCTATTCGGTGCTTTCCAACGTTGGCCTCTTGCCCGCGCTCGCGCTCGGCCTCGATGCGAAAGCGATCCGCGCCGGCGCGCGCGAGGCGCTCGCGCCACTCCTTGCCGGTAAGCCCGCGAAGGAATTTCCGCCGGCGGTGGGCGCCGCCCTTTCGGTCACCGCGAGCGAGGGCGGAAAGCCGATCGCCGTCACCATGGCCTATGCCGACCGGCTCGAGCGTTTCGCCAAATGGTGGGTGCAGCTTTGGGCCGAGAGCCTCGGCAAAGCGGGCAAGGGCACGACGCCGGTCGCGGCCCTCGGCCCCGTCGATCAACACAGTCAGTTGCAGCTTTACCTCGCCGGCCCCGGCGACAAGCTCTTCACGGTCATCACGGCGGGCGTCGGCGGCCGCGGGCCGCGCATGGACGCGGCACTTTCCAAGATCGCGGGCGAGCCGGAATTCGCCGGCCGCCGCATCGGCGACCTTGTCGCCGCCCAAGGCCGCGCCACCGCCGACACGCTCGCGAAGAACGGGCGCCCCGTGCGCGTAATCCACATCGAAGAACTCGACGAGCGCACGCTTGGTGCATTGTTGATGCACTTTATGCTCGAGACGATCATCGCCGCCCGCCTGTTGGGCGTCGATCCGTTCGACCAGCCGGCGGTCGAGGAGGGGAAGATCCTCGCCAAGAAATATCTCGCCGGCAAATAGCTGTGCACAGCGGGGACGAGGGCCTGTAGCTGCCGTGAAGCGGCGCTAACGGCTAGATTCTGAACCTTGAGTCGTTCAGGGTCGCGCCATGCCCGTCCGCCAACTACCCGAAGAGGTCATCAACCGCATCGCCGCCGGCGAGGTGGTCGAGCGGCCCGCTTCCGTCGTGAAGGAGCTCGTCGAGAATGCGCTCGATGCCGGCGCCCGCCGGATCGAGGTCGTGCTCGCGGGCGGCGGACGGCGGCTCATCCGCGTCACCGACGACGGCGGCGGCATGTCGAAGGAGGATCTCGCGCTCGCGGTCGAGCGCCACGCCACCTCCAAGCTCCCCGGCGATGATCTGCACGCGGTTTCCACTCTCGGCTTTCGCGGCGAGGCGCTGCCGTCGATCGGCGCGGTGGCGAAGCTTTCGATCACTACGCGGCTTGCGGCCTCGCAAAACGCCGTCGAGATCGTGGTCGATGGCGGCAAGAAGCAGGCGATCAAGCCCGCGGCGCTGGGCGAGGGCACGCGCATCGAAGTCGAGGATCTTTTTTACGCGACGCCGGCGCGGCTGAAGTTCCTGAAGTCCGATCGCGCCGAAACCGCCGCTGCGGTCGAGGCGCTTCGACGCCTGGCCCTGGCGCGGCCCGACGTCACGTTTGTGCTTGCCGCCGAGGATCGCCCGCCCGTGACCTATGCCGCGCAAGGAATAGATTCCCACGCACGGCTCGCCCGTCTCGCCGACGTGATCGGGGCGGATCTGCGCGAAAATGCCGTGCCGGTCGAGGGCGAACGCGAGGGCGTTTCGGTCTCCGGCATCGCCGGCCTGCCGACGTTCTCGCGCGCGAATTCGCTCGCGCAATATCTGTTCGTGAACGGCCGCCCCGTGCGCGACAAGGTTCTCCTCGGCGCCGTGCGCGCCGCCTATGCCGATCTCCTGCATGGCGACCGCCATCCGGTCGTGGCGCTGTTTCTGACGCTCGATCCGCGCGAGGTGGACGTCAACGTGCATCCGGCGAAAACCGAAGTGCGCTTCCGCGATGCGGGCCTCGTGCGTGCGCTTCTCGTGCGCTCCCTGCAAGAGGCGCTCGGCACCGGCGCGCGGAGATCCGCGACCACGGGGGCCGCGCGCCTCGTCGCCTTTGCCCGCCGGCATGCGCCCAGCGGCCGGCCAGCCGGCGGCTGGCGCGGATCAGCGGCGCCTGCGTTTGTGCCCGGCTTTGCGGAAGAAGAGCAGGAAGTTTTCGCAGCGCTCGGGGAGCCTTCGGCCGATGCGCGCGCGAATTTGGCGCCGGCGCCGCCGGAGCTTCTCGACAAGCCGCTCGGCGCCGCGCGGGCGCAATTGCACGAGACCTACATCGTGGCGCAAACCCGCAGCGGCCTCGTGATCGTCGACCAGCACGCGGCGCATGAACGCCTCGTCTACGAAAAGCTGAAAGCGGCGCTTGCGCGCGATGGCGTCGCGCGCCAATTGCTTCTCGTTCCGGTGGTGGTCGAACTCGATTCGTCGGATGCCGCGGCCCTCGTCGAGCGTGCGCGCGATCTCGCCCAGATGGGCCTTGCGATCGAAGCCTTCGGCGCCGGCGCCGTGCTCGTGCGCGAGGCGCCGGCGATGCTGGGCGACGCCGACATCGCCGCGCTCGTGCGCGATCTTGCCGAGCACATGGCCGAGTGGGACGCGGCATTGCCGCTCGAACGCCGCCTCCTGGCGGTTGCTTCCTCCATGTCCTGCCACGGCTCGGTGCGCGCCGGGCGCCTGCTCAAGCCCGAGGAGATGAACGCGCTTTTGCGCGAGATGGAGACGACCGATTACGCCGGCCAATGCAATCATGGCCGGCCGACCTACATCGAGCTTTCGCTCGCCGACATCGAAAAGCTGTTCGGGCGGCGCTGAGATTCAAGGCGCGCGCAGAATCACAATCTCGGTGTCGTCGTAGGCGCGCCGTTCCAACTCCTCGAATCCATCCGGCGCCTTGAAGCGCGCCTTCGCGGCTTCCTCGACGACGACAAGCGCGGAGGGCGCGAGCCACTTCCCGTCGCGCGCGGAGGCGAGCGATTTCTCGGCGAGGCCCTGGCCATAGGGTGGGTCGCAAAAGCCGAGATCGAACGGCTCCATCGGGCCCCTATCGCCAAGCCTGGCCGCGTCGCGGCGGAAAATTTTCGTCGCGCCCGTGAGCGAGAGCGTTTCGATATTCTCCCGGATCAATGCCCGCGCTTCCGCCGCCTCCTCGACGAACAGCACGTATTTCGCGCCGCGCGACACGGCTTCGAAACCGAGGGCGCCCGTTCCCGCAAACAGGTCGAGCACGCGCGCGTCGGTGATCGGATCGGCATAAGCGTGCACGAGAATGTTGAAGATCGCTTCGCGCAGCCGGTCGGATGTCGGTCGGATCGCGTTGGAGGAGGGGCCTTTCAGATTCCGGCCGCGGAATTTTCCGCCGACGATGCGCATGCAGCCTCACCTTCGCGGCGTTCGGTCACGTGCTGCATTCCTTTTACTGTTCCACCTTCCGCGAGCAGGAGGCGAAGAGGGCGAGGAGCGCGAAGCTTTGCCGAACTCGGGCTTGCTCGAGTTCGTTTTAGAAGACCTGAAGTCGGGTGAACCCGACTTCAGGCGCGAGGCGGCAGACGAAGGGCGCGGCGATTTTTGCGGCGGTGCGTCTTCCGGCTCCCTTAACGGCGCCGAAAAATCCGTCCCCGCGAGCCGCTCGATCTTTTCGCCGATTTGCTCGCGCAGCACGCGCGTCTTCACTTCTTCCACCGCGGCTGGCGCGAGTTCGCCGAGCCGGAACGGCCCGTAGGAAATCCGAATCAGCCGGTTCACCGAAAGGCCAAGCTCGCGCAGGACGTTCCGCACCTCGCGGTTCTTGCCCTCGCGCAGGCCCATGGTGAGCCAGAGATTCGAGCCTTGCTCGCGATCGAGCTTCGCCTCGATCGGCCCGTATTCGACGCCCTCGACCGTAATCCCGCGCCCGAGGCGATCGAGCGCGGCCTGCGTCACCTTTCCGTTTGCGCGCACGCGGTAGCGCCGGAGCCAGCCGGTTTGCGGCAATTCGAGCGCGCGCGCGAGCCCGCCGTCATTGGTGAGGAGAAGCAACCCCTCGCTGTTGATGTCGAGCCGCCCGATGCTCATGAGCCGCGGCAAATCCTTCGGCAGCGCGCCGAAGATCGTCGGCCGTCCGCGCTCGTCGCGGTTCGTGGTCACGAGGCCCTTCGGCTTGTGATAGAGGAAAAGCCGCGTGCGCTCGCGGCCGGGCAACGACTTGCCGTCGACCTCGATGCGGTCGCTCGGCGAAACCGTGAAGGCCGGGGTCGAAAGGCGCTTCCCGTTGACGGCAACGCGGCCCGCCGCGATCCACGTCTCCGCCTCGCGCCGCGAGCAGAGTCCGGCGCGCGCCATCACCTTGGCGATCCGTTCCTTGCCGTTATCGTCGTGGGGAGGCTTGCGGCTCATCGGCGTCCATGCCAGTTCGGGCGGCTTGTTAGCATAGCGGCGAGACGGAGACGAAGCGTGAGCGGCGCGAATTTCATGGACGCGGCCTTCGATGAGGCGGAAATCGCGGCGCGCGCGGGCGAGGTGCCGGTCGGTGCCGTCGTGGTGCGCGAAGGCGAGATCGTCGCCCGCGCCCACAACCGCCCGCTCGCCGAGCGCGATCCGACCGCCCACGCCGAATTGCTGGCGCTCCGCGCCGCGGCAAAGTCGCTCGGCGACGAGCGGCTTTCGGGCTGCGATCTTTACGTGACGCTCGAGCCCTGCACCATGTGCGCGGCGGCGATTTCGCTCGCGCGCATTCGCCGGCTCTATTACGCCGCCGCCGACCCGAAAGGCGGCGCCGTCGAATCGGGCGTGCGCTTCTTTGCGTCGCCCGCTTGCCATCACCGGCCGGAGGTCTATGGCGGCATTCAGGCGGCGCGGGCGGCCGAACTGCTTCGCGGATTTTTCAAGGATAAGCGCTAGCTTTCCTTCCGGCCCGGAGGCCGAGATTCGCCATCATGTTTGCGCTAGTATCGCGCGAGCGAGGAGACACCCAATGCAAGTCGACAAGATCAACGAGCTGATCGATCACGTCAAAAAGAATTCGGACGAACTCGTTGCCAAGGGCGCGAACAAGAAGGAGCTGCAGGCGCACGTCGCGGGCCTGGAAGCGGAAATGAAGAAGCCGAAACCTGACCACGGCAGGCTCGAGACGTTGCTCGCATCCCTGGAGACCACGGTCGAGGAGGCGGAAGAAACGCTCGCCGCGAGCGGCGTGTTCCGGCTCCTGAACACGATCTTCGGCACCGGCGTGCCGAGCCCGTGATGACGGGCGCGCTTACAACGCGCGCCAGCCGATGTCCCGGCGATAGAAACCTTCCGGCCAGTCGATCAAATCCACTGCGCGATAAGCCCGCGCCTGCGCTTCTTGCAACGTCTTGCCCGTCGCGGTGACGTCAAGCACGCGTCCGCCGGCCGCGACGAGCCTGTCGTCCTCGCGTTTGGTGCCGGCCTGAAAGATTTTCACGCCTTCGACTTTGCCCGCCTGTTCAAGCCCGCGAATCTCGGAGCCTGACTGATAGCTGCCGGGATAGCCCTTGGTCGCGAGCACCACGGTGATCGCGACTTCATCCTTCCAGCGCAGGCTCATGTTGGCGAGCGTGCCGTCGCAGGTCGCCAACATCAGCGTCAAGAGATCGTCCTTCATCCGCGGCATCAGCGCCTGACATTCGGGATCGCCGAAGCGGACATTGTATTCGATGAGCTTGGGCCCATCCCGCGTGATCATCAGGCCGATATAGAGAACGCCGCGATAGGGCGTGCCGGCGCGCGCGAGCGCCCGCGCCGTGGGTCGCACGATTTCTTCCAGCGTGCGGCGTTCGATTTCCGGCGTAAATACCGGCGCCGGCGAATAGGCGCCCATGCCGCCGGTATTGGGTCCCTTGTCGCCGTCAAAGGCGCGCTTGTGGTCTTGCGCCGAGGTCAGCGGCAGAACGGTTTCGCCGTCGACGAAGCAGAAGAAGCTCGCCTCCTCGCCGTCGAGAAATTCCTCGATCACCACCGGGTCATTGCCGCCCATCGCGAACACCTGCTCGAGCGCTTCATCCGCTTCGGCCTTCGTCATCGCGACGATGACGCCCTTGCCTGCATGCAAGCCGTCAGCCTTCAGCACGATCGGCGCGCCGGTTTGCGCGAGATATTTTTTTGCGCCGGCCTTGTCGCGAAATTCGGCGAAGCGCGCGGTGGGGATGTTGTTCGCGGCGCAGAGCTGCTTGGTGAAGGACTTCGAGCCCTCCAGCCGCGCCGCCGCGGCGACGGGCCCGAAGGCTTTGATCTTCGCCGCGCTCAATCGGTCGACGAGTCCGGCGACGAGCGGCGCTTCCGGCCCCACCACCACCAGCTCGATTTTCTTGGTCTTGCAGAAAGCTTCGATTGCCGCCAGGTCGTTGATCTTCAAATCGGCGATCTCGGCTTCTTCGGCAATGCCCGGATTGCCGGGCGCGGCATAAAGCTTGGAGAGCAGCGGGCTCGCGGCGAGCTTCCAGGCGAGCGCATGCTCGCGTCCGCCGGAGCCGAGAAGAAGCACGTTCATGCGCAGGATCCGAGCGTGTATCGAAAGGCCGCGTTGATGTAGCATAAGCGCATGCGAGTCACCGAAACGCTCGTCGTCGCATCCACTGAAATCCGCTCGAACCTGCCGGAGCTGACTGTCTCCGAGCTTTCGGCGGAGCTCAAGCGCACGGTCGAGGAAACCTTTCCCCGTGTGCGCGTGCGCGGCGAGGTCTCGAATTATCGCGGGCCGCACACCTCCGGCCACGCTTATTTCTCGCTCAAGGACGAGGGCGCCCGCATCGACGCGGTGATCTGGAAGGGTAATTTCGGGCGCCTGCGTTTCAAGCCCGAGGAGGGGTTGGAAGTCGTCGCCACCGGCCGCATCACCACCTATGCCGGCAAGTCCGCCTACCAGATCGTGATCGAGGAGCTGGAGCCCGCCGGCGTCGGCGCCCTGATGGCGCTCCTCGAGGAGCGCAAGAAAAAGCTCGCGGCCGAAGGCTTATTCGACGAAGCGGGGAAAAAACCGCTGCCGTTCCTGCCGCGCACGATCGGCGTTGTCACCTCGCCCACGGGCGCCGTGATCCGCGACATTCTGCATCGCCTGTCCGACCGCTTTCCGCGCCATGTGCTCGTCTGGCCCGTTCGCGTACAGGGCGAGACTTGCGCCGCCGAGGTCGCGGCCGCGATTGAAGGCTTCAACGCGCTGAAGCCGGGCGGAACTCCGCCGCGGCCCGATGTCCTGATCGTCGCGCGCGGCGGCGGCTCGCTCGAGGATCTCTGGGGCTTCAACGAAGAAATCGTCGCGCGCGCCGCGGCCGCGAGCAAAATTCCGCTTGTCTCCGCCGTCGGCCACGAAACGGACTTCACGTTGATCGATTTTGTTTCCGATCGCCGCGCGCCGACGCCGACCGCCGCCGCGGAACTGGTCGTGCCGGTGCGTGCCGACCTCGTCGCCGCGACCGGAACGCACGGCGTCCGTCTCGTTGCCTCGCTATTGCGCTACTTCGAGCGTCTGCGCTCCGAGTTGCGCGGGCTCGTGCGCGGCATCCCCGCCGCCGATGCCGTGCTCGCGCTGCCGCGGCAGCGCCTCGATTCGATCGGTGATCGCCTGCCGCGCGCGCTCTACGCCAATGCCCATAGCCACCGGGTGCGGTTTGTCCGTACGGCGAGCCAGCTTTCGCCGGCAAGCCTGCGGGCGCGGTTCGAGCGCTTGCATGAACGCATCGGCTCGCTGGCAAAACTCATCGACGCCTTCAGCTATCACAAGGTGCTCGACCGCGGTTTCGCCCTGGTGCGCGATGCCGCGGGCAAGCCGGTCCGCGCGGCCGCGGCGGTCGCGGCGGGCGACATGCTCGATATCGAGTTTGCCGATGGGCATCTGCCTGCGGTTGCATCGGGCGGCGGCCCGAAAAAGAAGCGCGGCGGCGGCACTGGCGGCGGCCAGGGCAGCCTGTTCGGCTGACGGTTTGTCACAAAGAATTAAGCTCGCGGTGCTGGCATGAGGCAAAGTGACCGACTATCTTGCCTTTGGCGTATTTTCTTGGCCCAATTCCCGTCATGAATCGTTTCGAGCGCATTCCGCTTGCCGCCGGCGAAGCCCAGCTTCGCTATCTCGACGGCGACTATCGCATCGTGCGGCCGGGCAGCTTCGTGCGCTGCGCGGTCACCGGCGAGCCGATCCCGCTCGACGAATTGAAATATTGGAGCGTTGAGCTGCAGGAAGCCTATGCCGGCCCGGAAGCGGTGCTCGCCCGGCTCCATCCCGGGCGCGGCAAGCGCTGATCAGGCGCGGCGGCGCGCGAGCGCGCCGGTCACGAGCCGCATGAGCGCGGCCTCCTCATCAAATTCAAGCGTAACCGGAAGGGCCGTGCTCGCGGCATAAAGCTCCGTGAGCTTCAGGCCCGCGATCCTGATCCGGTCCTTTTCCGTCGTGACCGGAAGGAGGCTCTCACGCTTCGCTGTGGCGAGGAGATCTTCCGCCTCGCGCGGCGAATAGGGATGATGATCGGGAAACGCGCGCCGCTTCGCGACCTTGGCGCCGATCTCGGAAAGGGTGCGAAAGAACTTTTCCGGCCGGCCGATTCCGGCGAAGGCCAATACCTTCTGCCCCGCGAGGTTCTGTGCCGCGCGCGGCTCGGGAACGACCCGCGCGGCGAAGACCGGAACGCCCTTCCGCGCGGCGAGCGCCGCTACCGTCTCGACCGCGGCGCCCTTGCCGTTGCAAACGAGCGCCTGCGCCCGCTCGATCTGGGCGATCAGCGGCGCGCGCAACGGCCCTGCCGGAAACACGCGGCCGTTGCCGACGCCGCTCTCGCCGTCGATCACAAGCAGGGAAAAATCCTTTTCGACCGATGGATTTTGAAATCCGTCGTCGAGCACCACGACACTCGCGCCGCGCCTCGCCGCGAGTTCCACGCCGGCGAAGCGGTCGGCGGCGACGATGGTGGGTGCGGCGCGCGCCAACAAAAGCGCCTCGTCGCCGACCGCCGCGGCATCGTGCTGGGCGGGGTCGACGAGAAGCGGTCCGCGCTCGCGCCCGCGGTAGCCGCGCGTGACGAGGAAGGGCCGCGCGCCTGCCGCCGCGAGTAGTCTCGCAAGCGCGATCGCCGCCGGCGTCTTTCCGGCGCCGCCAAGCGTCGGATTGCCGACGCAGATCACCGGCACGCCGGCTCTTTTTCCGCGCCGCCGGAGCCGCGCGACTGCGACCGCTCCGTAGATCGCGCCGAAGGGCGCGAAGAGGGCGGCGAGAAGGCCCGGCGGACGCCACCAGAAGGCGGGCGCGCGCATTACGCCGAAAGCCTCAGCTGCACGAGATAAGGCTCGATCGCGGCAAAGGTCCGATCGAGCGCGCCGCCGAGGCGCTGCACCGTGCCGTGCGCGGCCTCCGCCATTTGGCTGACGAGATTGGGATCGTGCAGCAACAGCTCGAGGCTGGTGGTGAGCGAATCGACGCCGGTCACGGTCGCCGCTCCGCGCGTGCGATTGAGCTCGGCATAGATCGCGGCGAAGTTCGAGACATACGGGCCGTGCAGGATCGCGCAGCCGATCTTCGCGGGCTCGATCGGATTTTGGCCGCCGTGTTTGACGATCGAGCCGCCGACGAAGACGATCGGCGCCAGGCGATAAAACAGCCCGAGCTCTCCGATCGTATCGGCGACGTAGATTTCCGTGCCGCTGTCGGGGAGACGCGCGCGCGACCGCAGCACCGCGAGCAGTCCCGCTTCTTCCGCTTCGCCGGCGACCGTGCGGCCGCGCTCGGGATGGCGCGGGGCAATCACGGTCAAAAGATTGGGCACCGTACGCCGCAGCCGTCGATGCGCCTCGATGATCGCCGCTTCCTCGCCCTTGTGGGTGCTCGCCGCCAAAATGACCGCGCGGTTGCGCGTCGCGCGCTTCAGCGCCGACAACGCCATTGGATCGGCGGGCGGCGGCGGCACGTCGAATTTGAGATTGCCGGTCGTGAAAACGCGCGCCGCACCGAGCTGGGCGAGCCGCTTCGCGTCGTCGATTTCCTGCGCGAGACAAAGATCGATGCACGACAACAGCGCCGCGGCGGTCTTCTTGAACATTTTCCAGCGCTGAAACGAGCGCTTCGACAGGCGGCCGTTGATTAGAACGAGCGGAATGCCGCGCCGCGTCGCCTCCGTGATCATATTGGGCCACAATTCCGATTCGGCGAGGAGTGCGAGCCCCGGCCGCCAGTATTCGAAGAAGCGGTGCACGAAAGCGGGCGAGTCGAGCGGCGCGAATTGGTGCAGCACGCCTTCGGGAAGGCGCTGTTGCGCGAGTTTTGCCGCGGTCACGGTCCCCGAGGTGAGCAAGATGGAAAAGCCGCCCGCCTGGATGCGATCGAGCAGCGGCATCACGGAAAGAATTTCGCCAACGCTCGCCCCATGCACCCATACGAGCGGGCCGTGCGGCCGCTGCTCGCTCGCGATCCCCCGCCGTTCCGTGACGCGGGTTGGATCTTCCTTGTCGCGCCTGAGTCTCCGCTTCAAGAGCATGCCGGCGAAAGGCGAGGCGACGCGCGTCGAGCCGCGATAAAGCTTGAGCGTGAACGGCAGGCGGTCCCTAGCCATCGCCGCCTTCCCCGGCCGCACGGCGGGCGAGCGTCTCGGCGCGCGCGGTCGCCGCTTCCAGGCGCTCCTGCACAAGTTTGCGCGCGGCTTGGAGAGCGGCGTCATCGGCGTCGCTTGCCACCCTGACCGGCTCGGCGGCGACGGCACCGCCGAGGCCAAAGGGAAGATCGATGCTTGCCTTGTCCCAGCTCTTCGCCACCAGCCGGCGGCTCGTCGCGATGGCGACCGGATAGATCGGCCGGCCGGAATAGCGCGCAAGCGTAACCACGCCGAGACCGGCGACGCGCGAAATCTTCGGCACGTCGGCCGTCATCGCGACGTTGATGCCTTCCGCCAATGTATCGATCATCTCGCGCATCGCGCCGACCGCGTTCTTGCGATGGAAGTCGCGGCTGTTGGTGGCGCCCGAGCCGCGAATGGTGCCGACGCCGAGCGCTTCCGCGGCGATCGCGTTGACGTCGGCGTCGGCGTGGCGCGAAATCAGCACCTTCGCCTTGTACTGCGGTCGCATGATGAAGGGCGCGAGAAAATGCTGCCCGTGCCAGAAGGTAAGGATGATCGGCATCTCGCGCTCGGCCATTTCGTAAATGTCCGCGGGCTCGACTTCGAAACGCACGGAGCGGGCGACCGACCAGAAATACCCCGCCAGCGTATAACCGAGCGAGCGTCGAAAGAGTTCCGACTTCCGCAGCGTGCGCCACATGTCAGCCGTCCGAAATCCGTCTAGCGCTTCGGCGCCGAGGTGTCGGTTTCGGGGTCGAGCAAACGGTGCATATGAACGATGAAGTAGCGCATCATCGCGTTGTCGACGGTCTGCTGCGCCTTCGCCTTCCAGGCGGCATAGGCGGCGGCGTAATTCGGGTAGACGCCGACGATGTCGATCTTCGAAAGATCGCGAAACTCGTGCGAGCCGAGTTCGGTGAGCTCGCCGCCGAATACGAGATGCAGGAGCTGCTTGGAAGGCACGTCACTCATGGCTTGGCGGTCCCCTTACGCGTTCGCCGTCAGGTCCTGTTCTGTTGTCGTCCCCTTGAGCGCCCGTAGAAGCGGCGCGTGCAGTTCTCGTCCCGCTGCAACCAGCTCCCCATGTCTGATTTCGGAACGATTATAAACAAGCTTGTGGCCATCGAATGTCGTCAATACGGCGCCGGCTTCGTGCACCAAAAGATCGGCTGCCGCAAGGTCCCAATCGTAGCTGGCGGCGGTGGCAAGCGCTGCGTCGAGATCGCCGGTGGCAACGCGGGCGATCCGGAGCGCGAGCGAATGAATTTTCGGTACCGCATCGATCGCGACACCCGCCCGGATCAGCCGGTCGAGCCGTGCTTTGTTGCCCGCGATCTTTGCATGCGAGAGCGATCGGGTCGTGTTCGCCCGCAAGCGCTTGCCATTGCGGGTCGTACCGTCCGCCGCGGAGGCGATGAACAATTCATCGCTCACCGGCGCATAAAGTGCTGCGGCAAGCGGGCGTCCGTCCTCGACGAGCGCCGCCGAAACCGACCAGTCCGCGAAGCCGGCGAGGTAGGCGCGCGTTCCATCAATCGGATCGACGACCCAGACGCGCCGGCAAGCGAGGCGATCCGGCTGGTCGGCCGTCTCTTCCGAGAGCCAGCCGTAAGCAGGCGCGAGCGCGAGCAACCGCTCGCGCAAGAAATTGTCCACCGCGATGTCCGCTTCGCTGACCGGGGAGCTTGCGTCTTTCTTCCAGTGCTTGACGCCCGTGCGCATGGAAAGCGCGAGCTTTCCCGCCTCGGTAACCGCGGCCGCCAATGCGCGCGTGGCGTCGAGGGGGGCAAGATCGCGGTCGCTCGGAACTCCCATGCGGCTTGGATCTAGGGCACTCATCGGCCACGAAGCAAGCTTTCGGCAAGCATGTGCGGAAGTACCAATGATTAACCAGGTCCTTTAAGCGGATTCTGAAATTCCCCTGGCATTCTTCCGCCCATGACCGGGCAAACAAAAACGCCCGGCGGGGGGATGATTTGAGGCGTCAAACCACGGCGAACGGGAAACCGTTCGCCGGCGGGTCGGGCCGCGGGCTGCGGCTCGACCCCCTTTCTCTTCCGGTCCGTTTTGCCGCCGCCGATGAGCGGGCGGACGGCGGAACGCGCATCGTCGAAATCGGCCGCGACCGCGTGCTCCTGCTGCGCTCCGTGCGTGGCGTGCGCATGCGCCTGCGGATTCCGCTCGACGGCTTTCTTGGCGTTGCGGCGCGCGCGCTTGCGGCGACCGACGAAGCCGAGCGGGTCGCGATTACGCTCGAGCATCGGGATCCCGCGCTCAGCATCGTGCTGCACGTCGGCGAGGAAGCGGATGAATTGCTCGCCGAATGGCAGCTGTGGGGCCGGGTCCTCGGCTGTCCGCTCCTGATTGCGGGCCTTGACGGCAATTTGCGTGTGGCCTGCACCGCGTTCGCGGACAGCGAAACCGCGCGCCGCCGCCGCCGCACGCCGCTCCGCAAACGCCGGCCTTATTTCGTCGCGCGCCGGAAGGGGTTCTCCGTCCGGCTTGCGCCGGTCGTGCACCGCGGCGAGCGCGAGATCATCGCGCCGGAATAAACGCGCCGGGCGAGCCGAACGCCGCGTCAAGCACGATCCCGGCGAATAGAATAAGTCCGGCCTCGCGGTTCGCGCGAAAAAGGCCGAGGCATTGCGCCGGATTGCCGATGTCGATCGTGCGCACCTGCCACGCAAGATGCAGCGCGAAGCCGATAACGCCGAGATCGAACAGAATGCCGCCGCCGGCGAAAATTCCCGCGATCAGGATCAACAGAACCGCGCCGGCATAGAGGAAGACGAGCGCTGGCCGCGTTTCCTCCCCGAACAGCCGCGCCGTCGAGCGCACGCCGATGATCGCGTCGTCGTCGCGGTCCTGATGCGCATAGATCGTGTCGTAACCGATGACCCACAGGATCGAGCCGGCATAAAGAATGAGCGCGGGCCAATCGATTCTTCCGAAGACGGCGGCCCAACCCATCAAGGCACCCCAGGAAAAGGCGAGCCCTAAGACCGCCTGCGGAAACCAGGTCACGCGCTTGGCGAGCGGGTAGACCGAAACGACGAGAAGCGAGGCGATTCCCATTGCGATGGCGAAGGCATTCATCTGCGCGAGCACGAGAAGCCCGATCAGCGCGAGCGCGACAAGAAAGGCGAAGGCCTGCGCCAGCGAGACCCGGCCGGAGGGAATCGGCCGCGACCGCGTGCGTTCGACGCGGGCATCGAGATCGCGATCGAGAATGTCGTTCCACGTGCAACCCGCTCCGCGCATGGTGACGGCGCCGAGCAGGAACAGCGCGAGGAGCTTCAAATCGGGCCAGCGCGCGCCGGACGCGATCGCGGCCAATCCGGTTGACCACCAGCACGGCAACAGCAACAGCCACCAACCGATCGGCCGGTCGAGGCGGGCGAGTTGCAGATAGGGCCGCGCCCAGGCCGGCGCATGGCGGTCGACCCAATTGCCGGTCGAGTCGGCGACGGCGGTGGCCGACCGGCCTTCGTTCATCGCTGCAAAATGTTGCCGTTGATGGTGTCGAACAGCCCGCCGCCCTTGTCGTTATCCTGCGGAGGCCCGCCGACGTCGCCGGTGATGCCGATCGCATTCGACAGGCCCGCGCTCGGCGAACGGACGCCGCCGCCATTGGCGGCAGCGGTGCATACCTGCGTCTTCACCGCCGTCGTTTTCGAAAGGCTCGTGCCAAGGTTTTTCAATACTTCGTCGGGGACGTTACAGGCGACCCTGTTGTCTTTCAGGAACTTGAACATCTTTTCCTGCGCATCGATCAGCGACTTGAAGAGGACGCAGGCTTCCTGCGCGCTGGCACGGCGCTTGTTGGCGGCCTGGACCGCCTGGCCGCGCTTTTCGTATTCCGTGCGCAGGACGGTAAAGCCGCCCTGACAGTCGACCTGCTGGGCCGCGGCGATATTGCCGAGCAACAGAAAGGCGAGAGCCGCCGCCCCTCCCGTGAAACTGAACCGATGAGGTCTCAAAACCGGTCTCCGCAGGCGTCTCTAATGCGTAACAAAGGTCGCGGCTTTAGGGCAAGATCAGGGCACCGAAGCGCAAGGGTTAATGGCTGTGGCTCGCCACGATTTTCGTACCCCCCGCCTTTATCTCGAAGGCGATCTCAAGCCGGGCGGCGAGCTTTTGCTCGGCCGGGAGGCCATGAACTACCTGCGAAATGTACTGCGCCTCGATAGTGGCGCGGAAGTGCTCATTTTCAACGGGCGTGACGGGGAATGGCGGGCCCGGCTCATTCCCGCCTCGCGCCGCGAGACGCGGCTTTCCGTTTTGCAGCAAACCCGGCCGCAGACGGCCGCAGGCGAACTTCACTATGCCTTCGCGCCGCTCAAGCACGCCCGCCTCGATTTCATGGTCCAGAAGGCGGTCGAGATGGGCGCCGGCCGGCTGAGCCCCGTGATCACCCGCCATACCCAGGTTGCGCGGGTTAATCTTGACCGTATGCGCGCGAACGTAATCGAAGCCGCCGAGCAATGCGGAATTATCGCCTTGCCCGAGATCGAAGCCCCTATGCGCTTTTCCGACTGGCTTGCCGGCGCGCGCGATCGCGTGATCGTCTTTTGCGACGAGGAGGCCGAGACGCGGGACCCGGTCGCGGCACTGGCCCGCGCGCCTGCTGGAAAGCTCACCTTGTTGATCGGCCCGGAAGGCGGCTTTGCCGAGGAGGAACGCGCGGCACTTCTCACCCTTTCTTCCGTGGTGCGGCTTTCGCTCGGCCCGCGAATCCTGCGGGCGGACACGGCCGCGGTGGCGGCCCTCGCCCTGGTGCAGGCCGCGCGCGGCGACTGGCGCTGAATTTCTCGCAACTGCGAACGCTTGCGGACGGAGCGGGGGAACCAATCCTGCCCCTGTGAATTGGAGAGCACCAAGCCTCATTGCGGCCTGCTTTTGCGGGAGGCTGGCAAGGCTCTCACGACATTCGATTTTTACGGCCAAACTGTCGATTCGATTGACGGGAGGTTTCCATGACGGAGAACTACAGCTTCGGAATGGAAGAGGAGTATTTCATTGTCGACGCGGAGACGAAGTCGCTGCAGCGCAAGGCTTCGCCTTCATTCCTGGTCGCGCTCAAGCGCGCGATCGGGCCCGCGGTCACGCGCGAGTTGTTGCAGTCGCAGCTTGAAATCAGCACCAAGCCTGCGCTTTCCATGGCCGAGGGCCATGCCGAATTGAAGAAGCTCCGCCAGACCATCGGCGCGATCGCGGATGAACACGGTCTTTCTTATTTTGCCTCCGGTACCCATCCGACCGCTGGCTGGTCGGGCGGACAGCCGACGCAGAAACTGCGCTATGACGGCATCATGCATGACTTCCAGATGCTGGGCGAACGCAATCTTCTCTGCGGCATGCACGTCCATGTGCAGCTGCCGGATCCCGACAAGCGCGTCGACGTGATGCGGCGGATGGTTCCGTACATTCCGCTGTTCATCGCGCTTTCGACCTCTTCGCCCTTCTGGCGCTCGCGCCGCACCGGCCTCATGGGCTACCGCCTCGCCGCCTACGACGAACTTCCCCGCACGGGCCTGCCGGAGCTCTTCGAGAGCAATAAGGAATACGAGGCCTATATCGAGGCGCTGGTCGAGGCGCGGGTGATGCAGGATTCGAGCTATGTCTGGTGGGCGATCCGGCCCTCGCGCAACCATCCGACGCTCGAGTTGCGCGCGCCGGATTCGTGCACGCGCGTCGAGGACACGGTCGCGCTCGCGGCTCTTTATCGCGCGCTCGCGCGCCACCTTTTTCTGCATCCCGAGATCAATCGCGAGATCACCGCCGTCGACCGGGCGATCGCGGTCGAGAACAAATGGCGGGCGCAACGCTACGGCATCCACGGCAGCTTCGTCGATCGCCGCGAACGCCGCGCCATCCCGGTTTCCGAGGTGCTCGACCGGCTGATCAAGATGCTCGACGAGGATCTTTCCGTGCTTGGTTGCGGCGAGGAGGTCGCGGGCTTGCGCAAGATTCTCGCAACCGGCACCAGCGCCGATATCCAGATTGCGGTTTTCCGCGAGGCCGAGCAGCGCACAGGCAGCCGCAGCAAGGCCTTCGGCGCCGTGAAGACGTGGCTCGCGGAAGCGACATTGCAGTAGACCTGATCTGACGGAAACGCCGGTTGGCGGCGGGTGCGGGGCTTGTGTATCGTCCCGCTCCCCCGCCACGGCTGCCCGCCCGGAACCCCGAAATGGCCCGCGATCAGATCGACATGACTCCGATCGAGTCGCAACGCGACCTCGTGGCCTGGATTGCCGAGGGCTGCAAGCCGGAAGCGGATTTCCGCATCGGTACCGAGCACGAGAAATTGCCCTTCACGCTCGCGGGCCATCGGCCGGTGCCCTACGAGGGTCCGCGCGGCATCCGCGCCCTCCTCGAGGGCATGCGCCACCTTCTGGGCTGGGAGCCGATCCTCGAAGGTGAAACGATCATCGGGCTTGCCGACGTCACCGGCGGCGGCGCGATCTCGCTCGAGCCCGGCGGCCAGTTCGAGCTTTCCGGCGCGCCGCTCGCCACCGTCCACCAGACATGCAGCGAATTGAACGCGCATCTCGCGCAACTCAACGAAGTGGCGCGCCCGCTCGGCCTGGGATTCCTCAGCCTCGGCATGAGCCCGCTATGGACGCGTGCCGAGACGCCGATGATGCCGAAGGGCCGCTACAAGATCATGGCCGCCTACATGCCGAAGGTCGGCAAGCTCGGCCTCGATATGATGTTCCGCACCTGCACCGTGCAGGTGAACCTCGATTTCTCTTCCGAGGCCGACATGGTGAAGAAGCTCCGCGTCGGGCTGGCGCTACAGCCGGTCGCGACCGCGATCTTCGCGAATTCGCCCTTCACCGAGGGTAAGCCGAACGGGTTTCTCTCATTCCGTTCCGAAATCTGGCGCGACACCGATCCCGACCGCACCGGCATGCTGCCCTTCGCCTTCGAGGACGGCATGGGCTTCGAGCGCTATGTCGATTACGCGCTTTCGGTGCCGATGTATTTCGTCAAGCGCGGCGCGCGCTACATCGATGTTGCGGGCGCGTCCTTTCGCGATCTTCTGGCCGGCAAGCTCGCGGCGCTGCCCGGCGATCGCGCCACGATCTCCGACTGGGCCAATCATCTGAGCACGCTCTTTCCCGAGGTGCGCCTCAAGCGCTACCTCGAGATGCGCGGCGCCGACGACGGCCCGCGCGAGCGCATCTGCGCGCTCTCCGCATTCTGGACCGGCCTTCTCTACGACCCGCAGGCGCTCGAAGCGGCGTGGGATCTCGTGCGCAACTGGAGCGCGGAGGAGCGCCAGAAATTGCGCGACGAGGTGCCGCGTCTCGGCTTCGCCGCGGAAATTCGCGGCCGCAAGGTGCGCGGGCTCGCGCGCGACGCGATTTCGCTTGCGCGCGACGGGCTCACGCGCCGCCGCCGGCTCGATTACTATTCCGGGAGCGACGAAAGCCACTTCCTCGAT
Source organism: Xanthobacteraceae bacterium (assembly GCA_035295845.1). Classification (GTDB taxonomy): domain Bacteria; phylum Pseudomonadota; class Alphaproteobacteria; order Rhizobiales; family Xanthobacteraceae; genus Palsa-892. The sequence continues at coordinate 24,699 of DATGIF010000005.1, forward strand.
CCGATCGAGGACATCGTCGAAAGCGGCAAGACACCGGCGGAGGTGCTGCTCGACCGCTTTCACGCCGAATGGAAAGGCTCGGTCGATCCCGCCTTCGAGGCGCTGAAATATTAGAACTAGCTTTTCAGCCGGTAGCCGGTCCTGAACATCCACCAGATGATCAGGAGGCAGGTCACCAGAAAAACGATCGTCATGCCGACGCTGACCGCGATGCTCACATCCGCGATCTCGTAGAAGCTCCAGCGAAAGCCGCTGATGAGATACACCACCGGGTTGAACAGCGTGACGGTCTGCCAGAGCGGCGGCAGGATGCTGGTCGAATAGAAGCTGCCGCCGAGGAAGGTTAGCGGCGTGATGATCAGAAGCGGCACGATCTGCAGCTTCTCGAAGCCGTCGGCCCAGATGCCGATGATGAAGCCCAGGAGGCTGAAGGTCACGGCGGTGAGCACGAGGAAGGCGAGCATCCAGAACGGGTGCGCGATCTCGATCGGCACGAAGATCGCCGCGGTCATGAGAATCAAAAACCCGAGCAGGATCGACTTCGTCGCGGCCGCGCCCACATAGCCGAGCACGATCTCGAAAAACGACACCGGCGCCGACAACAGCTCGTAAATCGTGCCGGTGAAGCGCGGGAAATAGATGCCGAACGAGGCGTTCATCACGCTCTGCGTGAGAAGCGTGAGCATAATCAGCCCGGGTACGATGAAGGCGCCGTAGCTCACGCCTTCGATCTGGGTGATGCGCGAGCCGATGGCGGCGCCAAACACCACGAAATAAAGCGACGTGGAGATCACCGGCGAGACCACGCTCTGCCACAGCGTGCGCCCGGTGCGCGCCATTTCGAAGGTGTAGATCGCGCGAACGGCCTCGAAGTTCATGGTCTTTTGCTCACGAGCCCCACGAAAATATCCTCGAGCGAGCTTTGCGTGGTTTGCAGATCCTTGAAGCGGATGCCCGCCTGGTTGAGGTCGTGCAGCAACCGGGTGATCCCCGTGCGTTCGCTTTGGGTGTCGTAGGTGAAGACAAGCTCGCTGCCGCCGTTCGCAAGCGAAAGATGATAGGCGCCGAGCGCATCCGGCACCGCCGCGAGCTTGTGGTGGAGTTGCAGCGTCAACTGCTTCTTGCCGAGCTTGTGCATGAGCTCGGCCTTGTCCTCGACGAGGATGATCTCGCCGTTGAGGATGACGCCGACGCGATCGGCGATGAGCTCGGCTTCCTCGATGTAGTGGGTGGTGAGGATGATGGTGACGCCGGAGGCCCTGAGCGTGCGCACCACCTCCCACATGTCCTTGCGCAACTCCACGTCGACGCCGGCCGTGGGCTCATCGAGAAACAAAATCGTCGGCTCGTGCGATAGCGCCTTGGCGATCATCACCCGGCGTTTCATGCCGCCGGAGAGCGTCCTGATCTGGTTGTCCTTCTTGTCCCACAGCGAAAGCTCTTTCAGCACCTTTTCGATGATCGCGGGGTTCTTGCGCTTGCCGAAAAGGCCGCGGGTGAAGGAGACGGTATTCCACACCGATTCGAAGGCGTCGGTTGTCAGCTCCTGCGGCACGAGGCCGATCATCGCGCGCACGATGCGGTAGTCGCGCTGAATATCGCGGCCGTCGACGCGCACGTCCCCCTCGGTGCGGTTCACAATTCCGCAGATGATGTTGATGAGGGTCGTTTTGCCGGCGCCATTCGGGCCGAGGAGCGCGAAAATTTCTCCGCGCCGGATGTCGAGATTGACGCCCTTCAGCGCGCGAAATCCCGAGGCATAGGTCTTGGAGAGGTTCGAGACCGAAATGATCGATTGCATGGGTGCGTGCATGGGCGAGAAAATAGGCGGCGGAAGCGAACCGTGGAAGCGTTGATCGCCGATTTGTGAAAGCGGCTACTCCGCCGCCACATCCGTGAGGTTGTCGAGCCCCTGCACGATGTGCGTGGCGAGCGCATCGGCGAGCGCCGATGTTTCGTGCCGGTTGCGCAGCAAGCCGATGTCGAAAGCGGGAAGCGCGGGAAAGCCTTCCGGCTGGCCGAGCACGCGCATGCCCGGCCGCATGCCGGATTCCGGAATGACCGAGACCGCAAGCCCCGCCAGCACCGCGGCGGCAATCGCGCCGGCGTTGCGGCTGGTATAGAGAATGCGGTGGGCGCGGGCTTCCGCCTGTAGCCGTTCGATCGCGACTTTCCTCCATGCGCAGGTCGAGGGGCCGAGCGCGAGCGGTAGCGGCGATTCGTGATGCGCGCTGTGACGATTGGACGTGACCCACAGGAGCCGCTCGCGCCGGATCACCTCCGTCGGGCGATGCGCATAGCTGTGGGTGATGATCGCAAGATCAAGATCGCCGACATTGATCAGCTCGACGAGCTCAACGGTCGGCTCGCACAGTACCGTGAGTTCCACCTCCGGATGCGAGCGCGAAAAGCGCGCCATGATCTCCGGCAAGTAGCGGTCGGCGTAATCGTCGGGCACGCCGAGCCGCACGCGGCCGGAAAGGGTGGCGTTGGCGATCGAGTTCACGGCCTCGGCGTTCAGCTTCACGATGCGCTGGGCGTAATCGAGAAGCCGCTCGCCGTCCTCGGTGAGCTTGGAGGCGCGTCCGTCGCGGGCGAAGATCGGCTTGCCGATGCGCTCCTCGAGCCGCTTCATCTGCATCGAGACGGCCGACTGCGTCTTGTGCACGACGTCGGCCGCGCGCGTGAAGCTTCCGGTCTCCACGATCGCGATGAAGGTCTTGAGTTGGTCGCTGTCGAGAAGCGTGGTCATGCGGGCATCCTGCGAGCATCATCGAAACTGATGGATTAAATTAGAAACATTCGTTTCACTTATCAATCGAAATAGCCAACAAGGGTATGTCTCGAATTTTGGGTGATTTCGGGTCGCGCGCGGCTTCTCCGGGCGCGAAAGTCGCCCGTCCTCACGCCGGAATCGACGAAGGAGAATGCCCGTGTCCGCCCTGACCGAGTCCCGCAAGGCTGAAACCGCGATTTCTCCCGGCGCGCTGAACCATTGGTTCGCGCGCGTGATCGAGGGCCTTCAGCGCGCGGCCGTACGGCGGCAGACGCTCCATCAACTCGCGCGCCTCGACGATCGCATGCTGAAGGACATCGGGCTCTTTCGCGGCGACATCGACGCCGCCGAAGCCCTGCCGCGCGGCCGCGATCCGGTGGCGCTTCTGGCTTCGCGGCGGACGGCGCGAAACAACGCGCGCTTCGCCGATCGTTATTACTGATCCCCTACGGCGGCCTTCCCATCCCCGGCTGCCGGTCTTGAGCGTCCGCCGAGCCCCTTCGGCGGACGCTTTTTTCGCGCCTCAGCTGGAAGGCTCGGTCTTGCGCTGAATGGCTTCCTCGGCCTCGGGATTGAGCGCCCGCGCCGCGCGCTTCGGCTCCGTGAGCGGTGTCGGCTGCACTTTCGGCCGCACCTTATCGAGCCCGGCATAGATGCCGCCCGCCTGCTGCATCGCCAGCCTGTCGCGATCGCGCGAACGCACGTCCTCGATGCCGGCGTCGATGGTTTCCTGATCGAAACCAAGCTCGGCCAGCGACGCGCGCCCGAAAGCGAGCGCCGACTCGTAGGTCTCGCGAATTTCGTAATCGACATCGCGCGCCCGGAGTGCGAGCGTCGTGGTGCGGTCGTAAGAGCGCACGTAAAGTTTCGCGAACGGGAAATTCGCCTTGACGATGTCGACGATGTGCTCGGCCGTCTCCCCCTTGTCGACGCAAACGGCGATCAGATGCGCCTTGTCGGCGTGCGCCGAGCGCAAGACGTCGAGCCTGGTGCCGTCGCCGTAATAGATCTTGAAGCCGAACCGCGCCGCGACCCTGACCATCTCGGGGTCGTTGTCGATGACGGTGATGTCGAGCAACTGCGCAAACAGGCATTGCGAGACGATCTGTCCGAAGCGGCCGAAGCCGATAATCAGGACGGTGCCGTGCGTTTCTTCGAGGCCGCCCAGCTCGTATTCGGGCTCCTCGATGTAGCGGCGCGCGAGCCACTGGTCGCTCGCCATGGCGAAGAGCGGCCCGATCAGCATGGTGATCGCGGCCAATGCCACCACGAGGCTCGATTGCGCGGCGGTGACGATGCCCAGCGAAGCCCCGAGCGGCATCAGCACAAAGGCGAATTCGCCGGCGGCGGTGAGCACGGCCGCCGCCCGCAAGCCGTCCGGATCGCGATCCGGCGCAAACTGGTACAGTCCCCAGACGATCGCCGCCTTGACGGCGGTGACGAGGACCGCGCCGCCGATCAGCACCCAGAAATAATCGCGCACGACCGAAAGATCGATCGACATGCCGACGCCCATGAAGAAGAGGGCGAGCAGAAGCCCGCGGAACGGCTCGATATTGGCTTCCAGCTCGTGTCGGTAGTTCGATTCCGCGAGCAGAAGTCCGGCGAGAAAGGCGCCGAGCGCCATCGACATGCCGGCATATTGCATGATGAGGCCGGTGCCGATGACGAGAAGGAGGGCCGCGGCCGTCATCACCTCGCGCGTGTTCGCCTGCGCGAGCAGTTGAAACAGCGGATTGAGCAGGTAGCGTCCGGCGACCACGACCGTCGCGATGACGGTGGCGGCGATGGCGGCCTCCCGCGCGCCTTCCCAGAATCCGCCGCCGTCATTCGTCTGCCCGGGGGAAAGCAGCGGAATCAGCGCGAGGATCGGCACCACCGCCATGTCCTGGAACAAAAGCACGCCAAAGGCGCGCTGGCCGTAGGTCGCTTGCAGGTCACCGCGTTCTTCCAGGAGTTGCAGCGCGATCGCGGTGCCGGACATGGCAAGGGCGGTACCCGCGAGCAATGCGCCGCGCCACGGCAGGGCGAGGCAGAAAAACGCGAGCGCGAACAGCACCGCCGCCGTGACGGTCAATTGCGCGGCTCCGAGCTCGAAGATCGCGCGCCGCATGTCGAGGAGCCGCGACAATTTCAGCTCAAGCCCGATCAGGAACAGGAGCATCACCACGCCAAGCTCGGCGACGGCAAGGATGGTGGCGGGGTCGCGGAAGAACGCGAACACGCCGGGCCCGATGACGATACCGACGGCGAGATAGCCGACGATCGCGGACATGCCGAAATAGCGCGCGGTCGGCGCCGCGGCAACCGTGGCGCCCAGAAGGATCAACATTTGCAGGAGGAGGTTAAGTTCGGCCGCGTCGGGTTGCATGGACCCGCTTTACACGACGCCGCGCCGCTCTTGTCTATTGTATTTTTCAGAGCAGGCCGCGCGCCTGGAATTCCTGCCGGAGGCCGGCAAGGCCGGTAAAGCGGTGGCCCGCAAGCCCGGCGGCTTTCGCCCCTTCCACATTTTCCGGCTTGTCGTCGATCATCATGGCGCTCGCAGGCTCGACCCCGTGGCGGGCGACGAGGCGGCGATAGACTTCGGGGTCCGGCTTCTTCGCGCCGAATTCGGCGGCGACATGCAGCTTCTCGCCGAACAAGGGCGGCAGTTCCGGAAACAGCTCGTCGAAGCAGTCTTTCACCAGAAATCCGTTATTGGTCAGCACCGCGATGCCCGCGCGCGGCTTCAGCCGTTCGGCAAGCAGAAGCACCTCGCGGTCGGGGTGCATGGCCGCGCGCCGCGCCGCGATCCAGTCGGCGCGGGAGAGCGGCGCGCCGATGCGCTCGGAAAAGCCCGCGAGGTATTCCGCGGCGGAGAATTTGCCGGCGTCGGCGGCATCCTCGAAACCCGATTTCCAGATCGCCGCGTGAATGGATTCGGCGCTCTTGCCGGTGGCGGCGGCAAGCTTCTCGAGGCGGGCGGAAAGGTCGTAGCGGTCGAGCACGCCGTCCATGTCGAAGATGACGAAGCGAATTGCGGGCCTGTCTGCGGTCACGGCGCCTCCGTCGCTTGCCAACAAGCCCGGCGCTTGGACGTTTCCCCACGCAAACTTGCGTCTTGTTCAGGGCAGCTTATCGAGCCCCTGGCCCAATCCCGCGAGGCTCACCGGAATGCCGATGCCTTCCTCGGGTTTGGAGAAAATAATAAAATTCGCTTCCTGCCCGGACTTCAACAGGCTCACGAGCTTCTCGTCCATGCTGAATTCGGCGACGCAGCCGTTGGGAATGCAATAGACGAAGCCGGTGGGGCCGAGGAGCTTCTGGCCGATCTTCAGCCGCAGCCCTTCCGTCAGGAGCACGCCCAACGGCGCGAGCACGCGCATCATCAGCCCCTTCTGATCGACCGTCTTGAGGATGATGACCGTGAGGCCGACATTCGGCCGGTCCTCGGCGGTGACGCTCTGGATCAGGGCGCAGACCTCGGTCTTCGAGTCGGACGGCGTATCGCAGCGGACTTGCCAGTCGCCCTGCACCGATTTCAGCACGCCCTGCGCCTGGGCAATGGGCAATCCGGTGAGCGACAAGGCGGCGGTGAGGAGCAAGCCGGCAAAGCGGCGGAGCGAGGCCATCATATTCTCCCGGCGGCCGAATCGCGCTTCGCCGCCGTGATCCAAGACTTTAGCCGGGTACAACGCCCCCGGTCCTTGTCAAGAATGCGGCGTGAGAGCGCGGAGATTTCCAAAAAACGTGGGCTTCTTCAGACGAAAGACCGGCGCTTCTTTGCGCCTTATGGCATTGCGAGAGATAGCGAATTATGGTTCATGGGCCGTGAACTGCCCCTTGGGGCGGTCCTATCCGCGATTTCGAGTAGGACTTGGGCAGCACGCGCGGCAACGCGCCGCTTGCACTTTTGTCGGGTGCCGCCCCTGAGCGTTGTAATGTTGCGTGCGGCGCGACGGCGCGCCCGAAGGGTCGGAACCGAAGGACAGCAGGAAGGCGATCGATGCTTGAACGGATGCGTCTCGCGATTTCAACGCTCGCACTGGTGATCTTGGGCGCGGGCGCCGCGCAAAGCGGCACGCCGGGGCAGCCTTCGCCGTGGGAAATGAATTTCCAGCCGGCAGCGACCCCGATCATGGAGTTCATCGAGCAGTTTCATTTCTGGCTTCTCATCATCATCACCGCAATCATGGCGTTTGTGACGATCCTGCTCCTCTACGTCATGATCCGCTTCAATGCGAAATCCAATCCCAAGCCCTCGAAGGTCACGCACAATACGCTGCTCGAGGTGCTGTGGACCGTGATTCCGGTCGTTATCCTCGTCGGCATCGCGATCCCTTCGTTCCGGCTGCTCTATGACCAGCTTATACTGCCGGCCGGCGACCTCACCGTGAAGGCGACGGGCACGGCGCAATGGACCTGGACCTACACCTATCCCGATAATGGCGGCTTCAGTTTCGATTCGAACATGTTGCAGGACAACGAATTGAAGCCCGGCCAGCCGCGGCTTCTCGCCGTCGACAACGAGCTCGTGGTGCCGGTGAACAAGATCATCCGCGTGCAGGTCACCGGCGAAGGCATCATCCATTCGTTCTCGGTGCCGTCCTTCGGCATCAAGATCGACGCGGTGCCCGGACGCCTGAACGAAACCTGGTTCAAGACGGAGCGTGAAGGCATTTACTACGGCCAGTGCTCGCAGCTTTGCGGCCGCAACCACGCCTACATGCCGATCGCGGTGCGCGTGGTGAGCGAGCAGGACTTCGCCGCGTGGCTCGATGCCGCCAAGAAGAAATATTCCTCGGTGCCGGGTGTGAGCCCGGCGCTTACCGCGTCGGCCGCCGCGCCGGTGCGCCAGTAAATCGCGCGAGGTAGGTCATGGCTCACGCTGAAGCACACGCCGAACATCACAATCCGACCGGCCTCCGGCGCTGGCTGTTCTCCACCAACCACAAGGACATCGGCACGCTTTATCTCACGGAAGCAATCCTCGCCGGCGTGATCGGCGGCATTCTTTCGGCGGTCATTCGCGCCGAGCTCGCCGAGCCCGGCATCCAGATCTTCCACAACGCGCACCAGTATAACGCCTTCGCCACCGCCCACGGCGTCATCATGATCTTCTTCATGATCATGCCGGCGTTGATCGGCGGTTTCGGCAATTGGTTCGTGCCGCTGATGATCGGCGCGCCCGACATGGCCTTCCCGCGCTTGAACAACATTTCGTTCTGGTTCCTGGCGTCGGCGCTCATTCTGTTGCTGACCTCGATGTTCGTTCCCGACACCTCCGAAGGGACGGGGTTCGGCGGCGGCTGGACGATCTATCCGCCGCTTTCGTCGAAGGCGGGCGCGCCGGGTCCGGCGATGGACCTCGTGATCTTCGCGCTGCATCTTGCCGGCGCCTCGTCGATCCTCGGCGCGATCAATTTCATCACCACGATCTTCAACATGCGGGCGCCCGGCATGACGCTGCACAAGATGCCGCTGTTCGTATGGTCGATCCTGGTGACCGCGTTCCTGCTGCTCTTGGCGCTGCCGGTTCTCGCCGGGGCGATCACGATGCTGCTCACCGACCGCAACTTCGGCACCACCTTCTTCGACCCGCAGGGCGGCGGCGACCCGATCCTCTTCCAGCACCTGTTCTGGTTCTTCGGCCATCCGGAGGTTTACATCCTGGTGCTGCCCGCCTTCGGCGTCGTCAGCCAGGTGATTTCGACCTTCTCGAAGAAGCCGGTGTTCGGCTATCTCGGCATGGCCTACGCCATGGTCGCGATCGGCGGCATCGGTTTCGTGGTGTGGGCGCATCACATGTACACGGTCGGCATGAGCTTCACGGCGCAGGCCTACTTCATGGTCGCGACCATGGTGATCGCGGTGCCGACCGGCATCAAGGTGTTCTCGTGGATCGCCACCATGTGGGGCGGCTCGATCAGTTCCGCACGCCGATGTTGTGGGCGATCGGTTTTGTCTTCCTGTTCACGCTCGGCGGCGTCACCGGCGTCGTGCTCTCGAACACGGGCGTCGATCGCTCGCTGCACGACACCTACTACGTGATCGCGCACTTCCACTACACCATGTCGCTCGGCGCCACCTTCGGCATTTTCTGCGCCTGGTATTACTGGTTCCCGAAAATGACCGGCTACCTTTATTCCGAATTCCTCGGGAAGCTGCACTTCTGGCTCACCTTTATCGGCGTGAACCTGGTTTTCTTCCCACAGCACTTTCTCGGCCTGTCGGGAATGCCGCGCCGCTACATCGACTACCCGGAAGCCTTCGCGGGCTGGAATAAGGTCTCCTCCTTCGGCGCGCTGATCTCGACGATCGGCCTCGTCGTCTTCCTCATCACGATCGCCGAGGCCTTCGCCCGCAAGCGCAAGGCCGCCGACAATCCGTGGGGCGCGGGCGCGACCACGCTCGAATGGACGCTGCCTTCGCCGCCGCCGTTCCACACCTTCGAGACGCTGCCGCGGATCAAGTGAGATGAGCGCGACGGGCACGGCGCGCCCGGCCGAGGCGCTCGCAGGCTTTGCCGAAGTCGGAGATTATGTAGCGCTGCTCAAGCCGCGGGTGATGTCGCTCGTGGTGTTCACGGCGCTTGTCGGCCTCGTGCGGGCGCATGGCGGCGTTCATCCGGTGGTCGGCTTTGCGGCGCTGCTCGCGATCGCGATCGGCGCCGGCGCCGCGGGCGCCCTCAACATGTGGTGGGACGCCGATATCGACGCGAAGATGGCGCGCACCGCCAACCGTCCCATTCCGGCGGGACGCATCGAGCCGGGCGAAGCGCTTGCCTTCGGCGTGGCGCTTTCGGTGGCTTCCGTCGCGATGCTCGGCCTCTTCGCCAACTGGCTCGCGGCCGGCTTGCTCGCCTTCACGATTTTCTTCTACGCCGTCATCTACACGATGGGCCTCAAGCGCTTTACCGCGCAGAACATCGTCATCGGCGGCGCCGCCGGCGCCTTTCCGCCGATGATCGGCTGGGCCGCGGCCACGGCTTCAATCGGGCTCGAAAGCGTCTTGTTGTTTCTCATCATATTCTTCTGGACGCCGCCGCATTTCTGGGCGCTCGCGCTTTTGCGCAAGAAGGAATATGCGCGGGCCGGCGTTCCGATGCTGCCCGTGGTCGCGGGCGAGGATGAAACCCGGCGGCAAATTCTCGTCTATTCCGCAGTTGTCGCGACCGCCGGCGTCACGCCCGCCTTGTTTGGTTTCGCCGGGCTGATTTACGGCGCGCTTTCGGCGTTTCTCGGGGTTTTGTTCGTGGCGCTCGCGATCGAGGTTTGGCGCAAACGCCGCGGCGCGGCCGCGCAATCGGCGGCGCGCCGGCTCTTTGCCTTTTCGGTGCTCTATCTTTTTCTCCTGTTCGCCGTTCTTCTCGTCGAGGGAATGAGAGGATGATGATGGCCGCGCGGCACAAGCAAAAAGGCATCGTGCTTACCGCCGAACAACGCCGCCGCCGGCGCGCGCGCTCGATTGCGCTGGCGCTTGTGCTCGCGGGCTTTGCGCTCCTCTTCTACGCCGTCACCATCGTGAAGCTCGGCCCGCAAATCCTGAACCGCCCGATTTGACGCCATGGCCTCCGCCCGCAAATGGGATCTTGCCCGCCGTCACCGCACCGTGGCGCTCGCCTGCGCCGTCTTCGTCGCAGCGATGGTCGGCGTCGCCTACGCCTCGGTGCCGCTCTACAACTGGTTCTGCCGCACCACGGGCTTCGGCGGCACTCCGCTCGTCGCCAAGGAAGCGCCGGCCGCGCCGATTGCGCGCCGGATCACGGTGCGCTTCGACGGCAATGTCGCGGGCGGTCTGCCCTGGACCTTCGCGCCGGAGAAGAACGAGATCGAGCTTGCGATCGGCGAAACCGTGCTCGTCCATTACGCCGCTAAATCGCTTTCCGCCGGCGAAACCGTGGGGATTGCCTCCTACAACATCTCGCCGCCGGAAGCCGCGAGCTACTTCGACAAGATCCAGTGCTTCTGCTTCACCGATCAGAAGCTCTCGCCGGGCGAAGAGGTCGACATGCCGGTCGTTTTCTTCATCGACCCCGCCATCGACCAGGACGCGGAGTTCAAATCGCTCGGCACGATTACCTTGTCCTACACCTTCTTTCCTTCGAAACGGGCGCCCGATCCGCTGGCCGCCGCCGGCGACGCGACCCGGGTGAGGTAGACCAATCGCGGACTTGCGGCGCGGCGTCCGCCGTGCTGTTGAGAGGACCACCGAGACGGAATTTTACGGAGACCGGGGAAATGGCCGACGCGCACGCGAAACAACACGACTATCATCTCGTCGATCCGTCGCCCTGGCCGATTATCGGCGCCGGCTCCGCGCTCATGATCACCATGGGCGGCGTCTACTGGTTTCGCGGCGGCACGCCGCTGATCTCGATTGCCGGCATTCTCGGCATCATCTACGTGATGATCGCTTGGTGGCGCGACGTCGTCAACGAAGCCCAATACAAGGGCGACCATACCGCGGTCGTTCAATTGCATCTCCGCTACGGCATGATCCTCTTCATCGCCTCGGAGGTGATGTTCTTCGTCGCCTGGTTCTGGGCCTATTTCGACGTGGCGCTGTTTCCCGCTTCGCACGAAGAATACATGCGCACGGAATTGCTCGGCGGCCATTGGCCGCCGGTGCCGACCGCCGACGACCGCTTCAAGTCGACCTTCGATCCCTGGCACCTGCCGCTTCTGAATACGCTGATCCTGCTCACCTCCGGCACCACGGTGACCTGGGCGCATCACGCCTTGATCGAGGACGATCGCAAAGGTCTGATCCAGGGCCTGTGGCTGACGATTTTCCTCGGCGTCTGCTTCACCTGCGTGCAGGCCTTTGAATATTCGCACGCCGCCTTCACCTATGCCGGCCACATTTACGGCTCGACCTTCTTCATGGCGACGGGCTTTCACGGCGCGCATGTGATCATCGGCACGATTTTTCTTTCGGTGTGCCTGTTGCGCGCCTATCTCGGCCACTTCACGCCGAAGCAGCATTTCGGCTTCGAGGCCGCCGCCTGGTACTGGCACTTCGTCGACGTGGTGTGGCTGTTCCTGTTCACCTTCATCTATGTGTGGGGGGCGGGGACGCCGATGGAGCATGGCGGCTGAGTAAGGTCTCGCGCCCGCGCAAAATTTCGAGCGGCGGCGACCCGCAGGTTTCGCCTTATCTCGCAGGCGTGATGTGCCGCTGTCCGCGCTGCGGGCGCGGCAAGCTGTTCAACGGTTTCCTCGACCTCGCGCCGGCCTGCGGCAACTGCGGCCTCGACTACGGCTTCGCCGACGCCGGCGACGGGCCGGCGGTGTTCGTGATCCTGATCGCCGGATTTTTGATCGTCGGCGCCGCCGTCATCGTCGAATTCCTCTTTCGGCCGCCCTATTGGGTGCATGCGGTCTTGTGGATTCCGCTGACGCTCCTCGTCACGCTCGGGCTGCTGCGGCCGCTGAAGGGCCTTCTCGTCGCTTTGCAGTTTCATCATAAGGCCGCGGAGGGCCGGCTCGACCGGGACAAGCGGTGAGGCGCGCGCGTTCGCGATCGTTGATCGTGCCCGTTTTATTCACGCTCGCGGGCGTCGCCATGCTCGTCGCGCTCGGCGTCTGGCAATTGCACCGGCTCGCCTGGAAGGAAGCGCTGATCGCGCGCGTCGCCGCGCGGACCGAGGCGCCTGCCGTTCCCGCGCCGGCCGAGGCCGATTGGCCGCACGTGACGGCGGAGCGCGATGAATATCGCCGCGTGACGGTGACCGGCACGTTTCGCCATGATCGCGAGGCGCTTTGTTACGCGTTGCTCTCCGATGCCAGGGGAAAATTCTCCGGCCCCGGCTATTGGGTGCTGACGCCGCTGCAGTTGGCCGGCGGCGCGACGGTGCTCGTCGATCGCGGCTTCGTGCCGCTCGAACGGGCGGACGCGGCAACGCGGCGAGAAGGTCAGGCGGCGGGGACGGTGACCGTCACCGGTCTTTTGCGCCTGCCCGAAGGCCGTTCGTGGTTCACGCCCGCCGACGATCCGTCGCGCGGCATCTTTCAGGAACGCGACCCGGCGGCGATCGCGAAGGCCTACGGGCTTTTACGCGCGGCACCCTTCTTCATCGATGCGGACGCGGCGCCCAATCCCGGCGGGCTGCCGCAAGGCGGCGAGACGCGGCTCGTCTTTCCGAACAATCATCTGAGCTATGCGATCACCTGGTTCGGTCTCGCTTTGGCTTTAATCGCGGTTTTTATCGCCTTTGTGCTGAAACAAACCCGCGGGCCGCAGGCGCGCTTGAATCGCGGGAAGGCGGCGCGCTAGTGTCCCGATTCCGAAGTTCGTAAGTCCTGGCGGCATGCTCTCATACGAACTTCGGAATCATAGGGACGCTGGCAACTCTATGATCCTGGTGCCCCTTTGAACCCGAAGTTCGCAACCACCCTTGCGGCACGGCTTGTGCGAACTTCGGGTTCGGGGCACTAGGTTGCGTGCGAAAGGAAAATTCCTTGCGCTACATCTCGACCCGCGGCGAAGCGCCTTCCGTCTCTTTCACCGACGCGCTCCTGATCGGGCTCGCGCGCGACGGCGGCCTCTATGTGCCGGAAAGCTCGCCGCAAATTTCCGCCCAGACCATCGCCGGCTTCAAGGGCAAGGCTTACGCCGATGTGGCGGTCGAGGTCATCAGCCCGTTCATCGGCGGCGCGATTTCAAACGCTGAACTTTCGCGCATGGCGCGCGAAGCCTACGCGGCCTTCGATCATCCGGCGGTGGCGCCGCTGCATGCGTTGAAATCCGGCGAATATCTCCTGGAGCTCTTTCACGGCCCGACGCTCGCCTTCAAGGACGTGGCGATGCAATTGCTCGCGCGCCTGATGGATCACGTGCTCGCCGAGCGCGGCGAGCGCGCGACCATCGTCGGCGCGACCTCCGGCGACACCGGCGGCGCCGCGATCGAGGCGTTTCGCGGCCGCGAGCGGGCCGATGTGATCATCCTGTTTCCGAATGGCCGCGTCTCCGACGTGCAGCGCCGGATGATGACCACGCTCCCCGACCGCAACGTCCACGCGGTCGCCATCAACGGCACCTTCGATGATTGCCAGGCGATCGTGAAAGGCCTGTTCGCCGATCATCGCTTCCGCGATCGCGTGAAGCTCTCGGGCGTGAACTCGATCAACTGGGGGCGGATCGTCGCGCAGATCGTCTATTACTTCACCGCCGCGGCGGCGCTCGGCGGACGGGAGAAAATCTCCTTCGTCGTGCCCACCGGTAATTTCGGCGACATTTTCGCGGGCTATACCGCCAGGCGCATGGGCCTTCCCATGGAGCGGCTGGTGATCGCGACCAATGTCAACGACATCCTCGCGCGCACGCTCGCGTCAGGCTGCTACGAAGTGAAGAAGGTGATCGCGACCGAATCGCCGGCCATGGACATTCAGGTCTCGTCGAATTTCGAGCGGCTTCTGTTCGATGCCTACGGCCGCGACGCCGCGGCGATCCGCGCCCTCATGAGTAATCTCGCGTCGGCCGGCTCCCTGGAAATCGCGGCCGCGCCCCTCGCGGCGATCCGCGGCGTCTTCGATGCCGGCCGCGCCGACGAGGCGGAGACCCGCGAAACCATCCGCGCCGTCGATCGCGAAAACGGCTATCTCCTCGATCCGCACAGCGCCGTCGGCATCGCCGTCGCGCGCAAGCTTGCGCTCAAGCGCCCGTTCGTTTCGCTTGCGACCGCGCACCCGGCGAAATTTCCCGAGGCAGTCGCGGAGGCGACCGGCAAGCATCCCGCACTGCCCGCGCGCCTCGCCGATCTCGGCCGGCGCCAGGAGCGCTTCGAAATATTGCCCGCCGACCAGGCGGCGGTGGCGAAATTTGTCATGAAACATTCCCGCGTAGCCGAGGGAGCCGCCGCTTGAGCCCGCACATCACGAAGCTCGCAAGCGGCCTCACCGTCGTCACCGACGCGATGCCGCATCTTGAAACCGCCTCGCTCGGCATCTGGATCGCCGCCGGCTCGCGCCACGAGGAGGCGAGCGAGAACGGCGCCTCGCATCTTCTCGAGCACATGGCCTTCAAGGGGACGGCGCGCCGCAGCGCGCGCGCGATCGCCGAGGAGATCGAGGCCGTCGGCGGCGATCTCAATGCCTCCACCGGCTTTGAATCGACCGGCTATTACGCCCGCGTGCTCGCGAACGACGTGCCGCTCGCGCTCGACATCCTCGCGGACATTCTCACCGCGCCCGCCTTTGATCCGGATGAACTCGCGCGCGAGCAGAGCGTGATCGTGCAGGAAATCGGCGCCGCCAATGACGCGCCCGAGGACCTCGTTTACGAGCTCTTTCAGAAGCGCGCCTTCCCCGATCAGCCGCTCGGCCGCTCGATTCTCGGCACGCCGCAAACGGTGCGGGCGCAATCGCCGGCGACGCTTCGCGCCTATATGGGCAAACATTATCGCGCGCCGCGCATGGTGGTGGCCGCCGCCGGCGCCGTCGATCATGACCGCATCGCCGAAGACATCACCCGCCGGCTTGCTCCGATCGCGGCGGGCGGAAATTCGGCCGCCGTGCCCGCGCGCTATGCCGGTGGCGTCGAGATCGGCGTGCGAGATCTCGAACAGGCGCATGTCGTGCTCGGCCTCGAAGGGCGCTCCTATCACGCGCCCGATTTCTTCGCCGTGCAGATCTTCGGCAACGTCCTCGGCGGCGGGTCTTCTTCCCGCCTCTTCCAGGAGGTGCGCGAGAAGCGCGGGCTTTGTTACTCGATCTACGCCTTTCACGCCGCCTATGCCGACACCGGCACCTTCGGCGTCTATGCCGGCAGCGATCCGGCCGACAGCCGCGAGCTCCTGGACGTGGTGATCGCCGAGCTCGCCGATGCCGCCGACCGCGCGGAGCGCGTCGAGATCGATCGCGCCAAGGCCATGATGAAGGTAAGCCTGCTGACCGCGCTCGAAAGCTCCGGCGCCCGCGCCGACCAGATCGCGCGCCAGATCATCGTTTACGGGCGGCCGATCCCGCTCGATGAGCTGGTGCAGCGCATCGACGCGGTCACTGTCGAGGACGTTCGCACGGCGGGCCGCGCGCTGATCGCGGGAGGGCGCCCGACTTTTGCCGGGCTCGGGCCGCGCGCCGGTATTGAATCGGCGGCGCGCATCGCCGAAAATCTGGTCCGGCGGGCCGCCTGAGCCCGCGAGAAGCGCGGCGAAGCGGGATGGCTTTCTTTCGGTCAGTTTCCTGGTCTGACATTCCGCCCGATGTCGAGGGCGAGGGCGTCTATTTGCGGGCGCCGCAGATGGTGGACTTTCCCGCCTGGGCGGGTTTGCGCGAGGAGAGCCGCGCGTTTCTGGCGCATTGGGAGCCGGACTGGCCGGCCGACGACCTCACGCGCGGCGCCTTTCGCAACCGGCTCCGCCGCTACGCCAACGAGAGCCAGGAGGACAGCGGCTATTCGTTCCTGATTTTCCGCAGCGGCGATCAGACGCTGTTGGGCGGCGTCACCCTTTCCAACGTGCGCCGCGGCGTCGCGCAGTCCGCTAATCTCGGCTACTGGATCGGCGGCCGCCATGCGCGCAAAGGTTATATGAGCGCGGCGGTGGCGGCGCTCATTCCCTATGCGCACGGCCCGTTGCGGCTTCGCCGGGTCGAGGCCGCGTGTCTCCCCGAAAACGCGGCCTCCGTGCGGCTCCTGGAGAAAATGGGTTTCCAGCGCGAGGGTTATGCGCGGCAGTATCTCTGCATTGCCGGCAAATGGCAGGACCATTTGCTCTATGCGCGGCTCTCCAGCGACCCGCTGCGCGCTTGATCG
>DATGIF010000006.1:0-29931 GCA_035295845.1 Xanthobacteraceae bacterium
GGAATACTCAGGCGGTCGGCGAAGTGGTCGCCGACGAGCAAGAGGCCTTGCACCAGGATGCCGAGGCCGAGGCCAAGCTTCAGCCAACGCCACGCCTCGAGGCGAACGAGCACCGCCACCACGACAACGATGCCGGTGATCACGGTCGTCGCCGCCCAATTCGCGTGCGCGCGGGTGATGAAGCTGAGCGCGGTTACGATCGCAAGAACCGGAACCGAAAAGGCGAGCATCAGCCGGTCTTCACGCACGAGCGCGAATTTGCCGGGACGCAGCATGATCGCGATCAGAAATCCGAAGGTGATCGGGCCAAACACGGCGAACTGCGATCCGAGAAAAGTGATGCCTTCGAGCGGGCTGAAAACCGCCCCCGAGCCGCGGATGTTGTCGCCCGTGTGCCGGAAGGTGGCGAAGCCGTTGTCGATGTTCCACACGAGATTGGGGATGATCATCAGGATGCCGATCGCGAGCGCGGCAAAGAAGGCCGGCGTTTTCAGGAAGTCGCGCGCGGCGCGATCGAAAAAGGCGGCGATGACGGCGCTCAGCACGAAGAAGCCCATCATGTATTTGGCGAGCAGCCCGAAGCCGAGCGCGAGGCCGAGGACGATCCCCCAGCGGAGATCGGCTTCCTGCAGGAGCTTGACGTAGGCAAAGAGCGCGAGCGTCCAGAAAAATAACAGCGGCACATCGGTCGAAATAATGCGCGCGGAGAAGTCAACGCCGGTGGTGAAGACGAACGTCAGCGCCGCCCAGAAGGCGACGCGCCGGCCATAGAGCTTGTTGGCGAGGGCATAAACAAGAAGGCTCGTCCCGAAATAGAAAATCGGCGACGGCGCGCGAATGCACGCCTCGCCGCTTCCGCATGCGCGTTCGGCCGCCGCGATGACCCAGGCAATCAGAGGAGGCTTGGAGAAATAGCCGAAGGCAGGCGACTGCGACCAGGACCAGTATTGCGATTCGTCGAAATAGAGATCGACGACCGAGGTGTGCAGCCCGATCAGGCGCACGAGCGTCACCAAGGCGACGATCCCGGCGCAAAGCGCGAAAGCGGGCGCGCGCATCTCGCGAGCGGACATCATGGGAGCGGCGTTCATGCGGCGGGCTTGGATGCGGCCTCGGTCTTCGGTTCGGAATCGCGCGCCTTTGGCTGAAAGATCACAGCGTGCATGAGCACGATGATCATGAAGGTAAAGAGGCCCGCAAACACGACGTCAGTGAAGAAATGCCCGCCCATCACCAGACGCACGATGCCCATCCCGGCGCCGAAAGCGACGGCCGAGGCGTAGGCAAAGAGCCGCCACGGCGCCGGCGCCAGCGCCGCGGGCGCGAGCGTCCAGAAGGCGCTCGACGTTTCACCGGAAACGAACGAGCAATTTTTCACGCATTGGCCGCGCGGATCCCACCAGGCCACGAAGCGTTCGCTGCCACCGAACTCGGTGACGGCGGCGGGCCGGGGGCGGTCCCAGTAGCTCTTGAGGATGCCGTTGACCAAAAGCCCCGGCGCAAGCGCGAGGGTGGCGATGACGAAGATCGCGGCGCGCGCGGACATCCATGGTTTTGCACGCGGCGCCACGAACCGCATCGCCAGCGCGATCACCGCGGGCGCGGCGAGGATCACTTGAATCCAGACGGCCGCGTCGCGCACGTTTCTAAGGACAGGACTCGCGCCGAGCGGGAATTTTCCGGCCGCGGGATCGTAGAAGAGACCCGAAATCTTGAGGTCGAGCTCAGGAAAGAAACCGAACAGGAGGCCGATCACCGCCGCGAAGGCGAGCGCAACGAGCAGGCCGCGGCGCGACATGGATAACCCTTTTGCTGGAGCATGATCCTTCCCGAAAACCGGTTTCCACTTTTCGGGATCATGCTCTGGAAACGCGGAAAGCTCTAGCCGACGCGGTCGGCCATGAAAAGACGGCTTCCGGTATATATGACAGCGTGGCATGGTGGGCCCATGCCACGCCTCGATTTCTGGTACGAGTTTGCTTCCACCTATTCGTATCTCGCCGCCATGCGCATCGCGCCCTTGGCGAAGGAAGCGGGCGTCGAGGTGCGCTGGCGGCCGTTTTTGCTCGGGCCGATTTTCAAGGCGCAGGGAATGGAGACTTCGCCCTTCAACATCTATCCGTTGAAGGGCAAGTATATGTGGCGCGACATGGCGCGCTGGTCCGAACTCCTGAAGCTTCCGGAATTTGTGCCGCCGAAGACCTTCCCCGCGCATCCGCTGGGGGCATCGCGGGTTGCGCTTGCGCTCGACGACGCGGCGCGGCCGGATTTCACGCGCGCGATCTATCAGGCGGAGTTCAACGAAGGAAAGGACATCGCCGATGCCGCGACCATCGGCGAGGTCCTGAAGAAGCTCGGCTTTGATGCGGCGGCGGTGATCGCCAAGGGCGGCGAGCCGGCGGTCAAGGACAAGCTGCGCGCGAATACGGAAGAGGCGGCGAAGCTCGACATTTTCGGCGCGCCGAATTTCGTCACCGCGGACGGCGAACTCTTCTGGGGCAACGACCGGCTCGAACAGGCGCTGGCCTGGGCGAGGAAACACTAACCCGGCCGCGGCCGCTCAAATATAATCAGCGGATTGAACGGAATTCCCGCGCCATAGCCCGGCTGTGCGGCCGGCCACCAACCAATAGGCGATGCCAGCGGCGGCGCCGGCGGCGAGCGTGATCTCGGTCGTACGGTCGAGCGTGTTCGCGACCGCGGCGGCGGGGAATGTCAATCCGTACGCCAAGCCGCCGATGCCGCCGGCAAGCGCATAAAAGAAGAGCGAGCGAAACGCCAACGCTTCGGCGATCAGAATCACCACCACCGCCGGCACAAAGGCGATGGCCGAGACGATCGCCGCCGATGTCAGGATCGAACCCCACAGAATGAGCCAATCGACCCTGTCGAAAGGCGCGTCGAACGTGTCCGGAGGAAGTGTCGCGAATACGAGCACGGCGCCGGCCGCGAGTGCTGCGAAGAAGAGGCCGAAAATGACGACGAAGAAGCGGATGAAGAGCGCCATGCTCAATCCGTCATGGCCATGGCGCGCAATGCCATGCGTTCGCGCGCGCTCAGCTTTTGCGTTTCCGATTTCAGTTGCCCGCAGGCGGCGAGAATGTCGCGGCCGCGCGGCGTGCGCACGGGGCTTGCATAACCGGCGCTGAACACGATCTCAGAGAATCGCTCGATGGCGTCCCAATCGGAGCATTCGTATTTTGTGCCCGGCCACGGGTTGAACGGGATCAGGTTGATCTTGGCCGGAATTCCCTTGAGTAATTTCACCAGCGCCTTGGCGTCGGCGGGCGTGTCGTTGACGCCCTTCAGCATCACATATTCGAAGGTAATACGCTTGGCGTTGGAGACGCCGGGATAGTTCCGGCAAGCTTCGAGTAATTCGGCGATCGGATATTTCTTGTTGAGCGGCACGAGCTCATCGCGCAGTGCGTCGCGCACCGCGTGCAGCGAAACCGCGAGCATGGTACCCGCCTCGCGGCCCAAGGGCTCGATCACCGGCACGACGCCGGAAGTCGAAACCGTAATCCGGCGCTTGCCGATCGAAAGTCCCTCGCCGTCGGCGATCGTATCGATCGCGGTCTTGACGTTGTCGAAATTGTAGAGCGGCTCGCCCATGCCCATGAACACGATGTTGGAAATCGCGCGGGCGCCGTCGGGAAGGATCGCGTCGTCGGGGCGCGCGGCCTCGGGCCATTCGCCGAGCCGGTCGCGCGCAACCAGCACCTGGCCCGCGATTTCGGCCGCCGAAAGATTGCGCACCAGCCGTTGCGTGCCGGTGTGGCAAAAGGTGCAGGTGAGCGTGCAGCCGATCTGCGAGGAGACGCAGAGCGTGCCGCGATCGGCTTCCGGAATGTAGACGGTTTCGATTTCATGCGGCCGTTCGCCCGCATGCTCCGCCGCGACGCGCAAGAGCCACTTGCGCGTGCCGTCGCCGGAAACCTGCTCCACCACGACTTCCGGCCGCGCGAGCGTGTAGTTCTCGTCAAGGGTTTTTCGCAGCGTCTTCGAGACGCTGGTCATCTCCGAGAAGTCGCGCGCGCCGCGGAAATAAATCCAATGCCAGAGCTGCGAGACACGCATGCGCAATTCGGATGCGGGCACGCCGATCGCGGCGAGCGCGTCCGCAAGCGCCGTACGGTCAAGCCCTGCGAGCGATCGCTTTGCGGGGAGCGGGGCGGCAATCGGGTCCGCGGCCGAACTCGCCTGCGTTTCTACTGACATTCCTGGGCAACGCGGTCGAGCGCCTGCGGCAGCCCGGACAGCGAATAGCGGTCGTTGGTCGCATTCCCGCGCTGCGAGGTGCTCTTGACCGTCAAATCGTGTCCATTGCGCAGGGCCTCGACCAACTGCGTTTCTTCAGCGGCGTTTTTCAGCCAGGCACCGTCGTGCTTGGTGAAGAACGAAAATGCGGCGCCGCCGATATCGATCGTCGCATCCGTGTTTTCCTTGGTCGTGAAGCCGACGACGAAGCTCACTTCATTCTTGACGCTTTCGCCTGGCCGCGTGCTGATGAAGAAGTAACCGGGATCGCGCTTCAAGCCCGCGGGCTGGCGTTCCTTGGGCTGCGAAAGGGCGTAGCAGACCTTGGTCTTCGGCGTCTGGCTCACATAGACGCCCCAATCGCCGTATTGCGCGATGAGCGAGGGCGCGGCCGCGGTGCCTGGTTGGGTCGGCGGCGCATCTTTCGGCTTCGCCGCCTGTTTGGTGTCTTTCTTCGCCGGCGTCTGGGAAGGTTGCGTCGTTGTCTGCGCGAGCCCTGCGAAGGGCAGGCTGATGACGAAAAGGCTTGCGGCAAGGCAAGTGAAAAACGGACGAGTGGTCATGGCGATATCCCAGGCTGGAGCCGCGTTCTAGATCGCGAACAAGTCGCCCTCGTGTGAACGAAAAATAGCGAGCGCGGGGCGTCATGCCTAGTGCCCCGAACCCGAAGTTCGCCATACGGCGCAGCAAGCGCGATCGCGGACTTCGGGTTCGGATCACTAGCCATGGACGCCGCCGAAAAAATGGCGCAAAAACGTCCGCGATCTCCGCTCCTTCCGCAAGGCCATTTCCATGAAAGCCGTCCTTTGCCGGCGCGCCGGCCCGCCCGAAGCGCTTGAACTTGCCGATTTGCCGGATCCGGTTCCGGCGAAAGGCGAAGCGGTGGTCGATATTGCCGCAGCCGCGCTCAACTTTTTCGACACGCTCATCATCGCCGGAAAGTACCAGTATAAGCCCGACTTCCCGTTCTCACCGGCTGCCGAATTTTCCGGCACCGTGTCGGCGGTGGGTCCGGGGGTCACCGGGTTCAAGGTCGGCGACAAGGTCTGCGGGCATTTGGGCTTTGGGGCCGCGCGCGAGAAGCTCGCGGTTTCGACCGAGCGGCTGGTGCTCGTGCCGCCCTCCCTCGATCTCGACCGCGCCGCCGGGCTCTTCGTCACCTATGGGACCACGATCCATGCGCTCGCCGACCGCGCCAAGATCAAGCCGGGCGAGACGCTCGCGGTGCTGGGGGCGGCGGGCGGCACGGGGTTAGCGGCGATCGAGCTTGGCAAGATTCTCGGGGCGCGGGTGATCGCCTGCGCTTCATCGGCGGACAAGCTCGAATTCTGCCGCCAGCACGGTGCTGACGACGTCATCGATTATTCCAAGGAAGACCTGAAGGAACGCCTGCGCGAACTGACCGGCGGCAAGGGCGCCGACGTTGTCTATGATCCGGTCGGCGGGCCTTACGCGGAACCCGCCTTGCGGTCGACCGCGTGGGAGGGGCGCTACCTCGTCATCGGTTTTGCCGCCGGCGAGATTCCGAAAATCCCGCTCAACCTCGCGCTCCTGAAAGGCTGCGAAATCGTCGGCGTGTTCTGGGGCGAATTCATCCGCCGGCATCCCGAGCGGTTGCGCGCGCAGATCAAGGACGTGCTCGACTGGGTCAATGCGGGGCGCCTGTCGGCGCATGTCGACGCGGTTTATCCGTTCGAGCGCGCGGGCGAGGCGTTCGCCGCCATCGGCGCGCGCAAGATCAAGGGCAAGGTGCTGTTGAAGCCGAAGGTTTAGTCGGCGACGAGTTTCTTGAGCGCGCGCCGCGCGGCCTCGCGATGCTCGGGCTGCATGTGGGCGGCCACCAGCCGCAGCGCCGTCGCGAGGACCGCGGCATCGTCGGTGAAACCGATCAGCGGCAGGTAGTCGGGAATCACATCGAACGGCATGATGAAATAGGCCAGCGCCGCCCATAGCGTCGCGCGCACATGCAGCGGCGTTTCCCGGTCGAAGGCGCAATAGTAGGCCGCGAGCGCATCCTCGGCGAAGGGGATGTGCGCGGCGACGGCCCTGATCTTCGTCCAGAAGCCGGCGCGCACGCGCGCTTCGTCGGCCGCGGCCCGGATATTTTCGGTCGTCGAGAACGCCATTCTCGCCTCCCAATCGCACGCCGTGAGATGGTCTTTTCCCGGCGCCTCCGCAAGTCCTTCGCTCACCGCAGCGGGTAGGCGGCCTCCACCACATAAGGGCCGCCGCCGATGGACGCGCGCGAAGAAAACAGGACGAAGCGCGTAATCGGAAAAGGCGGAGTTTTGAAGGCGCCGCGAATGGAGAGATAGTCGGCGACCTCGCGGCTTGAGGAATCGCGGAGCCGCGCCAGCGTCACGTGCGGCGTGAACTTGCGCTGCTCGGGCTCAAGTCCCATGCGTTGCAGAATTCGTTCGTGCTCGGCCTGCAATTCGGTGAGCGCGCCGTTCACCGCGACGGAAGCGATGATCGCGCGGGGCTTCTTGCCGCCGAACTGATCCACGCCGTTGACCGCGATTTCGAACGGCCGCCGTTCCACGCGGCCGAGTATCTGCATCACGTCGCGCGCGACCGCCCCATCCACGTCGCCGATGAAACGAAGCGTGAGGTGATAGTTCGCGGGATCGACCCAGCGCGCCCCCGGCAGCCCGCCGCGCAGGATGGCGAGCGCCTGTGCCACCTCTGCGGGGATTTCAACGCCGGTAAAGATTCGCGGCATTCAGGAAGCTTTGCGCCCTCGCACCCGCTGAATCAATGCCTCGGCGGACGGCAACATCACCTTCACGACCACGTCTGTGCCGGCGGCGGTCGGATGGATGCCGTCGGCCTGATTGAGGTCGGGGACGCCCGCGACCCCCTTGAGAAAGAACGGGACGAGGATCAGTCCGTATTTCTTCGCGAGCGCCGGATAGATCGCGTCGAAGGCGGAATAGTAATCGGTGCCGAGATTGCGCGGCGCATACATGCCGGCGAGCAGGACCTCGACGTTGCGGGCTTTTAGGCGGCGGATGATCTCATCGAGATTTTGACTGACGATCGCCGGCGCCACGCCCCGGAACGCGTCGTTGGCGCCAAATTCGAGGATCACGGCCTCAGTGCCCGCGGGCACCGACCAGTCAAGCCGCGAAAGCGCGGCCGAAGTCGTATCACCGGAGACGCCGGCATTGGCGATCGTGACGTCATATCCTTTTGCCCGCAGCACGGCGGCGAGCTTGTTGGGAAAGGCGTCCTGCGGCGCGAGGCCGTAGCCCGCGGTCAGGCTGTCGCCAAAGGCCACGATCCTGACCGGATCGGCGAGGGCTTGCGGCCCTTGCAGGAAACACGCGGCCGCGCACAAGACCGCGAGCGATGCTAGGAAGAGCCGCCGCTGCCGCGACGGCGCCCCATTTTTGGCCGAGCGCTGCGCAGCGTAAAGGAACGTGGAACCGAAGTTTCGCATGGACTTGTCCCTTAAACCCCCGCGTCAGGAGCCCGTTGCCGTCGCCATCGACGGCGTGGATTTATCGCTCGGTACAGGTAGAGCGCGCGTTCATATCCTCAAGCAGGTTTCGCTTCAAATTTCCGCCGGCGAGGCGGTGGGGCTCATCGGCCCGTCGGGCTCCGGGAAGTCGACGCTGTTGATGGTCATGGCCGGCCTTGAGCGGCCGGATGCGGGCCGCGTGCGAATTGCCGGCAAGGAATTGGGCGGGCTCGACGAGGATGCGCTCGCGCGCTTCCGCGGCCGTACCATGGGGATCGTATTTCAGTCCTTTCATCTCATTCCCACCATGACCGCGCTCGAAAACGTCGCGGTGCCGCTCGAACTCGCCGGCCGCAGCGATGCGCTCGCGCGCGCGCGCCTTGAGCTCGAAAGCGTCGGTCTCGGCGATCGCTTCGGCCATTATCCGGCGCAACTTTCAGGCGGCGAGCAGCAGCGGGTGGCGCTTGCCCGCGCGCTTGCGCCGATGCCGGCGTTGCTGATCGCCGACGAGCCGACGGGAAATCTCGACGACACGACGGGTAAGGAAATCATGGATCTTTTGTTCGCCAAGCGCGCGGAGCACAAATCGACGCTCGTGCTTGTCACGCACGACCCCGATCTTGTGAAGCGCTGCAGCCGTGTCGTGCATATGCGCTCGGGGCGGATCGACGAAACGGCGGCGGCGCCCGCGGCGGCGGCAAGGTCCAGGTGACGGCGCTCGTTTCCATCCGGCCGGGGCTCGCGCTGAAGTTCGCCGCGCGCGAGTTGCGCGGCGGCGTGCGCGGCTTCGGTGTTTTTCTTGCTTGTCTCGCATTGGGGGTCGCGGCGATCGCGGGCGTCGGCTCGGTTTCGCGCGATTTGTCCGACGCGCTGGCCCGCCAGGGCGGCGTGATTCTCGGCGGCGACGTCGCCTTGTCGCTCATTCACCGCGAGGCGAGCGCCGGCGAGATGGATTTCATGGAAGAGCGCGGGCGCGTCGGGGTCGTCAGCACCATGCGCGCGATGGCGCGCGCGGGCGATAACGCCGCCACCCTCGTCGAGCTGAAGGCGGTCGATGCGAGCTATCCGCTGAGCGGGGAAATCGTTCTCGATCCGCCGAAGGGGCTCGTGAGCCTGCTCGGGGCGCCCGTCGGCGCCTACGGCGCGATCGCCGACCCCACCTTGCTCGCGCGGCTCGGTATCGCGATCGGCGACCGCATCAAGATTGGGGACGCGACCTTCGAAATCACCGGGACGATCGCGTCGGAGCCCGACAAGCTCGCGCAGGGAATCGGCTTCGGTCCGCGCCTGATCGTGGCGAGCGGCGCCTTGCGCGCAAGCAATCTGCTGCAGCCGGGCAGCCTCGTGCGCTGGACCTATCGGGTGAAACTCGACGATGCGAGCGCGCAGGGCCTCCGCGAGTTTGTGAGCGAGGCGCGGCAACGCTTTCCTGACGCCGGATGGGAAATCCGCACGCGCACGGATGCCTCGCCGCAGCTTGAGCGCAACGTGCGGCGCTTCTCCGAATTTCTCACGCTCGTCGGGCTCACGGCGCTCCTTGTCGGCGGTGTCGGGGTTGCGAATGCAGTCAAGTATTATCTCGATCGCAAGAGCGCGACGATCGCGACGTTCAAGGCGGTGGGCGCAACCGGCGAGACGGTGTTCTCGATTTATCTCGCCGAGGTCGGCCTGCTTGCGCTCGCGGGCATCGGCCTCGGGCTCCTTGCCGGCGCGGCGTTGCCATTTGCGATTTCCTATGGCTTCGGGAATTTGCTGCCGCTGCCGTTCATTCCCTCGATGCAGCCGCGGGCGCTTTTTTTTGCGCTTCTCTACGGCGCGCTGATCACGCTCGCCTTCGTGATCTGGCCGCTTGGACGCGCCCACGATGCCGCCGTCGCCGCCCTTTTTCGCGACGCGGTCGAGCCCGCAAGCAGAATGCCGCGGCGCCGCTACGTGGTGTTGACGGCGATCGCTGTTGCGGCGCTTGCAGCGCTTGCGATCGGCGCCGCCGAAGACCGGAAAATCGCAATCATCTATGTGGTGGCCTCCGCCGCCGTTTTCGTGGTGCTGCGGCTGCTCGCCGCCGCCATCATGGCGGCTTCGCGCCGCGCGCCGCGGCCGCGATCGACGACGCTTCGCCTCGCGCTTTCCAATATATACCGGCCGGGCGCGCTCACGCCCTCGGTCGTACTCTCGCTCGGCCTTGGGCTCTCGCTCCTCGTCACGCTCGCGTTGATCGAGGGAAATTTGCGCCGGCAATTGACCTCGACGCTGCCGAAGCAGGCGCCGAGTTTCTTTTTTCTCGACATCACCTCGGCGGAATCGAAGCGCTTCGACGCATTCATTCGCGACCATTCGCCGGCCGACGCGCGGCTCGACGAGGTGCCGATGCTGCGCGGCCGCATCGTCAGCCTGAAGGGCGTGCCGGTCGAGGACATCAAGCCCGATCCGGAGGCCGCCTGGGTGCTGCAGTCGGATCGCGGCATCACCTTCGCGGAAGACGTGCCGGAAGGCTCGGCGATCGTCGGCGGCGCCTGGTGGCCGGAGCATTACGACGGGCCGCCGGTCGTCTCGTTCGAGCAGCGGATCGCCGATCTTTTGAAACTGAAAGTGGGCGATCAGATCGTCGTCAACGTGCTCGGCCGCAACGTCGAGGCTTCGATCGCGAACTTACGCCGCGTCGATTGGGAAAATCTCGGCATCAATTTCGTGATGCTGTTTCCGCCGAACACGTTTCAAGGCGCGCCCTATAATTTGCTCGCGACGCTGACCTACGCCGACGGCGGCAAGCCTGAAACCGAATTGAAGCTGATCAAGGAACTGACATCCGCTTTTCCGGCCGTGACGAGCGTGCGCGTGAAGGAAGCGCTGGACGCGATCAACTCGATCGTTGCTGACCTTGCAAAAGCCGTGCGTGGCGCGGCCGCCATCACGCTGATCGCGAGCATTCTGGTGCTCGCCGGCGCGCTCGCCGCCGGTCATCACACGCGCGTCTATGACGCGGTGATTCTGAAAACGCTGGGGGCGACCCGCGGCCGCCTCGTGCTGGCCTATGGTCTGGAGTACGCGATCCTGGGCCTGATCACGGCGGTGATCGCGACGGCCGCGGGCGCCGCGGCCGGGGCCTATGTGGTGAAAGAAGTCATGCATTTCCGCTTCGTTTTCACGCCCTCGGCGGCGGGAATCGCGGCGGGGTTGTCGGTCTTTTTCACGGTCGTCTTCGGATTGATCGGCACCTGGCGGGCGCTCGGGCAGAAACCCGCCACGGTGCTGCGGAACCTGTGATTTGGGGGGCTTATAAGCCGCTTTTTCACCGTTCCCCGAACCTTGCGGGAAATTCACTTGCCGCCCTCATCCGCGGTCCCCATATTAGCGACCAGAATTCGCCATTGATCCCGTTCCAAGGGGATTCGCGTCTTTACGCGCTTCAGAGGGAGACAGAGGCATCATGTCCGACTTCAACACCAATCCTGCCAACCGCTACGGCGGGCCGGCAGCCCGCACAGGAGCTGCGGTTGACCAAGGCCTGCGGGCGTACATGCTCAGGGTCTACAATTACATGGCCCTCGGGCTTGCGATTACGGGTGCCGCGGCACTCGGCACGTTTCTGTTGGCGGTCGACCGCTCCGGCGGCGTCGCCCACCTCACCGACTTCGGCCGGCTGATCTACACGAGCCCGCTCAAATGGGTCGTGATTTTCGCGCCGCTCGCGCTCGTATTCCTGCTGAGTTTCCGCATCAGCAGCATGAGTGTGGCGGCGGCACAGACCACGTTCTGGATCTATGCCGCGCTCGTCGGCCTGTCGCTGTCGGTGATTTTCCTGGTTTATACCGGCCAGAGCATCACCCAGGTCTTCTTCGTCACCGCGGCCGCGTTCGGAGCACTCAGCCTCTACGGCTACACGACGCAGCGGGATCTTTCTCCCTTCGGCGCGTTCCTGGTGATGGGCCTCTTCGGCGTCATCATCGCCTCGCTCGTGAACCTCTTCTTGCAGTCCTCGGGACTGCAATTCGTGGTTTCGATCGTGGGCGTCCTGGTGTTCGCGGGTCTCACCGCCTGGGATACGCAGCGCATCAAGGAGATGTATTTCGAGGCTGATGACGAAGTGGTCGCCGGCCGCAAAGCGGTGATGGGCGCGCTTGCGCTTTATCTCGACTTCATCAACCTCTTCATGATGCTGTTGCAGCTCTTCGGCCGCCGCAACTAACGAAGCGCGCCGCTCACAAAAGAAGAAAAGGCCCCGGGCTTTTGCCGGGGCCTTTTGATTCGAACGCGCTGCAAATCTAATTGACGACGCGCAGAGGATCGATCGCGCGCAAGACGCGGCCAAGGTCATGGCCGCGCTTCAACACAAGGCCCGATGCAGCCACCACCGCATAGGCGCCCTGGCGGCGCGCCAGCGCCATGTTTTTTTCGATGCGGTAGAGCGGCAGTTCGGAGGAGCGCCGGAACACTGAGAACACGGCGCGGTCCTTGAGGAAGGCAATGGCGTAATCGCGCCATTCGCCGGCCGCGACCTTGCGGCCATAGAGTTCGAGGATGCGCATGAGCTCGCGCCGGTCAAACGTCACTTTCGAACCGGGAGACCTGGAACTTTTGCCTCCCGGAAACGCTATCGGCTCGAGATCGCCCATCGCGCCTCCTGGTATACCTGTGACCCGTGGTCGCGCTCATGTTCGCGCCGGGCTGCGTACCGCGCAAGCCTCACGCGGCCGTTAAGAAAATCATAATATCGCCTGATTTCGGCCCCGGCCACGCCAAAGCAAGCGGTAAAACAGGCGCCTCGTAGCCTCCGGGTCGGCCTCGTAGAAGCGCCGGTCAATTCCCAGCCCCCCAGCCCCCCGGGCTTCTATGGGCCGACCCAATCAGTTCCGCGTACGGTTCAATCCCCCAACGCGCTTCGGGCCGGTTTACACCGGCCCGTTTTTTGTTTTCAGCGGCTGAATTTTTATTTTAGCGCAGCTCGAGCATCGACGCGCCGCGCACGGGGCCGGGAGTTTCGATCGAGCCGGGCTGCACGAGAACCACGACCGCGTCGGCATCCTTGTCATTGAGATCCGAGAACGGCACCGAGCTCTTCATCGGCGTGCCGTTCCATTCGGCCACGCGCTGCCAGGAACGGACCACGTTGGAATAGGTGATGGTGCGGCCGTGATTTTCGCCGCGGCCGATTTCAACCGGCGTGGCCCGTGTCACGGTCAGCAGCCACACCGAAGCCGGCGCGCCGTCTCCGGCGCCGATATCGACCTCGAGGTTGCTGCCGTTGCGGGCAAGGGTCACGGGTACCGCAGGCTTCGCGGCGGCGCTCTTGCAGGCGGCCTCGATCGCCGGGCGGTCGCTGCCGATCACCTGCATCGCGCCGTTCACGACCACTTGCGGCGTGTAGACCCGGCCGCCGCGGTCGCTGGCATAGCCGCGCTGGCGCATGGAATTTGTGTGCTGCGCGAGTGTGTCCTTCCAGCCGAGATAATCCCAATAATCGACCGGAAGGCTGAGCGCGATCACGCGGCCTTCCCGCGCAAGCTCGCCGAGCACGCGGTCGGCCGGCGGGCATGACGAGCAGCCCTGGCTCGTGAACAGTTCGACCACGGGCTTCGGCTCGGCCGCGAGCGCAGGCGTCGCGAGAATCGCGAGCAACGGAAGAAGAGCGGGCAGTCGGCGGGGAGTGATCATCGCGGTTCCGGGTGTTGGTCCGTTCTAAATGCTCCCTTGGCGCCCCGAATGCGAGTCACTTCACGGTGAAATTGCGTCCCCTTTTCGTGAACGCCGCGTTAGGCCGCGAGCTGTCGCAGCACGTAATTCAAGATCCCGCCGTTCTTGAAATAGTCGAGTTCATCCAGCGTATCGATGCGGCAGGCGAGCGGTACCTGCTTGACGGAGCCGTTGGCGAATTTGATTTCGGCGGTGAACTTCTGGCGCGGCTTCAAGTCTGCCGCGAGGCCGCGGATCGTCACAACCTCATCGCCCTTCAGGCCCAGCGTCTGCCACGACGTTCCCTCCTCGAAGGTGAGCGGAACGACGCCCATGCCGACGAGGTTGGAGCGGTGAATGCGCTCGAAGGATTGCGCGATCACCGCGCGGATGCCGAGGAGGGTCGTGCCTTTCGCCGCCCAGTCGCGCGAGGAGCCGGTGCCGTATTCCTTGCCGGCGAAGACGACGAGCGGCACGTGCTCGCGCTTGTAGCGCATGGCGGCGTCGTAGATCGAAAGCCGCTCGCCCGACGGATAGTGGACGGTGACGCCGCCTTCGACGCCCGGCACCATCTGGTTCTTGATGCGGATGTTGGCGAAGGTGCCGCGCATCATCACCTCGTGATTGCCGCGGCGCGTGCCGTACTGGTTGAAGTCGATGACCTCGACGCCGTGATCGACCAGATATTTGCCGGCGGGCGAAGCCGCCTTGATCGATCCCGCCGGCGAGATGTGGTCGGTGGTGATCGAATCGAGGAAGAGGCCGAGAACGCGCGCGTTCACGATATCGGTGATCGGCGCCGGCTTCTTGCTCATATGGGAGAAGTAGGGCGGGTTCTGCACATAGGTCGACTGCGAATCCCACGGATAGGTGTCGCTCTTCGCCACCTTGATCGAACGCCAGTGCGCGTCGCCCTTGAAGACGTCGGAATATTTCTTCTGGAAGAGCTTCTTCGTGATGGTGCGGCGGACGAAGCGCGCAATTTCCTTCGAATCGGGCCAGATGTCCTTGAGGTAGACGGGTTTGCCGCCGTTGCCGGTGCCGAGCGGCTCCTTGGTAAGGTCCTTCAGCATCGAGCCCGCGAGCGCATAGGCAACAACGAGCGGCGGCGAGGCGAGATAGTTCGCGCGCACGTCGGGATTGACGCGGCCTTCGAAATTGCGGTTGCCCGACAGCACCGCGGCGGCGACAAGGTCGCTACCGTTGACCGTCTTCGAGATCGGCTCCGCCAGCGGCCCGGAATTACCGATGCAGGTGGTGCAGCCGAAGCCGACAAGGTTGAAGCCAAGCTTGTCGAGATCCTTTTGCAGGCCGGACTTCGCGAGATAATCGCCGACCACCTGCGAGCCGGGCGCAAGCGAAGTCTTCACCCACGGCTGCACCTTGAGGCCTTTTTTGATGGCGTTGCGCGCCAAAAGCCCGGCGCCGATCATCACGCTCGGATTCGAGGTGTTGGTGCAGGAGGTGATCGCGGCGATCACCACGTCGCCGTGGCCGAGGTCGAATTTTTCGCCCGTCACCTTGAAGCGGCGGCCGAGCTCGGTGGCTTTCTTGAATTCCTTGTCCATCGCCTCGGTGAAGCCGGCCTTGACGTTTGAAAGCGGAACGCGGTCCTGCGGCCGCTTGGGACCGGCGAGCGAAGGCTCGACGGCCGCAAGATCAAGCGACAGCGTATCGGTGAACACCGGATCGGGCGTGGATTTGGCGTGAAACAGTCCTTGCGCTTTCGCGTAGGCATCGACCAGCGCCACTTGGTCCTTGTCGCGGCCGGTGTCGGACAAATACTGGATTGTTTCCGCGCCGATCGGGAAGAAGCCGCAAGTGGCGCCGTATTCCGGCGACATGTTGCCGATGGTGGCGCGGTCTTCGACCGTGAGCGCGCCGACACCCGGCCCGTAAAACTCGACGAACTTGCCGACGACGCCCTGCTTGCGCAGCATTTCCGTCACGGTGAGCACGAGGTCGGTGGCGGTCACGCCCTCTTTCAGCTTTCCGCTCAGGCGGAAGCCGACCACCTCGGGGACCACCATCGAGATCGGCTGACCGAGCATCGCGGCCTCGGCCTCGATGCCGCCGACGCCCCAGCCGAGCACCGAAAGACCGTTGACCATGGTGGTGTGGCTGTCGGTGCCGACCAGCGTATCGGGATAGGCGACTTCGATGGTCTTGCCGTTCGCGTCCTTTTCCGGCCGCGACCAGACCGTCCGCGACAGATATTCGAGATTGACCTGGTGGCAGATGCCGGTGCCCGGCGGCACCACGCGGAAATTGTTGAAGGCCTGCTGCCCCCATTTGAGAAAGCGATAGCGCTCGAGGTTGCGCTTGTATTCGAGCTCGACGTTCTGCTTGAAGGCGCGCGGGGTGCCGAAATGATCGACGATCACCGAGTGATCGATGACGAGGTCGACCGGCACCAGGGGATTGATCTTGTTCGGGTCGCCGCCGAGCATCTTCATCGCGTCGCGCATGGCGGCAAGGTCCACGACCGCCGGCACGCCGGTGAAATCCTGCATCAATACGCGCGCCGGGCGGAAGGCGATTTCGCGCTCGCTCCTGCGCTTCTTCACCCATTCGGCGATCGCCTTGATGTCGTCTTTCTTGACCGTGCGGCCGTCCTCGTGGCGGATGAGATTCTCCAGGAGAACCTTCATCGAGAACGGGAGGCTGGCAATGCCCGCGAGGCCGTTCTTTTCGGCCACCGGCAGGCTGTAATAGTCGTAGGATTTCTTGCCCACCTTCAGGGTGCGGCGGCATTTGAAGCTGTCGAGCGAGGTCACGGCGGTTCCCAGGATTTTCCAGCGGTTGCGGGCTTTATATAGCGATTTAAAAGCGCGGTCACCGCGACGAAGGCGTTAGATCAAACCCGCCCGCTTTTGGGCTGAAATCGAAGGTCCGAGCCGATGCGATTGCTGGCGGAAGGTCTCGGCTCAATGCGCGGGGGGCGAAGCTTGTTCCGGGACCTTTCCTTCGCGCTCGGACCGGGCGAGGCTCTCGTGGTGAGCGGGGCGAACGGCAGCGGGAAAACCACGCTTTTGCGGACGATCGCGGGGCTTTTGCCGCCGGACAGCGGCCGTATTTCGCTCGCCGGGTGGGAAAACCCGCCGGGTGAAGCCGTTCACTTCGTCGGCCACCTCGATGCGCAGAAGGGTGTGCTCACGGTCGGCGAAAACCTCGCCTTCTACCGGGGCCTTTCGGGCGGCGGCGGCGCCACGGTCGAAGCAGCGCTGCAACGGATGGCGATCGGCGGCCTGGCGGAATTGCCGGCGGCGGTGCTTTCGGCGGGGCAGCGGCGGCGCGCGGCCTTGGCACGGCTCCTGGTCAGCGAGCGGCCGATCTGGCTTCTCGACGAGCCGGCAAGTTCGCTCGATACCAACGGACAGGCGCTGCTCGCGCGATTGATGCGGGAGCATCGCGGACGCGACGGCATCGTGATTGCCGCGACGCATCTCAACCTCGATCTTCCCGGTGCCCGCGCGATTTCGCTCGGAGACGGACATTGAGCCGGGCGCTTGCCGCGATTCTGAAGCGCGACCTCAAGCTCGCGCTGCGCGCGGGCGGCGGCGCCGGCATCGGCGTGATTTTCTTTCTCGCGCTGGTGACCATCGTGCCGTTCGCCATCGGCCCCGATCTTCCCTTGCTGAAACGGATCGGCGCCGCCGTGCTGTGGATCGGAGCGTTGCTCGCGAGCCTTTTGGGGCTGGAGCGCATCTTCGCTTCCGACCATGAAGATGGAAGCCTTGATTTGTTGCTGCTCGCGCCGGTGCCGCTCGCGCTGATCGCCGCCACCAAGGCGCTCGCGCATTGGATTGCGACCGGGCTTCCGCTCGTCGTGATGACGCCGGTTCTCGGCCTCATGCTCGGGATCGAGCCGCCGGCGCTCGCCGCCGTCACGATCACGCTCCTCGCCGGCACGCCAGCCGTCACCTTGATCGGCCTTATCGGCGGGGCGCTCGCGGCGACACTCCCTCGAAGCGGGATGTTGGTGGCGGTGCTGGTGCTGCCGCTCGCGATCCCGCTTCTGATTTTCGGGGTTGCGGCTACCGATGCCGCGGTCACC
This sequence comes from Xanthobacteraceae bacterium, assembly GCA_035295845.1. GTDB lineage: Bacteria > Pseudomonadota > Alphaproteobacteria > Rhizobiales > Xanthobacteraceae > Palsa-892. Next base: position 17,451 of record DATGIF010000006.1, read on the forward strand.
AACGAAATCCCCTTTGGCGCGCCGTTTCGCCTGTTGTGCGCAATCTCGCTCTTCTTCCTGGTGTTGGGCCCGGTCGCGGCGGCCGCCGCCCTCCGTCATGCCCGCGAATAGAAACGTGTGCCACCGCCGCATTGCGGACGCGATCGCGGCCCGATAATCAGAACCCATGCCGTTTTACGAACTCGCCAATCCGCACCGGTTTCTTCAACTCGCGCGCGTCTTGATTCCTGCGCTCGCCGTGCTCGCGCTTGCCTTGATCGGGCTCGGGCTCGGGCTCGGCTTTCGCGCGCCGCCCGACTACCAGCAGGGCGAGATGGTGCGGGTCATGTACATTCACGTGCCGTCGGCCTGGATCGCGCTTTTCGCCTATACGCTGATGGCGGTCGCTTCGCTCGGCACGCTGGTGTGGCGGCATCCGCTCGCCGATGTCGCGGCGAAGGCGGCCGCTCCCATTGGAGCAGCGTTTTGCCTCCTTTGCCTCGTGACCGGCGCGCTCTGGGGCCGTCCGATGTGGGGCGCCTATTGGGTGTGGGATCCGCGGCTCACGTCGGTGCTTGTGCTGTTTCTCCTCTATCTCGGCGTGATCGCGGTGTGGGGCGCGATCGACGATCCCGGCCGCGCCGGCAAGGCGGCGGCGATCCTCACCTTGGTCGGCTTCATCAACGTGCCGATCGTGAAGTTCTCGGTCGATTGGTGGTCGTCGCTGCATCAGGGCGCTTCCGTTTTCAGGCTCGATGGGCCGACCATCCATCCCTCGCTGTTGACGCCGCTTCTGATTTCAGCCGCGGGCTTTGCCGCGCTCTTCTTCGCCTTGCAGCTTGCCGCCATGCGCAATGAAATCCTGCGCCGCCGGTTGCGCACGCTCGGCATTCTCGCGGCGGCGACGGCCGAGGCAGGGTAGCGATGGATCTCGGTCCGCACGCCGCTTTCATCGTCGCCGCCTATGCGGCGGCGGCGATCATCGTCGGCGCGCTCGTGCTTTGGGTCGCCGCCGATTATCGCGCGCTCGCGCGCGCGATCGCCGAACTCGAGGCGCGCGGCGCCAAAAGGCGCTCGGACCGCTGACCGTGACGATCACGCCGGAGCCTGCCCCGACTTCGCGGCGCTTCCTGGTCGCGCTGCCGCTCCTCTTTTTTCTCGCGCTCGCGGGGCTCCTGTTTTTCCGCCTTCTCGCGCTCGCGGGGTTCCTCTTTTTCCACCTCGGAAGCGGCGATCCGTCGCGATTGCCTTCGGCGCTGATCGGGAAGCCCGCGCCCGCGCTTTCGCTCGCCGCGCTCGATGGTTTGCTGCGGGACGGCAAGCCGGTGCCGGGTCTCGATCCGGCGCAATTCAAAGGACAGGTCACGATCGTGAACGTATGGGCGTCGTGGTGCGTGCCGTGCCTGTCGGAACATCCGCAACTGATGCGGCTCGCGGCGGACGGGCGAACGCTGCTCGTGGGCATCAACTACAAGGACGCCAGCGAAAACGCGCGGCGCTTCTTGGGGCGCCACGGCAATCCGTTCGCGGCCGTGGGCGTCGATCCCGACGGGCGCTCGGCGATCGAATGGGGCGTCTACGGGGTGCCGGAGACGTTTCTCATCGGCCGCAACGGGCGGATCGCCTACAAGCTCGTGGGTCCGATCACGGACGAGACGCTGCCTCAGCTCGAGCGCGAGATCCAAAAGGCGCTCGGCGAATCATGACTCCGGCGCCTTCGCCGCGTGGCGGAGAAACACCGGCGTTTGCGCGAGCGCGAAGAGGATGGTCAGCGGCACGAAGCCGAATGTCTTGAAGGCAACCCAGGTGTCGGTCGAGACCGAGCGCCACACGATTTCGTTCAGGATCGCGAGCGCGAGGAAAAAAATCGCCCAGCGGAGCGTGAGCTTCTTCCAGCCCTCTTCGGTGAGATGAAAGGCTCCGTCGAGCACGAGCTCGAAGAGCGGCCGGCCGGTGAAAAGGCCGATGAACAGGATCGCCGAGAACATCAAGTAGATGATCGTCGGCTTCACCTTGATGAAGGTCTCGTTCTGCAGCCAGAGCGTCAGCCCGCCGAAGACGAGAACGATTGCGGCCGTCACCAAGGGAACGATCGGAATACGGCGGATAAGGACGTATTGAAGCGCGAGCGCCGCCAGGACCGCCACCATGAAGGCGGCGGTGGCGAAGAAAATGCCGCGATAGCTGTTGGCGAAGAAGAAAAGAATGAGCGGCCCGAAGTCGAGCGCGAGCTTCGCAAGCGGGTTCAGCCTGGCGGGCGGCGGCGGGGGTTCGTTCATGTCGCCTTGATGCCTGTTGCGTGCGCGCGGATCAAGAGGGCGCGGATTCGTCGAGGCCGACGATCGCACGGGCGAAAGCACGGGCATCGAACGGTGCGAGGTCGTCGACGGCCTCGCCCACACCGACGAAATGCACGGGCAGGCCGAAGCGGTCGGCGATCGCGACGAGGATGCCGCCCTTGGCGGTGCCGTCGAGCTTGGTGAGCACGATGCCGGTGACCCCTGCGGTCCTGGCAAAGGCGTCCACTTGCGAGATCGCGTTTTGGCCGACGGTGGCGTCGAGCACGAGGAGCACCGCATGCGGCGCGGTCTCGTCGAGCTTCTTCATTACCCGGTTGATCTTCGAAAGCTCGTCCATCAGCGCCGATTTGTTCTGCAGGCGGCCGGCGGTGTCGATCAGGAGAACGCCGATCTTTTCGGCGCGGGCGCGCTCGATCGCCTCGAAGGCAATGCCAGCGGGATCGGCGCCGGGCGCCTTGGCGACGACCGGGGCGTTCACGCGTTCACCCCACAGCACCAGCTGCTCGATCGCGGCGGCGCGAAAGGTATCGGCGGCGGCGAGGATGACGCGATCGCCGCTCGCCTGCAGCTTGGCCGCGAGCTTGCCGAGCGTCGTCGTCTTGCCGGAGCCGTTGACGCCGACGCCGAGCACGATGAAGGGCGCCTTCGCGGGGTCGACGGCGAAAGGCTTTTCGGCCGGCGCCAGAATCGTTTCGATTTCGTGCGCGACCAGCGACTTGATCTCGTTCTCGTCGAGCTCGTGGCCGGGCCGCGCTTTGCCGACCGCGGCGACGATTTTTTCCGCCGTCGCGGCCCCAAGATCGGCTTCGATCAGGAGGTCCTCCAGCGTCTGCAGCGTCGCCTTGTCGAGACGGCGGCGGCCGAGATGCGCAATGCCGTCGCCGAGGCGCGAGGCGGTGCGCGCGAGACCCGCCGAAAAACGCCGCCAAAGCCCCCCTTCGTTCGGGCTCATCTTCAGAGTTTTTCGGTGACGAGGACGCGGCCTTTGGCGCCCACCGCGGTTTCGCCGGCTTCGTTCCGGATGCGGCCGCGAAGATCGATCACGTCGCCGCCGAGGCGGGCATTCCTCTTCACCGACACGACCAGCCATTCGAGCTTGATCGTCTCGTCGGCGAAAACCGGCCGCCGGAAGCGGAACCAGAATTCGAGCCCGACCATGGCGCCGCGTTGCGAAAAATGCGAGGCGGTGAGCGCCATTAGATGCGCCGTGGTTTGCGGGCCGCTCGCAAGCAGCCGGCCGTATCGCGTCGAAGCCGCGTGCGCGGCATCGTGATGCAGCGGATTGCGGTCGCCGGCGGCGCGCGCGAAGTCGCTGACGGTGGCGGGCGTGAGCGCGATCGTCGAGGAAAAGCGTTCGTGCGGAAAAGTTTTCATATCGTTAGGCCGCGAAGAGCCGCCGGCCGTCATGGCCGGTGATGAATGCGTCCTGGATCGTGCCGGGCGTCGACGGCCGCTCGAGCTTTACTTCGGTGTAATGCTCGGTGTGCCCGCCGTCCTGCTCGACCAGCACCTTGCGTTGCCGGCCGACTTCACGCGCCAGGTGACGGCGAAGCGCCGTCTCGCCCTTCGCGCGCAGGCGGCGCGCGCGTTCCTTCGCGACTGCGCGGCCGATCTGCGGCATTCGTGCCGCGGGCGTGCCCTCGCGCGCCGAGAACGGAAAAACGTGCAGGTAGGTGAGGCCGCAATCGTCGACGAGCGCGAGCGAATTCTGGAACTGCGCTTCCGTCTCGGTCGGAAAACCGGCGATGAGATCGGCGCCGAAGACGATATCGGCCCGCCGGCGCCGCGCCTCGGCGCAGAAGCGGATCGCATCGGCGCGCAGATGCCGCCGCTTCATCCGCTTCAGAATAAGGTCATCGCCGGCCTGCAGCGAAAGATGCAAATGCGGCATCAGCCGCTCTTCTTCGGCAAGCGCGCGGAAAAGCTCGTCATCCACCTCGACCGGATCGATCGAGGAAATGCGGAGCCGCGGCAATTGCGGCAGATGCCGAAGGATCGCGCGCACAAGCGCCCCCAATCGCGGCTCGCCCGGCAGATCGGCGCCCCAGGCGGTGAGATCGACGCCGGTGAGCACCGCCTCGCGGCAGCCGTTTTCGACGAGGCGGCGGATCTGCGCCACAACTTCACCGGCGGGAACCGAGCGCGAGGGGCCGCGGCCATAGGGAATGATGCAGAAAGTGCAGCGGTGATCGCAGCCGTTTTGCACCTGCACGAAAGCCCGTGCCCGGCCTTCGAAGCCGTCGACGAGGTGGAGCGCTGTCTCGCGCACCGAGGCGAGATCGTCGATCTTGATTTTCTCCCCGGCGCCGATGCCGAAATCGAGGGCGCGCTTCGCTTCGTTCCAGGTCGCGGGCGCGGTTTTCGAGGCGTTACCCAGCACGCGGTCGACCTCGGGCATTGCGGCGAAAGTCGCGGGCTCCGTCTGGGCGGCGCAGCCGGTGACGATGATGCGCGCGTGCGGCCGCTCGCGCGCGACGCGGCGGATCGTCTGCCGCGCCTGGCGCACGGCTTCCGCCGTGACCGCGCAGGAATTGACGATGACGGTGTCCTCTAACCCGGCAGCTTCGGCGTGGCGGCGGATCGTCGCGGATTCCGCCGCGTTCAACCGGCATCCGAAATTGATGACCTCGACCGACATCGTTTTCTCACGCAGCGCTGGCTTCGGAGAGCATTGCCGGCGAGAGCGTGCCTTCGAATTCGAACTCGACCGGCCCCGTCATCAATACGTGATCGTCGCGCTCGCGCCATTCGATTTCGAGGTCACCGCCCGGCAGCGTGACGCGGACCTTGCGCCCGGTGCGCTTGGTGCGGGCGGCGGCGACGGCGGCGGCACAGGCGGCCGAGCCGCAGGCACGCGTGAGCCCGGCGCCGCGCTCCCACGTCTTCACGATCAGATGATCTTTTCCCGCCACTTGCGCGAGCGAGATGTTCGCGCGTTCGGGGAAAATCGGATGGTTCTCCAACATCGGGCCGAACCGCGCGAGGTCGTAGGCCGCGACATCGTCGACCCAGAAGATTGCGTGCGGATTGCCCACGCTGACGGCCGAGGGCGAATGCAGCACCGGCTTGTCGATCGGCCCGATCTGCAATTCGATCGCGCGCGTGTCGCGGAATTCCTCGGCGAGCGGAATTTCGTCCCAGCGAAAGCGCGGCGGGCCCATGTCGACGGTGACCTTGCCGGGCAAGGATTCAATCTCGCAGCCGACAACGCCCGCCGGCGTTTCGAAGGCGAGCGTGTTGCGGCCGGTTGCCTTCGCGGCAAGCGCGGCAATACAGCGCATGCCGTTGCCGCAGGCGCCGGCTTCCGAGCCGTCGGAATTGAAAATCCGCACAAAGGCCTCGGTGCCGGCCGTCTTCGGCGGATAGAGCGTCATCAACTGATCGAACGGCACCGCGCCGGGGCGGGCGATGGCGCGCGCCTCCGCCGCCGTGACCGGCACCGGCGCCGTTCGCAGGTCGAGCACGACGATCTCGTTGCCGAGGCCGTTCATCTTGGTGAAGGGGCGGTTCTGAAGCGCGCTCATGACTACCGTCGAGGTTGTAGAACTTATAGGAGAAAGCGGGGTCTGTTTGCGAGTCGGCGCGTTCGCTACTATCCGCCTTGCTCCATTCGGTGTTAACAATCTCGGCGAAACCGCTTGGGTCGGAAACAGCCATGGCGATCCGCTTCGCTTTCATTCCGGTGATGGCCCGCCTTCTCGCGGCGTCGCTCCTTGCCGTCACGCTGACGGCGGCCGCGTTCGCGCAGGAAACGAAAACGCCCGCGCCGAAAGCAAGCCAGGATCCGTTCGGCGAAGAGGTCATGCTGCCGGATCACAAGGCACTGTTTCGCCACAGCAAAACCAGCTGGGAAGAAGCCTGGGCCAATCTCGTCGCTACCTTCAAGGCGGTGCGCGCGGAAGCCGACCGATTGAAGCTGAAGGCGGTGGCGCCCGCGCTCGTGATTTACCGCTCGACGAGCGACGAGGGCTTCGAATTCGACGCGGCGCTCCCGATCGAAACCGATCCGGCTTCGCCGCCGGGCGAGGATTTCAAGATCGGGCAGACGCGCACCGGCAAGGCGATCAAGTTCGTCTATCGCGGGCCGTTCGACGCGATGGATTCGACCTACGAGAACATCAGCAATTTCATCGACTCCAAGCGCATTGACGCCGAGGATCTGTCGATCGAGGAGTACGTCACCGATCCGACGGCGACGAAGCCGGAAGAGATCGTGATCAACATCTACATGCCGCTGAAATCGAAGTAGGCGGCGGATTTTTCATCGCGGCTTTTCCAGAGCATGGTCTTTTCCGAAAACCGGTTCCCATTTTCGGGATCATGCTCTAGGCGATTTCCCACACTTCGCCGGGCGACAACGCGCGGAAGCGATCGGCGGAAACGTTCGCCGCCTTGAGGGCGTCGGCGAGCGCCGCGCGCGGCGCGCCGATTGCTTCATAGGTGAGCTTGAAGGTGCCGTGATGATGGGCGAGCGCGAGGTCGGCGCCGCAATCGGCGAGCGCCTGCACGGCTTCTTCCGGGTTCATGTGCTGGTCACGCATGAACCAGCGCGGCTCGTAGGCGCCGATCGGCAGGATGGCGAGGCGGAAGGGGCCATGGCCATCGCGCGCGGACTTGAAGTAGCGGCCCTCGCCATAGCCCGAATCGCCGACAAAATAGATTTTTCCGTTCGGTGTCTCGATCACGAACGAGGCCCATAGCGCCTTGTTGCGGTCGAGAAGCCCGCGCGCCGACCAGTGACGGGTGGGAACCGGCGTCACCGCAAAGCCGCGGCCGAGGTCGACGCGTTCGCCCCAGTCATGGGCCGTAGCGCCGATCGCCGGATCGTAGGCGTGCATGATGGTGTCGTTGCCAAGCGGCGTGATCACGCGGGAATGATGCGCAGCGGCAAGGCGCGATAGCGTCGCCACATCAAGATGGTCGTAGTGACAATGCGACACGAACACAAAGTCGATCGGCGGCAGGCTCTCGAAAGCAACGCCCGGATCGTTCACGCGCTTCGGCCCGACAAAGGTGAAGGGCGAGGCGCGCTCGGACCACACCGGGTCGCACAGAATGTTCACGCCCGCGGTCTGGATCAATACGCTCGCATGGCCGACATAGGAAACGCGGATGGTTTTTCCTTCGACCCGCGCCGGCGGCTTGTCGGAGAAAGCGCTTGGCGCACGCTCGGGCCACGGCTCGCCGCGTTCGCTGAAGAAGCGCAGCATGTCGCCGGGCTTTTTCAAGGGCGAGCCTTGCGGGTCGAAGAAGCGCTCGCCGTCGAAGTGATCGGAAACCGGACCGTCATAATAACGGGCGAAAGCGCTGCGGGCGGCGGCACCGCCGCCAAAGATAGCGGCGATTGCGGCAACGCCCAGGAATAAACGGCGGCGGGACATCGGCATTGTTTCCGCCATATAGGGGCACATCAGGCCCGATTCCATCGCCTTGACTCGGCCTTTTCTCGCTCCTAGCTTCCGCGCGCTCTCGAAAGTCCGTGAGCTGAATTAACCGCCCACCGGTCCAGAAGAGGCCGGAGGCCAACGCCCGACAGCGCGATGCGCCCTCGGGCGCGAAAGCGTTTGAGGATGTTCGACAGTCTGTCGGAGAAAATCGGCGGCATTCTAAACCGCCTCACCGGCCGCGGCGCCTTGTCGGAAAACGACGTGCGCGAGGCGATGCGCGAAGTGAGGAAGGCGCTGCTCGAAGCCGACGTCGCGCTCGAAGTCGCGCGCGCCTTCACCGACCGCGCGGCGGAGCGGGCCACCGGCGCCGACGTGATCCGTTCGGTGACGCCCGGCCAGATGGTCGTGAAGATCGTGCACGACGAGCTCGTCAACGTGCTCGGCTCCGACGCCAGGCCCGTTGATCTTGCCGCGGCAGCCCCGGTGCCGATCCTGATGGCGGGGCTGCAAGGCTCGGGCAAGACGACGACCACCGCCAAGATCGCAAAACGCCTGAAAGAGCGGATGAAGAAGAAGCCGCTCATGGCCTCCCTCGACACGCGCCGCCCGGCGGCGATGGAACAGCTCGCGGTGCTGGGCCGCGAAATCGGCGTCGAGACGCTGCCAATCGTCGAAGGCGAGAACGCGCTCGCCATCGCGCGGCGCGCTATCGACGCGGCGAAGCGCGCGAATGCCGACGTCGTCCTCCTCGACAGCGCCGGCCGCGTCACCCTCGACGAGGAGTTGATGCGGGAATTGGCCGAGGTCGAGAAAGCGACGAAGCCGCACGAGGTGCTGCTCGTCGCCGACAGCCTCACCGGCCAGGACGCGGTCGCGACCGCGCGCGCCTTTGATCAGCGCCTGAAGCTCACCGGCATCGTGCTCACGCGTGTCGACGGCGACGGGCGCGGGGGTGCGGCGCTTTCCATGCGCGCGGTCACCGGCAAGCCGATCAAGCTGATCGGCACCGGCGAAAAGTTGGACGCGCTCGAGGATTTCGATCCGCGCCGCATCGCCGGCCGTATCCTCGGCATGGGCGACGTGGTTTCGCTCGTCGAGAAGGCAGTCGAGAATCTCGACGTCGAAAAGGCGAAGGCCGCCGCCGAGAAAATGCGCGCCGGCAAGTTCGATCTGTCGGACCTCCGCGACCAGCTCGATCAGATGAAAAAGATCGGCGGCATTTCGGGCATGCTCGGCATGCTGCCGGGCGTCGCCAAGATGAAGAACCAGATCGCGGAAGCCAATCTCGACGACCGAATCCTGAAACGGCAAACGGCGATCATCGATTCGATGACGCCCGCCGAGCGGAAAAATCCCGACATTCTGAAAGCAAGCCGCAAGAAGCGGATCGCCGCCGGCTCCGGCACCAAGGTCGAGGAGATCAACCGGCTCCTGAAGATGCACCGGCAGACGGCCGACATGATGAAGGCGATGGGCAACAAGCGCGGCGGATTCCCGGGCCTCGGCAATCTGCTCGGCGGCGGCCCGAGCCCGGCTGATTTGCAAAAACTCGCCGAGAAAATGCCGGCGAATCCCGGCGGATCGCCGCCGAATGTTCCGGGCCTGCCTTCCGGCGGCCTTCCCGGCCTCGGCGGCAAGCTGCCCGGGCTCGGGGGTCTCCCCGGCCTCGGCGGAAAAGATTTCAAGAAGAAATGACGAACCAAAACCGATGAACTCGAAGGAAAGGAACTGAAATGGCTCTCACCATCCGTCTTGCCCGCGTCGGCGCGAAAAAGCGTCCGCAATTCCGGGTCGTCGTCGCCGACTCGCGCTATCCGCGCGACGGCCGCTTCATCGAGAAGCTCGGCACCTACAATCCGATGCTGCCGAAGGACTCGAAGGAGCGCGTGCAGCTCGAACTCGAGCGCATCAAGCACTGGATCTCGAAAGGCGCGCAGCCGTCGGACCGGGTGTCGCGCTTTCTCGATGCCGCGGGCGTGATGAAGCGCAAGCCCCGCAACAATCCGGAGAAGGCGGTCCCGCGCGCCGAGCGCAAGGCCAAGGCCGAAGCCGCCGCCAAGGAAGCGGGCGCGAAACCCGCCGAAGGCGCCAAGCCCGCCGAAGCCCCGAAAGCGGAAGCGCCGAAGCCCGAGGCCGCCGCGAGCTAGGGCTCGATGCCGGCGGAGCGGGTCCTGATCGCCAAGATCGGTGCCGCGCATGGCGTGCGCGGCGAGGTGCGGCTTTTCGCCTATACCGAAGAGCCGCTCGCGATCCGCTCCTATGGCGAGCTCGAGGACGAGAGCGGCACGCGCCGCTTTCGCATCGTGGCCTTGCGGCCGGCCAAGGATCATCTCGTCGCGCGCTTCGAAGGCATCGGCGACCGCGACGAAGCCGCGAAGCTCACGCATCTTGAACTCTATGTTCCGCGCGCGCGTCTGCCGAAGCAAAAAGCGGCCGACACGTTCTATTGCGCCGACCTCATCGGGCTCGCCGTGGAGACGAAGGCGGGCGAGAAACTTGGCGAGGTAGTCGGCGTGCAGAATTTCGGCGCCGGCGATCTTCTGGAGATCAAGCGCGCGCACGGCGAAAACGTGCTGATTCCGTTCATCGATCAGTACGTGCCCGCCGTCGACATCGAAGGCGGTAAGATCGTCGCCGAGCCGCCAAAGGGCTTGTTCGACGAGAGCACGAAAGCCTAATCCATGTGGCGCGCGAGCGTACTCACGATTTTTCCCGAACTCTTTCCGGGCCCGCTCGGCGCGAGCCTCGCCGGCAAGGCGCTCGATCAGAAGCTGTGGTCATGCGAAGCGGTCGACATCCGCGACTTTGCCGAGGGCAAGCATCGCTCGGTCGACGACACGCCGGCGGGCGGCGGCCCCGGCATGGTGATGCGCGCCGACGTCTTGGCGCGCGCGATCGATCGCACGGCTTCGGCGGGTGACCCGCGTCCTCGCATTTTGCTCACGCCGCGCGGGAAGCCGCTCCTGCAATCGCGCGTGCGCGAGCTCGCGAACGCTCCCGGCGTCGTTCTCGTCTGCGGCCGCTTCGAAGGGGTCGACGAGCGGGCGATTGAGTCGCGCGCGCTCGAGGAGATCTCGATCGGCGACTACGTGCTGTCGGGCGGCGAGATCGCAGCCTTCGTCTTGATCGATGCCTGCGTGCGGCTCCTGCCGGGAGTGATCGGCAAGGAAGCCTCGCACGCCGAGGAAAGTTTCGAGGCGGGTCTCCTCGAATATCCGCATTACACGCGGCCGCAGGAGTTCGAGGGCCGGGAGATTCCGGAAATCCTTAACTCCGGCCACCACGGCAAAGTCGCCGCCTGGCGGCAAGAACAGGCGGAAAAGATCACGCGCGAGCGCCGTCCGGACCTGTGGGCCGCGCGCAAGGGCGGGGCGCCCAAAAAAGCATGACAAAAGGCCCGGATTGGCGTATTACGCCGCCCATCCCGTAAGGACATATTCGATAACGCGGTCCCATAGGACCGGGCGCGAAGGTTGGAAGCCATGAACATCATTCAGACACTCGAGCGCGAAGAGATCGCGCGCGTCAGCCACGGCAAGCAGATTCCGGATTTCGCGCCGGGCGACACCGTGCTCGTCAACGTCAAGGTGGTCGAAGGCGACCGCACGCGCATTCAGGCCTATGAGGGCGTGTGCATCGGCCGCTCGGGCGCGGGGCTGAACGAAAGCTTTACCGTGCGCAAGATTTCCTACGGCGAAGGCGTCGAGCGGGTCTTCCCGCTCTATTCGCCGATGATCGATTCGCTCGAGGTCGTGCGCCGCGGCAAGGTGCGCCGCGCCAAGCTTTATTACCTGCGCGCGCGCCGCGGCAAGAAGGCGCGGATCGGCGAGAAGCAGGACTTCGCCGCCGAGATGGGCGACAAGGGACCGGCGGAGACGCTGGAAACCGCGCCGCCGGCCGAGCCGTTGCCGACGCCAGCCGCGGCCGCGGAGGCGAAGGCGGAATAGGCCGAGTGATGCGTGCCGGCAATCGCTTCGTACTCGCTGGCGCTCTCGCGCTGTTCGTTGCGCTTCCGGTCGCGGCGGAGCCGCTCGCCCTTGACGTTTTGCGGGCGACCCCCGGCTTTGATTCCCGCGCGCACGAGCCGATCGTGTCCATCTATTTGCGGCCGGCTTCGGTCAAAGCGTTTTTCGAACTCACGCGGGAGAATGTCGGCCGCAACGTCGAGCTCAGGATCGACGGCAAGCGCGTAACCAAGACCGTCATCGGTCAGCCGATTACGGGCGGCGTGTTCCAGGTCGACGGCAACTTTACCCGCGATGAGGCGAGGGAAATCGCCGGCCGGCTGAACACCGGCGCTTCCAAGGTCGAAGTGGAAGTGGTTGCGGACTGAACGACCGCTTTTATTCCTCGAGCTGCAGGCTTAAATAGTATCGAGAGAATTCACCGGGCTTTGCCATGGCCAGACCGCGCACCCTCTACGACAAAATCTGGGACGATCATCTCGTCGACGCGCAGCCTGACGGCACGTCGCTCATCTATATCGACCGGCATCTCGTGCATGAGGTGACGAGCCCGCAGGCCTTCGAGGGCCTGCGGATGACGGGGCGTAAGGTGCGGGCGCCGGAAAAGACGCTCGCGGTCGTCGACCACAACATTCCGACCACCGATCGCTCGAAGGGCATCGACGATCCCGAATCGGCGCTGCAAGTGGAGACGCTCGCCCAGAACGCGCGCGACTTCGGCATCGAGTATTTCAACGAGCGCGACCGCCGCCAGGGCATCGTTCACATCATCGGGCCGGAGCAGGGCTTCACATTGCCCGGCACCACGATCGTCTGCGGCGACAGCCACACCTCGACGCATGGCGCCTTC
>DATGIF010000007.1:0-64084 GCA_035295845.1 Xanthobacteraceae bacterium
TCGGTGGCAAGTCCGCCGACGGTGTCGCCGATGACGCCCGCCCACAGCGGCAACGAGCCGAGGAAGCCGACCTTGAGAAGGGTGAAGCCTCGGGCGTCCACCAGATAAGACGGCAGCCAGCTCAGAAAAATCCAGAGGCAATACACGTAAGTAAAGTACGCGCACATGATCGCCCACATGTTGGGAGAACGAAGAAGCGTCCCCCACGGCACGCTGGGTTTCACCGCCTGATTCACCTTGCCGGCCCCGCCACGAATGCGGGCGAGTTCCGCCTGGTTCACCATCGCGTGCTCTTCGGGAAAATTGCGATAGGCGAGGTACCACCACACCGACCAGACGATGCCGACCACGCCGCAGATGTAGAACACCGCCTGCCAGTTGAACGCGGTCATGATCAGGACCACGATCGGCGGCGCGATCGCGGCGCCGAGCCGGCTCGCGCTGTGGGTGATCCCCTGCACGAAACCGCGCTCCTGTTTCGGATACCAGTTCTGCATCGCCCGCGTCGCCACCGGAAAGGCGCCGGCTTCGCCGACGCCGAACAGGAACCGCACGATGATGAAAGACGTCGCGCTGAAGGCAGCCGCCGTCGCCGCCGTCATGATCGACCAATAGGTGACGATGATCGTGAGCACGTTGCGGGCGCCGAAGCGGTCGCCGAGCCAGCCGCCGGGAACCTGAAAGGCGGCATAAGCCCAGACGAAGGCGCTGAAGATGAAGCCCATCGTGACCTTGTCGAAGCCGAATTCCTTGCTGATGACGGGCGCCGCGGTCGAAATATTCACCCGGTCGAGATAGGTGATGAGGTACATCAGGCAGATCAGCACCAGGATGTACCAGCGGCCCATGCTCGGACGTGTTGACTGCGTTTCCATGCGGCGTCCCCCCTCGTGATTTTATCCAGGTCATTGGCGACCTGTTTATCGTTCGAGCGATAGACTGCCCGCTCGCTGCGCGCCGGACAAGCCCGCATCCGCCGGCAACGCGGGCGCGATATCGCGATTGCGAAGGCGTCTATCGGGCGGCTGATGCGGCGACGCTGCGGGCGAGCACGCGCGCGACGTGCAGCGCCTCGCGGCCGGCGCCGTCCCTGATCTGATGGCGGCAAGAAGTGCCGTCGGCGACGATCAGCGTTTCGGACGCCGCCTTACGCACCGCGGGCAACAGCGACAGCTCGCCCATGGCGAGCGAGACGTCGATGGTGTCGGCGCCATAACCGAAGGCGCCGGCCATGCCGCAGCAACTTGATTCCACCGGCTCGACCGCGAGCCCCGGCACGAGCCTTAGCGCCTCCGTCACCGCGTCGAAGGCGCCGAAGGCCTTCTGGTGACAATGGCCGTGCACGAGCGCGCGCTTGCCGACGGGAGCCAGCGAAAGATTCAGGCGGCCTTCCTTTTTCTCGCGCACCAGGAATTCCTCGAAATTGAGCGCGTGCCCCGCGAGCCGCCGCGCTTCCTCGTTTTTCAGAAGCGCCGGGATTTCGTCGCGAAAGCCGAGAATGCAGCTCGGCTCGAGGCCGACGACCGGAATTCCACGCGCAACGTAAGGCGCGAGCGAAGCGAGCGCGCGTTCCGCCTCGCGCCGCGCCTCGCCGACCTTGCCGATCGAAAGAAACGTGCGGCCGCAACAAAGCGGACGCGGGGAACCGTCAACGGGTTCCGGAATATGAACGCGATAGCCGGCGGCGGTCAGCACCTGATGGGCGGCATCGAGATTTTCCCGCTCGAAATAGCGATTGAAGGTGTCGGCGAAGAGCACGACTTCCCTACCGTCATGCCCGGCCTTGTGCCGGGCATCCACGCCTTGCGGCAAAGAAGACGTGGATGGCAACGGAACTCGGGCCTGCCCGAGTTCCGCACTCGCATATGCCGCAAGTCGGGTAGACCCGACTTGCGGTGACGAGCCCGGCCATGACGATGAACCATTAAGCTCGGCGAATATGTCCGACCGCCACCTGGGCAAGCTGCGGCGCGCGCTGAAGCCAAACAATGCCTCGGATAATTTCGCCGCGCCCGGCACGCCATCGCGCAAATTGAGAAGCCAGGGGAGCTTTGCCGCGACCGGCGCGTAGCGCGGCAGATATCCGACCAGCCGGTCGCGGAGCGTAAGGCCGAACTTCTCCGCCCGCGCGCTGAGCACCTCGATCTTCATCCGCGCCATGTCGACGCCGGTGGGGCATTCGCGGCGGCAGCCCTTGCAGGAAACGCAGAGCGAGAGCGTCTCCAGCATTTCGTCGGAGGTGAAGGCGTCGGCGCCGAGCTGACCGGTGATTGCGAGCCTGAGCGTATTGGCGCGCCCGCGCGTGACATCGCGCTCTTCGTGCGTGACGCGATAGCTCGGGCACATGACGCCGCCCGCTTCCTTGCGGCAGGCGCCGTTGTTGTTGCACATCTCGACGGCGCCCTGAAAACCGTGGCCCGCGCCCGAGTAAGCGGACCAATCGAGCACCGTGGATATTTCCTCGGCGCGGTAGCCGGGCGGATAGCGAAACCGCGCGCGGTCGTCGAACTTCGGCGCGCGCACGATCTTGCCGGGATTGAAGACGCCTTGCGGATCGAAACGGTCCTTCACTTCCTCGAAGGCGCGGACGAGTTCAGTTCCGAACATTTGCTCGTGAAACTCCGAGCGCAGGATGCCGTCGCCATGCTCGCCGGAATGCGAGCCCTTGTATTCGCGCACCATCGCGAAGGCTTCCTCGGCGATCGCGCGCATCGCCTTCACATCCTTTTCTAGCCTGAGATTCAGCACCGGCCGCACGTGCAGGCAGCCGACGGAAGCGTGCGCGTACCAGGTGCCGCGCGTGCCGTGCTTCTCGAAAATTTCGGTGAGGCGCTGGGTGTAGTCGGCCAAATGCTCGAGCGGCACCGCGCAATCCTCGACAAAGGAAACCGGCTTTCCCGCCTCCTTCATCGACATCATGATGTTGAGGCCGGCGGTGCGCAGTTCTGTGATCGCGGTTTGCAGGGCGGGATCGAGCACCTCGACAACGCCGCCCCGATGCGCGCCCGCCTTGTCCCAGCCGAAGCCGAGATCGCCCATGAGGGACTCCAGCCGCTTCAGGCGGCGCAGATTCTCCTCCTGATCGTCCTCGCCGAATTCGACCAAGAGAATCGCATCGGGCTCGCCGCGCACGAATTTTTCCAGCGTCGGCCGGAACAGGGCGATTTCGGAGGCAAGCTCGATCATGGTGCGGTCGACAAGTTCGACCGCGATCGGCCCGAGTTTGACGATGTGCTGGGCGGCGTCCATCGCCGCATGGAAGCGGCCGAAATGGCAGGCGCCGACCGCGCGCTTGCCGAGCACGGGCCAGAGCTTCAGTTCCACTTTCGTGGTGAAGGCGAGCGTGCCTTCGGAGCCGACGAGGATGTGCGCGAGGTTGGCGTCGTTCTTACCAGGAACGAGCGCGTCGAGATTATAGCCGCCGACGCGACGCTGCACTTTCGGAAAACGCGCTTCGATTTCGCCCGCCTCGCGGGCGCCGAGCGCGAGGAGATCGCGCGCGATCGCCTTCAGCGGCGATGAATCGGGAATGTCCGACAAATCGGCGCCCACCGGCCCGAAATGCGCGGCCGCGCCGTCGGCGAGCACGGCGTCGATCGACAGCACGTTGTCGCGCATGGTGCCGTAGCGCAGCGAACGGCCACCGCAGGAATTGTTGCCGGCCATGCCGCCGATCGTCGCGCGCGAGGCCGTGGAAATGTCGACCGGAAACCACAGGCCGTGCGGCTTCAGCGCGCGGTTGAGATCGTCGAGCACGATGCCGGGCTCGACCGTGCATCGGCGGCCCGCCGCGTCCAATTCGAGAATCCGATTGAGCGATTTGGAACAGTCAACGACCAGCGACTCGTTCACCGTCTGCCCGCACTGGGACGTTCCGCCGCCGCGGGCGAGCACGCTCGCGCCTTCGTCGCGCGCAAGCGCGATCGCGCGTTCGGCGTCCGCGATCGTGCGCGGCACCACGACGCCGACCGGCAGCATTTGATAGTGCGAGGCGTCGGTGGCGTAGCGGCCGCGGCTGAAGCGGTCGAAGAGCACGTCGCCTCGGACCTCCGACCGAAGGCGGCGCTCAAGCCCCGGCATCAGCTTTGCCGCCATTCCGCTTCCCTTCGTGCAGTGCTCACCGGCCGATTCATCGGTTTTATCGCGTGGAATTTATACTTATAGAGTGTAGAGTGCCGCCGCGCATTGTGCGACGCGCCGTTTCGCGTTAGGTACCGCGCACGATTTTTCCAAGAACAAACGTCAGGGGCGGGCCGATGGCCAAAAATACCTCACGCGTCGCAGGACGCCATTTTCTTCATATACCGGGCCCGACGCCGCTGCCGGACCGCGTATTGCGGGCGATGGACAATGCCATCATCGATCACCGCGGCCCCGAATTCGCGAAGCTCACCAAGCGCGTGCTCGAAGGCATCAAGACGATCTTCAAGACCGCGAAGCCGGTGATCATCTACACCGCGACCGGCACCGGCGCCTGGGAAGCGGCGCTCGTCAATACGCTGTCGCCCGGCGACCGCGTCCTGATGGTGGAGACCGGACAATTTGCGGCGCTGTGGAAACGCATGGCCGAAAATCTCGGCCTCAAGCCCGAATTCATTTCCACCGACTGGCGCATCGGCGCGGACCCCAACGCGATCGCCGATCATTTGCGCAAAGACAAGAACAAGGAGATCAAGGCGGTCTGCGTCCTGCACAACGAGACCTCGACCGGCTGCCTCTCGCCGATCGCCGAGATCCGCAAGGCGATCGACGCGACCGGCCACCCGGCCCTCTTCATGGTCGACACCATCTCCTCGCTCGCCTCGACCGACTATCGCCACGACGAATGGGGTGTCGACGTCACCATCGGCGGCGCGCAGAAGGGATTGATGCTGCCGCCCGGCATGTCGTTCAACGCCATCAGCGACAAGGCGCATGCCGCTGCGAAGAATTCGAAGATGACCAAATCGTTCTGGTCGTGGGAAGACATGCTCAACATGAACAAGCAGGGCTTCTTCCCCTATACGCCCGCGACCAACATGCTCTACGGCCTCGATGTCGCGATCCAGATGCTGCACGAGGAAGGGCTCGACAACGTCTTCGCCCGCCACGACCGCTTTGCGGAAGCGACGCGGCGCGCGGTGCGCGGCTGGGGCCTCGAGATCTTGTGCCGCGACCCGAAATATTATTCGCCGACGATCACGGCGGTGCTGTTGCCCGAAGGCCACGACGCCGATGCCTTCCGCGCGCTTGCGCTCGACACCTTCAACATTTCCTATGGCATGAGCTTCGGCAAATACGCGGGCAAGATGTTCCGCATCGGCCATCTCGGCGACATCAACGACCTCACGCTGATGGGCGCGCTCGCGGGCACCGAAATGGCGCTTTCGCTCGCAGGCATTCCGCACAAGAAGGGCGGGGTGCAGGCGGCGATGGACTATCTGACGGAAGCAGCGCGGCCGGCGCGGGCGGCGGCGGAGTAACGCCTTACGACGCTATCGCGCGATTTTGAATCACGAGCGCGTCCCTGACATCTTCCTGGAGCATGATCTTTCCCGAAAACCGGTTTCCACTTTTCGGGATCATGCTCTAGTTGGCGGCCACGCCCTTGCCGCGGGCGAGGCTTTCTTCCAGAAGCTCGATGTTGTTCTGGATGCGCGGGTTCGCGGGATCCTTCGCGCGCGCTTCATAGAGCTTCGTCCGCGCGCGCTTGTAGTCGCCGCGCAGCAAATACGAATAGCCCTGATTGTTGAGAATCTCCGGCGTCGGCCCGAGGATCGCGAGCGCCTGCCGATAGGCGCGGTCGGCGTGATCGAAACGCCGCAAGCGGTCATAACAGGCGGCGAGCCCCACCCAGGCTTCCGCGTCGCGCGGCGACATTTCGACCGCGCGGCGGAAATAGCGCTCGGCGAGCCCGTAGTCGCGCTCGCGGAAATGCCGCTTGCCCATATTGAGATCGTCGTTCTGATTGCTGCCGATGAGGCCGTCGGTGGCGGGCTGGACATTCTCGCTGCCCGCCGGCACGAGGGTCGCGTTGGTGACGGTGGTGATGGTGCCGGTGGGATCGGTTTCGGCGGCCGGCGGATTCGCCATCACGCCGCCGTCGGCCGAGGCGAGGTCAAACTGTTGGCTGGTCTTGTCGCAGCCGGCAAGGCACGCGAACGCCGCCGCCAGCAGGACTATACGCATGACTCGTACGACCATGGTCCCCGCTCAGACGCCGCAACGCGCGGACAGTCTGCCCCGACGAACGCCGCGGCATTCCGGGCGAAATACCGCCGGTTCAACCTAGGCGGCGGCGGTTAACAATTCCTCGCCGCGGACAGCAACCCAGACGCGCAAAGGGTTTGTTTGCGCTGAACCGGTTTCAGTAGACGCCGTATTTCACGCGGATATAGGCAGGCAACAACGTGACGATGACCAGCACCGGAAAGATGCAGAGAATGAGCGGAACCGAAAGCTTGGAGGGAAGGCTGTAGGCCTTCTCCTCGGCGCGCGACAGGCGCTTATGGCGCATCTCGTCGCTGTAAATGCGCAGCGCATCGGTGAGGCTCGAACCCAGTTCGGCCGACTGCTGCAACAGCGTCGCGAACGCACGCGCTTCCTCAAGCCCGAGCCGGTCGCCGAGATGCTCGAGCGCGTCCGACAGCGTGCGGCCCGCCCTGATTTCGAGCGTCGCCATGTGGATGTTGGCGCTGAGCGAGCGATAGGAATCGGCAAGCTCCCGCCCGACGCGATCGAGTGCTGCTTCCATGCTGAGGCCGGCCTCGGCGCAGACGACGAGCAAATCCATGAAGTCGGGGAAGCCCGCCCGGTGTTCGTTCTGGCGCGAGGAAATCCGGCGGCCGAGGTAGAAGCTCGGGCCGAAATAACCGGCAAGGCCGCTCATGCCGATTACGAGCCAGCGCGAGCTCGTGCTCATGTCGGGATCGAAAAAGGGCAGCCCGATGAAGGCCGCGAGCGCAAGCCCGACCGCAAGGCCGGTGCGGGCGACGAAAAAGAAGCCGGCCGAACTCGGATTGAGAAAGCCCGCCTGCACGAGCTTCATGCGCAAGAGCTTCATGTTGCCGCCGTCGGCCGCCGCGTAATAGCGCACGGTATAATCGAGAAGCTTCTGCGCCGCTTTCAGGCTCGCAAAACGAAGCGAATTCTTGTTGGTGTCGCGCCGGCTGCGGCCGTCGGTCAAAACCTCGGTGGCGCGGCGCTTGATCGAGCCGCGCACGCGCAGAAACGCCATCACGACAAAGGTGATCGTCGCCACCGCGAAGAAAACGAAGATCCCGAGCAAGAGCGCGGGACTGCCGCCGGTCAGATCGAGCAGGAAATCGAGGAGCGCATCCATCGCTCAGATCCTGAAGTTGACGAGCCGGTACATGATGGCGTTACCCATCGCCATCCATCCGCCGGCGCAGGCGAGGATGATTTTCGTCATGTCGACGTGCCAGACGCCGCCGTAAAAATCCGGCGCCATCATCTGCAACACGAGAAACATCGCGATCGGCAATCCGGACAGGATGAACGCCGAGAAACGGCCCTCGGCGGCAAGCGCCTTGATCTTACGGCGCATCTTGAAGCGTTGGCGGATCACCGCGGAAAGATTGCCGAGGATTTCGCTCAAGTTGCCGCCGGTCGAGCCCTGAATGGCGACGGCGGTGACGAAGAGCGGCAAATCCTCCTGCCCGACGCGGAAATAGAGGTTGCGGAGCGCGGTCTCCAGATCGGCGCCATAGGTGATCTCGTCCGAGACCATGCCGAACTCGGAGCCGACGGGATCCGGTATCTCGCGGCCGACCATCTGGATCGCGACCGGCACCGGATGGCCGGCGCGCAGGCTGCGGACGATGACGTCAATCGCATCGGGAAACTGGGCGCCGAATTTCTTGTGGCGGCGGCTGCGCATGAACTTCAACGCGAGCAACGGAACCACGAGGACGAGAAGCGCCGTGATCGAAAACGCGTACACGAGGCTGAAGCCGTACCAGAGCAAGGCAAGGAATGCGATCGCCGTGGCGGCGGCGACGATCATAACGAATTTTCCGATGCCGATCGTCAATCCCGATTGCAGCACCAGGCGATTGAGCGATTGCAGCCCCAAGCTGTAATCGCCGCTTGCGGTCAGCGAGCGCTCGCGCCGCAACTGCACGAGGATATTTTCGCGGTTCGGCTCGGTCTGCATCATCCGCATGCGGCGATTGACCGTCGTCTTGTAGGAGGCGGTCGAAAAAAACATGAGGTAGAGCGCCTCGACGAACAGGATCGTCGCGATCGCCGCAAAAAGATAAATCAGCGTGAGTTGATCGAGCTCGAACGGCATCGGCTTAGAGATGCTTGGAGGGGTCGAAATAATTTCCCGGAATCGCGATTCCCTGCGCCGCGAGATCGCCGAGGAAGCGCGGGCGAACGCCGGTCGCCTGGAATTGCCCCTCCACCTTGCCGTCATCGCCGGTGGAGGTGCGGACGAATTTGTAGATTTCCTGCATCTGGATGATGTCGCTCTCGAGTCCGGTAATCTCGGCGATCGATGTGACGCGGCGCTTGCCGTCGGAAAAGCGCTGCAGTTGCACGATCACGCGGATGGCGGCGGCGATCTGCCCGCGGATCGAGGAGACGGTCATCGGCAGGCCGGCCATGCCGATCATCTGCTCGAGGCGCGAGATCGCGTCGCGCGGGGTATTGGCGTGGATGGTGGCCATCGAGCCTTCGTGGCCGGTGTTCATCGCCTGCAGCATGTCGAAGGCTTCCTCGCCGCGGCACTCGCCGAGGATGATGCGGTCGGGCCGCATGCGGAGCGCGTTCTTGACGAGTTCGCGCTGGCGAATTTCGCCCTTGCCCTCGATGTTCGGCGGCCGGGTTTCCATGCGGCCGACATGCGGCTGCTGCAACTGCAATTCCGCCGCGTCCTCGATGGTGACGAGGCGCTCCTTTTCGGAAATGAAGGCCGACAAGGCGTTGAGCATCGTCGTCTTGCCGGAGCCGGTGCCGCCGGAGACGATGAGCGTCACGCGCGCGCGGACGGCCGCGGCCATCAGCACCGCCATTTGCGGACGGATCGCACCGATGTCGACGAGCTTGTTGAGATTGAAGGGCTTCTTCGAGAATTTGCGGATCGAGACGAGCGGCCCGTCGACCGCGATCGGCCGCACCGCGACGTTGACGCGCGAGCCGTCGAGGAGACGCGCATCGCACAAAGGATGCGATTCGTCGACGCGGCGGCCGACGGCGGAGACGATCTTGTTGACGATGCGGAGAAGATGCGATTCGTCCTTGAAGCGGACGGGCGTGGGCTCCAAGACGCCCCTGCGCTCGACAAAGACGCATTCATGGCCGTTGATCAGGATATCGTTGACGCTCGGGTCCTTGAGCAAGGGCTCGATCGGACCGAGGCCGGTCATCTCGTCGAGGATTTCGGCGACGAAGTCGTCAAGCTCCTGCGCGTTGAGCGGCAGGCGTTCGGCGAGCGTGTATTGCGAGACGAGCCCGTGAATCTGCCGCTTCATTTCGTCTTCCGGCAGCTTCTCCAGCGCCGGGAGATTGATCTCCTCGATCAAGCGGCGATGCAGGCGCACCTTCGCATCGAGCAGCTTGTCGCTGAGCAGTGGATTGCTGTTTGCGGCCTCGGGTGCGCTCTCGGGAGCGGCGACCGCGGGCAACGCGTCGAGGAACGACGACGGCTCCAGCTCCGCCACCGGCTGCGGCGCCGGATCGGAGGCCTTGCGGGTGGTGAAACGGCCGAGCATGGCTCAGCGCGCCCAGAAAAAGCTGCGGCCCTCTGCCGGCGCTTTTTGCTTATTCGCCGTCTTCAAGGCGGCTTGCGGAGCGACAAGCTTCTTGATCGCAACGGCAACGTTGTTGCCGGGCTTCACCTCATCGAGCGGAATGCCGCGGTCGATCGCCTCGCGCACGACCCGGTAATTGTTGGGAATGGCGCCGGCGAAAGCGGAGCCGAGCGCCTTTTCGATGTCGGCGCGCCGCAGCCCCGGCGTGAACATGCGCTGCTCGAAGCGGTTGACGATGACCTGGGGATTCGCGCTTTCGCCGAGCCGCTCGCGGATGGCGGAAAGGAGTTGCTTCGCGAGTCTCAGACCCGGCACCGTCATCTCGCTCACGATGAAGAGCCGGTTCGAACCCTGCAGGACGCTGTCGGTCCACGAGAACCAGGTCCGCGGCATGTCGATCACGACATAATCGAAATTGGCCGAGACGAGATCGAGGAGCCGCGTCACCACCAGCGGATCGAAAGAGCGCATTTCCGCCGGCCGGTTGGGCGCTGCGATCAGGGCGAGGCCGGAAGCGTGATGCGAAAGCATCACTTCGAGGAGCTGCCGGTCGAGCCGCTCGGGCCGCGGCTCGATCTCGGAGAGGTCAAGGCGCGGCTCGAGATCAAGATAGTCGGCACAGGCGCCGTGCTGAAAGTCGAGATCGACGATGCAAACGGAAGCGGCATTGCCCTTGCTTCCGAGCAGCGAAAGCGCGGTTTGGATGGCGAGCGTGGTGACGCCGACGCCGCCGGCGGCGGGCAGAAACGTATAGATTTGCGCCTCGATCGCGTCCTCGCCGGGCGAGCCCTTGGCGGCGCGCGCGCAAGCGCGAACGAGATCGATGGCGGCGACCGGTTTCACCAGAAAATCGGCGATGCGGATCTGCAACAGCTTGCGGGCAACCGTTTGATCGAAGCCTTGCGTGACGGCGACAAGCGGCGACGAAGTGCCGAGACGATTGGCGAGGCGATGCAGCGCGACCAATTCATCCTGGTGTTGGGCGTCGAGATCGACGATGACGACGCTCGCGTCGCGGACATCGAGCTTGCCGCCCTCGTGCAGGATGCTGCCCTTGGCCACGACGAGCTCGATCTGCGCGTTATTGCCGAAGGTCGCGCGCACGAGCTGCTCGAACTCGGCGTCGGCGGTAATCGCCGCCACGCGCGTCTTGTTCGAATTGTTGTCGGGTCGATCGAGCATGAATGAAACCGGCGCGGCTCCCTCGGGAGCCGCGCTGTGTCCTTGTTATGGGTTGGTCGCCGGCGTGGTCGGGTTGGATTGCGGCGGACTGATCGTGCTCGTGTCGAGGCCGACCGGCGGCGTGACCTTGTTCGTCCGGTAGCGTTCGACCGCGCTTTGCATTTTCTCGCCGTTGCTCTGGATGTCGCGATATCCCGCCGCAGCCGGCCACATATCGACGGCGTGCGTGACGCGGTTGACCGCGATCGCGTCGCCGGACTGGAAGGTGATGGTGTCGCGGCGATCGTAATAGATGTCGGAACACGCGGCGAGCGCGAAGCCGCAGAAGATCGCAGCCAGGAGAATATGGCGGCGGAAACGATCAGCGGCTCGCGACATGGGTGCCTCCTTGCGGCAGATCGAGGACGTAACCGTCTCCGGACGGAGCCTCGAAGGCGTGAACGTTTCCCTGCGGCAGGTCGAGGATGTGGCCGTCTTCCGGCTCGTCGGAAATCCCTTGCACGGGCGCCTTGCGCACCTCGTGCTGGCCGTTGACGAAGAGGTCGATGTCGTTGGCCGGCAACGAGTTGTCGAGCGGTGTCCGCACCATGTCGACCGGGGACGCCGGGCGGACGATGCGCGGCGTGACGATGATCGCCAGATCCGTCTCGTTCTTCTGGTACTGGGTGCTGCGGAAAAGCGCGCCAAGGACCGGAACATCCGCGATCCACGGCAGCTGATTGGCGCTCGTGGAGCTGTTCGCCTGCAGGAGGCCCGCCATCGCGAAGCTCTGGCCGTCGCGGAGCTCGATCGTCGTGCTCGCGCGGCGGATGATGAGGCTCGGAATGGTGACGCCGCCAATGCTGATGGTGTTGGTGGGATCGAGTTGGCTCACCTCGGGCTCGATCTTGAGGTTGATCACGCCGTTGGCAAGCACGGTCGGCGTGAAGGCGAGCCCGACGCCGAATTTCTTGAACTCGATCGTGATCTGGTTGAGCTGTCCCTGCACGGGAAACGGAAACTCGCCGCCCGCGAGGAAGCTCGCCGTGTCACCGGAAAGCGCAACGAGGTTAGGCTCGGCGAGACGCCGCGCGACGCCGCGCTCTTCAAGGGCCTGGATCAGGAGATCAGCCTGAACGCCCTTGCCGAGGATCGTCGCCACGAGCGAGCCGAAGGGCGTACTGTTGGAAATCAGCGCGCCGGCGCCGGTCGTAAGCCCGACGCTATTGCCAAAGATGTGCCAGTTGACGCCGAGTTCGCGGGAAGCGTTCCGCTGCGCTTCTACAAAGCGGACCTCGAGGAGCACTTGCTGCTGCTGGGTGACGCCGATCGAGTTGATGACGTCGGAGCCGATGCTGAACTGCTTCGCGATGGTCACCGCCTTGTCGACGACGACGCCGTCGGGCGCGGTGCCGGAAAGCATGATGCGGCCGTTGATCGGCGACACGCGGATGTGCGCGCGCGGGAACTGCCGCGAGAGCTCGGCCGAAAGCCTGTCGACATCATAGGAGACTTCGACGTCGAAAATGCCAACCTGCTTCTTGCCCTCGGCGTAAACCGACACGCGGGTGGTGCCGATCTTCTTGCCGAGAATCGAGATCGTGCGGTCGGTCAACGGATTGACGTCGGCGACATCGGGATCGGCGACCACCACTTCCATGAAGCTCTGATCGGTGCGGACGTCTTCCGACTTGCCGATCACGACATGGATGCCGGTGGCGCGCTTGCCCATCTGCACGAGCAGCGCCTCCGCCGCATGCGTGCCGCCAGCCGAGACCGGCAGCAGCACACCCGCGACCAGGACCGCCGAGATCAAGGTCAATGCGAGTGAAGAACGGCGCTTCGGCCGCTGGGCGGCGGTGACCGCCCCGTTTCCTGTCCGCGTTTGCATTTATGCCTCCCCCAATTCCCTGTTTCTTCGATTATCGTTGCGTGCTGCCGCCGCCCATTTCGGCTCTTTCGCGCATTGCGTTGTTTTCCGACGGCACGCCGTATTCTTCTTTCTTCCCGCCCCGCACGACGGTGACGGTTGAGAAACGTTTCGGACCCGCGGCGGGCGCGGTGTCGCGGCCCAAATCCTCCGTCGACACGCGCCGCTCATCCTGTCCGGCTTCTTCGCCGGCCTTGCGCAGGGCGAGCGCGAGCGTTCCGACCTGGGCCGCGAGCGTCAGCTTTTGCGCCGCAAGCGTGTCGACCTCGAGGGTGACGGCCTTGACGACCGCGGGCTTGTCGGAGCGCTCGTCAGCGAGCTGGTCAACCGCAAGCACGCGCGCATTCTGCAGCACGACATCGGTGGTGCCGGTCTTGTCGCTCCGGCGGGTCAAGAGAACGTCGACGTGATCGCCCGGCAACACGAAGCCCGCGACGCCCTCGACGTCGCTGACCCGCACCGTCACGGCTTTCATGCCTTCGTGCAGCACCGCCGAAAGCGTTGCCCGCTGGCCGGGCCCGGTGATTTTCGTCGCGAGTACCGGCTCATTCGGCTCGATCGGCGCGAGCGCGATGCGGCGGCCGGCGGCGAGCAAATCCTGAACAGATGTGAACGAGCCCTCGGGCAACGCGCCTTCAGGCCAGGAGACCTCGCGCAAATTGCCGCTCGAGAGCGGATTGCCGAAGCGCAGCGGCGAGGCCGCCACGACCACCGTGCGGGTGGCCGCGGGCTTCGGCTGATTCAGCGCGTTCTTCAGTCGCAACTGCTCGTCCTGGCGATTCAGCCAGGCTTGCGCGACAAAAACCGCAAGCAAGCCGAAAACGCCGGCAAGGACGACCATAACGACGGTGCTGGCACGCAACGCTCGCTCCCCTTGTTTTTCTTGTCCGGGATCATCGAGCAGTCGTGTCTAATAAGAGTTTTCTTCGCGCCTCGAATTGTCTGCAATCGTTCAAGTCTTTGATTCATGTTAAAAGACGCATGAAGCTTCATATTAAAAGGCGCGTGAATGAGGATGCTTTCCACGGCGTTAAATGGCGATTTTGCGCGATCGCGCGTCAGCCGGCGCGAGGTGCTCGCGGGTTCCCTCGCCGCGCTCGCCTGCGGCGTGCCGCAACGCGCCACTGCGCGCATGGCGGGAAGCGACGAACAGGCAGCGGGAATTTATCGTTACAAAATCGGAAATTTCGAACTCACCGCGACCTATGACGGCGTCTGGAACCGGCCGATCGACGATAAATTCGTGAGAAACGCCTATTTCCCGGACGTGCAGCAAGCGATGGCGGATGCCTCCATGCCGACGCACGTGCTGCCGACGCCGTTCACGCCGCTTGCCATCAACGGCGGCAAAAAACTCGTTCTCATCGATACGGGCTCAGGCGGCCAGATCGCGCCGACCGCGGGCTCGCTCGTCGCCAATCTCGCCGCCGCCGGCATCGATGCGAAAGCCGTCGGCACGATTCTCATCTCCAACTTCCACCCCGACCACATCAACGGAATCAAGACGAAGGACGACGAACTCGTTTTCCCCAACGCCGAGATCCAGGTGCCGGAGCCCGAATGGGCGTTCTGGATGGATGACGGCAAGATGAGCCGCGCCAAGGATCCGGTGAAGAGCTGGTTCCTGAACGCGCGGCGGATTTTCGAAGGCATCGAGAAGGACGTGCGGCGCTTCAAGCCGGGCAAGGAAGTGGCGCCCGGCATCACCTCGGTTCCCGCCTATGGCCATACGCCGGGCCACACGGCCTATATCGTCGCCGACGGCGATCAATCGCTGTTCGTGCTCTGCGACACGACCAATCATCCGGCGTTGTTCGCGCGCCATCCCGAATGGCAGGCGATCATCGACCAGGATGGTCCGCTTGCGGTCGCGACGCGGCGCCGGCTTCTAGACCGCGCCGTTGCCGACAAGATGCTGGTGCAGGGCTATCATTTCCCCTTCCCCGCCTGCGGCCATATCGCCAAACGCGGAGACGGTTATGAATTCGTGCCGTCGACGTGACAGGCGACGCCATAAGGCCATGACTTGAATTGCTTTTCTCGCGGCCATCAAAGGCGTGTGAACCCTCGGCCGGTCGCCTCAGCGCCGCTTCAGCTATGCTATCATCCTTGAGCGTTGATCTTTTTTTGCGGCGAGGAGCGATCCGATGAACCGGCATTTCCGTGTGTTAGGTCTATTCGCGGCGATCGTGCTGATCGGCTTTGCGCTCGCGTTGGGGCCGGCCTTCTCGGCCGGCGACGACGGCACGCGGCCACCGGCGCCCGGATCGGGCTCGGGCGATAAAGACAAGGATAAAAAGGGCAAGCAGTCGGAAAACGAGCTACGCGACGGCTACCTCAAAGCGCGCGCGATGATCCTCGACGGCAAGTACGAATCGGGCATCGTGGCGCTCCGCGCGCTCCACTACGACGACAGCCCGGATGTCGCTAACTATCTCGGCTATGCCAACCGCAAGCTCGGGAATTACGAGGCCGCCAAATACTGGTACGAGAAGGCGCTCGCCTCCGACCCGAACCACGTCCGCACCTGGCAATATTACGGCATGCTGCAGGTCGAGCGGGGCAACATGCTGAAGGCGGCGGAGCATCTGCAAAAGATTAAGGAGCTTTGCGGCACCGACTGCAAGGAATACGCGGATCTCAAGAGCGCCATGGAAGGCCACGTCCGCTACTAAGCGAGGCGCGACCGGATTGGCCCGGATCAATCAGGCCGCCCTTCGGGGCGGCCTTTTGATTCTAGATGCCGAGATAGCGATGCTGAATGTCCGGGGCGGCGGCAAGTTCGCGTGACGTTCCGGTCCACACCACGCGGCCGCGCTCAATGAGATAGTGGCGGTCGGCGACGCGCGTGAGCGCTTCGACATTCTTGTCGATGACGAGAATGGCGTAGCCCTCGGCCTTCAGGCGCGCGAGACAGCGCCAGATTTCAGCGCGGATCAACGGCGCGAGGCCCTCGGTCGCTTCGTCGAGGATCAAGAGACGCGGATTTGTCATCAGTGCGCGGCCGATTGCGAGCATCTGCTGCTCGCCGCCGGAAAGCTGGACGCCCATGCTGCCGGCGCGCTCGCGAAGCCTTGGAAAAAGTTCATAGACCTTGGCCAGCGTCCACGAGCTGTTGCCGGCCGCGAGATCGGCCGCGGTCGCCACCAGATTTTCGCGCACCGAGAGGTTCGGAAAGATCTGCCGCCCTTCCGGCACCAGCCCGATTCCGAGCTTCGCGATTTTGTAAGCGGGCAGGCCGCGAATTTCCCGCCCGCCGAAGCGGATTTGGCCGGCGCGCGCGGGGCTCAGTCCCATGACCGAGCGCACCGTCGTCGTCTTGCCCATGCCGTTACGGCCCATGAGCGTGACCATCTCACCCGGCGCGATCGCGAGCGAAATCCCGAACAGCACCTGGCTCATGCCGTAACAGGTCTCGATGCCGGCAACGTCGAGAAGCTTCGCCTCAGCCATGAACCGAGACCTCTTGCTCGCCGAGATAGGCTTGGCGCACCTCGGCATTGGCGCGGACTTCGGCGGGCTGCCCGGTTGCGATCACGCGGCCATAGACAAGGACGGTAACGCGGTCGGCAAGCGCGAACACCGCTTCCATGTCGTGCTCGATCAGGAGGATCGTGAGCTCCCGCTTCAACTCGCGCAGCAACGCGACCATGCGGGCGGATTCCTCCGGCCCCATGCCCGCCATCGGCTCGTCGAGGAGGAGCATGCGCGGATTCGTCGCCAGCGCCATCGCGATCTCGAGCTGGCGATGCTCGCCATGGCTCATTTTCGAAACGATCGTATCGGCGCGATGGGCGAGACCGACGCGGGCGAGCGCTGCGCGGGCGGGCTCCCGCAACGCGCTTTCCTTGCGGGCGTCGTGCCAGAAGTGAAACGAGTGGCCGGCATGCGCCTGGACCGCAAGCGCGACGTTATCGAGCGCGGTGAAATCGAGAAAAAGCGAAGTGATCTGAAACGAGCGCGCGAGCCCGAGCGCGCTCCGCCTGTAGGTCGGCAATGCCGTGATGTCGCGGCCATTGAAATGGATGCGGCCCTGATCGGGCGTGACCTCGCCCGTAAGCTCGCTGATCAGCGTGGTCTTGCCGGCGCCGTTCGGGCCGATGACGGCGTGCAGTTCGCCCGGCACCACGCCGAGCGAGATGCGATCGGAGGCGACCACACCGCCGAAGCGCTTGGTCAAATCCTCGATATGAAGAAGCGCGTCAGCCACGGCGCAAATCCGCGAGCAAGCCGTCGATGCCGCCGCGCGCGAACAGCACAACGAGCAGCAACAACGGCCCCATGATGATCTGCCAATATTCGGTGACGCGGGAGAGGAACTCTTCCAGCACGAGATAGGCGACCGATCCCATCAGTGGGCCGAATGTGGAGGCCATGCCGCCGAGCACCACCATCACGATGAGGTCGCCCGAGCGCGTCCAGTGCATCATCGCGGGGCTGACGAAATCGGCTTGATTGGCGAGCAACGCGCCGGCGAGTCCGCACAAGGTGCCGGCGATGACGAAGCAAACGAGCTTGTAGCGAAAGGTCGCAAAGCCGATCGAGCGCATGCGCCGGTCGTTGGAGCGCGCGCCGCGGATCACCATGCCGAAGCGCGAATTGACGAGGCGCCAGACGAGATAAATCGCGGCGAGCAGAAGCGCCAGGCACACATAATAGAACTGGGTCTTACTGTTGAGATTGACGAGGCCCGCGAACTGGCTGCGCTGATTGATCGTGAGGCCGTCGTCGCCGCCGTAGCGCGCGAGGCCGACGGCGACATAGTAGATCATCTGCGAGAAGGCGAGCGTAATCATGATGAAATAAACGCCGCGCGTGCGCAGGCATAAGAGGCCGATGACGAAGGAAAACAGCGCCGACACGACGAGCGCGAGCGGCCATTGCACGAAGCCGGAATGGACGCCTTCGCTGGCGAGGATGCCGACAACATAGCCGCCGACGCCGAGATAGGCGGCGTGACCGAAACTCACCATGCCGCCGTAACCAAGAATGAGATTCAAACTCGTCGCCGCGAGCGCGAGAATAAGAACGCGGGTGAAGAGCGTCAGCAGAAATATATTGCCGGTGAAGTTCGCGTAGACCGGCAACAGCACGAGAAACGCCAGCAAGCCGGCAATGACGAGATTGCGGATGTTCAGCGCAAAGCTCATCGGCGGGCCGGCGGAAACAGGCCCTCGGGGCGCAGAATCAGCACCAGCGCCATCAGGAGATAGATCAGCATCGACGAGATGGCGGGCCCCACGGTCGACGCCGTGTTTGTGCTCATGAACAGGCGCAGGAGATCCGGCAGGAAGGCGCGGCCGATGGTGTCGATGAGCCCAGCGAAGATCGCGGCGATGAAGGCGCCGCGGATCGAGCCGATGCCGCCGATGATGATGACGACAAAGGCGAGGATCAGGATGTTCTCGCCCATGCCGATTTGCACGGTGAGGATCGGCGCCTGCATCAATCCCGCGAGCCCCGCGAGCGCGGCGCCGAGGCCGAACACAAAGGTATAGAGGAGCTTGATATTGATCCCGAGCGCGCCGACCATTTCGCGGTTGGAAGCGCCGGCGCGGATGAGCATGCCGACCCGCGTCCGCATCACGACGATGTAGAGGAAAAACGCGACCGCGAAAGTCGCGGCGATAATGACGATGCGGTAGAGCGGGTAATAGATTCCGGGCAGGATCTGCACGGCCGTGTTCATCGCGTCCGGCAATGGCAGACTCATGCCCGCCGGGCCCCAGATCAGCCGCACCAATTCATTGAAAAACAGGATCAGACCGAAGGTGCCGAGCACCTGATCGAGATGATCGCGCCCGTAGAGACGGCGCATGGCGATCACTTCCACGGCCATGCCGACGAGAAGGGTCGCTCCAAGCGCAAGGATCGCGGCGAGCACGAAGCTCCCGGTGAGTGCTGCGAAGGTCGCGGCGAAATAGGCGCCGAGCATGTAGAACGAGCCGTGCGCGAGGTTCACGAGGTCCATGATCCCGAAGACGAGCGTCAGCCCCGCCGCCAAAAGAAACAGCAGCATGCCGAGCTGCACGCCGTTCAGACATTGCTCGATGAAATAGAACATGACGTCTGGCGCCGGCCGAAATCGGCGACCCCCCCGGTCAATTAAAAAACGGGACGGCAGCCGCCTTCAAGCGTCTCTGCCGTCCCTTATCGCGCATCCGATGATCACTTCATCGGGCACTTGTCGTGAAACCGGTCCTGGTCGTCCTTGACGATGGTGGCGACGGTCTTCAGCACGTAATTGTCGCCTTCCTTGACGACATTCTGCAGATAGAAATTCTGGATCGGGATGTGGTTGTTGCCGTATTTGAAGCCGCCGCGGACCGTCTTGAAGTCGGCCTTTTCCATGGCCTTGCGCACGGCTTCCTTGTCGTCGATCTTGCCCTTGGTGGCGACGACGGCCGAATTGATCAGGTTCGCGGCGTCGTAGGTCTGCGCGCCGTAGAACGAGGGCGAGCTCTTGTACTTCTCCTTGTAGTCGGCGACGAATTTCTTGTTGGCATCGTTCGGCAGATCGTTGACCCATTCCTGCGCGCCGGGCACGCCGAGCGCGAGTTCCTTCTGCCGCGGCAGCGACAGCTCGTCGATCGTGAACGCCGTATAGAGCGGGATCTGGCCCTTCAATCCGGCCTGGGCGTATTGGGTGAGAAACTGCACGCCGGCCGCCCCCGGGTAGAAGACGAAGATCGCATCAGGCTTCGCCTCGCGCGCCTTCGACAATTCGGCGGAGAAGTCGAGCTGATCCGGCCACTTGGTGAGTTCCTGCCCGAGCACTTGGCCTTTGAAGGTCGAGGCGACGCCGGCGAGCATGTCCTTGCCGGCGGCATAGTTCGGGCCGATCAGGAAGACCGACTTCACGCCTTTCTGGTTCATGTAGAGGCCGACGGCCTGCGGCGTCTGGTCGTTCTGCCACGAGGTCGAGAACACGTAGGGCGAGCAGAGCTCGCCCGCGAGCTGCGAGGGGCCCGCGTTCGAGGTGACGAGGAAGGTCTTGGAATCGACCGCCGACTTCAGCGACGCCAGGAGCACGTTCGACCAGATATAGCCGACGATGAAATCGACCTTGTCGCTCTCGATCAGCTTGTCGGTCTTCTGCTTGCCGATTTCCGGCTTCTGCGTGTCGTCTTCGTAGATCACCTCGACCGGCAGGCCGCCCATCTTGCGGCCGAGATGGTCGAGTGCCAGCTCGAAGGAATTGCGCATGTCGTTGCCGATTACGGCGGTCGGTCCGCTGAAGGTGCTGACGAAGCCGATCTTGATCGACTTCTGCTGGGCGGCGGCCGGACCCATCGCGAGCGCGAGGATCGCGCCGGCCATGAGCAGTGATTTTTTCATTGTCCCCTCCCGATGGTTTGTTGTTGGCAGAATTCTTCCGCGCACGGTGCCCGACTTGAGATGTTCGTCGTCCGGCGACCGGATCGGCTGTCTCCCCCTACATGAACTATTATGCATCTCTCGCCCGCCCCGGCAATCTTCAATTTTCGTCGCATAGTGCTCCTCAATTTCCGAGGCCGGTGCCGCCGTAAAGCCAAGCAAGGTCGTTGTAATAATCCTCGGACCTCTTCGCCCGCATGATGGCGTTGCGCACGAGCGCGTGGGCGCCGGCCGGGTGATAGATGTGTTCGCCGATGGCCCGCGATTGCAGCTGGATGCGGGAAGCGCGCACCACACGCTGCTGGCGATAGTGTTCGAGCGCGGTTTCGTACTCGCCCGGATACGCACCCAGCATGTGCGCCAGACACACCGCGTCTTCCAGCGCCATGCAGGCGCCTTGCGCCGCATATTGCAGCATGGGATGCGCGGCATCGCCGAGAAGCGCCACGCGGCCATCAGTCCATTGCTCGACCGGATCGCGATCGCATAGCACCCAGAGCTTCCAATCGCGCCCGTGCCGGATGATGTTCTGCGCGCGCGGGTGAACGTGCTGGAAGCCTTGCATCACTTCTTCCTGGCCGACCGGTTTTCCGGCAACCGGCTCGGGCGCGTCGTTGTGATAGGTGACGACGAGATTGAACAGCTTCCATCCCGACAACGGATAATGGACGATGTGGCACTTCGGCCCCGCCCACAGCGTCGCCGCGTTCCAGCGCAGATCCTCGGGCATTTCTGCGGTCGGAATGACCGATCGATAGGTGGTGTGGCCCGACACGCGCGGTGGACCGTCACCGACAACCTGCTTGCGGATATTCGACCACAGGCCATCGGCGCCGATGAGGAGCGATCCGGCGATGCTGTCGCCGGAGGAAAGCCGCGCTGTTACGGAAGAGCCGTCCTGGTCGTAGCGTTCGACTTCGCTTTTCACCCTCAGTTCGATGTGATCGTCGTTCTGGCACGACTTCAGCAACACGCCGTGCAAGTCGCCGCGGTGAACAACCGCGTAGGGATTCTTGAAGCGGGCGCGAAAAGCCTCGCCGAGATCGATATGGGTGATCTCCTCGGCGGAAAGCGCATCCATCAACCGTAGCTGATCGATATAGACGGCCATGCCGCGCGCGGTCTCGCCGACGCCGAGATAGTCAAAGGCGTGAAACGCGTTGGGGCCGAGCTGGATGCCGGCGCCGATCTCGCCCATGGCCGCCGCTTTTTCCAGCACCACCGAGCGGATGCCTTTTTGCGCGAGCCCAATCGCCGTGGCGAGGCCGCCAATGCCGGCGCCGACGATCAATACCGGTTTGGCCGGGGCTTTCGAATTCAATCCGGACTCCCTGCGGGCGGCATCTTCCGCCGCTTCCGCTCCATCGATACACTAGCAATAAACCAAGCCTGAGGATCGATGGGAGGTCCGCCATGGATCACGCCGTACAATCCACGCCCGAGCGCGAGGCGTTCTACAAGAAGATCGACGGCGAAAATCTCTCGGCGTTGTGGACGGTCATGCGCGACTTGATCACGCCGGAGCCGAAAAGCGCCTGCCGGCCGCACCTCTGGCGTTTCGATGCGCTCCGCGCCTACATGCTCGAGGCCGGCCGTCTGATCACCGCCAAGGAAGCCGAACGGCGCGTCCTGGTGCTGGAAAATCCGGGACTGCGCGGTCAAGCGAAAGTGACGACGTCGCTCTATGCCGGCATCCAGATGGTCTTGCCCGGCGAGGTCGCGCATGCGCACCGTCACAGCCAATCGGCGCTGCGTTTCATCCTTGAAGGAAAAGGCGCGCATACGGCCGTCGACGGCGAGCGCACGATGATGGAGCCCGGCGACTTCGTGATCACGCCGTCGATGAAATGGCACGACCACGGCAACGAATCCTCGCAGCCGATGTTCTGGCTCGACGGTCTCGACATTCCGCTGGTGCAGTTCCTCGATGCCTCGTTTGCCGAAGGCCTCGACGACGAGGAGCAACCGATCACCCGGCCCGCGGGCGACAGCTTCGCGCGCTATGGCCACAACCTCCTGCCGGTCGACATGAAGCGCTCGTCGCCGACGTCGCCGGTGTTCAACTATCCCTACGCGCATACGCGCGAGGCATTGGAAGGCGCGAAGGCCCAGAGCGCCTGGGACGCCTGTCACGGCGTCAAGATGCGCTATTCCAATCCGGTGAGCGGCGACTACGCGATGCCGACGATCGGCACGTTCATCCAGCTTCTGCCGAAAGGCTTCCGCACCGCGCGCTATCGTTCGACCGACGCCACCGTGTTCGCGCCGATCGAGGGCCGCGGCCGCTCGAAGATCGGCGAACAGACATTTGAGTGGGGCTCGCGCGACATTTTCGTGGTGCCGAGCTGGCAGTGGGTCTCGCACGAAGCGAACGAAGACGCGGTGCTCTTCAGCTTCTCGGATCGTCCCGTGCAGGAAAAGCTCGGCCTCTTCCGCGAGGATCGCGGCAACGCGTGACGCGGGCGCGATGCGCGTTGTCATCCTCGGCGCCGGCCCGGCGGGACTGTATCTCGGCTATTTGCTGAAGCGCCGCCGTCGCGATGCGGACGTCCGCATTTTCGAGCAGAACGCAGCGGATGCGACGTTTGGCTTTGGCGTCGTCTTTTCCGACCGCGCGCTCGAATTCCTTAACGACGACGACCCGGAAACCTTCGCGGCAATCGCCCCGCACATGGAATCCTGGGAGGACATCACGCTCGCCCATCGCGGCGAGCGGATCGCGATCGACGGCGTCGGCTTCGCGGCAGTAGGACGGCTGAAATTGCTGCAGCTGCTACAGGAGCGGGCGCGTTCGGTGGGGATCGAGCCCACCTACGAGAAAGCCGTGACCACACTCGACGATTTTGCCGAAGCCGATCTGGTCGTCGGCGCCGACGGCGTGAACTCGCTGGTGCGGCGGACGCATGAACGCGAGTTCGGCGCGACGGTCACGCAGCTCAACAATCATTTTGCCTGGTTCGGCACCACGAAGCCCTTTTCCACCCTGACGCAGACGTTTCGCGAAACCGAGTTCGGCCACTTCAACGCGCACCACTATCGCTATCAGCCGGACATGAGCACCTTCATTGTCGAAGTGGACGACGCGACGTTCAAGCGCGGCGGCTTCGACCACATGAATGAAAGCGAGGCGAAAGCCCTGTGCGAGCGCGTGTTCGCCGAGGCCCTCGACGGGCACAAACTGATTTCCAACCATTCGATCTGGCGGCGATTTCCGATCGTGCGGAACGAACACTGGTTTCACGGCAACCGCGTGCTCGTCGGCGACGCCTTGCACACGGCGCATTTCTCGATCGGATCGGGGACGCGGCTTGCGATGGAGGATGCGATCGCGCTCGACGAGGTGCTCACCCGGCATCCGCGCGACATTCCTTCGGCGCTTGCGGCCTACGAACGGGCGCGGCGGCCGGTGCTGGAAAAACTGGTGGGCGGCGCCAATGCGAGTGCGGCGTGGTACGAGCATTTCGCCGATCACATGCGGCTCGAGCCGATCGACTTCGCCATGAGTTACGTGACCCGTTCGGGCCGCATCGATATCAAACGGCTGCGGCAGCTGTCGCCGCGTTTCGCCGCGCGCTATGAGCGCGAGCGTCCGTTGGCGGCAAATCACTGAAATCGAGGATCGTCTTCGGCCTTTGGCCGCTCAGGCGCGCGCGAGCCGGCGAACGTTGCTGCCGCCCTCGAGCCAGGCGATGATTTCACGCAAGCCCTGCTCCGGCGTCTTGCCGGCCGTCTCCAGCACGTAATCCGCCTTGGCGTAGAGCGGCTCGCGGCTCTTCAGGATCGACACCAAGTCTTCCATCGCGCGCTTGTTGTCGGCCATCGGCCGCAAGTCGCCCTGCTCGATCACCCGGCTCATATGCTCGTCGGGCTTGGCGCGGACCCAGATCGTCACGCACGAGGTGAGCAAGCGCTCGAAGGTGCCGGGCTCGGTGACGAGGCTGCCGCCGGTCGCGAGCACGAAGCGCGCATGCTTGTCGATCGCGGCGTCGAGCGCGGTACGCTCGAAGCGGCGGAAGGTCGGCTGCCCGAACATCTCGAAAATCTCGCCCAACGCCATGCCGCTCGTCTTCTCGATCTCGCGATCGAGCTCGATGAAGGGCACCGCGAGCTTCGCGCCCAGGAGCTTGCCGAGCGTCGACTTGCCGCTGCCGCGGAGACCGATCAAGGCGATGCGGGCGCGACGCGCCTCGCTCGAAGGCCCGCCATGGCGCGAAAGCAAGAGCGCGCGCGCCTCCCGTAATTCGACGGGCGTGAGCCGCTCGAGCAGTTGATGGAAGAGAAGATGCTCGACGTCGCGCTCGGGCCGCTCGTCGATGAGCTCGGCGACCGGGATACCCATCGCCTTGGAAATGCGCCGCAACAGGACGATCGAGCAATTGCCCTTGCCGGCCTCGAGTTCGGCAAGGTAGCGCTCCGAGACGGCCGAGTGCTTGGCGAGCGCCTTCCTCGACATGGCGCGGCGGCTCCGCATGATGCGAACGCGATCGCCGAGCAGCTTCAGGTAGCTCGGGTTCGAAAGGTCGCCGCCGCCGTTGCCGGTCTTTTTGGCGGTTTTGTCGTTGCGTCTTTTCATGGCCCACCGTTTGGTGCAATATAGTGCATGTGCTCCTAAAATAAAAACCCCGGGGAGGACAAATGTCCGAGCACGAGGAGCTTTCCGCGCGGCGGCCCTATAACGCCGCCGCCGATTTCGTCGACGCCAATGTCGCGCGCGGCAACGGCAAAAAGACCGCCTTCAAGGAGAAGGATCGCGCGCTTACCTATGGCGAGTTGCAGGCGGCGAGCTGCCGATTCGGGCGGGGCCTGCAAAAGCTCGGGCTTCGGCCCGAAAGCCGCGTCGTTTTCCTGCATCTCGACGCACTCGAGTTTCCCGTCGCCTTCTGGGGCGCGATCCGGGCCGGCGTCATCCCCATTCCGCTGAACACGCTGCTGACGCTGGAGCAATACGCCTACATGCTCGAGGACAGCCGCGCGGAAGCGATCCTGATCTCGCCGCCGCTCGTCAATTCCATTCTGCCCATTCTCGATCGCCTCACCTGGCTCAAGCTCGCGATCGTCACCGGCGCCGACAAAGAGACGCCCAAGCTCGGCAAGCTCGCGGTGAAGCGCTTCGACGAAGTGGTCGCAAGCGGGACGCCGGAAGTGTGGCACGCGCCGACGATCTCCGATGAAGTCGCGTTTTGGCTCTATTCGTCGGGCTCAACCGGCGCCTCGAAAGGAACGCGGCACGTCCATTCGAGCCTGATGGTGACGGCAAAGCTCTACGGCCAGGACGTCCTGGGGATTCAGCCCGACGACGTCGTGTTCTCGGCGGCGAAATTGTTCTTCGCCTACGGGCTCGGCAACGCCATGTCGTTCCCGATGTCGGTCGGCGCCACGGCTGTCCTCATGCCCGACCGGCCGACGCCCGACTCGGTGCTCGACGTGATGCGGCGCGAACAGCCGACGATCTTCTATGGCGTGCCGACTTTGTTTTCGGCGTTGCTCGCGCACAAGGATCTCGGCCCGGGCGCGGGCTCGAAGCGCCTGCGGCTTTGCACCTCGGCCGGCGAGGCGCTGCCCGCCAATATCGGCGAGCGCTGGCGCGAGGTCACCGGCGTCGACATCCTCGACGGCATCGGCTCGACCGAGATGCTGCACATTTTCGTCAGCAACCGCCCCGGCGACATTCGCTACGGCACCTCGGGGAAGCCCGTTCCCGGCTATGGCGCCAAGATCGTCGGCGACGACGGTCATGAATGCGGCGACGACGAAATCGGCGAACTCGTGGTGCGCGGCAGTTCGTCGGCGGACGGCTATTGGAACCAGCGCGCGAAGAGCCGCCGAACTTTTGTCGGCGAATGGACTTATACCGGCGACAAGTACATCCGCGACAAGGAGGGCTACTACCTCTACTGCGGGCGCACCGACGACATGTTCAAGGTGAGCGGCATCTGGGTTTCGCCGTTCGAGGTGGAGGCGGCCCTCGTTTCCCACGAGGCGGTGCTCGAAGCGGCGGTGATCGGCAAGGAGGACAGCGACGGGCTGATCAAGCCGAAGGCCTATGTGGTTTTGAAACAGGGTTTTGCCCCCGACGCGAAACTGTTCGAGGCGCTGCGCGTGCATGTGAAGGAGAAAGCGGGCGCCTGGAAATATCCGCGCTGGATCGACGTGCTCGCGGAGCTGCCGAAGACCGCCACCGGCAAGATCCAGCGCTTCAAGCTCCGCGACGAGGACGCGGGCAAAGTCGGCTGACGGGCGAAAGCGGATATGCAGTTTAGTTCTTGTATCGCCTAAGGTCGCATGATATAAGATGCATAATAATGCATAGCCCCCAAAGGGCATCGAGGGAGGCCATGAAAGCGATCGATTTCGATACCGATCCCACCCGCTACAAGCATTGGCGGATCGAGATTGACGGCGATGTCGCGAACCTCGTCATGGACGTCGACCCCGCGGGCGGGCTTTCGAGCGATTACGAGCTGAAGCTCAATTCTTACGATCTCGCGGTCGACATCGAATTGAACGACGCCGTGCAGCGGCTCCGCTTCGAACACCCGGAAGTGCGCGCGGTCGTGATCAAATCGGGCAAGGACAACGTGTTCTGCGCCGGCGCCAATATCCGCATGCTCGGCAAGGCGACCCACGGCCACAAGGTCAATTTCTGCAAATTCACCAACGAGACGCGGCTCGCGATCGAAGACGCCTCGGAAAATTCCAAGCAATCATACCTTGCCGCCGTGACCGGCGCCTGCGCCGGCGGCGGTTATGAACTCGCGCTCGCCGCCGATCACATCATGCTTGTCGACGACCGTCGCTCGGCGGTGTCGCTGCCGGAGACGGCGTTGCTGGCGGTGCTGCCGGGCACCGGCGGCCTCACGCGCGTCACCGACAAGCGCAAGGTGCGGCGCGACCTCGCCGACGTGTTCTGCTCGGTCGAGGAAGGCGTGCGCGGCAAGAAAGCCGTCGACTGGCGGCTTGTCGACGAGACGGTGGCGAAAACGAAATGGGACGAGGCGGTGAAGGCGCGCGCGACGGAAATCGCCGCGCGCTCGGACCGGCCGAAGGACGCCAAGGGAATCAAACTCACGCCGCTTGATCGCAAGATCGCCGGCGATCTCATCTCTTATCCGAACGTGAAGGTTGAAATCGACCGGCCGCGCGGGCTTGCGACGATTTCCGTGCGCGGCCCCTCTGCCGCGGTGCCCGCTTCGGCCGAAGCCGCACATCAGCTTGGCGACAAATTCTGGCCGCTCGCGGTCGCGCGCGAATTGGAAAACGCGATCCTGCACCTGCGCTTCAACGAGCCGAAGATCGGCCTGATCGTCTTCCGCACCGAGGGCGAGGCCAAAGCCGTGCTCGATCACGATGCTTTTCTCGCGAAGCACCAGAACGACTGGCTGATGCGCGAGATCCGCCACTACATCAAGCGTGCCTTGAAGCGGATCGACGTCACGGCGAGGAGCTTCGTCGCCCTGGTCGAGCCCGGCACCTGCTTCGCCGGCACGCTGGCGGAATTGCTCTTCGCCTCCGACCGCTCGTTGATGCTGATCGGCCAGCGCGACGGCGACAACCGGCCGCCGGCCTCGATCGTGCTCGGCGAAGCGAATTTCGGCTTCTACCCGATGGGCAACGGCCTGACGCGTTTGCAGACCCGCTTCCTCGGCGAGCCCAAAAGCGTCGAGCGGGCGAAAGAGAAAATCGGCGCCACGATCGAGGGCAAGGAGGCGACCGAGCTCGGCCTCGTCACCTTCGCCTATGAGGCCTTCGACTGGGATGACGCCTCCCGCATCATGTTCGAGGAACGCGTTTCGTACTCGCCCGACGCGCTCACCGGCATGGAGGCGAATTTGCGCTTCGCCGGGCCCGAGACGATGGAGACGAAAATCTTCGGCCGCCTCACCGCCTGGCAGAACTGGATCTTCCAGCGCCCGAATTCGGTCGGCGAGGCGGGCGCGCTCAAACTCTACGGCTCCGGCATTCAGCCGACCTTCGACCGCGAAAGGATCTGACCATGAACATCGTGAACGTCGACTATGATGGGCTGATCCCCAACAACGTCGGGCTCAACGCCGATACCCGCGTCAAAGCCGCGCTGGAAAAGTGGCATCCCGGCTACATCGACTGGTGGCACGACATGGGGCCGGAGGGTTTCCAGCAATCGCTCGTTTACCTGCGCACGGCCGTCAGCGTCGATCCGAAAGGCTGGGCGAAGTTCGACTACGTGAAAATGCCCGACTATCGCTGGGGCATTCTCCTGGCGCCGGAGGTCGAGGAGCGGAAGATTCCCTTCGGCACCCACCGCGGCGAAAAAGCCTGGCAGGAAGTGCCGGGCGAATATCGCGCGATGCTCCGCCGCCTGATCGTGATCCAGGGCGATACCGAGCCTGCTTCCGTCGAGCAGCAGCGCTTCCTCGGCAAGACCGCGCCCTCGCTCTACGACATGCGCAACCTCTTCCAGGTGAACGTCGAGGAAGGCCGTCACCTGTGGGCGATGGTGTATCTCCTGCACAAATATTTCGGCGCCGAGGGGCGCGAGGAAGCCGAGGAATTGCTCCAGCGCCGTTCGGGCGACGCCGATACGCCGCGCATGCTCGGCGCCTTCAATGAGGAGACGCCGGACTGGCTCTCCTTCTTTATGTTCACCTTCTTCACCGACCGCGACGGCAAGATGCAGCTGGAGGCGCTGGCGCAATCGGGTTTCGACCCGCTGTCGCGCACCACGCGCTTCATGCTCACCGAGGAAGCGCACCATATGTTCGTGGGCGAGACCGGTGTCGGCCGCGTCATCGAGCGCACCTGCGACGAGATGAAGAAGGCCGGAATCACCGACCCCTATAACGTCGAGGCGGTGCGCAAGCTCGGCGTCATTGACCTCCCGACCATGCAACGGAAGCTGAACCTGCACTTTTCGCTCACGCTCGATCTCTTCGGCAACGAAATCTCGACCAATGCGGCGAACGCCTTCCATGCCGGCATCAAGGGCCGCTTTCGCGAGGACAAGCTCGAGGACGATCATCGCCTGGAGAGCAGCACCTACCCGGTACTGCGGCTCGTCGGCGGCAAGATCGTGAACGAGAATGCGCCCGCGCTTTCGGCGCTGAACATGCGGCTCCGCGACGATTATGTCACCGACTGCGCCGCCGGCGTCGGCCGTTGGAACAAGATCATCGAGAAGTACGGG
Organism: Xanthobacteraceae bacterium; assembly: GCA_035295845.1. Taxonomy (GTDB): domain Bacteria; phylum Pseudomonadota; class Alphaproteobacteria; order Rhizobiales; family Xanthobacteraceae; genus Palsa-892. The sequence goes on from DATGIF010000007.1 coordinate 29,387, forward strand.
ATTGCGTTCCAGCTGAAGCTGCCGCACGTTGCCTTCCACCGCCATATCGGCGAGTTTTCCAAGATCAAGACCGATGTCGACGGCAACGTTCTTTCCGACGCCGAATGGGAAAAGAAGAAGGGCGATTACCTGCCTTCGAGCGGCGACCGCGCCTTCATCGAAAGCCTGATGAAGCCGGAATTTGCACCCGGCAAGTTCGCGAGCTGGATCGCCTCGCCCAAGACCGGCATCGACAACAAGCCCGGCGACTTCGAATACGTGAAGATCGCGAGCTGATATAGAGAGGCGCCATGACCGCGCCCGTCAAACAGCACCTGATCGATCCGGCGGTGTGCATTCGCTGCAACACCTGCGAGGCGACGTGCCCCGTGGGCGCGGTCACGCACGACACGAACAACTACGTGGTCGACCCGGAAAAGTGCAATTTCTGCATGGATTGCGTGTCGCCCTGCCCCACCGGCTCGATCAACCACTTCGTGCAGGTCGCCAAGCCCTATTCGCTCGAAGATCAGTTTTCCTGGATGGAATTGCCGCCCGAGGACGCAGCGGCTGAGACCGCCACCGATACCGCGAGCACGCTGATCGAAGCGCTCGACGAGGACGCGGCCGCTCTCCTCGAAGACGCGCATCGGGGTTCGGGCGGCAAGGTGCGGCGGCCGCCTTCGGCGAGCGAGCCGCGTATCAATCTCTTCAGCCGCCGCAACCCGGCGGAAGCAACCGTGACCGGCAATCTCAGGCTGACGCCCGAAGGCGCGAGTTCCGACGTCCGCCACATCATTCTTGATTTCGGCAAGACGTATTTTCCCGTGCTCGAGGGCCAGAGCATCGGCATCGTGATACCGGGCGAAGACGCGAACGGGCGGCCGCATGCGCTCCGCCTCTTTTCGATCGCAAGCCCGCGTGACGGCGAGCGGCCGAACACCAATAATCTCTCGCTCACGGTGAAACGCGTTGCCGAGAAGCGCACGGACGGCAGCGAGTTGCGCGGGGTTGCCTCGAATTACGTCTGCGACCTCAAGCAGGGCGACAAGGTGAAGATCGTCGGCCCGTTCGGCTCGACGTTTCTGATGCCCGACGACCCCGAGGCCGACATCATCATGATTTGCACCGGCACGGGCTCGGCGCCCTTCCGCGGCTTCACCGAGCGCCGCCGCCGCTCGATGCCGAATGCCCGGGGCAAGCTCTACCTCTTTTTCGGCGCCCGCACGCCGCAGGAGCTTCCCTATTTCGGCCCGTTGCAAAAAGTGCCGAAAACGCTGCTCGACCAGGAGTTGGTATTCTCGCGGCTCCCCGAAAAGCAAAAGGAGTATGTCCAGGACCGCATGCGCGTACGGTCCGCGCACATCGGCGAGCTCCTCAAACGCGATACCACGCACATTTACGTATGCGGCCTGCGCGGCATGGAGGCGGGCGTGGAGGCTTCCTTCGAGCACATCGCCAAGGCGAACGGCCTCGATTGGCCGAAGCTGCGCGCCGCCATGCGCGAAAGCGGCCGTTATCACGTCGAGACGTATTGAAGCAGCGGTTTGGGTGGCACGCGGCGCGCCGCTTCGGTAAACTCTCCGCCAATGAAAGAAAACGCCCCCGCGACGGGCGTCTGGCCGCCGGCCGCGACGCCTTTTCACGCCGATCTATCCATCGACTTCGAGCGCTATATCGCGCATTGCAAGAGCCTGCTCGCCGATGGCGCGCATGGGCTCGCGGTGCTCGGCACCACGAGCGAAGCGAACTCGCTCGACCTCGGCGAACGCGAGTCCGTGCTGGAAAAGCTGATCGCTTCGGGGATCGCCGCCGAACAATTGCTGCCCGGCACGGGGGCCGCGTCGATCGGCGACGCGGTGCGGCTCACCCGCCATGCAGTGGCGCGCGGCGTGCGCGGCGTGCTTCTCCTTCCGCCGTTCTATTACAAGGGCGTGTCGGAGGACGGCCTCTTTGCCTTTGTCTCGGAAGTGATCGGCCGCGTCGGCCAGACGAGCCTTCAGATTTATCTCTATAACTTCCCGCAGATGACCGGCATTGCCTGGCCGCCGTCGCTGATCGGGCATCTCATCAAATCGTTTCCGAAAACGATCGTCGGGCTGAAGGATTCATCCGGCGACGTCGCCTATATGAACCGGCTTCTGGAATCCTTCCCGGGCTTTGCCGTGTTTCCGTCGAGCGAGGCGCTGCTGCTTGCGGCCATGAAAAAGAGCGCGGCCGGCTGCATCTCGGCGACCGCCAACACGCAGGTGGGCGCGATCCGCGCCCTCTATGACGGCTGGCAGGGCGCCAAGGCCGAGGAGCTTTCGCGCGCGGCTTCCGCCGTCCGCCTTCTGATGCAGAAATATCCCCTGATTGCCGCGGTGAAGGCCGTGCTCGCCGAACACGCGAGAGCTCCCGACTGGGCACGTGTGCGGCCGCCGCTCGATCCGCTCTCGCCCGCGCAACGAAAAGAACTCGCCGCCGAACTTTCCAAGCTCGAAGCCGGGGCAACCGCATGAAGCGGGGCCTCCGCTCGCGGCTCTCGCAGTATGGCGACGACGAATTCTCGCTCTTCCTCCGCCGCGGCTTTCTGAAATCGGCCGGTTACGACGACGAAGCGCTCGACCGGCCGATCGTCGGCGTGCTTTCCACGGCGTCCGACTTCAATCCCTGCCACGGCACTGCGCCGAAGCTCGCGGAAGCCGTGAAAGCCGGCGTGCTTTCGGCGGGCGCGCTCCCCTTCGTCTTTCCGACGATCTCGCTGCAGGAATCCTTCGCGTTTCCGACCTCGATGCTCTGGCGCAATCTGATGGCGATGGACGTCGAGGCGATGCTCGGCGCGCTGCCCATGGACGCCGTCGTTCTCATCGGCGGCTGCGACAAGACGATCCCGGCGGAACTGATGGGCGCGATCAGCGCCGACATTCCGGCGATCGTGCTGCCGGTCGGGCCAATGCTCGCGGGCCGGCACGAAGGCGGCCGCCTCGGCGCCTGCACCGATTGCCGCAGGCTATGGGCCGAGTTTCGCGGCGGCAGGCTTTCGGAGGCCGATCTCAACCGCGCGCATGATCAACTGATGCCGACCTCGGGCACCTGCATGGTGATGGGAACGGCGACGACGATGGCGACGCTCACGGAGACGCTCGGCTTCGCCTTGCCGGGCGCGGCTACGGCGCCGGCCGTCTCCGCCGAGCGAATGCGGATTGCGAATGCCACCGGCCGCCGCGGCGCCGAGATGGCGAAGGCGGCGAGCCCGCGGCCGAGCGAACTTTTGACCGGGACCTCGCTCCGCAATGCTTCGATCGTCCTGCAAGCGATCAGCGGATCGACCAATGCGCTCGTGCATCTCGCGGCGATCGCGGGACGCGCGGGGCTTTCCTTTGATCTTGCGGCCCTTGATGCGATCGGCCGCGAGACGCCAGTACTGGTGAATCTCAAGCCTGCGGGCGCCTATTTCGCCGAGGATTTTCACGCGGCCGGTGGCGTGCCGGCGCTTTGGCGGCGGCTCAAGGACAGGCTCGATCTCGCGGCAAAAACGGTTTCGAACGAGACGCTCGGCGGCATCGTCGCGCGCTGGCCGGACTATGTGGACGAAGAAGTGATCCGCCCGCTCAACTGGCCGATCGTCGCTTCGGAAGCAATCGCGATTCTCCGCGGCAACCTCGCCCCGGAAGGGGCCGCGATCAAGCTTTCGGCGGCGAGCCGCGAGCTCACCTCGCACGAAGGCCCTGCGCTCGTATTCGATTCGCTCGAAGATCTTGCGCGCCGCATCGACGAGCCTTCCCTGCCGGTGACGCCCGGTCATTGCCTGGTGCTGCGGAATGCGGGGCCTGTCGGCGCGCCGGGCATGCCCGAGGCGGGCGCGCTGCCGATTCCAAAAAAGCTCGCGGCAAAAGGCGTGAAGGATATGGTGCGAATTTCGGATGCGCGCATGAGCGGCACCGCTTTCGGCACGGTGGTGCTGCACGTCGCGCCGGAAGCCGCGGCCGGCGGACCGCTCGCGCTGGTCAGAGACGGCGACCGCATCCGGTTAGATGCCGGCAAGCGCCGGCTCGATCTTCTCGTCGACGACGCCGAGCTTGCCGCCCGCCGCAGGCACTGGTCGCCGCCGAAAAAGCCCACGCGCGGTTACGAACGGCTCTATGTCGATCACGTCTCGCAGGCCAATCTCGGCTGCGATTTCGATTTCCTCGTCAAACATCCAGCGACCTGAAATGCTCACTCGCGGCAGGCCTCCGAAATGGCAACCGCGCGTCGAGGACGACCGCCTCCTGCGCGGCGAAGGGCGTTACGTCGACGATGTGGATTTTCCGAATCTTGTCTTCGCCGGCTTCGTGCGTTCGCCGCACGCGCATGCGCGCATCAAGTCGATCGACGCCGCCGAAGCGCGGCGTGCGCCCGGCGTGCTCGCGGTGCTGACCGCCGCCGACATGAAGGCCGCGGGCGTGGACAATATCTCCATGCACGCGCCGATGGGCGGCCGCGGCGGCAGCAAGCTCGTCGTTCCGGCGCGGCCGCCGCTCGCCGACGGCCGCACGATGCTGGTGGGCGAGCCGGTCGCCGCCGTGATCGCGGAAAGCGCGAAAGCCGCAGAGGACGCGGCCGAACTCGTCGCGGTCGAGTACGAGGAACTGGCCTCCGTCGTCGACCTGCGCGAGGCGATCAAGCCGGGCGCGCCGCAGCTTTGGCCGCAGGCGCCGAACAACATCGCGCTCGACTGGCCGGGCCTCGTCACCGATGAAGCGAACGCCGCCGAAGTGGAACGGATCATCGCGAACGCGGCGCATGTCGCGCGCGTTTCCCACTCGAACCAGCGCATCGCCGTCGTTCCGATGGAGACGCGCGGCGGCACCGCGCGTTTCGACCCCATGAGCGGCGGCTACACGGTCCGCACCTGCTCGCAGGGGGTCGGCGTGATCCGCGACGCGCTCGCTGCCGTCATGAAAGTCGAGCGCGACAAAATCCGCGTGCTCACCGAAGATGTCGGCGGCGGATTCGGCGTGAAGACCGCGGTCTATCCCGAGCTGCCGGTGTTGCTGGTTGCCGCGAAGAAAATCGGCCGCCCTGTGCACTGGATGTCGAGCCGCTCCGAATCCTTCATGAGCGACAATCATGCGCGCGACACCTACAGCGACGCCGAGCTCGCGCTCGATGCAAACGGAAAGTTCCTGGCGTTGCGTGTCCGGCATCTTGCCGCCATGGGCGCCTTCGTCGCCTTTCGCGGCGCGCAGATCGCCACCAACAATTTCGCCCGTTGCTTTCCGGGCATGTACGACATTCCGAAGATCGATGCGGCGGTGAAGTGCGTCTTCACCAACACGGTGCAGACGGGCCCCTATCGCGGCGCCGGCCGGCCGGAAGCGAATTATCTTCTGGAGCGGCTCGTCGACGAGGCGGCGCGGGTGGCGAAAATCGATCCGGTCGAGATCCGGCGGCGAAATTTCATTCCTCCGTCGGCGATGCCCTACAAGACCGCGGTCGGCGCCGTCTTTGACAGCGGCGAGTTTGAGACACTCCTCGATAAGGGATTAGCCGCAAGCGGATATGCCGGGTTCGAAAAACGGCGCGCGGCGGCGAAAGCAAAAGGCCGCCTTCGCGGCATCGGTCTTTCCTGCTTCCTTGAACACGCGGGCGCGGTGCCGACCGAGGGTGCGGCGCTCATCTTCCGTCCGGAGAAGATGCTATCGCTTGCGCTCGGCGTGCAATCGACCGGTCAGGGCCACGCCACGGTGTTCGCGCGGTTGCTCGCCGAGCGTCTCGACATCTCGCCGCAAGAGGTGAAGGTCGAGCAGGGCGACAGCGCCTTCGAAATCCAGGGCATGGACGCGGTCGCCTCGCGCTCGGCGATGACGGTGAGCCACGCGGTGGTGGCGGTGTCGGACCGGATGCTCGCCAAGGGACGCGCCATCGCGGCGAAGATTTTCGAAACCTCCGAAACTGACGTCGCCTATCGCGACGGCGTCTTCGAGATTCCCGGCAGCAACCGCCGGCTGCCGCTCTTCGATCTCGCCGCGCGTGCCGCCGAGATGGCCGCGCGGGGCGAAATCGCCGAGAGCCTCGATACCAAAGGCACGGCGGAAACGCCGCTCACCTTCCCCAACGGCTGTCACATCGCCGAGGTCGAGATCGATCCCGAGACAGGGGTCGCCGAAATCGTCAACTACACCTGCGTCGACGATTGCGGGACCGTGCTCGACCACACGATCGTCGAGGGCCAGGTCATGGGCTCGATCGCGCAGGGGCTCGGTCAGGTCCTGCTCGAACAGATCGTCTACGACGAGGGCGGCCAGCTCGTCACCGGCTCGTTCATGGATTACGGCATGCCACGCGCCGACATCATGCCGCCGGTCGCAAGCGCCTTGCACCCGGTCCCGGCGACCACCAATCCGCTGGGCGTGAAGGGCGTCGGCGAAGCCGGCACCACCGCCTCGCTCGCCGCCCTCATGAACGCAATCGCCGACGCGATCCCGAACGGCGCCGGGCGAAAGCTCGACATGCCGGCGACGCCGGAAAAAATCTGGCGGGCGCTTCGGGGCTAGTCAGGAGGCGGCGTAAACGAATTTCCAAGCGTGTTTAGGAAAGTCAGGCTCGTGAGCAATTCCTGGAATTCGTTGGTCAGAATCGGATCGATTTGTTGCACGGCTGTCTGCATCGTGTCGCTGGACTGAAATTGTTGCATCTGTCCATTGGTGTAAATCACGACCGTCCAGCCCGGATTCAGCGTGAAGGTCTGACCGGTGACGAGATTGGTGATCTGAAGTTGGCCGCTGATCAGCCCGATGATGGAGAAGTGGAGGCCATTCGCGAGATTGAACACGGTGCCGCGTACGCCAATCGTCGCGACCGGCGTTCTGATCTGATAGCTCGTCGGATCCTGGGAGCCGGAAACCCAGCGGAACGCGCCGCGTCCGGTCTGCACCACCACATTGCCCTTGCCGCGATTGGGATCAAAGACGAAGCGGTCGAGCACGAGCTCCGATTTCGGTCCGATGGACAGATTGGTCTGATCGACGAATTGCAGCTGCGCCGTACTCGCTTCGCCGGTGCGGATGCGCTCATTGGCGAAAACGCTCGCGCCGTCCGACAGGGGCTGTGAATTGCCGAACACCTGATTCTTCACGAGAGCGGCGACGCCGATCCTGCCCTGCTGCGCCACGACGAGCCCTGCCGACAAGAAGGCGAAGGCCAGAACGAAAAGGGCCGCAATTTTCGCCCAAGCCGACATGCGCATTCGTGGCGCTCCCTGATGACCCGAAGTGTAGCGGAAGGGCATGCTGCCCTCCAACCCTCGCGACCGAAGTGATCGGTATCACAAACCGCGGGATTTTCCCCGGCGTTGTATACGGGCAACAGAAGAGAGCCGAAATGGCCGAATTTGCCGGGGGTTTGGGGCTTGCCATCCGCCCCGCAGCCTTGTCGCAGACCGGCCGCGCATGGCATCTTTATCCGTTCGCGCGGCATCTCAAATCGCGAGCAAAATCAACTCTCTCCGCCCGACCATGGATCGGACGGAAAGTGGGGGGCGATGAGACTGAGGCTGCTGGCGTTGACAGCGTTCTTCCTGTTCGTGGCGCCGGCCGTCGGCGCCGCGGACGAGCTTGCCCGCCTCAACGCGCAGCTCATCAACGACCCCACGAATATTCAGCTCAACCTTCGCTACGCGCGGGCGGCGGAAGAAAGCGGCAAGCCAGACAGGGCGCTCGCCGCCTATGAGCGCGTCCTCATCTACGACCCAACCAACGTCGAGGCGAAAAGCGGCCTTGATCGCGTACGCGCCAAAATTCTGCCGACGGTGACCGAGATTTTCTCGGAGTTCGGCGCCGGATGGGATTCAAATCCTCACCAGACGCCGGCCGGACGAAGCGACGCGGACCTCTTCGGCCGCATTTCGATCCGCGACGAACGGACCGTGGCGGACACGCGCTGGCGCACCACGGCCCTCTTCACTGGCAATCTCTATGAGAACAGCGGTGACCTCGATTATGGTTTTGGCTCCGCCGCCGTTGGGCCCGTCTATTCTTTCGGGCCGTCTTTCACAGTGCATCCCGCGATCGGCGGCACGGCGTCCTATTTCGATCACCACCTCTTCTACAGTGAAGCTTTCACCAGCCTCCTGTTTGAAGGCAGCCAAGACGGCATCTTGCAGACCTACCGCATTCGCGGCGGCTTTCGCGATTTTGACAGTTTCTTCCCGGCGAGCCAGGGCTGGTTTGCCGACGCAACCGCGAAGTTTGCCAAACCCGACGTCTTCGCACCCGGCGACCTCGTCGTCCTTTCGCCATGGGTGCGGTGGAGCGGCGTCCCCGGCTCCTTTCTCGTCAATACGCCGACCATCGGCGTCTCAAATGACGTGCAGATCGGCCGCTACACGGAAGCCGGTGCGCGGCTGCAATACTACTACACGCTCGTCGACTGGCTCGTCGCCGGCGTGGGCATTTCCTATGACGGCCGGACTTACGCAAGGTCGCTGCTTTCCACCGGCATGTTCTTCAGGCGCCAGGACAACATCTATTCGCCGAGCGCCTCGCTCATCTTCCGCCAGTTGCCGAACCTGCCGGGCAGTATCCGGCTCGATTATCGCTACGAGCGCGACAACTCAAACGATCCGATGAGCAGCTATAACGACCACATCGTGACGCTGACCTGGGCTCGCCATTGGTAAAAAAGCGCCGCTGATCAACCCGCTCTCGCCGCCATCAATAGCGCCACGATCACGACGTACGTAGTTCCATGCAGGAATTGATCGACGCCGAGCGCCCACCAGAATCCGGGGCGCTCCGGCGTCAGTTGCATGCGCTTGACGATCTGCTCCTTCGCCCAATCGATATGATAGTGGACGATGAACTCGCCGATCACGATGACGGCGGCAAGCCCCTTCGATGGCGTAATCAGAAGGAAAACCGGCGTGGTGCCAAGCGCGTGCAGGCCCGCGTGCAGGATGCCGCCGGGATGGCCGTAAATTCCCTTGTTCTGATATTGATAGGCGGTCTGCAAAAAGAAATCGAACACGAGATGCTTGCAGAGCAAAATGAAGACCGCGAGCAGCGCGATTTGAACCGGATCCGTCATGGCATTCTCGATTTTTGTCAGCCCTTGCAACCCGGCACGATCATTTTTCCAGCGCGGTGAAGGCGCCATCCCAATTGGCGGCGGGCGGCTCTACGCGAAAGGCCGCAATCCGCGCGGCGAAAATCGAATAGTAGGTTTCGAGTGCCGCGATGCCAAGCGCGCGGCATTCGCCGATCGCGGCTTCGGCGACATCCCAGTCCTGCGCCCGGTAGGCATGCAGGAAGCGGTCGTGCTTGAGCTTCAGGCGCGCGTGCATATTCCGATCGCCGTCGAGCAGGTCGAGCGGCGTGAAAATTCGCCCGGGCCGTCCCCGCCCCTTCACCCGCACGAGGTCGAGCTCAAGCGCCGGAAACGGCCCGCCCTCCTGGATGGTCCGCTCGCCGGCGATCGCGGTGACGCCATAGGCTTTCGAAAGCCCCTCGAAGCGCGAAGCGATATTCACCTCGTCGCCGATCGCGGAATAATCGAAGCGCTGCGCCGAGCCGAGATTGCCGACGCAGCAATTGCCGGTGTTGATTCCAATTCCGATTTTGACTTCCTGGAATTCGCGCCCGTTCGCCGCGGCACTCTCGCGCCAGCCGCGGTTGAGCTCTCCCATGCGGCCGGCCATTTCGACCGCCGCGAGACAAGCCTCGCGCGCGTGGGCCGGCTCGTCGAGCGGCGCGTTCCAGAACGCCATGATCGCATCGCCAATGTATTTGTCGATGGTGCCGCGATGCGCGAGAATCACTTCCGAGAGCGGCGTGAGCAGCTCGTTGATAAACGTCGTCAGCTCGTGCGCGCTCAGGCGTTCGGAGATCGAGGTGAAGCTCCGCACGTCGCAGAACAGAAGCGTGATTTCCCGCACCTCGCCGCCGAGTTCGAGCTTGTCGGGATCGGCGATCAATTCGTTGACCACCGCCGGCGAAACGTAGCGGCCGAAGGCGCCTTGGATCTCGCTGCGCTGCAATTCGACGCGTCGGTAGAAGTAAAACGTGGCGGCGGAAACCAAACAAGCAATTCCGAGCGCGGGGTAAAGCGGGTCGAAGAGAAGGCCGGCATATTGGTAGGCGAGCCAGCCGGCGATAACGAGTACGGCGATCGCGGCAACGCCGATCAGGCTCGAGACCCGCGCCGAAACGCGCGGAAAGATCGCGGCGAGCAGAATGCCAAGCACGATAAAGGCGAATTCCTCGACCGCGATCGCGTAATCAGGGCGCGTCAGCGACCGCGCGCCGGCGACGTGCTCGATCATCTGGGCGATGATCTCGACGCCGGGAATGACCGCATCGACCGGCGTCGCGCGCAAATCCAGTAACCCCGGCGCGCTGGTGCCGACGAGGATGATACGGCCGGAGATTTCCTGTTCGTCCGCTTCGCCGGACAGGACCTTGGCGGCGGAAATGAAACGTTCGGGCGCCGTGGGGCGGAATTTCATCCAAATCGCGCCCTGGGCATCGGTTTCCACATCGAGATCGCCGATGCGGATGTGGTTGAGGCCGAGATTCTTTCCGAAGGCGGTCTCCCCGCTCGCATTCGAGGCCTTGAGCACAAAGGTGGAGGCGCCCTGCGCGACCCGCAGCGCTTCGGCGGCAAGCGACGGCACATAGCCGTTGTTGAGGCGGTAAATCAGCGCAACGCGGCGCACGACTTGGTCGCGATCAGGCGTCCAGTTGAGGGCGCCGATTCCTTTCGTCGCGGCATTGAGAATTTCCAGGTTACCGGTGGCGCCGGTGAACGGAATCATGAACGGGCGCGGATCGTCGCCGGCCACCGCAAAGCCCGCCTTCTGCGGCAGGGACGAATCGGTTTTGGCGTTGGAAAGGGTCGCGCCGAGCACGCTCGGCGTCGCCTTCAATGCCTCCGCGAACACCTCGTCATTGGTGCGTGCGCTGCCGACAAGAGGCGCCACGATCGCCGCCTGCTCCGGCGGCATGCGCCTCACCACCTCCTCGAGCGACGTGCGGTCGGCCTCGGGAAACATGACGTCGAAGGCAATGGCAGCGGCGCCTTTGGCGGCGAGCTTTTGCAGGAGATCGGCGAGCACCGTACGCGGCCACGGCCATTGGCCGATTTCGGCGATCGAGCGCTCGTCGATATCGACGATGCGGACGGGCGCAGCCGGATCAAAGGTCTGCGGCGAAAGACGCTGATAGCTGTCAAAGGCAATCAGCCGCAGCGCCTGTACGAAAAAAGGGTCGAGCGCCCGCACGGCGATGACGGCCGCGAGCACGCCGCTAACCAAGAGAATGTAAAAGCCGCCCGCGCGAACCTTCATCGCCTTCGCCTAAAATAGCGGGAAGGGTTATACATCGAATTCAAGCGCCTTTGTCGCAGGAGGACTCGATGAATATTGGACCCTTGCATATCGGGATGGCCGAATGGTTCGCGGCGATCGGCGCGGTGTTTTATGTCGCAACCTTCATGATGCAGACCATGGTCCCCTTGCGCATCGCCGGCATCATCAGCAACTTCTTCTTTATTCTGTTCGGCTATTTCAGCAAATCCTACCCGACGCTCTTTCTTTATCTCCTGCTCTTGCCGCTGAATATCGTGCGGTTGCGGCAGATGTACGATCTCGTCAAACAGGTGAAACTCGCCTCGAGCGGCGACCTATCGATGGAATGGATCAAGCCGTTCATGACCAAGCGACAGTATTTCGCCGGCGATATCCTGTTCCATAAAAGCGATGCCGCCGAGGAAATGTTCTACACGGTGAGCGGCAAGTACCTGTTGCCGGAACTCGGCATCGAGCTCGGCGCGGGCCAGCTCGTCGGCGAACTCGGCCTCTTGTCGCCGGGCAACAAACGCACCGCGACGCTCGAATGTCTGGAAGGCGGCGACGTGCTCACCATCAATTACGACAAGGTACGCGAGCTTTATTTCCAGAACCCGCAATTCGGCTTTTACTTCCTCAAGCTCACGAGCGAGCGGTTGATGCAGAACATTTCAAGATTGGAAGCCCGCCTCGAGAGCAAGCAGGCCGCCGCCGCGGCGCCTGGCCGTTAACGAGCCGACGCTTGAAAGCAGCGCTGCAAGTCGGGATTGCGGGGCTCGGCGCTGTCGGGCGCGAAGTTGCGCGGAGGCTTGCGGGAATTCCCGGCTTGCGGCTTGCCGCGGTCGCCGTACGCGATGCGAAAAAAGCCTACGGCACCCTCGCGAGCCTCGGCCGCGAGATCAAGCTTGTTCCGGCCAGCGCGCTCGCCGAGAGCTGCGACGTCATCGTCGAAGGCCTGCCGCCGGAAGAATTTCGCACGGTGGCGGTTCCCGCGATCGACCGCGGGCGAATTTTCGTTCCGCTCAGCGTCGGCCAGCTTTTGGAAAACTGGGACCTCGTGGAAAGCGCGAAAAGGACCGGCGCGCGCATTCTGGTGCCGACCGGCGCGCTCCTCGGCCTCGACGCGGTGCGCGCCGCCGCCGAAGGCACGATCCGTTCGGTCACGATGGTGACGCGAAAGCCGCCGCAGGGCCTTGAAGGCGCGCCCTATCTTTTGGAGCGGAAGATTTCGCTCGCGGGCCTGAAAACGCCGCAGAAGGTGTTCGACGGCTCGGCGCGCGAAGGCGCGCGCGGATTCCCGGCCAACGTCAACGTGGCCGCGGCCCTGAGCCTCGCCGGCATCGGGCCCGACAAGACGCGGCTTGAAATCTGGGCGGACCCGGGAATCGACCGCAACATCCACAAGATCGAGGTCGACGCGGAAGCGGCGCGCTTCTCGATGACGATCGAGAACGTTCCCTCGGACAATCCCCGTACCGGGCGGATTGTCGCGCTCAGCGTCGTGGCGCTGTTGCGGGGGCTGGTTTCCGAGTTGCGGGTGGGGACTTAACGCCGTTATCCGGCCAAGCGAAGGAACCGGAACCCTTGCGCACAGGCCCGAAGCCGCTCTCGATTACTACAATTTGGTGATCGGCATTTTCCTGTTCGTTTCGCCATGGCTATTTGCCTCGGCGCCGGGCTTCTCATTGCATATCTCTCCGGCCTCGAGCTCTGGCTCCTCCATTACGCGCCATCGCAAGCGCCGGAGCACGACGACCAAAGGTCCGATACCAGGGCCCGCGTCCACTAGCGGGTGCGTGCGAAAGGCCCGGATGACAAGATATCCGTCCCGCCCCGCGGGATGGGTATGCTTTGCTGCCGGGTGACGGGACCCGCCAAATGCAATAAAGTGCAGCCCGAATTTCCAACAAAAAGCACCGGCGAGGGACGCGATGTACACCGAACTTGGACTCTTCATCGACGGTAAGTGGACGAATGGCGGCGGCCGCAAGAGCGAGCCGGTGATCAATCCTGCCAATGAGAAGCCGCTCGCCGATCTGCCGCACGCCTCGAAGGGCGATCTCGACGAGGCGGTCGAAGCCGCGAAAAAGGGCTTCGAGATATGGCGCAAGACCTCGGCCTGGGACCGCGGCCGCGTCATGCGCAAGGCCGCGGACCTGATGCGCGAGCGCGCCGACGCGATCGGAAAAATTCTCACGCAAGAGCAGGGCAAGACGCTCGCGGAAGCCAAGGGCGAAGTGCTCGCCGCCGCCGACGTGATCGAATGGATGGGCGAGGAAGGAAAGCGCGCCTATGGCCGCATCATCCCGAGCCGTCTCCCCGGCACCCGGCAGATGGTGATGCAGGAGCCGGTCGGCATTTGCGCGGCGTTCACGCCGTGGAACTTCCCGGCGATTACGCCCGCACGCAAGATCGCGGGTGCGCTCGGCGCCGGTTGCGCGCTGATCCTGAAGGCTTCGGAAGAAACGCCGGGCACCGCGGTCGAAATGGCGCGGGCCTTTTCCGACGCGGGACTTCCCGCCGGCGTCCTTAATCTTGTGTTCGGAATCCCCGGCGAGATTTCCGAACACCTGATCGCCAAGCCCGAAATCCGCAAGATTTCCTTCACCGGCTCGATCCCGGTCGGCAAGCACCTGGTGAAGCTCGCCGCCGACACCATGAAGCGCGTCACCATGGAACTCGGTGGCCATTCGCCGGTGATCGTGTTCGACGACGTCGACCCGGAGAAGACCGCGGACGCGGCGGCCGCCGGCAAGTACCGCAACGCCGGCCAGGTGTGCATCTCGCCGACGCGCTTCTACGTGCAGGAAAATTCCTACAACAAATTCGCCGCCCGCTTCACCGAGAAGGCGAAGGGGCTGAAGCTCGGCGACGGCCTCGACAAGGACACGCGCATGGGGCCGCTCGCCAATGCGCGGCGGCTCGACGCGATGAACAACATCGTCGCCGATTGCCAGAGCCGCGGCGCCAAGTTGGCTGCCGGCGGCAAGCGCCACGGCAACCAGGGCTACTTCTTCGAGCCGACGGTGGTGACGGATCTCCCCGACGACTCCAAGCTGATGACGCAGGAGCCGTTCGGGCCGGTGGCGCCGATCATCCCGTTCAAGACCTTCGACGAAGTGGTGGCGCGCGCGAATTCGCTGCCCTTCGGGCTCGCCGCCTACGCCTTCACCAACAACGCCAAGCAGGCGGCCGCGATCGGCGACGCGCTGGAGGCGGGGATGGTGGGCGTCAATACCTACGCGATCTCGATGGCGGAGACGCCGTTCGGCGGCATCAAGGAAAGCGGCTACGGCCACGAGGGCTCGGTCGAGGGCCTCGAGATGTATACGGTGAAGAAGTACATCGCCCAGGCTTAAACCGCTTCACGCAAGCGCTTTTCCGCAAGACGGCTGGCGGCCTTTCGGCCGCCAGTTTGTTTTTCGGCCTGTGACACTTCGCGCTGTCCACAGCTTTTCCGCCGCCCGTCTGCGGATGCTGCCGTATATTGCGCCCGATGCGCTTCCATGCCGACCTGCATGTGCACTCCAAATATTCGCGGGCGACGAGCCGCGATCTCGATCTTGAGCACCTCGCCTATTGGGCGGCGCGCAAGGGTATTGCGGTGGTCGGCACCGGCGACTTCGCGCATCCGGCCTGGCGCGCCGAACTGAAAGAGAAGCTGGTCCCCGCCGAGCCGGGGCTCTTCCGCCTCAAAAGCGAAATCGAAGAAGCGATCGCGGCAAAACTTCCCGCCGCCTGCCGGACGCCCGCGCGCTTCATGCTCACGGTGGAAATTTCGACGATCTACAAAAAGGGCGACAAGACCCGAAAGGTCCACCACCTGATCTACGCGCCCGATTTCGCCACCGCCGACCGCATCTCCGAACGGCTCGCCAAGATCGGCAACATCGCTTCCGACGGGCGGCCGATTCTCGGCCTCGATTCGCGCGATCTCCTCGAGATCACGCTCGAATCCTCCCCCGATGCCTATTTCGTGCCGGCGCACATCTGGACGCCGTGGTTCGCGGCGCTCGGCTCGCAATCGGGGTTCGATTCGATCGCCGAATGCTATGGCGATCTCGCCGACCACATCTTCGCGGTGGAAACCGGTCTTTCGTCGGACCCCGCGATGAACTGGCGGCTGTCGATGCTCGATCGCTTCCGCCTCGTCTCCAATTCCGACGCGCATTCGCCCGGTAAGCTCGGCCGCGAAGCGACCGCGTTCGACTGCGCCGTCGACTATTTCGCAATCCGCGACGCGCTGAAGACGGGACAGGGATATGTCGGCACGGTCGAGTTCTTCCCGGAAGAGGGCAAGTACCATCTCGACGGCCATCGCAAATGCGGCGTGCGGCTTGAGCCGAGGGAAACCCTCGCCCATGGCGGCCGCTGCCCGGTTTGCGGCGAGCCGATGACGATCGGCGTTCTGCACCGGGTCGAGGCGCTCGCCGACCGCAGCGAGAAAGAAGTCTCGCCGCCGGCAACGGCGGGCGAGGTGTCGAGCCTCGTGCCGCTGCCGGAAATTCTTTCCGAGATCGCGGCAAGCGGGCCGGCGTCGAAGACGGTCGAACGCAACTATGAGCGCACGATTACGTCACTCGGCTCCGAGCTTTCGATTCTGCGCGACGTACCGGTCGAAGACATCGCGCGCGCGGAATCCTCGCTGCTCGCGGAAGCCGTCTCCCGGCTCCGCGCCGGAAAGGTCATCCGCAACTCGGGTTATGACGGCGAATATGGCGTGATCCGGCTGTTCGAAGAGGCGGAACTGAAACGGCTCACGGCCGGCGCCGTGCTGTTCGACGCGCCATTGGTCAAGCGGAAAAAAGAAGAGGCAACGGCAAAAAAGTTCGCGCCTGACGAAACTCCGGCACGCAAGCCAGAAACTCCGCCGACACGTACCCTTAAACAGCCAATGAAGACGGGCGCTACGTCCGACGTTCTCGCCGATCTCGACGACAATCAACTGATCGCGGCCAGGACATCCGAGGGCGCGCTCTTGATCGTCGCCGGTCCCGGCTCGGGCAAGACCCGCACGCTCACACAGCGGATCGCCTATCTCATCGCCGAGCGCGGCGTTCCGGCGGCACATTGTCTGGCCATCACCTTCACGCGGCGGGCGGCGGGCGAAATGCGCGAGTGGCTCGCGCGCCTTTTGCCCGCGAACGCCGGCGAGGTCGCAGTTCACACATTTCATTCGCTTGGTCTCGCGATCCTGCGCGAGCATCCGCAAGCCGCGGGCCTCGCACGAAGCTTCCGCGTTGCTTCGGAAGCGGAACGCGCCGCGGCTTTGGCCGAGGCGCTCGATGTGCCGATGCCACGGGCGGAATCGCTCATGCGCGCGATTTCCAAGGCCAGACGCACGCAAGCGGCCGCGAGCGGCGAGGTTGCGGCGGCGATGGCCGCCTACCGGAATGCGCTCGCCATCCGCGACTGGATCGATTTCGACGACCTCGTGGGGCTCGCCGTGCGCGCGCTGCAAACAGAGCCGGGGCTTGCCGCACGCTATCGCGAGCGCTTCCGCTCGATCTCGGTCGATGAATTCCAGGACATCGACGAAGAACAATACCGCCTCGTCAGCCTGATCGCTCCGCCCGGCGCCAATCTCTGCGTGATCGGCGATCCGAACCAGGCGATCTACGGTTTCCGCGGCGCCGATGCATCTTGCTTCGAGCGCTTCCGGCGGGATCATCCCGATGCCGCCGTTGTGAATCTCAAGCACAATTACCGATCGAGCGGCACGATCGTCACCGCCTCTTCGCAGGTCATCGGCGCGGATGCGGGCGCGCAGCCGATTGCCGAACTCGTGCGCGACATGCATGAGCGCATCACCCTTCACGCGGCGCCCAGCGAGCGATCGGAAGCCGAATTCGTGGTGCAGACGATCGAGCGGATGATCGGCGGCCACAGTTTCTTCTCGATCGACAGCGGCCGCGCCGGCGGCGGCGAAGCGAATTTGAGCTTCGCCGACTTCGCGGTGCTCTATCGCACCGACGCCCAGTCCGCCGCGCTCGTTGAAGCGTTTGAACGTTCGGGAATTCCGTTCAAGAAGAATTCGCACGCCCCGCTTACCCGCGTGCCGGCCGTGCGGGCGCTGCTGCAGGAATTCGATCGCGCCCAGGAGAGCGACGAGCTGCTGCGCGCGCGCGTTGCCGCCGCCGCCGAGGCCCTGAAAAAGCATAATGCCGGCTTCGATGCCGCGGCGGTTGCAAAAGCCTTGGGCGAGCTCACCGCGCTTGCCGAAACCTGTTCGGATGATCCCCTCCGCTTCGCCGACGCGCTGCCGCTCGCGACCGAAGCCGATTTCTATGATCCGAGAACCGACCGCGTTTCGCTCTCGACGCTGCACGCCGCCAAGGGCCTGGAATTTTCCGTGGTCTTCATTGTCGGGCTCGAAGACGGTCTGTTGCCGCTCTACTGGAACGAGCTTGACGAGGCGACCGCGGCCGAGGAGCGGCGCCTGTTCTATGTGGGCATGACCCGGGCAAAAGACCGGCTTCTGCTTTCGCGCGCGCTGAAGCGGGAGCGCCATGGGCGATTGCAGGCGCAAAACGCTTCTTCCTTCCTCAGCGATATCGAACATGAACTCCTCAAGCACCAAGCCGCATCTCCTACCCGGCGGAAGGCCGAAAGCAGGCAACTCAAGCTTTTCTGAGCCTTCGGCGGCGCAGGATTTGCGGGCCGCCGGTGTTTAAACGGTTGAGAGAATTGGCTTTATGGGACCGCCGCGTTCGCCGGCGACCCGCAGGACGAACGGATTTCCGTGCTACATTTTCCGACCGCAGCGATTTCTCGACCGGCCTGTGTTAGCGGGCGAGCTTCGGCCGCAGCGAGGGACTTTTTTTCAAGCGATCGCCGGAACCGGTCGGCATGGACCCAACGAGCGACGAAGAGCTTATGCTGCGTATCGCCAAGGGCGACGAGCGAGCGTTCCGCGAGCTCGCGCCCCGTTACGCTGCGCGCGCGATCGGACTCGCGCGCAGGATTACCGGCAACGAGGCGGACGCCGAGGAAATCGTGCAGGAAGCTTTTCTGCGCGTCTGGGTCAACGCTCCGCGCTGGCGGCCGGCGGCCGCCTTTCGCACGTGGTTCTATCGCATCGTCTTTAATCTTTCGCTCAACCGACGGCGGCGCGCGTCGTTTCTTCCTCTCGAGGAAGCGGGCGACCCGCCCGATCCCGCCGCGCTCGCGGGTGAGCGGATGGAACGCGATGAAAGAGATCGCGAGATCGCGGCGGCGATCGCGGCCCTGCCTGAACGCCAGCGCGCCGCGGTCGTGCTTACTTACGGCGAAGAGCTGACGAATGCCGAAGCGGCGGAAGTTCTCGGCACGTCCGTTTCGGGGGTGGAATCTCTGCTCGTCCGGGCCAAGCGCATGCTGCGCGACAGGCTCGGTTCGAGCTTCGGCGAAGATGAATAAGGAGACTGGCGCATGGATCGCTTCGACCAACTGATCGTCCGCTACTTCAAGACGGACGGAAATCGCGACCGGCAACCGGCCGCGCGCGCGCTTGCAGCACTTGCCGCAGAGCCGTTGCCGGAGCAGCGCCATTCCTGGTTCAGACGCTGGCCGAGCGCGCTCTTGAACAACGATTTCGCCCCGGCATGGCCGAAGATCGCGGCGCTCGCCTGCGTCGCCCTCGTCGGCTGCAGCATCGGCTTCTTCGGTCCCGGCACGCGCGCCTTCAAGCGCACGGGCTGGACGAATGCCTTTGCCCAGAATTCGGAGTCCGACGTGAGCGGGCTCGTGTTCGAACCCGAGCCTTTGACAGGAGCGAGACCATGATTTCCGCCGTGTCCATCGCCACGGCCGAGGACCGCACGTCGCGCAGGATCGTGCTGTGGTCGCTCGGACTGAACGTATTTTTCGTCTGCCTCGTGGCGGCATTGCTCGTGCGTCTTTACATCGCACCGCCCGCCGCCGCGCCGATCGACCGCAGCGCCAGCGGACGCATCGAACGGATTGCCACGACGCTGCCCGCCGCCGATGCCGAAATCATCCGCGCCGAATACCGCGCGAAGGCGGGTCCGGTCGATGCCGCCCGCGACGAGTTCGAGCGCGACATCGACGCGATCCGGCAAACCTTCCGTGCCGAGCCTTATGACGTCGGCGCCACCCGCGCGGCCATGGCCGAGGCCCGCGCCGCGCATCAAAGGTTTAATCTCCTGCTCCATGACATTATTGCGTCCGCGGCCAATAAAATGTCTCCTGCAGGCAGACAGAAGCTCGCCGACTGGTCGCCTCCGGGGCGCACTCCTCCCACGACGACCAGCCGATAGCGCGCGGGCGGAGAATCGCGAAAGATCGAGCAAGTCATGAGCGGCGACAAGGAAAGCGCGCTCTTACGGCAGGAGACGGCACGCCGGACGCAAGGATGCGCCGCCATCCTGGCCGCCGGACTTTTGTCGCTCGCCGGCTGCCTGCCGAATGTCGACCGACCCGACGCCGCGCTCGACGTTCCCGATGGCTATCGCGCGGCGTCGCGTAGCGCTCCGGATTTGGCGCTGCCTCCGCTCGACTGGTGGCGGGGCTTTCGCTCGTCCGAACTCACGGCGCTGATCGAAGAGGCGCAGTCGGTCAATCTCGATATCGCCGCAGCGGCGGCGCGCATTTCACAGGCCGACGCGCAAGCGCGCATCGCGGGTGCCGCGCTTTTGCCGACGATCGACGCCAACGGAAGCGGAACGCATTCCCGCTCCTCGATCGCGACCGGAAGCTCGGGCGGCGGCGCGGGCTTTCGCCGTGAAGGGAATGTCTACCAGGCTTCGCTCAGCGCGAGTTACGAGGTCGATTTCTGGGGCAAGAATCGTGCGCTTCTCGAAGCCGCGCGATACTCAAGCGTCGCGAGCCGCTTCGACCGCGAAGTCATCGCGCTCAGCACCATCGCAAGCGTCGCGAATACATATTTCCAGATCCTCGCCGCACAAGACCGCCTCGCCAACGCCCGCGAGAACGTGCGCGCCGCCTCGCACATCCTCGACCTCGTCAAGCAACGCTATGATGTCGGCTCGCAGCTCGCGACCGCGCTCGAGCTCGCGCAGCAGCAGGCGCTGGTCGCGCAACAGCGCGCGCAAATCCCGCCCCTCGTCCAAACGATCAAGCAAAGCACCGACGCGCTCGCCACCCTCATCGCGCGGCCGCCGGAAAGGGTCATCATCCACGGCGGCTCGATGCGGCGGCTCGCGATCCCGCGCGTCACACCCGGCCTGCCCTCGGATCTACTCACGCGACGCCCGGACATTCGCGAGGCCGAGGCGAACCTCGCGGCGGCGAACGCCAATGTCTATGCCGCGCGCGCCGCGTTCCTGCCGAACATTCAACTCACCGGCCAGGATGGCTTCCAAAGCGCGATCTTGCGCAGCCTGTTCCGGCCGGAAGCACTCTTCTTCTCTATCGCGGCGAGCGTCACGCAACCAATTTTCGACGGCGGCACGCTGCTCGGCCAGCTCGAACAGCAAAAGGGCAAGCAGGAAGAACTCCTGCAAACCTACCGCAAAACCATCATCTCAGGCTTTCAGGATGTCGACGACGCGCTTGTCGCCGTCAAGCAGCAAACGGAATTGGTGCGGCTCGACCGCGCCGTAGTCGAAGCCTCGAAGCGCGCCTACGACGTCGCCGATCGGAGATTTCAAGAAGGGACCGTCGACCTCGTGAACGTGCTGCAGACCGAACAGACATTATTTCAGGCGCGGGATGCGCTTGCGCTCGCGGAGCTGTCGCGGCTGCAAGCCATCGTTAGCCTTTATCAGGCATTGGGCGGCGGCTGGCCGCCGCCGGAGGCGCTGATCGCGGAAGCGAATCCGGGCGGCTACATCTGGAGCGGCATACCTTTGCCGGCAACGAAATGACAACAGATTGCCGTCACATTACCGGCGCAACGCGGCGGCCGCGCACCTCTATTGGATGAAACAAATGGACGAGCGCACAAAAAAGCTTCTCAACGAGAAGTGGCCCGAGCAGTTCGAACGCGTTTCCAAACGCGTCGCGGCGGGCTTGCAGACCCGGACGCGTGTCGCCGCCGTCATTGGCGGCCTGTTTATCGTCGCATTACTGGCGTGGTGGTGGCTCGGCCCTTCGCGCGCGCCGGTGGCGACACGAACGCCGCCGCCGATCCCGGTCTCCGTCGCAACCGTGCAGACGGGGGACATCGACGTCACGCTCAATGCGCTCGGCACCGTGACCTCGCTCGCTACGGTCACGATCCGTAGTCAGATCAATGGCCAGATCATGCGCATCGCCTTCGACGAAGGACAAATCGTCAAGAAGGGCGACCTTCTGGCCCAGATCGATTCTCGGCCCTACGAGCTTGCGCGTTCGCTCGCCGAAGGCGCGCTCAAGCGCGACCAGGCGATGCTTCACGATTCGCAGCTCGATCTTGAGCGGTACAAGAAGCTCGCGGAAACGAAAGCGATTTCAAGCCAGCAGGTCGATGCGCAGATCGCTTTGGTGGCGCAGAACCAGGGCAATGTCATCTCCGACCAAGCGCAGATCGATACCGCCAACCTCAACATCACCTATTGCAACATCACGGCGCCGGTGAACGGCCGCGTCGGGCTTCGCCAGGTGGACCAGGGAAACTATGTGACGCCTTCGGATGCGAACGGCATCGTCGTCATCACCCAGCTGCAGCCGATCAGCGTGATCTTCACGGTCGCCGAGGACAATCTGCCGGCCATCATCAAGCAATTGAATGCCGGCAATGCGCTCACCACCACCGCCTTCGACCGCAGCGGCACGACGAAGCTCGCGACCGGCAAACTGTCGACGATCGACAACCAGATCGACACCACGACCGGGACCCTGAAGCTGCGCGCGAATTTCGAAAACGAAGAAGGCAATCTGTTTCCGAACCAGTTCGTCAACATCGAGCTCCTCGTCGATGTTCTCCGCGGCGTGAACGTGGCGCCGAACAGCGCGATCCAGCGCGGCGCGCCGGGGACCTTTGTCTACATCGTCAACGCCGACAACACCGTCTCGGTGCGCAAGGTCGAGCTCGACAAAAGCACGGCCGAAAACGTCGCCGTGAAGTCGGGCCTCGCGCCGGGCGATCGCGTCGTCGTCGATGGCGCCGACAAGCTGCGCGATGGCTCCAAGGTGATGCTGCGCGAGACGGCGCAACCTTCCGCGGAGACCCCCAGCGCGCCCACGAATGCCGGCTCCGAAAAGGGCCGCTCACGGAAAAAACAGCAATGACCGGCGGCGGCCGCCGCCCATGACCGGGATCGTCGCATGAGTCCGTCGCGGATCTTCATCCTTCGCCCCGTCGCAACCACGCTCATCATGGCGGCGATCATGCTGTCGGGCATTGTCGCGTTCCAGTTGCTGCCGCTGTCGGCGCTTCCCGAAGTCGACTACCCGACCATCCAGGTGCAGACCTTCTATCCGGGCGCCAGTCCCGACGTGATGACGTCGTCGGTCACGGCGCCTCTCGAAGGCCAGCTCGGCCAGATGCCGGGGCTCAAGCAGATGAGTTCCGTGAGTTCCGGCGGCGCCTCGGTCATTACGCTGCAGTTCGGCCTCAATCTCAGCCTCGATGTTGCGGAGCAGGAAGTTCAGGCCGCCATTAACGCCGCCGGCAATTTGCTGCCTTCGGATCTGCCGGCGCCGCCGATCTACGCAAAGGTCAATCCGGCCGATGCGCCGGTGCTGACGCTCGCGCTCACCTCGAAGACGCTGCCCTTGCCGCAGGTCGAGGACCTCGCCGACACGAGGCTGGCGCAGAAAATATCGCAATTCCCCGGCGTCGGCCTTGTCAGCATCAGCGGCGGCCAGCGGCCCGCGGTACGCATCCAGTTCGATACGCGCAAGCTCGCGGCCTACGGCCTCAATATCGACGATCTGCGCACGACGATCGGCAACGCCAACGTCAACACGCCGAAGGGCAGTTTCGACGGGCCGACGCGCGCCTACACCGTCAACGCCAACGACCAGCTGCAAAGCGCCGATGCCTACAAGAACCTCGTGATCGCGTATCGCAACGGCTCGCCGGTGCGGCTCTCCGACGTCGCGACGCCCGTCGACGGCGCGCAGAACGAATATCTCGCCGCCTGGATGAACACGGTTCCGGCCGTCATCCTAAACATCCAGCGCCAGCCCGGCGCCAACGTGATCCAGGTCGTGGATCGCATCAAGGCGTTGTTGCCGCAATTGCAGAGCGCCTTGCCGCCGACGATCGATGTCGCGGTGCTCACCGATCGCACGGTGACGATTCGCGCTTCGGTACGGGACGTCGAATTCGAACTGATGCTCGCGGTCGTGTTGGTGGTAGCGGTCATTTTCGTATTTCTGCGCAATGCGCGCGCGACGATCATTCCGAGCCTGTCGGTGCCGCTGTCGCTGGTCGGCACCTTCGGCGCGATGTACCTGCTCGGCTTCAGCCTCGACAACCTTTCGTTGATGGCGCTGACGATCGCTTCCGGCTTCGTCGTCGACGACGCCATCGTCGTGATCGAAAACATCTCGCGCTACGTCGAGGAAGGCGAATCGCCGCTGGAAGCGGCGCTGAAAGGCTCCGAACAGGTCGGCTTCACCATCATCTCGCTCACCATCTCGCTGATCGCGGTGCTCATTCCGCTCCTGTTCATGGGCGACGTGGTCGGCCGGCTGTTCCGCGAATTTGCCATTACGCTTGCGGTCACCATCCTGATATCGGCCGTCGTTTCCCTGACGCTGGTGCCGATGGCCTGCGCCAAGCTCCTGCGGCCTGAATCGGAAATGCGCGAAAACGCGTTTCAGCGCTGGAGCCGGGAATCGTTCGACCGGTTGATCCACGGCTACAGCCAGTGGCTGACTTGGGTGCTCGATCGCCAGACGGCGACGCTCTATGTCGCGCTCGCTACCTTCGTGCTCACGGCCCTTCTCTACGTGTTCATTCCGAAGGGATTCTTCCCGACCCAGGATAGCGGCGTGATTCAGGGAATCACGCAGGCGCCGGAGTCGATCTCGTTCAAGGCGATGGGGGAACGACAGCAGGCGCTGGCGGAGACGATTCTGAAGGATCCCGATGTCGATAGCTTGTCGTCCTTCATCGGCGTCGACGGCACCAACATGACGCTGAACAGCGGCCGTATCCTGATCAACCTCAAGCGGCATTCGCAGCGGACCACCGACATCGTCGGCGTCATCCGCCGTCTGAAGGACGAGACCTCCTCTGTCTCGGGGATTACGCTCTACATGCAGCCGGTGCAGGATCTCACCATCGACGACACGGTGAGCCGCACGCAATACCAATTCATTCTCGAGGATGCGAACCCGTCGGAGCTTGCCGAATGGGTGCCGCGCGTCGTGAGCAAGATGCAGGCGATGCCGCAGTTCGCGGACGTCGCGACCGATCTATCGGCGCAGGGATTATCCGCCTATATCGAGATCGACCGCGACACGGCGGGACGCTTCGGCATTACGCCCGCGACCATCGATAACGCGCTCTACGACGCCTTCGGCCAGCGGATCATCTCGACGATCTTCACCAATACCAACCAGTACCGGGTGATCTTCGAAGCCGACCCGATGCTCAAGTCATCGCTCGACTCGCTCTCCTCCATTTACCTTCCGTCCTCGACGGGCTCGGGCCAGGTGCCGTTGTCGGCGATCACAAAGGTGCACGAGGAAACGGCGCCGCTGCAGATCAATCACCTCGGTCAGTTTCCGGCGGCGACGGTGTCTTTCAACCTCGCGCCTGGCTATTCCCTCGGCGAGGCGGTCACGGCCATCAAGCAGGCGCAGGACGAAATCGAAGTGCCGGCGAGCTTGATCACGAGCTTTCAGGGCGCGGCGCAAGCCTTTCAAGCATCGCTCACGAACGAGCTGTTCCTGATTCTCGCCGCGATCGTCGTCGTCTACATCGTACTCGGCGTGCTCTACGAAAGCTTCGTGCATCCGCTGACGATTCTGTCGACGCTGCCGTCCGCCGGCATCGGCGCGCTGGTGGCGCTGATTATTGCCGGCGACGATCTCACGATCATCGCCATCATCGGCATCATTCTCCTGATCGGCATCGTCAAAAAGAACGCGATCATGATGATCGACTTCGCGCTCGACGAAGAGCGCGAGAAGGGCCACGCGCCGCGGGATGCGATCTTTCAGGCGTGCCTGTTGCGCTTCCGTCCGATCCTCATGACGACGATCGCGGCGGTGTTCGGCGCACTGCCTTTGATGCTCGGCACCGGCGTTGGCTCGGAACTCCGGCATCCGCTTGGCATTTCGATCGTCGGCGGCCTTCTCGTGAGCCAGGTGCTGACGCTGTTCACGACGCCGGTGATTTATCTCTGGTTCGACCGGCTCGCCCGGCGCCTCGGCGAGGCAACGAATCAAAGCGCCGCGCCGGGGGAAGAAGGCGCCGTCTGATGAGCCTCTCGACACCCTTCATCCATCGCCCGGTCGCAACGACACTCCTGACGTCCGGAGTCGCGATGGCGGGGGGGATCGCTTTCTTCCTGCTTCCGGTTTCGCCGTTGCCGCAGGTCGACTTCCCCACGATCTCGGTGCTGGCGCAGCTCCCGGGCGCGAGTCCGCAGGTCGTGGCCACGACCGTCGCCACCCCGCTCGAGCGCCATCTCAGCCAAATCGCGAACGTCAGCGAGATGACGTCGCAATCGGTCGTCGGATCGACGCGCATCACGCTGCAGTTCGGGCTCGATCGCGACATCAACGGAGCCGCGCGGGACGTCCAGGCGGCGATCAACGCGGCGCGCGCGGACCTGCCGACGAGCCTGCGCAGCAATCCGACCTATCGAAAGGTCAATCCGGCCGATGCTCCCATCATGGTCTTGTCGCTGACCTCCGACATTCTGCAGCGCGGCTCGATGTACGATGCGGCGTCGACCGTTTTGGCGCAGAAGCTTTCGCAGATCGACGGAATCGGCGAGGTCATCGTCAGCGGCAGCGCCTTGCCGGCGGTGCGCGCGGAGCTCAATCCCAGCGCATTGTTCAAATACGGCATCGGACTTGAAGACGTGCGCGCGGCGCTAGCGGCGGCGAACGCGCATGCCCCGAAAGGCTCGATCGATGTCGGCGAGCGCCGCTATCAGATTTATAACAACGATCAGGCGGTCAAGGCCGATCAGTACCGCTCGCTGGTGGTGGCCTATCGCAACGGCGCGCCCGTGCGGCTCTCGGATGTCGGCGAGGTCGTTGATTCGGTCGAAAACCTGCGCAATTCCGGGCTTGCCAACGGCAAGCCGGCGGTTCTCATCATTCTGTATCGCCAGCCCGGCGCCAACATCATCGACACGGTCGACCGCGTCGTCGGGCTCTTGCCGCAGCTCCGGGCGTCGATCTCGCCGGCAATTGACGTCGCCGTTGCCGTCGACCGCTCGACAACGATCCGCACCTCGCTCCACGACGTTGAAAGAACCCTGATCATCTCGATCATGTTGGTGATCATCGTCGTGCTTCTGTTTTTGCGCGATCCGCTCGCGACTTCGGTTCCGAGCGTGGCCGTGCCGATCTCGCTCCTCGGCACATTCGGCATCATGTATCTTCTGGACTACAGCCTCGACAATCTTTCGCTGATGGCCTTGACCATCTCGACCGGCTTCGTCGTCGATGACGCGATCGTCGTGGTCGAGAACATTTCGCGCTACGTGGAATCGGGCATGTCGCGCGTCGAGGCGGCGATCAAGGGCGCGGCGGAGGTCGGCTTCACGGTGCTATCGATGAGTTTGTCGCTCATCGCCGTGTTCATTCCCATCCTGCTCATGGGCGGAATCGTCGGGCGGCTCTTCCGCGAATTCGCGGTAACGCTTTCGGTCGCGATCCTCGTCTCGCTCGCGGTGTCGCTGACAACGACCCCGATGATGTGCGCGCACCTCCTGGGGCATCGACGGCGGCGGCGCGGGCGCCTCTTCCGCGCAAGCGAACGTGTATTCGACTGGATGCTGCGCGGCTATGAACGTTCGCTCGGCTGGGCGCTCCAGCATGCGCGGATTGTCGTGCTTGTCCTCGTCGGCACCATGTGCCTCAACGTTTATCTCTTCATCATAGTCCCGAAGGGATTTTTTCCGCAGCAGGACACCGGCCGCTTGATTGGCAGCATTCAGGCGGACCAAAGCATCTCGTTTCAGCTCATGCAGCAGAAGCTCCTGCAATTCGTGACAATCATGAAACAGGATCCCGCGGTCGCGACCGCCGTCGGCTTCACCGGCGGCGGACAAACCAATTCCGGATTCATCTTCGCCTCGCTCAAGCCGATCAGCGAACGGCAAATATCGGCGGATCAGGTGATTGCCCGGCTGCGGCGGGCGTTGGGCCAGGTTCCGGGGGCGACGCTCTATCTGCAGGCGGTTCAGGATATCCGGGCGGGCGGACGGCAATCGAATGCGCTCTACCAATATACGATCCAGGCCGACGAGCTTGAGGATCTCTACAATTGGGCGCCGAAAATCCTCACGGCCATGCAGGCGTTGCCGCAGCTCACCGACGTCAATTCGGATCAACAGAACAAGGGGCTTGAAACCGAATTGGTAATCGATCGCCCGACGGCCGCGCGTTTCGGCATCAACGTCAGCCAGATCGACAATACGCTCTACGATGCATTCGGCCAGCGCCAGGTGTCCACGATCTACAGCGCGCGCAATCAGTACCACGTGGTGATGGAGGTGGCGCCGCGCTTCTGGCAGAACCCGCAGACGCTCAAGGACATCTTCGTGAGCAAGGCGGGCGGCTCCATCGGCGGCGTGCAGTCGAGCAACGCGGTCGCCGGTACGGTGAAGGGGCCGCAAACGTCCAATACACTGGCGTCAATCGCCGCCGACACCGCGCGCAATGCGGCGATGAACGCGATCGGAAACACCGGCAAGGGCTCGCCCTCCACGGGGGCCGCGGTCAGCACCAACGTCGAGACCATGGTGCCGCTCTCGGCCATCACCCATTACGAGCCGGGAAGCACGCCGCTTGCCGTCAACCATCAAGGCCTCTTCGTCGCGACGACAATCTCGTTCAATCTGGTTCCCGGCGTCTCGCTGGGCGACGCGGCCAACGCCATCAACGACATGATGCGGCAGATCGGCGTGCCGGGCTCGATCCACGGCAATTTCCAGGGGACGGCCCGCGAGTTTCAGAACTCGTTGGCGAACGAGCCGCTTCTCATTCTCGCGGCACTCGTCGCCGTCTATATCGTGCTCGGCATTCTCTACGAAAGCTTCGTTCATCCGGTCACCATTCTTTCGACGCTGCCGTCGGCGGGCGTAGGCGCGGTCCTGGCACTGATGCTCTTCAGCACCGAATTCAGCGTGATCGCGCTCATCGGCGTGATCCTGCTCATCGGCATCGTCAAGAAGAACGCGATCATGATGATCGACTTCGCGCTCGAAGCCGAACGGCAAGGGCATTTGTCCACGAGCGAAGCGATTTACCAGGCCTGTATCCTGCGCTTCCGCCCGATCATGATGACCACGATGGCGGCGATGCTCGGCGCCGTTCCACTGGCCATCGGCTTCGGCGAAGGAAGCGAATTGCGCCGGCCGCTCGGAATCGTGATCGTCGGCGGGCTTCTCGTGAGCCAGATGCTCACGCTCTACACGACGCCCGTTGTCTATCTCTACTTCGACCGCTTCCGCCTATGGAGCCAGGGCCTGTGGCGGCGTCGCGATCCCCTCGCCGCCCATTAAATCTCAGGATTTGCCCCACACCTCGCCGGCGATCTCGACGATCATGCGGAGCTTCGCCCATTGTTCATCCTCGGCGAGAATGTTGCCTTCCTCGGTCGAAGCGAAGCCGCACTGCGGCGATAGGCAATATTGATCGACATCGGCGTATTTTGTCGCTTCGTCGACCCGCCGCTTGATGTCGTCCTTCTTCTCGAGCGTTCCGCTTTTCGACGTGACGAGGCCGAGCACGACGATTTTCTGGCCCTTCGGCAGAAAGCGTAAAGGCTCGAAGCCGCCGGCGCGCTCCGTGTCGTATTCGAGGAAATAGCCGTCGTAGTTGACGCCGCCGAGCAGGATTTCGGCGACCGGCTCGTAGCCGCCTTCGGAAATCCAAGTCGAACGGAAATTGCCGCGGCAAACATGCGTCGTGATCGTCATGTCGGCCGGCCGCTCGGCAATCGCGTAGTTGATGGTGCGCGCATAGATACCGGGAAGCTTCTCCACGTCCTCGCCGCGCCCGCGCGCTTTCCGGCGCTGGTCCTCGGAGCAAAGATAGGCCCAGACGGTGTCGTCGAGCTGCAGATAGCGGCAGCCGGCGTCGTAAAAGGCGCGCACCGCCTTGCGATAAGCCTTGGCGAGATCGTCAAAGAAAAGTTCGAGATCGGGATAAGCCTCCTTGCTGATGGCGGCGCGGCCGCCGCGATAATGCAGCACGGAAGGCGATGGTATCGTCATCTTCGGCATCGCGCGCGTGTGCGCTTTCAAGAACTTGAAATGCGCGAGCATGGGATGATCGGCGGGAAAATCCACCTTGCCGACGACGCGCACATTTTCGGCCTTGGTCTGCACGCCGCTGAACTGAATGCCCTCGCGCGTGTCGTAGAGCTCGACGCCGTCCAGGTGTTTCAGAAAATCGAAATGCCACCAGGCGCGGCGGAACTCGCCGTCGGTAGCGAGCTGCAAGCCGGCTTCTTCCTGTTTCTTGACGATCTTCTCGATCTCGCGGTCTTCGACCGCTTTCAACGTTTCATCGGAAATCTCGCCCTTCTCGTGCTTGGCGCGCGCGTCCTTCAGCGGCGCGGTGCGCAAGAGACTGCCGACCATATCGGCGCGAAAAGGCGGTTTTGTCCGTTGCATGGGCCAATCCTGTCGAATTTTGCCGGGCTTCGTCAAATAAAAACCCTCCCCGGATCGCTCCGGGGAGGGAGTTCGAGACGCAAAGACAGAAGATTTTATCAGCTGCCTGTCGCGCCGGTCATGACCGGCCCGAAATATTCCCAGCGCTCACCGGTGAACTTCATCATCTGGTTCTGCTTGAGCGGATAGAAGTCGGTCGGGCCCGTGTTGATCTTGATGCCCGGCAGGAAAAGATCCTGCTGCAGGTCCTTCAGGTTAGCGGCCTGTTTCATCACGTTCTCGCGCGTGAGGTTGTCGCCGCACTGCTTCAGCACCTGAACCATCGTCTGGGAGACGGTGAAGCCGTAGGCGGTGAAGCCATTAGTCTTGTCGCCTTCGGGGAAGTACTTGTCCATGAAGGCGTAGAAGTTCTTCATGCCCGGGTCGTCCTTCCACTGCGGGTCGGTCGCGTCCTTCAGGTAATAGGCGCTGAGGACGCCCTTGGCATTGTCGAGCCCCGCGGGCTTCAGAACCGCGGCGAGCGACGTCGACACCCCATTGAGAATGTGGACCGGTTTCCAGCCGATCTCGCCGGCCTTCTTGATGGCTTGGGCGGCGAATTTCGGCGTCGTGACGTCGAAGAAGATGTCGGCGCCAGAAGCCTTGAGGTTGATCATCTGGCTGTCGATCGTGGGGTCGGCGACTTCGTAGGGCTGCTCGGAGATGATCATGGTCTTGGCCTTTTCGCCGAGTCCATCCTTCAACCCTTTGACGTAGTCCTTACCGTAGTCGTCGTTCTGGTAGAGGATGCCGATCTTGCCGTTGGGATAGTTCTGCAGAATGTACTGGGCGTAGATGTGGCCCTCGCTCTGGTAGCTGGGCTGCCAACCCATCGTCCAGGGGAAGTTCTTCGGGTCGCCCCACTTGGTCGCGCCGGTGGCGATGAAGAGTTGCGGCACCTGCTTCGCGTTCATGTATTTCTGGATCGCCGTGTTCGACGGCGTGCCGAGACTCTGGAAGATCAGGAGCACTTCGTCGTCCTCGACGAGCTTGCGCGCCTGTTCGACCGCTTTCGGCGGGCTGTAGCCGTCGTCGTAGGAAATGAAGTTGATCTTGCGGCCGTTGATCCCGCCCTCGGCGTTGACCTTGTTGAAATAGGCGGTGATCGTCTTGCCGATCATGCCGTAGGCGGAAGCCGGGCCGCTGTAGGGATTGATGTTCCCGATCTTGATTTCAGTGTCGCTTGCGCCCGGATCGTACTTCTTCTGCGCCGCGGCGGGGCTCGCGGCGCCGATAGCCAATCCCAGCACCACGGCGGGGATCAGATAGTTGCGCAGTTTCATACTTACCTCCCTAAGGTTCATCATCTGCGAGCCGCTTGCGCGAACCGCATGAGGATCAGTCGAACCAATCCGGCGAGGCCGGACGGCATCAGATAGATGAGCAGAACAAGCATTATACCATAGACCGCGCCGGCAAGGCCTTTCGATACGTGCTCGGCGATGTTCGGGACAAAGAGCACGAACCACGCGCCAAACAATGCGCCTGCGATCGAGCCGACGCCGCCGACCACAAGCCCAACGAAAAGTGCAATCGAGAGAGCGAAGGTGAAACTGTCGGGCGCCACGAACTGCACGACAATTCCGCCGAGCGCGCCGGCGATCCCGGTATAGAGAGCGCTGACGCCGAAGGTGAGCGATTTGTAGAGCGAAAGATTGACGCCCATCGCGGTCGCGGCGGTCGAATTGTCGCGGATCGCCATCATGGCGCGACCGGTGCGGCTGTTGACGAGGTTATAGGCGCAGAGAAAGAGAACGAGCGCCACCGCAAGCGTGAAATAGTAAAGCCACTGGTCGGGGTTCAACGGCAGATGGAACGGCGCGCTCGGCTTGAGAATGACGATGCCCTGCACGCCGCCGGTCCAGGGCTCGAGCGGAGAGAGCTTGAGGATTTGCGGCATGGCCACCGCAAGCGCGAAGGTCGCCAGCGCAAGATAAATCCCCTCCAGCCGCAACGCCGGCAGGCCAAACAGGAAACCGGCGACGAAACAGACGATGCCTGCGATCGGCAGGGTCCAATAATAGGCGACGTTGTACTGGTCCATCAGGATCGCCGCGGTGTAGGCGCCGAGCGCGTAGAAGGCGGAATGGCCGAGCGAGAATTGGCCGTTGAAGCCGATCAGGAGATTGAGGCCGAGGATCGCGATGGCGTAGACCGTCGCGAGCGTCAGCTGAAAGAGCAAGAAATTCTTGACCAGGAACGGCAGCGGCAGCGCGATCAAAATCACGAGTAGAAAGGCGAGCCCGCGCCGGTAAGGCGCAACCGTCCTCAGAAAAGAAAAGAACGCATTGAGGTGCGAGCGTGTGGTCATGGTCCTACACCCGATGCACGACGCTGCGGCCGAACAGCCCGCTCGGCTTCACCGTGAGGACGAGGACGATCAGCGCGAGCGCGATCGTGAGCTTCAACTCGCGGCCGACCACCGGAATGAAGGTGCCGGCGAGATTTTCAATCACGCCCACCAGCACGCCGCCGATGACGGCGCCACCCGGGCTCGTGAGGCCGCCGACGACCGCACCCGCGAAGCCGTACAACAAGATGCTCGCCATCATGTTCGGTTCCAGGAACACCACCGGCGCGATCAGCATTCCGGCGACGGCGCCGATCGAAGCCGCCATGCCCCAGCCGAGCGCCAGCATCCAGCCGACGCGGATGCCGACGAGCCGCGCGGATTCGGGATTGGCGGCGGCCGCACGCATGGCAAGGCCGATGCGGGTGTAGCGGAAGAAAAGATAGAGAAGCACGAGCATCATGATGGTGACGCCGATCATGCCGGCGTCATGCGCGCTGAGAAGACCGTTGCCGAAGAACGAGTGAGCCCCGAACGGCGACGGGAAGGCTTTGATCTGATATTCCCAGATGAAGCCGGCGAGACTGTTGATGATCGCGAACAGCGCGATGAACATCGCCACGTGGCTCAGAATCGGCGCGCTGTGAATCGGCTTCAGGACGATCCGTTCGATCAGATAGCCGCCGGCAAAGGAGATCGCGAGCGTAATGAAGAAGGCCGCCCAATAGGGCACCTCCCACTGGATCAGCTGCCAGGCGATGAAGGTCGAGAACATCGCCATTTCGCCTTGCGCGAAGTTCAGATGGTCGATCGCCTGGTAGATCATGACGATGGCAAGCGCCATGCAGGCATAAATGCCGCCGGTGGCAATTCCCGCGAGCACCTGGTGCAGAAACAGTTCCATCCCGCCTTCTCCTAATAGCCCAGATACGCGCGCCGGACGTTTTCGTCCTCGCGGATCTCGCGCGCGGGGCCGGCCATGACGACGCGGCCGGTCTCCAGGAGATACGCGTGATCGGCAAGATCGAGCGCGAGCGCGGCGTTCTGCTCGACGAGAAAGAGGCTCACTTTTTCCCGCTCGTTCATTTGTTTCAGGATCGAAAACACCTCCTGCACGATGAGCGGCGCGAGGCCGAAGGAAGGCTCGTCGAGCAGCATCAACTTGGGGCGCAGCATCATTGCGCGGCCGATCGCGAGCATCTGCTGCTCGCCGCCGGACAGCGTGCCGGCCTGTTGCCGATAGCGTTCGCGGAGCCGCGGGAAATAACCGAACACGCGTTCGATGTCGGCGGCGATTTCCGCCTTGTTGCCGCGGGTGATCGCGCCGAGCTGAAGATTTTCCTCGACCGTGAGGCGCACGAAAGTGCCGCGGCCCTCCGGCACATGGGCGATGCCGCGGCGCACGATGTCTTCCGTCGCCTGCCCGGCGATTTCTTCGCCGCGGAAACGGATTTCTCCGCTCGTCCGCACCATGCCGCAGACCGAGCGCAGCATCGTGGTCTTGCCGGCGCCATTGGCGCCGAGAAGCGTCGTGATGCCGCCTTCGGCGACCGAAAGATCGAGCCCGTGCAGCACTTGCGTCGCGCCGTAATAGGCGCAGATGTTTTTCGCTTCCAAAAGCTGCGCGCTCGTCATTTGGTCGTCCCGAGATAAGCGCGGATGACTTCCGGATCTTTCTGAACGACTGCCGGCGAGCCCTCGGCGATCTTGCGGCCGAAATCGAGGACCACGACGCGGTCGCAGATCGACATCACGAGATTCATGTGATGCTCGACGAGGAGCACGGTGATCCCGCGCTCGTCGCGGACCTTGCGGATGAGATGGGAAAGCTCGCCGACCTCTTCGTGATTGAGGCCGCTTGCCGGCTCGTCGAGGAGAAGAAGGCTCGGCCGGGCGGCGAGCGCACGCGCGAATTCGACCCGCTTCTGGATGCCGAAGGGCAGATCCGCGACGCCGCGCGCGGCATAGTCGTGCAGATCGAAATAGTCGATCAGTTCTTCGGCGACCGCGGCGAGCTCTTTCTCTTGCCGCCGGACCCAGGGAAGATGAAGCGAATCGCTGAGAAAATCGCTGCGACTTTGGCGGTGGCCGCCGACGCGCACATTGTCGAAGACCGACATGCGCTGAAACAGCGCGAGATTCTGAAAGGTGCGCGCAATTCCGATGTCGGTGATCTTGTGGGCGGGAAGCGCGAGAATGCTCTCGCCCTTGAACAGAATGTCACCCTTGGCGGGCGTGTAGAGGCGGCTCAGGCAATTAAAGAGCGTGGTCTTGCCGGCGCCGTTCGGCCCGATCAGCCCGAGGAGCTCGCCTTCGGGCAGATCGAACGAGATGCCGTCGAGCGCGATGATGCCGCCGAAACGCACGCCGACGTCCTTGAC
>DATGIF010000008.1:0-190833 GCA_035295845.1 Xanthobacteraceae bacterium
GACTTCGGCCGAGGTTTCATCCAGCAGCTTGCGGATCTCGCCCACCGTCTTCCGGGGCACGATGATGCCCGGCATTCCCGCGGCGCCCTCCGGCAGCGGCACTTCGACGCGGGCCAGGCGATGGCCGTCGGTGGCCACGGCGCGCAAGACCGACAGGCCGCTGTTGGAGGCGGCGTGCAGATAGATGCCGTTCAGGTAGTAGCGCGTCTCTTCGGTCGAGATCGCAAACTGCGTCTTGTCGACGAGGCGCTTGAGATCGGAGGTGGCGAGCGAAAAGCGGTGCGGCAATTCGCCGGCGGCGAGATCGGGAAAATCGGCTTCGGGCAAGCTCTGCAGTGTGAAGCGGGAGCGTCCGGCGCGGAGCGCGAGCGAGCCGCGATCGGTCCCCGATTGCAGTTCGATCTGGGCGCCCTCGGGAAGCTTGCGCACAATGTCGTAGATCATGTGCGCGGGCACGGTGGTGGCGCCGGCTTGTTTGACTTCGGCCGGCACCGTTTCCACGATTTCGAGATCGAGGTCGGTCGCCTTCAATTCGAGGCCGTTCTTGCCGGCGCGGATCAGAACGTTGGCGAGAATCGGAATCGTATTCCGCCGCTCAACCACGCGATGGACGTGGGAGAGCGACTTGACGAGCTCTGCGCGCTCGACCGTGACCTTCATGAAATCAGAATCCAGGTGATGATGCGGGTTCCTCGGCGCTGGCGCGCCCATTCAGGCGCCAGCGCAAAACATTGGCTGCTTGTTACGATTTCCGCAAGAGCGCCGGGCGGAAAAACCGTTTAATCCTGCAGCATCCGCTTCAGGACCTCGATCTCTTCGGCCAGCACCTTATCGCCCGAAACCAGCCCTTCGATCTTGCGAACCGCGTGCAGGACGGTGGTGTGGTCGCGGCCGCCGAAGCGGCGCCCGATCTCGGGCAGCGAACGGTAGGTCAGGGTCTTGGCGAGGTACATGGCGATCTGTCGCGGGCGCACGACGTTCGCCGTACGCCGGGACGACAGAAGGTCCGCCCGGGTCACGCCATAATGCTTGGCGACGACCCGCAGAATGTCCTCGACCCGGATCCGGCGCGGATCGGCAGGGCGAATGAGGTCGCGAATGACCTCGTCGGCCAATTCGATCGTGATCGGGCGATGACTCAACTGATTATGCGCGAGGAGCCGCGTAACCGCGCCATCAAGATCGCGGCCGCTCTGCCGGACGTGCTGCGCGACATGGGAAATGACGGCCGCCGGAACCTCGAAGCCGGGGTGGTTGGTTTTCAGCGACGCCACCCGGTTTTCCAAAATTCGCACGCGAAGCTCTTCTTCCAGCGGTCCGATCTCGACCACGAGCCCGCCCGCGAGCCGCGAGCGCACGCGCTCCTCGAGCGTTTCGAGTTCGGGAGGCGCCCGGTCGGCGGCGACGACCACCTGCCGTCCGGCGTCAATCAGCGCATTCAGGGTGTGGCAGAATTCCTGCTGCACGGTTTTCCCCTGCAGAAATTGCAGGTCGTCGATGACCAGCACGTCGATTCCGCGCAGCGCCTCCTTGAAGTCGATCGCCGACTGGTTCTTCAGCGCATTCACGAAGCCATACATGAATTTCTCGGCCGTGAGATACGTGATGCGGCGGCCGTTCGCTTCGCCCGCCCAGGCAATCGCCTGCAAGAGATGCGTCTTGCCGAGACCCACGGCCGAATGAATGTAAAGCGGATTGAAGCGCGCAACCGTGCCGCCTTCGGCGTCGGCGATCTGGCGCGCGGCCGCGTGCGCGAGCTCATTCGACCGCCCGATCAGGAAGGTCGAGAAATTGAGCCGCGGGTCAAGTGGCGAGCCGCCGGTCTTGTCCGTGCGGCTTACAACCGTCATGCCAACGGAAGCCGCGAGCTTTCCCACGGGTCCCCGCCCCAAGGGTGGCTTGAGGGAAGATGGGGTGTCGGAAACCGGCAATTGCGGGCGCATCGAAGTCCGCACGGCCAAATCGATCCGCTTGATGGTCGGCAACTCGGCCCGCCAAATGGCGATCAAGCGGTCGGTGTAGTGCGACTGAATCCAGTTCCGCAGAAACCGGGTCGGGACGGAAAGCTTCACGCCTTCAGCGTCGCATTGCTCGAACTCCATGCGCGCGAACCAGCTGGAATAAACATCCTCGCCAAGTTCGGCGCGCAAACGGCGCCGCACGCGATCCCAGCGCATGGTGACGTTGTCCGATATTTCCTGTTTTTGGGCTGCCATGGCGGGCTCCCGCGCAAGAAGAACATGTGTTGGAGGCTTTTTTTGAACGGCGGCAAGCGGTTCGCACACGAACGGCCGCCGCTTTTTTGCGCGCGCGGGCTAAAGCCTGCGAAAGCCTCCCCCGATCACGGGCGAGAACAGATTTTGAATCGTCGCCTGGTGGATTTGCGCCGCCGCGCGCTTGGCAGCGCGTCCGGCGATGCGATGACTGCTTCTCATTGCCACGGCTTTGCGCCGTGACCGCGTTTCGTTCGAAAACATAGCCGCCCCTTGCGCCATCGAACCAGTCGACGGCGTCGAAGTTGTTTGTCTTTATTCAGTTTGAGAACGCTTCGACCGGCCGCTTGACGGATTCAAGTTCGCCCGTTCGAACTACGCATACGACCGAATTGCCCCAAAACCCCGGCTCAACCAATAAGCCGTCAACTACACTCGCTCGTCACGCCTCGACCCATCGGCAATGAGTTTACTGACCCGTGCCTTGCCGTTGATCGGTGTAAGAAGTCCCCGGAAAGTGGGATCAACGATACACAGCACCCCCTGGTGACGCAACCAGATTCGCTGGAAGAATCTTCGCGCGCGGAACCTTGCCTGCGATTCGCGCGCACGAACGCGACGCGACGCATCGGCCAAGACGCTGACGCTGCTTGAAGAATCTCTGGAACCGCGGCGTTGCTACGCAGAAAAAGGGTGCTGCGACGATTTTTTCGCGCGCGGCGGCGCCGAAGCGCCGGAAACGACAAAATTGAAACTCCCGATGCCGCTTTAGGCCGCAAGGTTCTGTTTGATTTTATTTTTTTTTGACTGGCAAACGCGGGTAACCCGTCGCGGCCCACACGGAAAAATTTTTTTGGTTCGTCAGACGATCCGCCGCAGGCGGCTTTTGGTTTTTTTCAAGGCGCGCATTTGCCGCCGCGAAAAAAATTCAAAAACGGCTGCCGGTGGCAGCCGTTTTGCATAAACGAACGGGAAGGCGGAGGTCAGGCGCCGAGCTTGCGAACCCGCGCCTGCAGGCGGGAAACCTTCCGCGATGCAGAATTTTTGTGAACCACGCCCTTCTGGGCCGCGCGCATGATCTCGGGCTCGGCCTTCGACAGGGCTTCGCGGGCCTTTTGGGCGTCACCGACGGTAATCGCCTCCTCGACCTCGCGCAACGAACTGCGCATGCGCGTCTCGCGCATCTTGTTAATCGCCGTGCGCCGCGCGATCTTGCGCGTGGCTTTCCGGGCTGAAGACGTATTCGCCATCTCAATCCATCCAAACTGGGCCGATCACAGGAATCCGCAGCGGTTGTTGCAGGTCTTGATCGCCTCGACAAGAAGATTTCGCGGCGGCCAAAGGCCGCCGCGACGGCGGACCATATAGTTCGGCCGGCTTACGCCGTCAACGATTGTCGAAGCGGGGCGCGCGCTTCTCGATGAAGGCCGCCATACCCTCCTTCTGGTCGGCGATCGCGAACATGGATTGGAAGAGCCGGCGCTCAAAGCGAATTCCGGCCGCGAGCGTAGTTTCATAAGCCTGGTTCACGCTCTCCTTGGTCATCATCGCGATCGGAATCGACATTGACGCCACCGCCTCGGCGGCCTTCATCGCCTCGTCGAGGAGCGAAGCCAGCGGCACCACGCGCGAAACGAGACCGCCGCGCTCCGCTTCCGCAGCGTCCATCATGCGGCCGGTGAGGCAGAGGTCCATCGCCTTCGCTTTGCCGATGAAACGCGGCAAGCGTTGCGTGCCGCCGATGCCGGGCATCACGCCGAGCTTGATCTCCGGCTGGCCGAACTGAGCGTTGTCGGCGGCAATGACGATGTCGCACATCATGGCAAGCTCGCAGCCGCCGCCAAGCGCATAGCCCGCGACCGCGGCAATGATCGGCTTGCGGAACCGGCCGATGCGCTCCCATGCCGCGACGAAGTCTTCGAGATAGGTCGCGGGATAGGAGAGCGGCTGCATCAATTTGATGTCGGCACCGGCGGCGAACGCCTTCTCGGAGCCGGTCAGCAACAGGCAGCCGATCTCGGGATTATTTTCGAAGGCGTCGAGCGCCTGGTTGAGCTCGGTCACGAGCGCCACATTCAACGCATTCAACGCCTGCGGGCGATGGAGCGTGATCAGCCCGACGCGGCCGCGCGTCTCGACGCGGATATTCTCGTAAGCCATGACGGTTCCTCCTCGCCGATGGCGTAGCGGAGACGGCGCGCAGGCGCAATTCTCCCGCTAGCGCTGGCAGACCGGACAATAAAAGGTCGAGCGGCCGGCCTGAACGATGCGGCGGATCTTGCCCCTGCACCCGGGCGTCAGGCAGCGCTCGCCCTCGCGATCGTAGACGCGGAAGCGATGCTGAAAGTATCCGAGCTCGCCATTGATCTGGCGATGATCGCGCAACGACGAGCCGCCGGCTTCGATCGCGTCCTTCAGGACTTCTCGAATGGCGGCGACGAGCGCCACCGCGTGGGCGTTGGGTTTGCCGCTCTTGTCGGCGATGGTCGAGGCGCAGCGCTTCGGCGACAGATGCGCGCGGTGAAGCGCCTCGCACACGTAAATATTGCCGAGGCCGGCGATAACTTTCTGGTCCGAGAGAACAGCCTTCAGATTCGCCTTCTTGTTGCGGCAGGCGCGCGCCAGCATTGCGGCATCGAACTCGTTGCCGAGCGGCTCGGGACCGAGCGCGCGCAGCAGCGGCTCCCGCTCGAGTTCGGCGCGCGGCACAATCTTCATGAAACCGAAGCGGCGCGGATCGTTGAAGATCACCGTCCAGCCCGAGGACATGTGGAACAGCAAATGATCGTGCTTTTCGTCCTTCGCGCGTTCGAAATGAAAGTCGCCGGGGATTTGGGCGTGGCCGGAATTGGCGAGGCGAAACGAGCCGGACATGCCGAGATGCATCAACAGCACCTCGCCGGACGATAAATCCGCCAACAGATACTTGGCGCGGCGGCCAAGGCCGGTCACCGAGTTTCCTTGCAGGCGCGCGACGAAATCGCGCGGCAGCGGAAAACGCAGATTCTTTCGCCGCGCCTCCACCTTCAGAAAGCGGGCGTTTTGCATCGCCGGTTCCAGGCCGCGGCGGACCGTCTCGACTTCGGGAAGCTCGGGCATGTTTACGTTTTTCTCGGATCGTTCCCGCCGGTGATAGCGCCAACTTCGCGCGCGCGCTATGGTCGCCGCCGCCTGCAGGTGATCCCTTGTCGACCGACCACAACACCGATTTTGGCTTCCGCCGGGTGCCGCTCGAAGAAAAGCAGGCGCTCGTCGACGACGTCTTTCACAAGGTCGCGCGCCGCTACGACCTGATGAACGACCTGATGTCGGGCGGGCTGCACCGGGCGTGGAAAGAGGCGCTGATCTCGCGCTTGCGGCCGCCCGCGAACGAACGGCGGTTCGAATTGCTCGACCTCGCCGGCGGCACCGGCGACGTCGCGTTTCGCGCGCTCAACGCCGGCGGCATGGGGCTCGTTGCCACGGTCGCCGACGTCAACGGCGACATGCTCGCGGTCGGACGCGAACGCGCCGCGGGGCGCGCATGGGCGGAGCGGATCGAGTTCGTCGAGGCCAATGCCGAGGCGCTGCCGTTTCCCGAAAAACGCTTCGACGCCGTCACAATCGCCTTCGGCATCCGCAACGTTCCGCGCGTTGAGCTTGCCTTGCAGGAAATCTTCCGGGTGCTGAAGCGCGGCGGGCGGCTTCTCTGCCTTGAATTTTCGTCGACCGATGTGCCGGGATTGGATGCGCTGTATGAGCTCTATTCCTTCCGGCTGATCCCGGAGATCGGCCGCCTGGTGGCCGGCGACGCCGAGCCTTACCGCTATCTTGTCGAATCGATCCGCCGCTTCCCGCGGCCCGACGATTTCGCTGCGATGATGCGCGCGGCCAGCTTTTCGCGCGTGCAGTGGACGCCGATGAGCGGCGGCATCGTCGCGCTCCATTCCGGCTGGCGGCTTTGAGGCAACCTTGAGCGGCGTTTTTCATCTCCTGCGCCTCGCGCATGCCGGTTTCGTGCTCGCGCGCGAAGGCGTGCTCGCGCTCGTCGATCCCGCCGCCGTGCCGCCGGGGCCGCGTTTGTTGTTGCGCCTCGGGCGGTTGATCGAGCGGCGCAATGCGGGCTCTGGCGCCGTGCGCCTTGCCGTGGCGCTCACCCGGCTCGGGCCTTCCTACGTCAAGCTCGGCCAGTTCCTGGCGACCCGGCCGGACATTGTCGGCGCCACGATCGCGCGCGATTTGGAAACGCTACAGGACCGTATGCCGCCGTTCTCGCAGGCGGAAGCGGAAGCCGCCGTTGCCGAGGGCCTTGGCCAGCCGCTCACGCAATTGTTCGAACAATTCGGGCCGGCGGTCGCCGCCGCCTCGATCGCGCAGGTGCATCGGGCGGACGTGAAACATGCCGACGGCACAAGGAGTGCGGTCGCGGTCAAGGTGCTCCGGCCCCACATCGAATATCGCTTTCAGCGCGATCTCGATTCCTTTCTTTATATAGCCCGGCTTGCCGAGCGGCATTCCGCCGAGGCGCGGCGCCTGCGGCTCATTTCCGTCGTCGAAACGCTCGCGCGGTCGGTCGCGATCGAAATGGACCTGCGGCTGGAGGCCGCGGCCTTTTCGGAGCTTGCCGAAAACACCCGCGACAATCCCGATTTTCGCGTGCCCGCGGTCGATTGGGAGCGCACGGCGCGCCGCGTGCTCACGGTCGAATGGGTCGACGGCATTCCGCTGTCCGACCGCGCGGCGCTGCTGGCCGCCGGCCACGATCCGGTGCGGCTCGCGCGCGTGCTGATCCAGTCGTTTCTGCAGCAGGCGATCGGCGACGGCTTTTTTCACGCCGATCTCCACCCGGGGAATTTGTTCGTCGATGCGAAGGGCCGTCTCGTCGCCGTCGACTGCGGCATCATGGGCAGGCTGGGGCCGAAAGAGCGCAAGTTTCTCGCCGAGATTCTCTTCGGCTTTATCACCCGCGATTGGAAGCGGACCGCGGAAATTCATTTCGAGGCGGGGTACGTGCCCTCGCATCATTCGATCGATGATTTCGCACAAGCGATCCGCGCCATCGGCGAGCCGATCCATGACCGGCGCGCCGACGAAATCTCGATGGCGAAGCTCCTGACGCTTCTGTTCGAAGTCACGGCGATTTTCGACATGCGGACGCGGCCCGAGCTTCTGCTCCTGCAAAAAACCATGGTGGTCGCCGAAGGGGTGGCGCGCTCGCTCGATCCCAAACTCGACATGTGGTCGACCGCCGAGCCCGTGGTGCGCGCATGGATCGAGCGGCATCTCGGGCCGATCGGCAAGATCGAGGACGCGGCGCAAGAACTCGGCGCCCTCGGCCGGCTGATCGGCCAGGCACCTTCGCTGCTTTCGCGCGCCGCCGGCACGATTGAGCGGTTCGACGAGCAGACGCGCGACGGGCTCGTGCTTTCGCCCGAAACCGTCGACGCCATCGGCCGCGCCGAGGCACGCCGCTGGCGCTGGACCGCGGCCGCGCTATGGGTGATCGCCGCGCTGATCGCGCTCTGGATCTTCCGCTGATCCAACAATTGCCATGGTTAACGCGGGCGCTTTGGCGCTCCGCGAAAAGGCTGTCAGACGAATTGAACGGTGATATTCTGGTATTTATCTCTTTTCCCCGCCCCCTTGGATTTGCGGAAAACCGGGACCGACATGACGCTCGACAAGAAGCGCATTCTGCTCGTGATCGGCGGCGGAATCGCCGCCTATAAGAGTCTCGACCTCATCCGCCGCCTGAAAGAGCGCGGCGCGCGGGTGCGCACGATTCTGACCGCCGCGGGCGCCGAATTCATTACCCCGCTTTCGGCCGCGAGCCTTTCAGGCGAGAAGTGCCTCACCGATCTCTTCTCGCTCACCGACGAAGCCGACATCGGCCATATCCGGCTTTCGCGCGAAGCCGATCTCGTTGTGGTGGCGCCTGCCACCGCCGATCTCATGGCGAAGATGGCGCAGGGTTTTGCCAACGACCTTGCTTCGACCGTCTTGATCGCCACCGACAAGCGCGTGCTTGTCGCCCCCGCCATGAACCCGTTCATGTGGAATCATCCGGCGACGCGGCGCAATCTCGCGCAACTCGTCGCCGATGGCGTTGCCACCGTCGGCCCCAACGAAGGCGAAATGGCCGAGCGCGGCGAAGCGGGCCGCGGCCGCATGGCCGAGCCGTTGGAGATCGTGGCGGCGATTGAAAAGTTGCTCGCGGCAATCCCCGCGACCGATGCGCTCAAGGGCCGCAAGATGCTCGTCACCTCCGGCCCCACGCGCGAGCCGATCGATCCGGTGCGCTACATTTCCAACCGCTCGTCGGGAAAGCAGGGGCACTCGGTCGCGCGCGCGGCCGCGGCGGCCGGCGCCGAGGTTCTCCTGGTGTCGGGGCCGGTCGAAATTCCCGATCCGTCAGGGGTGAAGACCGTTCACGTCGAGACCGCGGCCGAGATGCTGTCGGCGGCAGAAGCGGCACTCCCCGTCGATGTCGCGGTGTGCGCGGCGGCGGTCGCCGACTGGCGCGTTGACGCGGTCGCCAACGAAAAACTCAAAAAACAGGAAGGCCGCATGCCGTCGCTCTCGCTCGTCGAGAATCCCGACGTGCTCGCTACCCTTTCGCATTCGAAGAAACGGCCGCGCCTCGTCATCGGCTTTGCGGCGGAGACCGAACATCTGATCGAGCACGCCCGTGCGAAACTCAAGCGCAAGGGATGCGACTGGATCGTGGCGAACGACGTATCGCCGGAAACCGGCGTCTTCGGCGGCGCCCACAATCAGGTGCATCTTGTCACCGCCAATGGCGTGGAAAGCTGGCCGGTCTTGTCAAAAGAAGCGGTCGCCGAGGGCCTGGTGCGAAGGATCGCCGCCGCGCTCGGAGGCAGGGCATGAGCACGA
This sequence comes from Xanthobacteraceae bacterium, assembly GCA_035295845.1. Classification (GTDB taxonomy): domain Bacteria; phylum Pseudomonadota; class Alphaproteobacteria; order Rhizobiales; family Xanthobacteraceae; genus Palsa-892. The sequence goes on from DATGIF010000008.1 coordinate 9,087, forward strand.
TGTCCGTGCCCTTCATGCGGCTTGAGCACGCCGAAGGATTGCCCGCGCCTTCCTATGCGAGCGAGGGCGCGGCCGGCCTTGATCTGATCGCGGCGCTCCCCGTGGCCGAGCCCGTTGTCATCAATCCGCGGAACTGGGCGGCCATTCCGACCGGGCTCGTGTTCGAAATTCCGCGCGGCTTCCAGGGCGAGGTGCGGCCGCGATCGGGATTGGCGCTGCGCCATGCGGTGACCGTTCTCAACGCGCCGGGCACCATCGATTCCGATTATCGCGGCGAGGTGCGGGTGCTTCTCGTCAATCTCGGCCCCGAGCCGTTCACGGTGACGCGCGGCATGCGGGTGGCGCAGCTCGTATTCGTGCCGGTGGTGCGGGTCACGCCGCAACTCACGACATCCCTCGATGCGACCGTGCGCGGCGAAGGCGGCTTCGGCTCGACGGGTCTCAGCAGCGTCTTGAGCGAGTAAGCCCGTGGCGCGCTTGTCCGACAAAAGCCTTTTGGCTGTCGCCGCGGTCGTCGACGTCGCGATCCATGCGCGCGGGCAGCCGGTGGCGGCGAAGGCGCTCGCTGAACGGCACGGTTTGCCGCCGCGCCATCTCGAGCCCTTGCTGCAAGCGCTCGTCCATGCCGGGATCCTGAAAGGCGTGCGCGGCCCCCGCGGCGGCTATGAACTCGCGCGCGAGCGCCGCCGGATTTCCGTCGCCGAGATCGCGCGGCTCGCGGAAGCGACCGATGCCGAGACGGAAAAAAAGGCGCCGCCCCTCGTTGCGAAAGTCATCCGGCCCGCCGTCGCCCCGGCCGAGCAGGCGTTCGAAACGGCGCTCGCGACCGTGACCATCGACGGCCTTTGCCGCGAGGCCGAAAAGCTCGGGCTTGCCGAAGCCTTGAGCCATTCCGATTTCAACATTTGAAAAATGTTGTTCGGCGGGAAAGTCGACAGGATTAGTGTGATTATGTTACGCCGCCGCTGAAACAGGGCTCTGATCGATCCGCCGGGAGGTTCGAATGGCCGAAGCGCTCCGCAAGGCTCAAGCATCATCCGCCGCCAAACGCGAACCCGGCCGCGGGCACATCTTCGATTCGATCATCGATACGATCGGCGACACGCCGCTCGTCCGGCTCAATCGGCTTCCCGAAATGCAGGGCGTGAAGGCGAACATTCTCGCCAAGCTCGAATTCTTCAATCCGATCGGCAGCGTGAAGGACCGGATCGGCGTCTCGATGATCGAGGCGATGGAGCACGCAGGCGTGCTCGACCGCGAAACCGTGATCGTCGAGCCGACATCGGGCAACACCGGCATTGCGCTCGCCTTTGTCGCCGCCGCGCGCGGCTATCGCCTGATCCTGGTGATGCCCGAGACGATGTCCTTGGAGCGGCGCAAGATGCTCGCCCTCCTCGGCGCCGAACTCGTGCTCACCGAGGGCGCCAAGGGCATGAAGGGAGCGGTGGCCAAGGCCGAGGAATTGATGCGGGACCTGCCAAAGGCGGTGATGCCGCAGCAGTTCAAGAATAAAGCCAACCCCGACATTCACCGCCGCACCACGGCGGAGGAGATCTGGAACGACACCGGCGGCAACATTGACGTCTTCGTCAGCGGCGTTGGCACCGGCGGCACGATTACCGGCGTCGGCCAAGTGCTGAAGCCGCGAAAGCCGTCACTCCGCATCGTCGCGGTCGAACCGGAGGACAGCCCCGTGCTTTCGGGCGGCCAGCCCGGCCCGCACAAGATTCAAGGGATCGGCGCGGGCTTTATCCCGGAAGTGCTCGACCGTTCGGTGGTGGATGAAGTCGTCACCGTCGGCAATCAGACGGCTTTCGACACGGCCCGCGCCGTCGCCCGCTATGAGGGCATTCCGGTCGGCATTTCCTCTGGAGCGGCGATTGCGGCCGCGTTCGAGATTGGCAACCGCCCGCAATATGCCGGGAAGAATATCGTGGTGATCGTGCCCTCCTTTGCCGAGCGCTACCTTTCGACCGCGCTGTTCGAGGGCCTTTAAGCTTTAGGGCGCGTTCGTTTTATTCCTCATTCCCCCTTCTTCCCCGACTCCGCTCGGAGGTAAAGTGAAGCCGATTCGCGGCCAGCCGGGCCGCGAAGGCTCCTCATCGCCGGGCGGCGGCGGAACGACGAGAGCGGATCGGGAATGCCGGAACAAGCCGGTAGGGTCGACGCGCGGCAGGGCGTGGCGGGACGCAGAAGATTTGCGGCCGCTTTCGCGTTCACGCTGGGCGCGGCGATGTCCTTCGAGACCCTGCCGGCAAAAGCCGCGCCGCCGGCCGACCCGCTTCCCGTTACCTTTGAGGCGATGCTGCATGCGGTCTCTACCCTCGAGCGGCACGAGATCGTCTCGCTCGCGCTCACCTTCGGCATTCTCGTTTTCGCCGTGACCACCGCGATCGCGCTCGTGCGCACGCGCAAGCGGGCAGCGACGCGGCTCACGGTCGCCCGCCATGAGATCGCGCGGCTCCGCGACGAGGTGGATCGCGCGGTCACGCTCTTATTGTCGGAGCCGCAGGTCGTGGTGATGTGGCGCGAGCCCGAGAAGGAGCCGTTCATTCTCGGCGATGCCGGCAAGATCGCGGGCGTCTCGGCGCCGCGGCGGATTCTCGCTTTCGGAACGTGGCTCGGCCTCGAAGAGGCGCGCGCGCTCGAACAGGCGGTGGAAGCCTTGCGCCAGCGCGGTGAAGCTTTTGCTTTCAGCCTGATCACGCCGCGCGGCCGCCACCTCGAAGCGGAAGGACGGCCGATCGGCGGCGCCGCGGTGCTCAGGCTCCGCGACATCACCGGCATCAAGCTCGATCACGCGGCGATCGCCGAGCGGCTGCGCCGCCAGGAACGCGAGGTCGAGCAGACGCGGGCGCTCTTGGAAGCGATCCCAGCACCGATTTGGCTGCGCGATGCCTCCGGCAAGCTCGCCTTTGCCAACCGCGCCTATGCGGCTGCGGTCGAAAGCGCGAGCCCGGCGCAGGCGCTGGACGTGGAATTCCTCGATCAGGCGGCGCGCGAGGAATCGTTGCGCGTCCGCGCCGAGGGCCGCGTCTTCCAGAAGCGCTTGCCGGCCGTGGTCGCCGGCGCAAGACGCGTCATCGACGTAATCGAAGTGGGAAACGCCAAGGGCGCCGCCGGAATCGGCATCGACATGACCGAAGCCGAAGCGATGCGGGCGGAGCTTGGCCGCATCGTGAGCGCCCATCGCCGCACGCTCGACGAGCTGGCGACCGCGGTCGCGATTTTCGGCGCCGACGAACGATTGTTGTTCCACAATGCCGCCTATCGCAGCCTGTTCCAGTTGGACGCCGCCTTTCTCGACGAGCGTCCGACCGATTCCGCCGTGCTCGACCGGCTGCGCGCGGAGCGCAAACTCCCGGAACAGGCGGATTTCCGCGCCTGGAAGGCGCAACTCTTCGCCGCCTATCGCGCGATCGAGCCCAAGGAGCATTCCTGGCACTTGCCGGGCGGACGAATGCTCCGCGTCGTCACCAACCCCAATCCCGAAGGCGGCGTGACCTATCTCTTCGACGACATCACCGAGCGGATCGAGCTTGAGAGCCGCTACAACGCCCTCATTCATACGCAAGGCGAGACGCTCGATGCGCTGGCGGAAGCGGTGGTGGTGTTCGGATCGGACGGCCGCCTGAAGCTCTGCAATCCCGCCTTCATCGCGCTATGGAAACTGTCGGCGGCCGCGGCCGCGGAAAACCCCCATATCGAGAAAGTTTCGCAATGGAGCCGGCCGTTGCTCGCAGCCGGCGAACGCGGCGACGATCCCTGGTCGGCAATTCAGCTCGTGGTCACCGCGCTTGAACGGCCGCCGCTCACGGAGCTCCAGCTTGAGCTTGCGGACGGCCGCGTCCTCGACTGCGCCTCAGTGCCGCTGCCCGACGGCGGCACGCTGGTGACGTTCCGCGACGTTTCCGACCGCGTGCGCTTCGAGCGCGCGCTCACCGAGCGCAACGAAGCGCTGGTCGCCGCCGACAATCTGAAGAACGCCTTCGTGCAACACGTTTCCTACGAATTGCGCTCGCCGCTTACGACGATCATCGGCTTCTCGCAGCTTCTCGACAATCCGGCGATCGGTCCGTTGACCGGCAAGCAGCGTGAATATGTCGGCCACATCTCGGCTTCGAGCGCAGCGTTGCTCGCCATCATCGACGACATTCTGGATCTTGCGACCATCGACGCCGGCGCCATGACGCTCGAATTCGAAGAGGTCGACATCCGCGCCACCATGGAGGCGGCGGCGGAAGGCGTGCGCGACCGGATCGCGGATCGATCGATCCGGCTCGACATCCGCGTGCCCGCCAATATCGGCCGCTTCACCGCCGACGGAAAGCGGGTGCGGCAGGTTCTCTTTAATCTCATGTCGAATGCGATCGGCTTCTCGCCCGCCGGCGAAACGGTGACATTGACCGCGGAGCGGCGGAAGAACGAGGTCGTCTTCCGCGTCGCCGACCGGGGGCCGGGTATCCCCGAGGACATCAGGGCGCGGGTGTTCGAACGCTTCGAGAGCCATCATCTCGGCTCGACCCATCGCGGCGCCGGCCTCGGTCTTTCCATCGTGCGCTCGCTGATGGCGCTTCATGGCGGCAGCGTTTTGATCGATTCCGAGCCCGGCCGTGGTACCATCGTGACCTGTGTATTTCCGGTTCATGCGCCCGCGGCCAGAAACGCCGCGGCATAATGCAAGGTTGATGCTGGCCTCGAATTCGCCGCGCGCGACGTGGGACATTGTCCTCCCTGACGAGGACGCGACCCGGCGTTTTGCCGCCGATATCGCCGCGGCGCTCAAGCCCGGCGATCTTGTCACCCTTTCCGGCGAACTCGGCGCGGGCAAGACCACGGTCGCCCGCGCGATTATCCGCGCGCTCGCCGAGGACGAGGCGCTCGAAGTGCCGAGCCCGACATTCACGATCCTGCAGACATACGATTTGCCGCGCTTTCCGGTCGTGCACGCCGATCTTTACCGCGTGAATACGCTCGCCGAATTGTCGGAGCTCGGCTGGGAAGAAGCCTCCGAGGGCGCGGCGGTCCTGGTCGAATGGCCGGATCGGGCCGGCGCGCTGATCCAGGCGGACCGGCTCGAGATCGCGCTTGCGAGCGTGAGCAAGCTCGGACCCACCCACCGGCAGGTGCGCCTCACGGGGCTCGGTCTATGGGCCGATCGCCTCGCGCGGCTGCGGGCGCTGCGCGAAATGATTTCGAACGCGGGCCTCGGCGCCGCCGCGCGGCACCACATCCAAGGCGACGCCTCGACGCGGAGCTACGAGCGGCTCGTGCTGGACACGAATCGCGCGGTTCTGATGAACGCGCCGAAGCAACCCGACGGGCCGCCGTTGCGCGACGGCAAAAGCTACGGCGCGATCGCACATCTTGCCGAAAACGTTCTGCCCTTCGTCGCCTTGTCGCGCGCGTTGCGCGAGCGCGGGTTCAGCGCGCCGGAGATTTTCGCGGCCGACCTCGAATCGGGCTTCCTCCTCGTCGAGGATCTCGGCACCGAAGGAGTGGCGGCCGGTAATCCGCCGGCGCCGGTCGAGGAGCGCTATACGGCCGCGATCGACGCGCTCGTGGCATTGCATGGCATGGAATTGCCGGCGGTCCTGCCGGTGGCGCCGCGCATCCAGCACGAGCTGCCGGCCTACGACTTCGAAGCATTCCTGATCGAAGTCGAATTGATGATCGACTGGTACCTGCCGTATCGCGGTGTCACGTCGTTTCCGCCGCCGCTGCGCGAATATTTTCTCGGCCTCTGGCGCGCGGCGCTGAGCGAGGTGATCGCGCTTCCCGCCACATGGACGTTGCGCGATTTTCACTCTCCCAACCTTCTGTGGCTGCCGGAACGCCAGGGCGTCGCGCGCGTAGGCCTCCTCGATTTTCAGGACGCGCTGTGGGGACCGCCCGCCTATGATGTGGCCTCGCTTCTGATGGATGCGCGCGTTGATGTATCGCCGGAACTCGAATTCAAGCTTTTGTCGCGCTACGCGCTCGGCCGCAGCGCGGCCAAAATCGGTTTTGACCCCGACGAATTCGTGCGCGGCTACATGACGATGGGCGTCCAGCGCGCCACCAAAATTCTCGGCATTTTCGCGCGCCTGAACAAACGCGACAACAAGCCGCAATATCTCGCGCATCTGCCGCGGGTGTGGAATTATCTGGTGCGCGCGCTCGCGCACCCTTCGCTTGCCAAACTGAAGACATGGTACGAAGCGAACGTGCCGCCCCCGAGCGCCGACACCGCGCCGTCCAAACCGAACCATCCTTGAACCCTCCGGCCCATCCCATGCCCAAAAGCGCCATCGTGCTCGCCGCGGGCCTCGGCACGCGCATGCGGCCGCTGACCGACCAACGGCCGAAGGCGCTCGTCGAAGTGATGGGACGGCCGTTGATCGACTATGCGTTCGATCGTCTCGCGGTAGCGGATGCGAGCCCGGTCGTGGTCAACATTCATCACTTCGCCGATCAGATCGAAGCGCATCTCGCCGTGCGAAAGCAGCCGCGGGTGATTTTATCCGACGAACGCGCGCAATTGCTCGGCACCGGCGGCGGCATCGCCAAGGCGCTTCCCGCGCTCGGCGGCGCGCCTTTCTTCCTGCTCAACTCCGACAGTCTTTGGCTCGAAAAAACCTCCAACCTGTTGCGGCTCGCCCAGGCCTTCGACGAGAAGCGCATGGATGCGTTGCTTTTGCTCGCGACAGTAGAAACGACCGTCGGCTATGACGGAAACGGCGATTACTTTATGGACGCGGCGGGTAAGCTGCGGCGTCACGTGGGCGCCGGCAAAGCTCCCTTCATCTACGCAGGCGCTGCAATCCTTGCGCCCGCTCTTTTCAACGGCGCGCCAAAAGGCGCCTTTGCGCTCATGCCTTACTTCGATCGCGCACAGAAAAACGGGCGCCTCTTTGGCCTTCTGCTCGAAGGCCTGTTCCTGCATGTGGGAACGCCGGCGGCGCTCGCTGCCGCCGAGAAAGCGATCCGCCGCGCCGGCGCCTGAATCCGTGGCAGAGTAGGCCATGGCCGATTCCGCACTTCGCCTCTATACGATTCCCGCCTCGGCGCCGTTTCTGCCGACGCTCGCGGAAGCACTGCTCGACGGAAAGCTCGTTCCCGGCTACGCCCCGCGAAACGATCCGCTGAAGCTCACGGATGCGGTCGTTTATTTGCCAACGCGGCGAGCGGCACGCGCTTTCGGCTTCGCATTGCTCGACGCGCTCGGCGCGGAAGCGGCGCTGTTGCCGCGCATTCTGCCGCTCGGCGATATCGACGAAGAGGCGCTGGCGTTTTCCGAAGCGGCAGAGGCCGAGGAGCCGCTCGCGGCCATCGACCCGGTGCGGCGGCGGCTCGTGCTCGCAAAGCTCGTGCTGCAATGGACCCGGCAGCTTCGGCTCGCCGCCGGATCAATCGATCCGCTGATCGCCACGACGCCCGCGGCCGCGATCTCGCTTGCCGACCAGCTCGCGCAGCTCTTCGACGATATGGAGCTTGCCGGTGTTCCTTTCGAGGCGATCGGCAAGGCCGTGCCGCAGGAACTCGATCAATACTGGGAGGTCTCGCGCCAGTTTCTCGAGATCGCCCAGCGCGGCTGGTCCGCCTATCTGCAGGAGCAGAAACTTCTCGACCCCGCGGTGCGCCGCGACAAATTACTTGCGCGCGAAGCGGAGCGGCTTGCGAAAAGCCACGGTCCGGTGATCGCAGCGGGCTCGACCGGTTCGCTGCCGGCGGTCGCCAATATTCTTCGCGTGATCGCGCGCCATCGCGAGGGCGCGGTCGTTCTGCCGGGCCTCGATCTTGTCCTTGATGATGAGTCGTTCGACGCCATCGAAGCAAAAGCGACCGGCGGCAAGGACCTTGAAGGATCGCCCGGCCATCCGCAGTTCGGGCTGAAGCGGCTCCTCGCCCACGTCGGCGCAACCCGTGCCGATGTGATGCCGCTTGCCGCGGCACGAGAGCCCGCGCGGGAGCGGATTCTCTCGGAGGCTTTTCGCCCCGCGATCACCACCGACCGCTGGAAGCCGCGTGCTCGGGCAACCGCTGACGACGCCGAGGGGATTGCGGGCCTCATCTTCGTCGAGGCCACCGAGCCGCGCGAAGAGGCGCTTGCGATTGCGCTCGCGCTCCGCGAGACGCTAGAGACGGAAGGCGGCACGGCGGCGCTCGTCACGCCGGATCGTGCGCTCGCGCGCCGCGTCGCCGCGGAACTTACGCGATGGAATATCGCCGCCGACGATTCCGCCGGCATTCCGCTTTCTGAGACCGAGGCCGGCCGCTTCGCGCGGCTCGCCGCAACCGTAGCGGCGGAAGCGCTCGCGCCTATTCCATTGCTCGCTTTTCTCCGTCATCCGCTTTCCCGCTTCACGCATGAGGCGATCGCGATCGATGCCCTGGAACAGGCGGCCTTGCGCGGCCCGCGGCCGGCGCCGGGAGCGGAAAGCCTCGCCCGCGCCGTTTCCGAGCAGCGAAGGGCCGGATTTCATCCGCGCGACCCGCGAGCAAAGCTGCGAGAAGAAGACTGGACCGCGGCGGCAGGCCTCGCCGAAGGCGTCGGCGCGGCGCTTGCTCCCCTAACCGCGCTTGCCGGCAAACCGGTTTCCTTCGCGATCCTTCTCGATGCGCACCAAGCGGTGCTCGCGCGCGCGGGGCTCGATCTTGCAGCAACGGAGCGCGAGGATGCGAAGACGCTCGCCGAGGCATTCGATCGGCTCCATTCCGCCGCCGCCGACGCGTTCGATCTTTCGCTCGCCGATTACGCGAATGCATTCGGTGAGCTGATTGCCGATCCTCCGGTGCGGCCCGCGCTCGATCCCGCCGCGCGCATTCGCATTCTCGGCCCCTTGGAAGCGAGGCTCTTGTCCGTCGACCGGGTGATCGTCGGCGGCCTCAACGAGGGGAGCTGGCCGCCCGAGCCGCGCACGGACGCCTTCATCAACCGGCCGATGCGGCGACGGCTCGGGCTTGATCTGCCGGAGCGGCGCATCGGTCTTTCCGCCCATGATCTCGCGCAGCTGATGGGAACGCGCGAGGTCATCTTGACGCGGGCGCGCCGCCACAGCGGCGTCGAAACGGTTGCTTCGCGTTTCCTGCAACGGCTCGAGGCCGTCGCGCCCGAAGACGCCTGGAAAGCCGCCGCCGATCGCGGCGCGCGGCTCCGTCTCCTCGCCCGCGCGTTGGACCGGCCGGCGCATTCGACCCCCGTCCCCATCAGTCGGCCGGAGCCGCGGCCGCCCGTGGCGGCGCGCCCACGGCGGCTCAGCGTGACGGAGATCGCCGATCTCGTGCGCGATCCCTACACGATCTATGCGCGCCACATCTTGCGGCTCGCGCCGCTCGACGAGATCGATGCGGATCCCGGCGCGGCCGAACGCGGCACGCTCCTGCACCAGGCCTTCGCGGAATTCGCCCGCGCTTATCCCGAAACGATGCCCGCCGACGGCTTGCAAAAGCTCCTTGCGCTCGGCCGCAAGGCTTTCGAAGCATACGAGGATTTCCCCGGAACAACCGCCGTCTGGTGGTCGCGCTTCGCGCGCGCGGCAAGCTGGTTCATTAACGAAGAGGCCGAGCGGCGCAAGGCCATCAAAAAGACGCTCGCCGAAATCAACGGGAAGATCGAGTTCCCGGTCGGGGGTGAAGCGTTCACGTTATCAGCGCGCGCCGACCGCATCGATCTCTTCGCGGACGGCTCGATCGGCGTCCTCGATTACAAGACCGGAGCCGCGCCCGGCGTTCGGGAAATGCGCGTGGGGCTCGCGCCGCAGCTTCCGCTGGAAGCCGCGATCGCGCGCGCCGGCGGCTTCAAGGGCGTAGCGAAGGGCGCTTCGGTCGCCGAAATCGCGGTGATCCGCCTTTCGGGCGGCGATCCGCCCGGCGAGATCAAACAGTACGGCCCCGATGACGGCGCGAAAAATTCCGGCAAGGGAAATCCGTTCAAGAATTGCGACGAGCTCGCGGATTTCAACCTCACCCGCCTCAAGAACCTGCTCACCGCCTTCGCGAGCGAAGAACAGCCTTACCATCCGATCCCGCGGCCGAAATGGCGGCTGCGCTATGGGGAATACGATCATCTCGCGCGCATTGCGGAATGGTCGGCCTTCGCCGGAGGCGAGGAATGAAGCCGCGCCCCATTCCCGAACATACGCGGCACGCGCAAGCCGATGCTTCGGATCCCGGCGTATCGGCCTGGGTCGCGGCCAATGCGGGCGCCGGCAAGACCTACGTCCTCGTCCGCCGCGCGATCCGGCTCTTGCTCGCGGGTGTGCCGCCCGCGCGCATCCTTTGCCTCACCTACACGAAGGCCGCGGCCGCCCACATGGCGAACCAGGTCCTGAACACGCTGCGCGAATGGGTCAGCCTCGACGACGACGCGCTCGACGAGAAGTTGGCGGCGATCGATTCGCTGCCGAAATCGGCCGCGCGGCGCGCGGCCGCACGGCGGCTCTTTGCCACCGCGATCGAAACACCGGGCGGCCTCAAGGTGCAGACGATCCACGCCTTCTGCGACCGCGTGCTGCATCAGTTTCCGTTCGAGGCGCGGGTGCCGGCGGGCTTCGAGGTGCTCGACGAGGCAAGCGAAAACGAGATGTTGAATCGCGTGCGCGGCTTTGTCCTGCTCGCCGCCGCGCGCGAGCCGGAAAGCGAGCTCGGCCGCGCTTTCGCCACGGCCGTTGCCGCGGCCAGCGACAAGAGCCTCTCCGAGGTCTTTGACGAGGCTATACGCGCCCGCAAGCATCTCCGCCCTCTCCTGGAGACGGGCGGGCTCGGGCGCGCGGCGGGCGAAATTGCCGCCGCGCTCGGCCTCGAGGATGGCGATTCACTTGCCAAGATCGAAAAGCAGATTGCCGCGGGCGAACATTTGCCGCGCAGCGAATGGGCGAGCGTCGCCGCCACTTTGCAGGCGATGGACGGAAACGCGCGCGCCTGCGGCGAACGTCTGGCGGCGGCGGCGACCGCACGCGAGCACGCAAACAAGGCTTATCTTTCCGTCTTCTTCACGGACGGCAGCAAACTGCGGGCGGAGAATCAATTCGGCAGCGCCGCGTGGCGCGCCGAACATCCGGCGCTGTTTCAGCGGCTTTACGACGAACGCGCGCGCCTTTCCTTGCTCATGGAAAAGCGGCGCGCCGCCGAGACGCTCGAACGAACGCATGCGCTGAACGTCATCGCCCGCGCGATGATCGAGCGCTATGAGGAGATGAAACGCGCCCGTGGCGTCCTCGATTACGACGATCTCATCGGCAAGACCGCCGATCTTCTTGCGAACGAAGCCGCCGCCTGGGTGCATTACAAGCTCGACGGCGGCATCGACCATATCCTGATCGACGAAGCGCAGGACACGAGCCCCGAACAATGGACGATCGTCGAGAAACTCGCCGAGGAATTCTTCGCCGGCCGCGGCGCGCGCGAGAATCGCGCCCGCACGATTTTCGCAGTCGGCGACGAGAAGCAATCGATCTTCGCCTTCCAGGGCGCCGATCCCGCGGGCTTCCACCGCATGCGGCGCGCCTTCAAGAAACGCCTCGGTGAGACCGGCCAGGCCTTCCACGACCGCAGGCTTGATCTTTCCTTTCGCTCGGCGGCGGGCATCGTGGACGCGGTCGATGCGGTGTTCGCCCGGCCCCTCGCCTTCCGGGGGCTTTCGAAAGACCCCGACGAGAAAAACACCGTGCATCAGGCGATCCGCGACGACATGCCGGCGCGGGTCGAGATCTGGGACACGGTGACGCCGCCCGAAGAAGACATGGAAGAGCTTGCCTGGGATGCGCCGCTCGACGCGCGCTCGGCGACGGGCGCGCCGACCATTCTCGCCGGCCGCATCGCCCGCGCCGTGAAACGCTGGCTCGCCGGAGGAATGACGGTTGGCGACACGCCGCGCGTCGCGGAAGCGGGCGACATCATCATCCTCGTGCGCCAGCGCGGACCCTTGTTCGAGGCGATCCTGCGCGCACTCAAGCACGAGGATATTGCCGTAGCCGGCGCCGACCGATTGCAACTCGCCGGGCACCTCGCGGTCATGGATATCGCGGCGCTTTGCGATGCGTTGCTGCTCGAAAGCAATGACCTTGCGCTCGCCTGCGCCCTCAAAAGCCCGCTCCTCGGACTGAGTGAAGAAGATCTCTTTCATCTCGCGCACGCGCGCACGGGCACGCTTGCCGACGCGCTGAAGGCGGCGGAGAGCGACGCCCGCTTCGCCGAGGCCGCGTCTAAAATCGCGCTTTGGCGCGCGGAGGCAAGGCGGCTGCGTCCATTCGATTTTCTTTCGCGCGTGCTCGGCCGCGACGGCGGGCGCGCGCAAATTCTCGAGCGGCTCGGCGCCGAAGCGGCGGACGCCCTCGACGAGCTTCTCGCGCACGCGCTCGCCTATGAAGCGGTTGAAACGCCGTCCTTGCAAGGCTTTCTCGCTTTCCTCCGCCGCTCAGGCTCGCAAATCAAGCGCGATCTCGAAGTCGAAAGTTCCGCCGTCCGCGTCATGACCGTGCACGGCGCCAAGGGGTTGGAAGCGCCGATCGTGGTGCTTGCGGACACGACCTTCATTCCCGAGGGCCGCAACGATCCGTGGCTGCTGCCGCTCTCGAAAAAAGCGGACGAATCTCCCAAAGGGTTCGTGTGGGCGCTCGCCGGCAAGGACGATTCGGAAATTCTCGTATCGGCCCGGCGAGCCGTGCGCGAGGCCGAGGAAGAAGAGCATCGGCGCCTTCTCTATGTGGCGCTGACGCGCGCGCGCGACGCCATAATTGTCTGCGGCGCTGAAACGAAGCGGCACGAAAAATCGGGCCTGCCGGAAAATTGCTGGTATCGCCTTGTGCGCGACGCGCTCGCGCCGGAGCTCGAGGAATGGCCGAAGGCGCGTTACGGATTTGACGGGGTCTGGCGCTGGCGGCCCGAAGCCGAACGGAGCGTCAAGGCTCACGCCGCCGAAGCGAAAACTGGCATCACTCCGCCTGAATGGTTTCGCAAACCGGCGCCAACCGATGGCCAGCGCACACGCGAGAGACTCGTGCCGTCGACGCTTTTGCCGCTCGACAAGCGAAGCGGCGAGGCCGCGAAGGAAGTCGGGCTTGACGCCCTGCGCCGCGGCTCGCTCATTCATCGTCTGTTGCAGGAACTTCCAAAATTTTCGCCTGAATCACGGCGAAGCGAGGCCGCGCGTTTCCTCGCGCGAGTCGCGCCTGCTCTATCCGATGAAATGCGCGAGGCGCTCCTCACCGAATCGCTTGCGGTGCTCGATCTTCCGGACTTCGCGCCCTTCTTCGGCCGACAAAGCCGCGGCGAAGTGGAATTGCTCGGGCGGCTACCCGCGACGGATGGCGCGGGCGGCTTCGAAATTGCAGGCCGCATCGACCGGCTCGTCGTGAGCGACGACACAATCCTGATCGCCGACTACAAGACCGATGCGCGGGCGCCTGCCAATCCGGCGGATGCGCCGGAAGCTTATGTCGCCCAACTCGCGCTTTATCGCGCGCTTCTCGCGCGCTCATTCCCCGGCCGCGCCATGCGCGCCTTTCTGGTCTGGACTGCGGGGCCCGCAATTCATGAGGTCCCCGAAGCGCTTCTCGATCGCGCCTTGCGGCGCGTCACGTCAACGTGACCCCACCTTGACCCCCGGGGGGCGCATCCCTATTTTTCGCGTCCCTTCAAAAACCGATTCCCGCGTTCCCGCGCAAGAGAGGCTCCCATGGTTGCCCCCGTATCCGACAAATCCTTTCAGGCCGATGTGCTCCAGTCGAAGGAGCCGGTGCTCGTAGACTTTTGGGCCGAATGGTGCGGGCCGTGCCGGGCCGTGGCGCCGGTGCTCGAGGAAGTCGCGGGCGAACTCAAGGGCAAGCTGAAAATCGTCAAGCTCAATGTCGACGAGAATCCCGAGACCGCGGCGAAATACGGAATTCAGTCGATCCCCACGCTCCTGATCTTCAAGAACGGCGAAATGGCCTCGCGCCAGATCGGCGCGGCACCGAAGGCGAAGATCGTGCAGTGGATCAACGGCGCGGTGGCCTGACGCGGTTGATCAGACGGGCGGCGTGCCGTTCGCGGCGAGAATTTCGCCCGCAAGATAGAGCGATCCGGTAATCAAGACGCGCGGCGGCGCTTCCAATGGGAGCGCCGCAATTTTTTCGAGCGCGTCCTCGATGCTCGTTGCCGTCTCCGCCGCAATCCCCGCGCGCACGGCGGCAGCCACGATCTCGTCGGGCTTGCGCGTGTTGTCTCCGATGACCGGCAACGCGAAGAGCCGGCGCGCGAGGCCGGAAAAACAGGTGAGAAATCCGTCCGTGTCCTTGGTCGCGAGCATGCCCGCGACCAGAATCAGCGGCCGCGGGGTGCGCTCTTCCAATTCCGTGAGCGCGCCCGCAATCGCCATCGCGCCGCCGACATTGTGGCCGCCGTCGAGCCAAAGCTCCGATCCCGCGGGCAGCCGGCCGATCAGCCGGCCGGAAGAAAGCTGCTGCATGCGCGCGGGCCATTCCACGCGCCGCATGCCATCCTCATAAGCCTCTGCGGGGATCTGCAGCGATTTGATTGCGCGCAAGGCCGCGACCGCAATCCCGGCATTTTCGATCTGATGGCGGCCGAAGAGCCGCGGCCGCGGGAGATCCAGGAGGCTCGATTCGTCGGCGTAGATCAGCCGACTTCGCTCTTCGTGCGCGGCCCACTGCTCGCCCGCGACGAAGAGCGGGCTTGCAAGCTTGGCCGCGGCGCGCTCGATCACGGCGAGCGCTTCCGGCTCTTGATGCGCGACAATGGCCGGAACGCCGCGTTTCAGGATGCCGGCCTTTTCGCCGGCGATGGCGGCCAGCGTCGGGCCAAGATATTCGGTGTGATCGATCGAGACTGACGTGATTACGCTTGCGATCGGATGCTCGATGACGTTGGTGGCATCCAGCCTGCCGCCGAGACCGGTCTCCAGCAGCAAAAAATCGGCGGGCTTTGCCGCGAAAATCGAAAACGCCGCGGCCGTCGTGATTTCGAAAAAGGTGATCGGATCGTTTCCGTTCAGGCGCTCGCATTCGGCGAGTGCCGTGGCCAGCGTCGCATCGTCGACGAGTAGGCCGCCGCCCGGCCGGCCCAGGCGAATCCGCTCGTGAAAGCGGACGAGGCTCGGCGAGGTGTAGGCGTGGACGCGGAAATTCGCGGCCTCGAGCACCGCGCGCATGATCGCAATTGTCGAGCCCTTGCCGTTGGTGCCGGCGACATGAATCGTGGGCGGCAATTTGCGCTCGGGATTGCCGAGCCGCGCCAAAAGCCCATGGATGCGGCCGAGCGAAAGATCGATCTTCTTCGGATGCAGCCGCGCGAGCCGGTCGAGGATGGCGCCGGCGGAGATGTCAGCGCGGGCGGCCCTGCTCACACCGCACCGGCGGGCACGGGCAGCCGATGATCGGCGCCCGGCGCCTTGGTGAGAAGCCGGCAGAGCCGCGCGAGCGTCGGTCGCAGATGGTGGCGATGCACCACCATGTCGACCATGCCGTGGTCCCGGAGATATTCCGCGCGCTGGAAACCCTCCGGCAATTTCTCGCGGATTGTCTGCTCAATCACGCGCGGGCCTGCAAAGCCGATCAGCGCGCCGGGCTCGGCGATGTGCACGTCGCCGAGCATCGCGTAGGAAGCGGTGACGCCGCCCGTCGTCGGATTCGTCAGCACCACGATGTAGGGCTTCTTCACCGCGCGCAGGCGCTGCACCGCGACCGTGGTGCGCGGCAGCTGCATCAGCGAAAGGATTCCTTCCTGCATGCGCGCGCCGCCCGAGGCCGCGAACAGGATGAAGGGCGACTGTTTTTCGATCGCCGTCTCAAGGCCCTTGATCACCGCCTCGCCCGCGGCCATGCCGAGCGAGCCGCCCATGAAATCGAACTCCTGCACGCCGATGACGACGGGCAGGCCCTCGAGCTTGCCGTAGCCGAGCTTGACTGCATCCTTGAGGCCGGTCTTGGCGCGCGCGTCCTTCAGGCGGTCCTGATAACGCCGCTCGTCGCGGAATTTGAGCGGATCGACCGCGACCTCGGGGAGCGCCACGTCAAGCCAGGTCTCGCCGTCGAAGACCGACTTCAGGCGCGCCGCCGCGTTCATGCGCATGTGGTAGTTCGAATTGGGAATGACCCACTGGTTCGCTTCCACGTCCTTGTGGAAGACGAGCTGGCCGGTCTCCGGACATTTGATCCAGAGATTTTCCGGCACGTCCCGGCGCTGCAGGAACGAGCGGATCTTCGGGCGGACGACGTTCGATATCCAGTTCATGACGCTATTCCGGAAACATTATGTAGTCGCTCTTGGCCGCGGCCGGAAGCCCGCCGGACGATCATTCGGCTGCCACGCGCCGCGCCGAGCGCACGCCCTCGGCGAGCGAAGCGACGAGATCGCTCACCGCCTTGACGGTTTTCGCGCTTCCCTTTCCCCCGCCATCGAGGCTCGTGCGAACCGCTTCCACGAGGGCCGAGCCGACCACGACGGCATCGGAGGCGGCGGCAATGGTGCGCGCGTCGCTCGCCGTCTTCACGCCGAAGCCGACGGCAACGGGCAGCTTGGTGTGGCGCTTGATGCGGGCGACCGCGGCGACGACTTTGCCCGTATCGGGGATCGCGGTGCCGGTGATGCCGGTGATCGAGACGTAATAGACGAAGCCCGACGTGTTCGCGAGCACGGCGGGCAGGCGCTTGTCGTCGGTCGTGGGTGTTGCGAGCCGGATGAAGGCGATCCCCGCCTTCAACGCCGGCAGGCACAATTCCTCGTCTTCCTCCGGCGGCAGATCAACGACGATCAGCCCGTCGACGCCGGCGGCTTTTGCATCCTTCAAAAAACGCTCGACGCCGTAAATGTAGATCGGATTGTAGTAGCCCATGAGCACGATCGGCGTCGCGCCGTCGCCCTCGCGGAAGGCGCGCACCATGGCGAGCGCTTTTTTCAGCGTCTGACCGCTCTTCAAAGCGCGCTGCGACGAGGCTTGAATCGCGGGACCGTCGGCCATCGGATCGGTGAACGGCATGCCGAGCTCGATCAGGTCGGCGCCTGCCTTCGGCAGTGCCTTCACGATCGCAAGCGAGGTGTCGTAGTCGGGATCGCCGGACGTGATAAACGTGACGAGCCCGGCGCGGCCCTCGCGCGCAAGCTCCGCGAAACGCGCATCGATGCGCGCGCTCATAGTCTGCCTCCGAGATGCTCGGCGACCGAATAGAGATCCTTGTCGCCGCGGCCGGAAAGATTCACCACCATCAGGTGATCCTTCGGCTTTTTCGGCGCGAGATCGATGACCTTGGCGATCGCATGGGCGGGCTCGAGCGCGGGGATAATCCCTTCGAGCTTGCTCAGCAATTGAAACGCCTTCAGCGCTTCGTCGTCGGTCGCCGACAGGAACTGGATGCGTTGCATGTCATGCAGCCACGAATGCTCGGGGCCGATGCCGGGATAGTCGAGACCGGCCGAAATCGAATGCGCGTCCTTGATCTGGCCGTCGTCGTCCATCAGCAAATAGGTTCGGTTGCCGTGCAAGACGCCGGGCCTGCCGCCGGCGATCGAGGCCGCGTGCTTTCCGCTCGCAAGCCCGTGCCCCGCCGCCTCGACGCCGTACATCTCGATCGCCGGCTCATCGAGAAACGGATGGAAAAGCCCCATGGCGTTGGATCCGCCGCCGATGCAGGCGACGAGCGAATCGGGAAGCCTGCCTTCGGCGGCGGCGAGTTGCTCCCGCGTTTCCTGGCCGATCACCGACTGAAAATCGCGCACCATCGCGGGATACGGATGCGGGCCCGCCACCGTGCCGATGCAATAGAAGGTGTTCTCGACATTCGTCACCCAATCGCGGAGCGCCTCGTTCATCGCGTCTTTCAGCGTCCTTGAGCCGGAGGTGACCGGCCGCACTTCGGCACCGAGCAATTTCATGCGAAAGACGTTCGGCTTCTGCCGCTCGACGTCGACGGCGCCCATATAGACCACGCAGTCGAGCCCGAAATTCGCGCACATGGTGGCTGTGGCGACGCCATGCATGCCGGCGCCGGTCTCCGCGATGATCCGCTTCTTGCCCATGCGGCGGGCGAGCAGGATTTGGCCCAGCACGTTATTGAGCTTGTGGGAGCCCGTGTGATTGAGCTCCTCGCGCTTGAGATAGATTTTCGCGCCGCCGAGATGCCCGGTGAGGCGCTTGGCGAAATAAAGCGGGCTCGGGCGGCCGACGTAATCCTTGTGGTAAGCCGCGATTTCCGCCTTGAAGGCCGGATCGCTCTTCGCTTCGGCATAGGCGCGCTCGAGTTCAAGCACGAGCGGCATCAGCGTTTCGGCGACGAAGCGGCCGCCATAGATGCCGAAATGGCCGTGGGCGTCGGGGCCCAGGCGCAGACTGTTCGGACGCGCGCTCACGACACCTTCTCGCGTTTCTGCGGCCGGCCGAGTGCGGCGGCCGCGGCGCGCGCGTTCTTCACGAAACTCGCGATTTTTGCGAGGTCTTTTTCGCCCGGCGCGCGCTCGACGCCGGAAGACACATCAACGGCATCAGGCCGCACGATCGCGATCGCTTCGGCGACGTTCTCGGGCGTCAGGCCGCCCGAAAGCATCATCGGCTGCTTGCGTTTGAACCCCGCGAGTAGCGCCCAGTCGAAGGCGCGGCCATGACCGCCGGGACGATTGGCGTCCTTCGGCGGGCGCGCATCAAACAGAATGCGATCGGCAACCGCCTCGTAGTCGGGAACGGCGCGCAGGTCCGCCGCTTCCGCGACGGGGATCGCTTTCATCACGGGGCGGCCGAAGCGGCTTCGGATCGCGGCAACGCGCTCGGTGCTTTCCGCACCATGCAGCTGCAGAAGGTCGGGCTTGGCATGCTCAACAATGCCCGCGAGCAGGGAATCGTTCGCATCGACGACGAGCGCCGTCACACGCGCGCGGCCGCGGGCGCGCGCCGCGAGCTTTGCCGCCGCGTCCATCGTGACGGCGCGCGGCGACGGCGGAAAGAACACGAGGCCGACGAGATCGGCGCCGGCTTCGAGCGCCGCGTCCATCGCCGCCAAGTCCTTGATTCCGCAGATTTTGACCTCGATCATGGCCCGTTCGATGGCATGCGCGCGCCATCCTGTCCACTGGCCTTAGGCGCCGTTAAGTCGGCTCCAAATGAGCATTGCCGTCGCGAGATCCTCGATCGCGGTGCCCACCGACTTGAACAGCGTAATTTCCTGCGCGCTTTCGCGGCCGGAAACGCTGCCGCGACAAAGATCGAAAAGATCGCCGCGAATATCCCGCTCGCCGATCACCCCGCGCGCGAGCGGATCGGCGATGTCGCCGGCCTCCTTCAACGCGCCGGCGCGGGTGTCGACGTAGAGCCGCGCCTTTTTCAGCGCCCCATCGTCCGCCTCGCGCATGGTCGGCTTGAAGCTGCCGACGAGATCGAGATGAACGCCGGGGGTGAGCCAGCTTCCGTGCAGCAACGGCGCGGAAGAGAGCGTCGCGGAGGAAACAATGTCGGCGGCGCGCACAGCGGCCTCGAGATTTTCCACGGCGCGGACGTCGAGCCCATGCTTGCGCAAATCCGCCGCCACGGCTTCGGCCCGCGCCGGCGTTCGATTCCAGAGCGAAATTTTCTTTAGCGGCCGCCCGGATGCGTGCGCACGAATGAGATACGGCGCGAGCGCGCCGGCGCCCACCATGAGGAGACGGCTCGCATCCCGGCGCGCGAGGAAGCTTGCCGCGAGCGCGGACGAAGCCGCCGTACGCCACAGCGTGAAAACGCGCCCGTCGATCGCGGCGAGCGGCTCGCCGGTATCGCCGCGCATCAAAAGATACGTTCCTGTCACGCTCGCGCGGCCGCGCGCGGCGTTACCCGGAAAGACGGTCACGACCTTCGCGCCGATGAAATTCTTCGCTCGCTCCCCGGTCCAGGCCGGCATCAACAGGAGTGTCGCCTCGCCGCCTTCGCGCGAAATCGCATGATGGTGGCGCAAGGGCACGGTGATCTCGGCGCGGAAGGCCTCTGCGATCGCTTCGATCAATGCCGGAAAGGTGAGGGCCGACGCGATCTCGTCCGCCGAAATGAAACGCATCAACGCCTTCAACCCGCCATGGGCAGCGATGGAAATTGCGGCGGCGCGGGTGGCGGCGGTGGCGGCTCAGCCGCCCTGTCGCGCGCATCGATCTCCGCCTTGAGACGCTTCGCCTCGTCTTCGGCGCGCTTCGCAGCGCGCCAGAGCCGCCATTGCCGGGCGAGCGAAGCGAGCGCGCCGATCAGGACGCCGACAATCATCGAGACGAAGATAACGATGAAGAGCGGGACAATGACGGTGAGCGGCGAGCTCTGGCCTTCGAAGGGATCGAAGGAAACCACGACGTCCGTCCGGTTTGCCACCGCGAACAGGACGAGGACGATCGCGAGCGGAAACAGAACGAACCAGTTGAGGAACCTACGCACGGATCGCGCCCCCCATACGGGTGCCGGCAGGCAACGGCGCCTTCAGCGTTGCGACTTGTTCAGCCGGTCGCGCATTTCCTTGCCGGTCTTGAAATAGGGCACGACCTTTTCCGAGACCTTCACCTGGGCGCCGGTGCGCGGATTGCGGCCGATGCGGGCGGGCCGCGACTTCACGGAAAAGGCGCCGAAGCCGCGGAGCTCGACGCGATCCCCGCGCGCGAGCGCGAAGGTGATTTCGTCGAGGATCGCCTCGACGATATTTTCGACATCGCGCTGATAAAGGTGGGGGTTCGCCTCGGCGACTTTCTGAACGAGCTCCGACTTGATCATTGGCCCGCCGCCTCCGAGCAAAAACCCAAGTGATCAAAAAGGCTTGCAAGTACTCAGTTCGTCGAAGGAGGCTGCCAGAGCGCCAATAGGCCGTCAAGCTGGGCGCGGCTCGCCGCCTCCACAATGGCGTCGCGGGACAGCAGCGAAGCGAGCGCGGGCAAGCCAAGCTTGTTCGCGAGCCAAGCCGGTGCTGCGAGCCAGTTGAACTCGGAGCCGATCTGCTTGCCCTTCCAGTCGCGAATGGGAAGACTGGCATCGACGTTCTTGTTCTTGGCGAGCCAGTCGCGGGCGGCGCGCTCATCGCCGATCTCATCAATGAGATTGAGGGGCAGCGCCTGATTAGCGGTGAAGACGCGGCCATCGGCGGCGACCGCGAGTTTCGTTTCGTCAAGCCCGCGGCGCTCGCGCACCAGCCCCTTGAACCAGCCGTAGCTGTCCTCGACGAGGCCGCGGATCGCGGCCTTCGCCTCGGGGCTTGTCGGCTCGTAGCCGTTGGGCGCGGCCTTCAGCGGCGTCGACTTTATGTCTTCCACCGTGACGCCGATATGTTTCAGGAGATCGGTCACGTTCGGATACTGAAAGATGACGCCGATCGAGCCGATGATCGCGTTCCGCGGCGCGAAGATGCGGTCGGTGCCGAGCGCCACGATATAGGCGCCCGACGCGCTGATGCCTTCGACCACGGCGACCACGGGCTTCTTTGCGGCGAGCCGGCGGATGCCATCATAGAGCGCCTCCGACCCCGCGACCGTGCCGCCGGGGCTGTCGATCGAGATGATCACGGCCTTGGCGCCGGACTTCGCGATGTTGTCGAGCATTTCGAGGCGGTCGCGGTCGTTGCGGATGAGGCCGCCGACGGTGACGCGCGCGACGTGCGGGCTCGATTGCGCGACGAATTTCGTGCCGCCGCCGGCGTAGATGATTCCGCCGATGCCCACGATCACGGCGAGGATCGCGACAATCCGCCAAAGGGTGAGTTTGCGCCGCAGGCGGCGCCGATCGACAATCGCGTCAACATCCATGGACATGTTCATGAACCTCAAATTCGGCGGGGAGCCTAGACCCGCCGCCGTGGCGTCATCAAGGCAAGCCTGGCTGAAAAACAAAGACGGCCGATGTCCAACACCGGCCGTCTTTCGCTATCCGTTGGTCGTATGCCGGCCGGATTTACGATTTCTTTTCCGTGCCGCGACTGAGCACCTTGCCGAGAATGTCGCCGAGGGTCGCGCCCGAATCGGACGAGCCGTACTGGGCGACCGCCTCTTTCTCCTCGGCGATCTCAAGCGCCTTGATCGAAACCGTCACCTTGCCGCTCTTGCGGTCGGCCATGGTCACGCGCGCATCGACCTTCTCGCCGCGGGCGAAGCGGTCGGTGCGCTGATCGGCGCGATCGCGCGCAAGCTCCGAGCGCTTGATGAAGGTGCTGAGATCCGTGCCGACGATCTTTGCCTCCAAGCCCGTGTCCTTCACGTCGGTGATTTCGAGGGTGACGACCGAGCCTTTCTTGAGGTCGCCCGCCTGCGCATGCGGATCGCCCGAAAGCTGCTTGATGCCGAGCGAGATGCGCTCCTTCTCGACATCGACGTCGAGCACCGCGGCTTTGACGTGATCGCCCTTCTTGTATTCCTCGATCACCTGCTCGCCCGGCCGGTTCCAGTCGAGGTCGGAGAGATGCACCATGCCGTCGACGTCGCCGTCGAGGCCGAGGAAGAGGCCGAACTCGGTCTTGTTCTTGACCTCGCCTTCGACCGTCGAGCCCACCGGATGCTTCTCGGCGAAGGCCTCCCATGGATTGGGCAGGGTCTGCTTGAGGCCGAGCGAAATCCTGCGCTTGACCGGATCGACTTCGAGCACGGCGACTTCGACTTCCTGCGAGGTCGAGACGATCTTGCCGGGGTGCACGTTCTTCTTGGTCCACGACATTTCGGAGACGTGGACGAGGCCTTCGATGCCGGGTTCGAGCTCCACGAAGGCGCCGTAGTCGGTGATGTTGGTGACGCGGCCCTTCACTTTCGAGCCCACCGGATATTTCGCTTCGATGCCCTCCCACGGATCGCCCTGCAATTGCTTCATGCCGAGCGAGATGCGGTGAGTTTCGTGATTGATCTTGATGATCTTGACCTTCACCGTCTGGCCGATCGTCAAGACATCGGTCGGATGGTTGACGCGCCGCCAGGCAATGTCGGTGACGTGCAGGAGGCCGTCGATGCCGCCGAGATCGACGAAGGCGCCGTAGTCGGTGATGTTTTTCACGACGCCGTCGATGACCTGGCCTTCCTCGAGGCTGGAGACGAGCTCCTGGCGCTGGCCGGCGCGGGTCTCTTCGAGCACGGTGCGGCGCGAGACGACGATGTTGCCGCGGCGGCGGTCCATCTTGAGGATCTGGAATTGCTGCGGCGTGCGCATCAATGGCCCGAGATCGCGGATCGGCCGGATGTCGACTTGGCTGCGCGGGAGAAACGCGACGGCGCCATCGAGGTCGACGGTGTAGCCGCCCTTGACCTGATTGAAGATGATGCCGGTGACCTTCTCATTCGCCTGGAAGGCCTTCTCCAGTTTCACCCAGCTTTCCTCGCGGCGCGCCTTGTCGCGCGACAGCACCGCCTCGCCCAGCGCATTCTCGACCCGCTCGAGATAAACCTCGACCTCGTCGCCGACCTTCAGGCTTGCATCGCGGCCTGGCCCGCTGAACTCACGCAAGGGCACGCGGCCTTCGGTCTTCAAGCCGATATCGATGACGGCGATGTCCTTTTCGATTCCGACCACGTGTCCTTTGACGACCGAGCCTTCGTGCAGGTCGGCGCGGCCGAATGATTCTTCGAGCATCTTGGCGAAATCTTCGCGGGTCGGTTGGGCAGCAGCAGCGGGCATTGGTTCTCCTGGTTCAGGGTTTTCGAATTTCTAGGAAGCGCGTTTCAAAGCCAATGACCGCCGCGCCTTGGCGCCGGCGAGCAATGGATGATTGAGCCGCGTGGCGGCGAACGCCGCCAGAATGGAAACGATGGTTCGTCCGGAACCGCCAGCGGATGGCGCGGGGCGGGCTTGCCTCCTACTCGACGAGGACGGATTAACCCCGCCCCCGGCCCGCCCGGGCAGCCTCCACGATGGAAAGCGCGGCCCGGAACGCGGCTTCTATATCCAAGTCGGTGGTATCGAGCAAGACGGCATCGGACGCGGGTTTCAGGGGCGCAACCGCCCGCTCGGAATCGCGGCGATCGCGCGCTCGAATGGCGGCAAGCACCGTTTCGAGGGTGATGTCTTCGCCTTTGTCCGCAAGTTCGCGCAATCGCCTTTCCGCACGCCGCTCGGCCGACGCGGTGACGAAAATCTTAACGTCGGCCTCGGGCGCAATCACGGTGCCGGTGTCGCGCCCGTCGAGCACGGCGCCCGCGGGCTGCTGGGCGAAATCCTTTTGCAGCTTGAGGAGGGCTGCGCGCACCGCGGGAAGTGCCGCGACGCGGGACGCGGCCTCGCCGATCGAGCGCTCGCGCAGACGCTCGGCGTCGAGCGAGGCAAGGTCAAGGCCGCGCGCGGCTTCGGCGGCGGTCTTTTCATCGTCGAGCGAACGGCCTCGATCAAGAAGCCGCACCGCGACGGCACGATAAAGCAGCCCGGTGTCGAGATGCGGCAGCTTGAAGTGCGCGGCGATCTTGCGGGCGATGGTGCCTTTGCCGGATGCGGCGGGACCGTCAATGGCGACGATCATGGATCAGCGGAGATCAGCGCCGAGCTTTCGCATGAGCTCGGTGAAGCCCGGAAAGCTCGTGGCAATGAAGGCGGCATCGTCGACCGCGACCGGCTGCTCGCTTGCCAATCCCATGACGAGGAAGCTCATGGCAATGCGATGATCCATATGGGTCGCGACCTTGCCGCTGCCGGCAACGCGGCCCTTGCCGTGAACGATCAGATCGTCGCCCACAATCTCATGGACAACGCCGTTCGCGGCCAACCCCGCGGCGACGGCCGCGAGACGATCGGACTCCTTCACCCGCAATTCCGAAAGCCCGCGCATGACCGTCGTCCCTTGCGCGAAGGAAGCGGCGACCGCGAGCACCGGATATTCGTCGATCATGGAGGGCGCGCGCGAGGCCGGCACCTCGACGCCGCGAAGCGGCGAGTGGCGCACGCGGAGGTCGACGATCGGCTCGCAGCTTTCCTCGCGACGATCGAGTTCCTCGATCGAGGCGCCCATTTCCTTCAGCGTCTCGATGAGGCCGGTGCGCAGCGGATTCGCGAGCAACCCGTCGAGCACGAGATCGGAGCCGGGAACGAGCAGCGCCGCCACGAGCGGAAAAGCGGCCGAAGAGGGATCGGCGGGAACACGCAGCGCCTGCGGCCGAAGTTCGGGGCGTCCCGCGAGCGTGATTCGCCGTCCGTGTTCGCCGTGGCGCTCAACGTCGACCTTGGCGCCGAAGGAGCGCAGCATGCGTTCGGTGTGATCGCGCGTGGCTTCGCGTTCGATCACGATGGTCTCGCCGGGCGCTGCGAGGCCGCACAGAAGCACCGCGGATTTCACCTGCGCCGACGGCACCCGCGTCTCGTATTGAATCGGGATCGGGTCGCGCGCGCCGCGGAGCCGCACCGGCAAGCGGGTGCCTTCCTTGGCATCGAGAATCTCCGCGCCCATCCGCGTCACGGGCTCGAGCACCCGGCGCATGGGACGGCGGCGCAGGCTGGCGTCGCCATCAAAGGCGACTTCGATCGGATGGCCCGCAGCCACCCCCATGGCGAGGCGAACGCCGGTGCCGGAATTGCCGAAATCGACGCTCTCCGCGGGCTCAAACAGCGATCCAATGCCGACGCCAAAGATCCGCCAGGCGCCCTCGCCCGTGCGTTCGACGGAAGCGCCGAACTGCCGGCAGGCGCGCGCGGTCGCCAGCACATCGTCGCCTTCGAGCAGGCCCTCGACGGAAGTCTTACCGACCGCGAGAAGGCCCACCAATAGCGCCCGGTGCGAGATGGACTTGTCGCCCGGCACCCGCGCCCGGCCTTTGAGCGGCGGCGAGCGGTGGGCGGCAAGCGGTGTCGGAATCTGGATTTTGTCGGTCACGGAAGGCTTCTCGAGCGGTTTTTCGACCTTGACAGACTAGGAAGCGCGGTTCAATGGAGGCCCCTTTTTCAATAGCGCAGGAGCGATCGCCGTGGCGAAGCCCGAGCTTGGCACCAAGCGTGTCTGCGGAAACTGCGGGACGAAATTCTACGATCTCGCACGCGATCCGATTTTGTGCCCGAAATGCGGCACGGTCTACGAGGTGGTTGCGATTCCCGCGCGCGCGAGCGCGGCGAAGGCCGCAGCTGCCGCTCGCCCCGCCGTCGAGGAGGTGGAGCCGGCGCAGCCCGCGGGCGCGGAAGTGATCTCACTCGAGGAAGCGGCCGAGGCCGAAAGCAAGACGCAAACCGCCAAGGGAACGCCGCCCGATGCCGAGGGCGAGGATGAAGAGGTCGAGATCGCGAGCGACACGGAAGACGATACCACTTTCCTCGAACAGGACGAGGAAGAGTCCTCCGATGTTTCAGACCTGATCGGCGAAGGCATCGAGGAAAAAGAGGAGGAAAATTAATCGCCGTCCGCGATTATCGCGAAGCATCCTTTGACCGCCGCTGATCGCGGCGGCCGGAACGGGGCCATAGCTCAGTTGGGAGAGCGCTTGAATGGCATTCAAGAGGTCGGGGGTTCGACTCCCCCTGGCTCCACCACCCCTTCCGTCTTTTTCACGTTTTGCCGCCGCGAATTGATCCCGCTTGCGGCACCCTCTGCATCTTCCCATATCTTGCGGCACCCTCTGCATCTTCCCATATAAAGACCTGAAGAGCGGCCGGTTGGCCGCGCTTCCGGGGCGCCACAAACCGGGCCCCGCAAAGTCGCTTTGCAAGAGGGCTTTGCGCGTCATGTCGAAGATTCCTTCTCTTTCGAGTCCGTTTCTCCTCGGCTTCGAGGAAATCGAGCGGGCACTCGACCGGGTCGCGAAAGCGACCGACGGCTATCCGCCCTACAACATCGAGCGGCTGCCGCGCGAAGGCGCACGGGCAGAGCGACTGCGAATTACCCTTGCGGTTGCGGGTTTTTCTCGCGGCGAACTCGAAGTCACAGTCGAGGAGAAAGAGCTGCGCATTCGCGGCCGGCAAAACGAGGTCGACCCGAAGCGTGTGTTCATCTACCGCGGCATCGCCGCGCGGCAGTTCCAGCGGGTGTTTCTGCTGGCCGACGGCATGCAGGTGGCGGGGGCCGATTTGCGAGATGGATTGCTTTCGATCGACCTCGAAAGACCAGAAACCGCGCGCGCCGTCCGGCACATCGACATCGTGTCGGGCGAGTGAACGCGGACGGAAAGGAGTACAGACCATGACCGAGAACAAACACGAAGTTGCCGCCAAGCTCACGCCGGAAGCCTTCGCCGTGCTCGGCGGCGGGCAGATCGCCTATGTGCGGCCCGTTCGCTCCGAGGACGTGAAAACGCTGTTCCCGCAGGCGCCGCAGCTTGCGCCGGGAATGCAGTTCTTCGCGCTGCATGCGGCGGACGGCACGCCCATTTTGCTCACCGACAGCCGCGAAGCCGCGATCGCCGGCGCCCGCGAGCAGGAACTCGATACGGTGAGCGTGCACTAAGAAAGCCGCGCAAGCGCGGCGAATTCGGCTTCACGCCGCATTCGTCGCCGGCGGCAGCGTCAAAATCCCATAGAGCGAACTTGCATCACGGGCATTGCGGAGCCTCTTCGCGACATTGGCGTCGCGCAGAAGCCGGGCGATGAGTGCAAGCGCCTTCAGATGATCGGCGCCCGCCGATTCGGGCGCCAACAGAAGAAAGGCGAGATCCACCGGCTCGCCATCGAGCGATTCGAAATCGATGGGTTTCTCGAGGCGCGCGAACAGCCCAAAAATCCGTTCGATTTTCGCAAGCTTGCCATGCGGAATCGCCACGCCATGGCCGATTCCCGTGGAGCCCAGCCGCTCGCGTTGCAGGAGCGTTTCGAAAATTGTCCGCTCGTCGCAGCCGGTGAGCTTCGCGGCCGCGGCCGAAATCTCCTGGATCATCTGCTTCTTGTTGCTGACCTTCAGCGACGGATAGATCGCTGCAGGCGCAAGCAGGTCGCTGAGCGGCATATCATTGATCCGTATGGGGGTGCCGAATCCGTATCGCGATCAGTTCACGGAAGGCGCGGGACCATAGGGATCGGCTCTCGGGGGGTCAATGGGGTGGGTCGAAAAACGCGCGGGCGCGAATCAATCCGCCAACCTTGACGCCTGTTTCTCGCGGCGGCGCTGCACCGAAGACGGAATTCTCAGCGCTTCGCGGTACTTCGCCACGGTGCGCCGCGCAATGTCGATGCCGGCTTCCTTCAGCCGCTGAACGATCGTGTCGTCGGAGAGAACATCGGCGGGAGCTTCGGCATCGATCATTTGCTTGATTCGGTGACGAACGGCTTCCGCCGAATGCGCTTCGCCGCCGTCGGCGGCGGCAATGGCGGAAGAAAAGAAATATTTCAATTCGAAGATGCCGCGGGGCGTCGCCATATATTTGTTCGCGGTCACGCGCGAGACGGTTGATTCGTGCATGCCGATGGCGTCGGCCACGATGCGCAGGTTCAGCGGCCGCAAATGCTGCACGCCATGCGCCAAAAAGGCATCCTGCTGCCGCACGATCTCGGTCGAAACCTTCAGGATCGTGCGGGCGCGCTGATCGAGCGAACGGGTGAGCCAGGTCGCGGTCTGAAAACATTCGGTGAGAAAGGTTTTCTCTTTCTCGGTTTTCGCGGTTTTCGACACGCTCGCATAGTAGCTCTGGTTGACGAGCACGCGCGGCAGGGTGTCGGCGTTGAGCTCGACATTCCAGGAGCCGTCGGGCGCGGGTTTCACGAACACGTCCGGCACGATCGGCTGCACCACCCCGCCGCCGAAGACGAGGCCGGGTTTCGGGTTAAGGCGGCGAAGCTCGGCGATCATGTCGGCGAGGTCTTCCTCATCGACGCCGGTAATGCGCTTCAGGACGCTGAAGTCGCGCTTTGCCAGGAGGTCCAGATTCGCCACGAGCGAGGCCATGGCCGGGTCGTAGCGGTCGCGCTCCTTGAGCTGGATCGTGAGGCACTCGGCGAGGTCGCGGGCGCAGACGCCGGCCGGATCGAAGGTTTGCAGGATTTCGAGCACCGCCCCGATCTCCGAAAGCGGCGCGCCGAGCTTTTCCGCGACCCCCGGCAGGTCGCCGCGCAAATATCCCGCCTCATCGACCGAATCGATCAGATGCTGGCCGATCATGCGCCGCGCGGGATCGGTGATCGTAAGCATAAGCTGGCGCGCGAGATGATCGGCCAGCGTGATCTCGGCCGAGACGAAAGCCTCCAGATTATAGTCGTCATCCTGCCGACCGCCCGTTCCGACGGCCGCCCATTCCGAATAGCCGGGGCTTTCCGTGCGCGGCGGATGCGGCGCTTCGGCCGGGTCGTCGGAGAACGAATCCTCGAAGCCGCTCTCGAGCTGGCTTCCGCGGTCGGATGGATCGGCATCGAGCGGCTCCGCCGCACGCTCGTCGTCGCCGGATGGCTGGGCGCCGTCCGGCGCTTCCGATGATTCAGCGGCGGGGCTCGCCTCATCGCCGGCGCGGGGGCGTTCCGGATCGTCGATGCGCTCGAGCAGCGGATTTTGCTCGAGCTCGGCTTCGACATAGGCGGCAAGGTCGAGGTTCGAGAGCTGCAGAAGCTTGATCGCCTGCATCAATTGCGGCGTCATGACGAGCGCTTGGCTCTGTCGAAGCTCGAGTTTCTGCGATAACGCCATCAGCTCTTGCCGGGTTTGCGGCTCCGTTTCGGTTTAACGTTGCACACGGAATTTAACCCAGATCACAGCCGGAAATCTTCACCTAAATAGAGCCGGCGGACCTCGCGGCTTTCGACGATCTCGTCGGGGCCGCCTTCCATCAGAATCGTCCCAGAGTGCACGATATAGGCGCGGTCGACGAGACCAAGCGTCTCGCGCACGTTGTGATCCGTAATCAGTACGCCGATTCCGCGCTCTTTCAAATGCCGCACCAGCTCCTGAATGTCGCCGACGGCGATCGGATCGATGCCGGCGAAAGGCTCGTCGAGCAGCATGAAGGAGGGACGCGTTGCGAGCGCCCGCGCGATTTCCACGCGCCGCCGCTCGCCGCCGGAAAGCGCGAGCGCGGGGCTCCGGCGCACGCGGGCGATATCAAATTCGTCGAGGAGCGATTCGAGATGTTCCCTGCGGCGGTCGCGATCGGGCTCGACGATTTCGAGCACCGCGTTGATGTTGTCCTCGACCGTCAATCCGCGAAAAATCGAGGCTTCCTGCGGAAGGTAGCCGATGCCAAGGCGCGCGCGCCGGTACATGGGAAGCGCGGTGACGTCGTCGCCGTCGAGATTGATCAGACCCGCATCGGCTTTGACGAGACCGATGACCATGTAAAACACCGTGGTCTTGCCGGCGCCGTTGGGGCCGAGGAGGCCGACGGCTTCTCCCCGCACCACGTCGAGGCTCACGTCGTTGACAACCTTGCGGGCGCCGTAACTTTTTTCGAGATGGCTCGCGGCAAGCACGCCCGCGCGCGTCTGCGGACGGCGGGCGCTGGTTCTGCGTTGCGGCCGCGGCTGGAGTTCGGGCGCGTGCGTGTGGACGCGGGCGGGAGCCGGCTCGACGAAATTGCTTCGTTCGAGAAGCTGCCGGATCTCCTGCACCGAGCGGGACTCCGGTTTTCCCCGCGGCTCAGCGGATTTCGATCTCGGCTCCGGAGGCGGCGTTCGCCGGCGCGGCGGCGGAACGCCCTGGTCGAGGCGCCATGGATCCGCCAACGCAGAGGTGTCGGCGTCCAGCGCCGGCTTCGAGCGGAACCAGGAAAGAACTTTCAGCACGCCTGCTCCAAATCGGCGCCTCTTGGGTCCAGCGCCAGATAGTCCTTCCAAAACCCTATGGCAATGATGGGATGAATTGTTGGTTACGCCGGGGCGGGAAGGCCTATTGCGGCGGAGTTTGTTGCGTTTGACCCTTTTGCGAATTGCCCTTTTTTGTCTCGGCGTCCTTGTCCTTGGCGCTGCTCGGGATGAATAGGCCCTGCACCCTTCCTGGCTTTCCTTGGCTGCCCGCCTCCATGCGCGCCTGGCTCGTGCTGAGATTGACGATCAACCGATCGCCCTTCATCACATTCGGCCCTTGTGAGACGACGACGTTGCCGAACAGCGTCACCGTGTTCAGCTTCATGTCGAAGTCGGCGCGATCGCCGGTGGCTTTCTGGTCCTTGCTTATGACGATGACGCCGCCGAGCGCTTCGAGGCGGCGGATGCGTTGCTGCACATTATTTTCGGTTGTCGATGCCTTGGGCGCGGCCGCGGATTTCGTGTCGCTCGCGGTACCGCCCGAATTCTTGGAGGCGTCCTTCACTTCGCCTTCGTAATAAACCTTCAGCTCCGGACAGCGCATGTTGGTGTCGCCCTGCTGGACGTAGACATTCCCGGAAAAGATCGCGAGCTTGTCCTTGTCGTGAACCTCGAGGCGATTGGCGTCGATCTTCACCGGCTCGTTTTTATTGCGGGCAAAGCCTTGCAGGGCGTTCGGCATGGTCGAATCCTGCGCGGCCGGCGCCGGATTCGTCTGCGCGGCGGCGGCGAGCGCGGATGCGGCGAGCACAAGGCCCGCCCATAGGAGCTGCAAGCAAAGGGTGCGGAATCTCATCATTGCGTTGCTGCCGGCGTTTTGTCGGCGCCCTGGTTCACCCGCAAAATCATCGTCACGCCGCTGTCAAAGACGATGAGCTTGCCCTGGTCGAACACTTCCATTCGATTTCCATGCAGGCTTCCTTCCTTGAAGAAAAGGTCGACGGGGCTTTCCGAAATCAGATGGCCTTTTTTCGGCTCGATCAGAGCCTCGCTCAACTGGCCGCTCTGGCCGTCGGTCGAATGAAAATCGATGCCGTCGAAGATCCGCATCTGCTCCGCCTTGCTGTCATAGACCCCCGACTTCGCGTTGAGGATCATGTTGCCGCGGCCGCCGAGATCGAATTGTCCGACGATTTTCGAAAGCTCGATCACGCTCGGCTTGGTCAGATCCTGCGAAGCGCCTTCGGCGCTGACCGTGTAGGGGCGCCCGTCGCGGCTGAAGCCCTTGAGCTTGGGCGCGTCCATCGTGAGCTTCGTGCCCGAGATCGTGACGCGGCCAAGTTCGATCGGCAGCCCATTCGTAAAGCGCAAGGGATCGATCCAGGTCCACAGGACGACAAGGACAAGGCCGGTGCCCGCCAGGATGGGAAGCGCCTTGCGCAGAAAATTCACCCGCCGGCTGTGACGGAGCGCGACCCCGAACGCCGCCTTGCGACGGAGCGAAAGATCCCGGTCCTCGGCGAAGGTGGTCGCCTCGGCGAGATTATGCACGGTCGAAGGTCGGCTCATGGACGGTCGCCATCCGGGCTTCGCTTGGCTGGCAATTGCGGCTTTCCGGCGGACTCACGATTTCCGCGATTTTCGGTGTATTTCGACAATGGCGCGAAGCGCCCTGGGCCACAAGCCGCTTCAATGGGCGAATATATCCTCTTCCGCCCAGCCGCCGAGGTCGAGCTCAACGCGCGTCGGCAAAAAGCCAAAACAGGCTTCGGCGAGACGCTTGCGGTTCTCGCGCTGAAGCATCAGGTCGAGCCGCTCCTTCAACGCGTGAAGATGGATCACGTCGGCGGCGGCATAGGCGAGCTGCGCATCGGTGAGGTTCGGGGCGCCCCAATCCGAACTCTGCTGCTGCTTGGAAAGCTCAACGCCGAGGAGTTCGCGCACGAGATCCTTGAGGCCATGCTTGTCGGTGTAGGTGCGCACAAGCTTGGAGGCGATCTTGGTGCAATAGACCGGACCCGCCATGACGCCGTAGGCCGTGTAGAGCACGGCGAGATCGAAGCGGGCGAAATGAAAGAGCTTCAACTTGTTCGGATCCGACAGAAGCCGGACGAGATTGGGGCTCGCGACCTTCCCCGCCGGAATTTGCACGATGTCGGCGGAGCCGTCGCCGGGCGAGAGCTGGACCACGCACAGGCGATCGCGGCTGGGGTTGAGCCCCAGCGTCTCGGTATCGATCGCAACTACGGCGCCGTAGGCCGACAGATCAGGCAGGTCGCCGCGATGGTAGCGGATGGTCATCGAGATTGATCGGTTGGACGAAGATGCGCGCGGAAACTAGCGCATCGCGGTTAAGAAATTGGTGCCCAGGAGAGGACTCGAACCTCCACGGCTTTCACCACTGGTACCTGAAACCAGCGCGTCTACCAATTCCGCCACCTGGGCTTGGGGCGCTAGGTAGGGCGCGGCCTTCCCGCTTGTCAATTGAGCCGGCGGAAATTCGAACGCTTTACGCAAGCGCAACCATCGAGTATCGCTCGCCCCAGCCACGCCTCGTATCCCGCGCGATCCATCATGATGACTGAAACGCCAGCCGACGGTCTCGTCACGATTTACGGGGGCTCGGGCTTCATCGGCCGCCATCTCGTGCGGGCGCTTGCCCAGCGCGGATGGCGCATCCGGGTGGCGGTGCGGCGGCCGGATCTTGCGTTCTATCTGCAGCCGCTCGGCCGCGTCGGCCAGATCCACGCGGTGCAGGCAAACCTCCGCTATCCGGATTCGGTGAAGCGGGCGGCGGAAGGATCGGAGGCGATCGTTAATCTCGTCGGCATTTTGCATCAACGCGGCCCGCAATCCTTCGAGGCGGTGCAGGCGGAAGGCGCCGGTGCCGTCGCCAAGGCGGCGGCGGAAGCGGGTGCGCGGCTCGTGCATGTTTCGGCGATCGGCGCCGATGCGCGCTCCGAATCGGACTATGCGCGCACCAAGGCGCTCGGCGAAAAAGCCGCCTCCTCGGCGGTGCCGGAAGCCGTGATCCTGCGGCCCTCGATCGTGTTCGGCCCGGAGGATGATTTCTTCAACCGCTTTGCCGCGCTCGCCCGCTTCCTGCCGGCGCTGCCCTTGATCGGCGGCGGCGAGACGCGCTTCCAGCCGATCTTTGTCGGCGATGTGGCGGCCGCGATCGCGGCCGCCGTCGAGGGCCGCGCGAAGCCGGCCACGACCTATGAGCTCGGCGGGCCGGAGGTGAAGACGTTCCGCGAGCTCATGCAGCTCATGCTCCGCGAAATCGGCCGTGAGCGCTTGCTCCTGCCGCTGCCGTTCGGGCTCGCGCGGCTGCAAGCGTTCTTTTTGGAATTCCTGCCGAACCCGCCGCTCACGCGCGATCAGGTTCTGCTTTTGGAGAAGGACAATGTCGTCTCCGCCAAGGCCGAACGTGACGGCCGCACGCTGAAGGGCCTTGGCGTTGCGCCGACGACGCTTGAAGCGGTGCTGCCGAGCTACCTCTGGCGCTTCCGCAAAACCGGTCAGTATGCGCGCAGCGAGGCTTGAACGGGGCCTCTAAGCGAGCCAGCCGACCGCAACGCCGACAAGCAGCACGATCCCGATGAAGGCCCGGTAAAACACAAACGGCCAGGACGAGAAGTTTTCGAGAATTCGCAACAAGCCCCAGATCGCGACAAAGGCCGAGAGCGAAGCGATGATCAGCCCGAAGATCAGGATCAGCCAGCCGTGGATTTCAAGATGCGCCTTGTGCAGTTCGTAAAGTTCCTTCAGCCCCGCGAGCGCGATCGCCGGCACGCCGAGCAGGAATGAAAAGCGCGCGGCCTCCTCGCGGTTGAGGCCGAGGAACAGCGCCGCGGTGAGCGTCGAACCCGAACGCGAAACACCGGGAATCAGCGCGCCGGCCTGGGCGAGGCCGACGATCAGCGCATCCTTCAAGGTCACTTCTTCCATGTTGCGCTCGTGGCGCGTGTAGCGTTCCGCGAGCGCGAGCAAGCCCGCCATGACGATCGAGGCGACGCCGATCACCACGAGGCCGCGGAGCGGCGAGTTGCAGGCGTTGAGAACGGGAGAAAGCGCAATGCCGAATAAAACGATCGGGACGGTCGCGAGCGCGATCCAGATCACGAAGCGCAAATACCAATCGCGGAAGTCGAGCTTCACGAGCGCCGAGATCGAGCCCACGGTAAGCGTGCGCACGTCGCTCCAGAAGTAGCTCAAGACCGCGGCCAGCGCCGCGAGCTGCATTGCCGCGGAAAAAGCGGAACCGGGATCGCGCCAGCCAAGGAGCGCGGGCACGATGCGCATATGCGCGGTGGACGAAATCGGCAAAAGCTCGGTGATGCCTTGCAGGACGCCGAGGACTGCGACCTTGGCATAGCCGAGTTCCACGAAACCGGTATCCAACCCCTGGGTGCAGATATCCGCTGCCATGAAAGGCCCCCGCGCGTTGACGACGAATCACTTGCCCTTGTTTCAGAGGCTTTCGACGCAATCAATAGGTTAGAACGCGCAGGACAAAAGTCTCACGAATGCCTTGATCCATGGCATGGTGGCGTTGTCATCACGATTGTTTCACCCATGCGACTTTTTCATCATCCGTTTTGCCCGCATTCGCGTTTCATCCGGCTCGTCTTCGGCGAATACGGAATCGGCGCCGAGCTTATCGAAGAGAACGTGCTCGCACGGCGGCCTGAATTCCTCGAACTCAATCCGGCGGGGACAACGCCGGTCCTCATCGATGGTGATTTCACGGCTTCGGGGGCCGTGGTCATTGCGGAATTCATCGATGAGGTGCAGGGGCCGACGGCGGCGAACCGGCTGATGCCGATGGACGCCAAGAAACGCGCCGAGGCGCGGCGGCTCATGCTGTGGTTCCACGAGAAGTTTTTCGCCGAGGTGAGCGAGATGCTCGTGCGCGAAAAAATCCTGAAGCGCCGCCTGCCCGAGGCCGCGGGCGGCGGACCGCCGGATTCGGCCGCCATTCATGCGGCGCGCTCCAATATCCGCTATCATCTGAAGTATATCGGCTGGTTGATGAAGGCGCGGAAATGGCTTGCCGGTGATCAACTCACCTATGCCGATCTTGCCGCCGCCGCGCACCTTTCTTCCGCCGACTATCTGGGTGACGTGCCGTGGAACGAAGACGAGGCCGCCAAGAACTGGTACGCGCGGGTGAAGTCGCGCCCGAGCTTCCGGCCGCTGCTCGCGGAAAGCGTCGTGGGGCTGCCGGCAGCGCCCGTCTACGCGGATCTCGATTTCTGAATCCCGCCACGCTGAAGGCGGCGTTGGGCGAGCGCGCGCGGAGCGAGGGGTTCGACGCTTTCGGAATCGTCTCGCCCGAGGCGCTCGGCGCGGCCAGCCCTTATTTCGAGCGCTGGATCGCCGAAGGCGCGCATGGCGACATGGACTGGCTCGCGCGCACGAAAGCGCGCCGCGCCGATCCGAAAACCCTTTGGCCGGACGCAAAAAGTGTCGTCGTCCTTGGCCTCAATTACGGGCCGGAAGGAAATCCGCTTGCCCTGCTCGCGCAACGCGAGCGCGGCGCGATCTCCGTCTATGCGCAGGGCGAGGACTATCACGAGCTGATCAAGGGCAAGCTCAAGCGCATCGGCCAGTGGCTCGTTGCGTCCGCCGGCGGCGAGATCAAGGTCTTCGTCGATACCGCGCCGGTGATGGAAAAGCCGCTTGCCGCCGCCGCCGGTCTTGGCTGGCAGGGCAAGCACACGAACCTCGTTTCGCGCGAATTCGGCTCGTGGCTGTTCCTCGGCTCGATCTTCACGACGATCGAGCTGCCGATCGACGCGGCCGAGACCGATCACTGCGGCTCCTGCCGCGCCTGCCTCGACATCTGCCCGACCGCGGCGTTTCCCGCGCCTTACAAGCTCGATGCGCGGCGGTGCATTTCGTATCTCACCATCGAGCACAAGGGCGCGATCCCGCGCGAATTGCGGGCGAAGATGGGCAATCGCATCTATGGCTGCGACGATTGTCTCGCGGTCTGTCCGTGGAACAAATTCGCGCAGACCGGGCATGAAATGCGGCTCGCCGCGCGCGCGGAAAATCGCGCGCCGGAACTCGCTACGCTGGCGCGGCTCGACGATGCGGCTTTCCGTGCGCATTTTTCGAAAAGCCCGGTCAAGCGCACGGGCCGCGACCGCTTCGTGCGTAACGTGTTGATTGCTATCGGCAATAGCGGCGAGCCCGCGCTCGCGGCCGTGGCGAAAGAGCGGCTCGACGATGCGGCACCCCTCGTGCGTGGCGCTGCTGTGTGGGCCTTATCGCGGCTCATGGAACCCGTGGCTTTTGAAAGAATCGCGGCCTCGCACCGCCCGCGCGAAAAAGACCGCACGGTGATCGAGGAATGGAATATGGCTCAGGAGCTAGACGAATAACGTGTTTAGGTAATCAAAATTTGCGCTGGGAGAATTCAATGCTGGCACGAGTCGGAATAGCGCTCTACTGGATTGCGTCTTGTATCGCCGCGTTCCTCGCATTGGGAACGGTCGTGGTGATCGCTCTGGGAATGTTCAACGCGATGGGCTTTAAGTCAGAAAATAATATTCTCGAGGCCTTTGTCTTCATACCAGCGGTACTGATCTGGCTTATTGGCCGAGCTTGCCGTTACCTCCTTGCGGGAACTTGAGCGCCTTAGACCTCGGCCGCTAGCTCGTCGACGATGCGGAGTAGGCGCTCGATATCCTCCGGCCGCGAAAGCCGGTGATCGCCGTCCTTGACCAACGTCAGCACCACGTCGTCCTGGGCGAGGCACGAGACGAGCTTCAACGCGTGCCGCCACGGCACGTCCGGGTCAAGCACGCCCTGCAAGATGCGCACGGGGCAACCGACCTCGATCGGACGGTCGAGGAGAAGATGCCTGCGGCCGTCCTCGATCAGCGCGCGGGTGATCGGATAGGGGCCGTCGCCATATTGCGACGGGCGGAGCCACGAGCCTTTTTCCTCGATCTCGCGGCGGACGTCCTCCGACATCGCGCTCCACATCAGGGCCTCGGTGAAATCGGGCGCCGGCGCGATCAGAACGAGGCCCGCCATCCTCGCGGCATTGTTTTTCCCGCTGGCCGCGAGCGCGCGCGCGAGCAAAAGCGCGATCCAGCCGCCCATGGAGGAGCCGACCACGATCTGCGGATTCTTGGCGAAGCGCTCGAACACGGCGAGCGTCTCCTCAAGCCAGCGCGAAATCGTTCCCGCTTCGAAGCCGCCGCCGGATTCACCGTGGCCGGAATAGTCGAAGCGCGTGCAGGCGCGCCCCGCACCCGCGGCATGCGCCGCGAGCGCTTCCGCCTTGGTGCCGCGCATGTCGGACTTGAAGCCGCCGAGCCAGAAAATGCCGGGGGCGGCCCCTCCGCGCGCGCGCACGGCAATGCTGCGGGCGGCGGCGCCCGTTCCAACATCCACGTGGAATAACGCCTCTTCAGCCATACCTGGGGTCCATTGACTTCAACCGCAATTCTTTCAATCCTGCCCTTGCTTCCGCGTACCGATCTTGCGCAGAAGCGCCGTGTCAACAAGAGAGGAGCACACCGCCATTCGTCGCCCTATGAGAGCCGCCGCGCCGGTCCAGAAGGACGGGCCGCGCGTCAATGAAGATATCCGCGTTCGCGAGGTTCAGCTGATCGACAAGGATGGAACGAACCGTGGCGTGACCCCCATCAACGATGCCATTGCGCTCGCCCGCGAATCCGGTCTCGACCTCGTCGAGATTTCTCCCAACACCAACCCGCCCGTCTGCAAGATCCTCGACTACGGCAAGTTCAAGTATCAGGCGCAGAAGAAAGCGGCCGAGGCGCGCAAGAAGCAGAAGACGGTCGAGGTCAAGGAAATCAAGCTTCGCCCCGGCATCGACAAGCACGATTACGACGTGAAGATGCGCTCGATGAAGCGCTTCTTCGAGGAAGGCGACAAGGTGAAGGTCACTTTGCGCTTCCGCGGCCGCGAAATGGCGCATCAGGAGCTCGGCTACAAGCTCTTGCAGCGCGTGCGCGAGGACACCGGCACCATCGCCAAGGTCGAGGCGGAGCCCATGTCCGAAGGCCGGCAAATCGTGATGATTCTGGCGCCGCGCTAAGCTCGCTCGCTCAGGTTGCCATTTCGGGCCGCGTCTTGTATCGAAGCGGCCTTCGAGCCGCCCGGCCAAAGGGCTGCCGTGGCGGCTCGTGAAGCTCCATCGAACCAACCAGCGGTCGAGGCGCACGGATTTCCGCCGCGCCCACCCACGGAGACGAGCCAAATGCCCAAACTGAAGACGAAGTCCGGCGCGAAGAAGCGATTCAAGCTCTCCGCGCGCGGCAAGGTGATCGCTCCCCAGGCCAACAAGCGGCACGGGATGATCAAGCGGACGAAGAAGCAGATTCGCCAGCAGCGCGGCACCACCGTGATGCACGAGGCCGATGCGCGTCACGTCCGCAAGATCTTCATGCCGTACGGCTGATAGAAACCTTCAGGAGAGATCATCATGGCCCGCGTGAAACGGGGCGTTACGTCCCACGCCAAGCACAAGAAGACGCTGAAAGCCGCCAAGGGCTATTACGGCCGGCGCAAGAACACGATCCGCATCGCCAAGCAAGCGGTCGAGAAGGCGAACCAATACGCCTATCGCGACCGCAAGAACCGCAAGCGCTCCTTCCGCGCGCTGTGGATCCAGCGCATCAACGCGGCGGCGCGCGAGCAAGGCCTCACCTACGGCCGATTTATCGACGGCCTCGGCAAGGCCGGGGTCGCGGTCGATCGCAAGGTGCTCGCCGATCTCGCGGTGCGGGAACCGGCGACCTTCAAGGCGCTCGTCGATCAGGCCCGCGCCGCGCTCCACTGAGCCGGCATTCCGCCTTCCGAGGCCCGATTGCACGGGGCGCCGACCGGTGCCGCGGCGTTTTCGTTCGTGTAAATCCGTAATTTGCAGCATTCAGCGATTCCATGATCGACCTGAAGAAACTCGAAGACGAACTCATCGCGGCGATCGGCGCCGCCAAGACCGACGCCGCGCTCGAAGCCGTGCGCGTCGCCGCCCTCGGCAAGAAGGGGGCGATCTCCGAGCTCCTGAAAACGCTCGGCGGCATGAGCCCGGACGAGCGCAAGCAACAGGGTCCCGCGATCAACGGCTTGCGCGACCGGGTGAGCGAGACGATCGCGGCGAAGAAAGCGACGCTGAAGCAATCGGCCATCGCCGAGCAGCTCGCCGCCGACAAGGCCGACGTCACTTTGCCCCTGCGCGAAAGCCCGCTCGAACGCGGCCGCATTCATCCGGTGAGCCAGGTGATCGACGAGGTCACCGCGATCTTCGCCGACATGGGCTTCTCGGTCGCCGAAGGGCCGGACATCGAGACCGACTTCTACAACTTCACCGCGCTCAACTTCCCCGCCGATCACCCCGCGCGCGAGATGCACGACACGTTCTTCTTCCAGCCGAAGCCGAACGGCGAGCGGATGCTCCTTCGCACCCATACCTCGCCGGTGCAGATCCGCACCATGCAAAGTGTCCCGCCGCCGATCCGCGTGATCACGCCGGGCCGCACGTATCGCTGCGATTCCGACCAGACGCACACGCCGATGTTCCACCAGGTCGAAGGCCTCGTCATCGACAAGGGCTCGCATCTCGGCCACCTGAAATGGATCCTCGAGGAGTTCTGCAAGGCCTTCTTCGAAGTGCCGACGGTGAAGATGCGCTTCCGGCCGTCGTTCTTTCCCTTCACCGAGCCTTCGCTCGAAGTCGACATTCAATGCGACCGCCGCGGCGGCGAAGTCCGCTTCGGCGAAGGCACCGACTGGCTCGAAATTCTCGGCTGCGGCATGGTGCACCCGAACGTGCTCAAGAACTGCAAGCTCGATCCCAACGTCTATCAGGGCTTCGCCTGGGGCATGGGGATCGACCGCATCGCGATGCTGAAATACGGCATGCCCGACCTCCGCCCGTTCTTCGAGGCGGACGTGCGCTGGCTTGAGCACTACGGCTTCCGCCCGCTTGATTTTCCGACGCTCGCCGGAGGATTGAGCGAATGAAGTTCACCCTCTCCTGGCTGAAGGATCATCTGCAGACCGACGAGCCGCTCGCCGCGATCGCCGACAAGCTCACCATGATCGGCCTCGAGGTCGAGAAGATCGAGGACAAGGCTTCGGCTCTCGCCCCGTTCACGGTCGCGCGCGTGATCTCCGCCGAGAAGCATCCGAATGCCGACAAGCTCCGGGTCTGCATGGTCGACGCCGGCGACGGCCAGCCGGTGCAGGTCGTCTGCGGGGCGCCCAATGCGCGCGCCGGCATGATGGCGGTGTTCGCGCGGCCGGGCACGCATATTCCCGGCACCGGGCTTGACCTCAAGGTCGGCAAGATCCGCGACGTGGAAAGCCGCGGCATGCTCGTCTCCGCGCGCGAAATGGGAATTTCCGAGGACCATCAGGGCATCATCGAGCTCCCGGCGAACGCGCCGCTCGGCCAGCCGTTCGCCGCGATTCTTGGCCTCGACGATCCGGTGCTCGATGTGGCGGTGACGCCGAACCGCGCCGATTGTCTCGGCGTGCACGGCATTGCCCGCGACCTGGCGGCGGCGCATGTCGGCAAGCTGAAAGAGGACGCGATCAAGCCAATCAAGGGCGAATTCCCCTGCCCGGTCGCGGTGAAGATCGAGGAGCCGGCGCTTTGCCCCGCCTTCGCCCTTCGCCTTGTGCGCGGCGTGAAGAACGGCCCCTCACCCGACTGGCTGCAGCGCCGCCTGCGGGCGATCGGCCTCCGGCCGATCAACGCGCTGGTCGACATCACCAACCTCGTCACCTTCGACCGCGCGCGGCCCCTGCACGTCTTCGACGCGGCGAAGGTGAAGGGCAATCTCGTCGTGCGGCGGGCGGCGAACGGCGAGAAGTTGCTTGCGCTCGACGGCCGCACCTACGAATTCGACAGCGAGACGTGCGTGATCGCCGACGAGGCTGGCGTCGAATCGCTTTCGGGCATCATGGGCGGCGAGGCGAGCGGCTGCTCGGAGGCGACGACCGACGTGTTGATCGAGTCGGCGCTGTGGAATCCGGCCAACATCGCGCAGACCGGGCGCAAGCTCGGAATCGCCTCCGACGCGCGCTTCCGCTTCGAACGCGGCGTCGACCCCGCCTTCACGGTGCCGGGTCTCGAGCTCGCCACCGGGCTCGTGCTCGAACTCTGCGGCGGCAAGCCGTCGGAGATCGTGCTCGCGGGCGAAATCCCCGACAGCAACCGCGTGATCGATTTTCCGCTTTCGGAGGCGCGGCGGCTCGCCGGGCTCGAAACCAAGGTCGGCGAGATCAAGCGCGTGCTGACCGCGCTCGGCTTCATCGTCGCGGGTTCGGGCGAAACGGTGAAGGTCGCCGTGCCCAGCTGGCGCGGCGATGTCGAGGGCAAGGCGGATCTGGTCGATGAGATCGTGCGCATTCTCGGCGTCGAGCGCGTGCCGCCGACGCCGTTCGAGCGCGGCGAAAACGCGCGGCGTCCCGTGCTCACCATTTTGCAAAAGCGGACGCGCGCGGCCAAACGCGCGCTCGCCGCAAGCGGCCTCGTGGAAGCGGTGACCTGGTCGTTCATTTCGAAGAAGGAGGCGACGCTCTTCGGCGGCGGCGAGCCCTCGCTCGCGCTCGCGAACCCCATCGCCGCCGAGCTTTCCGACATGCGCCCGAGCCTCGTGCCGGGGCTCGCGCTCGCCGCGCAACGAAACGCCGATCGCGGCTATCCCGACATCGCGCTCTTCGAAGTCGGCCAGATTTTCCTCGGCGACCGGCCGCAGGATCAACTGGCCGCCGCCACGGCGCTCCGCCGCGGTACCGCGAAAGTTTCCGGCAGCGGACGCCATTGGTCGGGCACGGCGGGCGGCGTCGATGTGTTCGACGCCAAGGCCGATGCCATCGAGACGCTCGCGGCCTGCGGCGCGCCGATCGGCAAGCTGCAAATCGTGGCGGGTGGACCGTCTTATTTGCATCCGGGCCGTTCGGGGACGATCCAGCTCGGGCCCAAGCTCGTGCTTGGCGTCTTCGGCGAGCTGCATCCGGCGGCGCTGGAAGCGCTCGACGTCGAAGGGCCGATTTCGATCGCCGAAATCGTGCTCGACCGCATTCCGGAAGCGAAGGCGAAAGCGACCCGCGCCAAGCCCGCGCTTCTGCTTTCGCCGTTCCAGCCGGTATCGCGCGATTTCGCCTTCCTCGTCGACCGCAGGGTGGCGGCGGCCGACATCATCCGCGCGGCGGAAAACGCCGACAAGAATCTCGTGGCCGCGGTCGATGTCTTCGACCTCTACGAAGGCGGGGAAATCGAGGCCGGCAAGAAATCGATCGCGATCGCGGTGACCTTGCAGCCGCGCGAGAAGACGCTCACCGACGCCGAGATCGAGGCGGTGGCGGGCAAGATCGTCGAGGAAGTGAAAAAGCGGACGGGTGCGGTGCTCCGCGCCTGAACGCGATCAGCCGGCGGGAACGAGATCGGCGAAGGCAAAGCCGTCGCGCTCGACGACCTCGCCGACATCCGCCGCAATGGCGCGGTTGAACATCGGGCCCGCGAGCACGCAGGTGTGAAACTCGCCGCGTTCGCCGCAAGGATCGACGCCTTGCGGAAGATCGGCGAGGAGAGCGGCGTCGAATGTCCGCCCGGCAAACGCTTTCGGCACTTTCTTCAGATCGACGCAGACGATGTGCGTTTTCAGCCCGCCATCGATCATCTCGCGCGCGAGCGCTTCGGTCGGGCGCCCCCACAACGGAAAGGCCGGCGCCACCCCCGTTCCGGCCATTTTCGCTTCGCGATAGCCGCGCACGTCCGCGAGAAAAAGATCGCCGAAGATCACGTGGGTGACGCCTTCGGCCCTTGCTTCCGAAAGCGCCGCCGCCATGCGCGCTTCATAAATTTCATTCGGACAGGGAAACGGGATCGGCACGATTTTTGGCGCGAGACCCAAGGCATCGAGCTGCGCCTTGAGCAGGGCCTCGCGCACGCCGTGCATGGCGACGCGGCCGAAGGCTTCGTTCACCGTCGTGAGCGCGCCGACGATTTCGTAATCGCCGCTCCGCCGCGCTTCATAGAGCGCCCAGGCGCTGTCCTTGCCGCTCGACCAGGCGATCAAGGCTTTGGCGGTCATGTTCAGCCCCTCTTGCCGGGCTTCGGCGGCGGTTGCGGCTGCGGCGGCGGATTAACGGGCCCGAGATACCGAAGGGCCGCGTCCGCCGCCCGCTCGCCGGAAAGGGCGGCACCGGCGACCGTGCCCCACAGCGTTTCATGCGCCGCCTCGCCCGCGATAAACACGCGATCGGCGATCGGCTGCATTAGAACCCTGCGGCTCGCCGCGGCACCGGGGGCGGCCGCCGAAAAGCCGCCCAGCACAAAAGGCTCCTTGCTCCAGCGCGTGAGCTCGATCTTGCCGAGCGCTTGTTTTGCGCCTTCGCCGAAATGCGCCGCGAATTCGTCGGTGACGAAGCTTGCGATCGCCGCCTCCCCGGCGTTCGCCAGGTCGCGGCCGAAACTGCCCGCGAGATCGGCGTAGACGAGATCGCTGCCGCCGACGCGGGTGTGCAGCATGACGGTCTTCGAGTCGCTCGTCTTGAAGATGATCCGCTCGTCGGCGCCGAAGCGGAACGGGTTGCCGGGCAATTCGAAAATCGCCCGCTCGTAAGTGCCGAGCGAAAGCTTCG
This sequence comes from Xanthobacteraceae bacterium, assembly GCA_035295845.1. GTDB lineage: Bacteria > Pseudomonadota > Alphaproteobacteria > Rhizobiales > Xanthobacteraceae > Palsa-892. Next base: position 53,239 of record DATGIF010000008.1, read on the forward strand.
TCAACGCCGTCATGGTCTGCGCCGGAAGCGACGGCGAAAAGCGAAGGCTGTCGGACGCAAGCACATTGGTCGACGCGGTGACGATCACCGTGCGCGCGGTGAGCGTGCCGTGCGTCGTGCCGAGCTCGATGCGGCCGCGGCCGCCGATGTCGACGCGTTGCACCGCCGTGTTCAATTCGATCGCGAGCGGCTTGGTGGCGGCGGCGAGCAACGCCGCCGTTCCATCCCGCACCATCACGTCGTCGGGACGGTCCTCGGCGCGCGACAGATCGACCGTGGAGACGGCATCGAGATCCTTCGCGGAAGTAAGCGGGCCCAGCACGAACGCGACGGTCCCGAGCCAATCGCCGAGCTCGGGCAACGCGCGCGTGGCTGCAATGTCGCGGCCGAGCTCGGCCACGGCCGCGATCGTCCGGTTCGCGCGCCGCAGCGCCGCGGTGAAATCGTCGTACTCGCCGTCGCGCGCCTCGCGCACGCCGATATAAAGCCGCCGCCCGGGCGAAGGCTCGTAAAGCTTCAGCCGCTCGGCGCGGGCGACCGCCACCAGCGGGTTCTTCGCAGGCGCCGAAAACCGGTGCGCGCCGCGGTCATAGACGGCGCCGGAAGCAAACGTTGCGCTGGCAATGCGGCCGCCGGCGCGGCCGGCCGCCTCGAGAATGACGCAGCTTCGCCCCGATGGGGCGATGCGCCGGCCGGCGGCGATGCCGGCGGCACCGGCACCGATGATCGCGACGTCGTAATCACCCGAGGCCGCGCGCGCCGGGAAAGCGGGTGCCGCGGCGAGCGCCGCGGCCGCTTTCAGAACGCCTCTACGGGTAAGCATCGTGGGCATGACCGGCAATTAGGCACTGCATACCATGCGCCGCGCGTTTCGCGACAGTTGCAATGCCATCTTTCGCTGCTTAGGTGTCTCACCCACCGAATCCGGAACTCCCCTATGATTGATGCCGCGATGCAAGCCTTCGGCGAGACCTTCTCGCCGCCGCTCCGTCGAATCCTGGTGAAGTCGATCGGGCTCGCGTTCCTGCTCTTGATCGTTCTCGGCATGATTCTGCAGGGCGCGATCACGCACCTCGTCACGCTTCCCTATCCGTTCGATATGGCGCTTGCGATCTTCACCGCGCTCGGCATCGTCGCCGGCGCGATTTATCTCATGCCGCCGATCACTTCGCTCGTCGCCTCGCTCTTTTTCGACGACATCGCCGAAGAGGTCGAGCGCCGCAACTTTCCCACCGATCCCGTCGGCATGGCGCTGCCGGTCACGACCTCGGCGCTGCTGTCGCTCCGCTTCTTCGGGCTCGTGCTTCTCGTCAACCTCGTCGCGCTGATTTTGCTCATTCTGCCGGGCGTCAACATCGCCGTTTTCTTCTTCGCCAACGGCTATCTTCTCGGCCGCGAATATTTCGAACTGGCGGCGATGCGCTTCCGGCCGATCGACGAAGCGCGGGCGCTCAGGCGCGCCAATGCGGTTCGCATTTTTCTCGCCGGCCTCGTGATCGCGGTGATCGTGATCATCCCCATCCTCAATCTGATCACGCCCGTATTCGCCACCGCCTTCATGGTGCGCATGCACAAGAAGATTTCGCGCGAGAACCTCGCGCGGCCGGAGCTCGCGGCGCGACCGGCCGACTAAATCCTCTTTTCCGGCCAGCGGCAGAGATCGTTGATCAGGCAGCGCGGGCATTCGGGCGCGCGCGCCTTGCACACATAACGCCCGTGCAAAATGAGCCAGTGATGCGCGTGGCGCTTGAAGCGCTCGGGCACGCGCGCGAGCAGCCCAAGCTCCACTTCCAGCGGATTCCTGCCGGGCGCGAGCCCCGTGCGGTTGGCGACGCGAAAGAGATGGGTGTCGACGGCAATCGTCGGCTCGCCAAAGGCGACGTTGAGCACGACATTCGCGGTCTTGCGGCCGACCCCCGGCAGGCTTTCCAGCGCCTCGCGGACGCCGGGGACCTTGCCGGCGTGTTCGGCGACGATCCGTTTCGACAGCTCGATGATGTTCTTCGCCTTGCCGCGGTAGAGGCCGATCGTCTTGATGTAGCCGCGAAGCTTTTCCTCGCCGAGCGCCACCATTTTTTCCGGGGTGTTGGCGACGGCAAAGAGTGCAGGCGTCGCCTTGTTCACGCCGGCATCGGTCGCCTGCGCGGAGAGCACCACCGCCACGAGCAGCGTGTAGGGATCGACGTGCTGCAATTCGCCCTTGGGCTCGGGATTGGCCTTGGCGAAGCGCTCGAAGGCTTCCTCGATCTCGGCGGCGGTCCACGGCTTGGAAGCGGCGCTCGGGCGCCGCTTCTTTCCCCCCGCGGCGCGTTTCCCGCGATTTTGCTTTTTTGTCGCCGGCATCTTTCCCGTATAATGAGCCCCGATGCAGGAAAGCAACCCGTTTCCGGAACCCGTCTTGTTCGAGGCGCATCTCGCGCCACACCGCTCGCTCGGCACCGCCGGCTTTACCATCCTGATGAGCGTGCTCGCCGCGATCAGCTTTACCGTCGGCGTCACGTTCCTGATGATGGGCGCCTGGCCCGTGTTCGGCTTCTTCGGCCTCGACGTGGCGCTCGTGTGGCTCGCCTTCCGCGTCAACTACCGCGATGCGCGCGCCTACGAAGACATCAGGATGACGCCGAACCAGCTGCTTGTGCGCCAGGTCTCGGCCAAGGGTGCCGCGCGCGAGACCGAGTTCAATCCGCGCTGGGTGCGGCTGGAAAAGACCGAAGACGAGCACTATGGCGTCACCCGCGTGGCGCTTCTCTCGCGCGGCATATTCCTGATCGTCGGCGCCTTCCTGCCGCCGCTCTACAAGGGCGAGTTGGCAAAGCGCCTCGGCGCGGCATTGGCCGAAGCCAAGCGCTGAAAGCGCCCGCGAAATCGGGTGGTTTTGGCGGAGCCGGACCCTATCTTCCGGGCATCGAGGAGATGACCCATGTTAGCCGTTCAAAACCCGATGCCCACGAAACTCACCCCGGTCGAATTCGACGGCGCCGCGAGCGACTATGAAATCGTGCAACGCGCGATCGCCTATGTCACCGAGCATTTCCGCGAGCAGCCGGACGTGGAGGCGATCGCGGCCGCGGTCGGGACCGACACGCGCGCGCTCACCGCGCTTTTCCGCCGCTGGTGCGGGCTGTCGCCGAAATCCTTCCTGCAATCGGTGACCCTCGACTATGCGCGGCGTGTCCTCCGCGAGAGCCCGAACATTCTGGAGGCGTCCTACGAGGTCGGCCTTTCCGGCCCCGGCCGGCTGCACGACCTTTTCGTGGTGCACGAGGCGATGTCGCCGGGCGAATGGAAGACCGGCGGCGAGGGCCTCACGGTTTATTACGGCTTCCACCCCTCGCCCTTCGGCTCGGCACTCACGATGGCGACCGAGCGCGGGCTCTGCGGCCTCGCCTTTGCCGATCGCGGCGGCGAGCCGGCGGCGCTCGCCGACATGCGCGGCCGCTGGCCGAATGCGCGCTATGTCGAGGACAGCGCGAGGACCGTCGCGCACGCGCAGCGGATTTTCGATGCGAAGCTGTGGAAGCCCAATACGCCGTTACGCGTCGTGTTGATCGGCACCGATTTCGAAATCCGCGTGTGGGAGACGCTGCTCACGATCCCGCTGGGGAAGGCCACGACCTATTCGGATATCGCGAAGAAACTCGGCAAGCCCCTGGCCGCGCGCGCCGTCGGCGCCGCCGTCGGCAAGAATCCGGTGTCGTTCGTGGTGCCGTGTCACCGCGTGGTGGGAAAGAGCGGCGACCTCACCGGCTATCACTGGGGATTGACGCGCAAGCGCGCCATCCTCGGCTGGGAAGCAGCGCAGGTCGCGGCTTAGCGATCAGGGTTTGGCGGCGCGCGCGAAGGCGTTGGAGATGTCGATATCCGGCGCCTTGCGGTGCTCGAAGTCGCCCTTGCGAAAGGCTTCCAGCGTCGCGGGGTCGAGCTTGTCCATGAAATCGGCAAGCTCCACGTAGCTCACGCACCGCACCTCCGGCAGGCCGCAGACCGCGCGCGCGAAAGCCTTCAGCGCCTCGTTATAGGCGCCGCCATGATAGTTGAAGAAGTGGTGGCCGATGTTGAGCGGCGCGCGGTCGCCGGCGTAATTCGCCTTGAAGTAATCGACATAGGTTTCGAGCATTTCGTCGCGGTGCTGCGCGCGCGTTCCCGAATTGTCGAGGCCGAAGGCCTGCACGATGAAGAAATTATAATCCATCGAAAGCGTGTGGCGGTTGGAGCGGTGCAATTTCAGATCCGCGAGATTGAAGCGCCAGACACCCTCCTTCTGTTCCGGCCAGAGCGATGCCTCGCTCGTGCTGCTCGTGTCGTAGCGAAAGCCGCGCGCGCGCAGCGCCGGGTAAAGGCCGGGACTCGTCGACATATACGGCGCGCGAAAGCCGATCACGGCGGCGGCGGGAAAAGCGAGCTTGGTGCCGTCGGAAAAGCCGTTGTGGCGCGGCGCGTTGTCGAGAAGGTCGGCGTAGCTCGTAAATTCCTTGTCCCAATCGGCGGCGGACCAGCCGCGGCCGTCGAAATGGCCGACCGCGTGCGAGGCGATCTCGTGTCCGCGCGCATGCAGGTCATTGATGAAGGCGATGCGCTTTTTCACATCCTCGACGCTGCCGCCAAAATTGATGTTGGAGGCGCCGCGCCGCTGGTGCGGGCCCTCATAGGCGGCGCGCTTCTCCTCGGCGAGATAATTGATGCCGCTGACGAAGAAGGTGAAATGGATGCGGTCGCCGTCCCTGTTCAATCCGCCGGCAAAATCCGAAAGCTCCTGCCAGCGCTCGAGCTCCGTGCAATTGTCGAAGGCGATCGCCACGAATTGCGGCGGCCGCTCGACGGCGCAAGCCGGCGACGTGGAGGCCGCCAACAAGCCGATCGTCACGGCGGCGAAAGCCTTCATGCGGCGAGATCGAGGGTTTCGGCGACGGTCGAATCGGCATTCAGCCGGTAGACGATCGGCACGCCGGTAGCGAGCTCGCGTTTGAGAATTCCTTCCGGCGACAATCGCTCCAGCACCATGACGAGCGCGCGCAGCGAGTTGCCGTGCGCCGATACGATGGTGCGCTCGCCGCGCAGGACGCGCGGCAGGATTTCTTGCACGAAATAGGGAAGCGCGCGGGCGACGGTGTCCTTCAGGCTTTCGCCGCCGGGCGGCGCGACATCGTAGGAGCGGCGCCATTTCAGCACCTGCTCCTCGCCCCATTTCTTGCGCGCATCGTCCTTGTTGAGGCCGACGAGATCGCCATAGTCGCGTTCGTTCAACGCCTGGTCCCTGAAGATCGGGATTTTCGTCTCGCCCATTTCGGCGAGCACGAGGTCAAGCGTCTTCTGCGCGCGCTTCAGCGCCGAGGTGAAGGCGACATCGAATTTGATGCCGCGCGCCTTCAGCTTCTCCCCCGCCTTCTTCGCCTCGGCGATGCCTTGCGGGGTGAGATCAACATCCTTCCAGCCGGTGAAGAGGTTCTTCAGGTTCCACTCGCTCTGGCCGTGGCGGACGAGGACAAGGAGACGCTCGCTCATTTCGCACCGTCAAATATCGGAAAGGCCGAGCACATCGGTCATGGAATAGAGGCCGGGCTTCCTGCCCTTGCCCCATTTGGCGGCGGCGAGCGCGCCGCGGGCGAAGATCATGCGGTCCTCGGCGCGGTGGGTGAGTTCGATGCGTTCGGCGGGACCGGCGAAAATCACGGAATGGTCGCCGACGACGCTGCCGCCGCGCAACGCCGCGAAGCCGATGTCGCCCGCCTTGCGCGCGCCAGTATGGCCGTCGCGGCCGCCCACCTTTTTCTTTTCGAGCGCAATGCCGCGGCCTTCGGCGGCCGCCTTGCCGAGAAGGAGCGCCGTGCCCGAGGGCGCATCGACCTTCTGGTTGTGGTGCATTTCCAGAATCTCGATGTCGAAATCGTCGCCGAGTGTTTTCGCGACGCGCTTGACGAGGGCCGCGAGCAAATTGACGCCCAAGCTCATATTGCCGGACTTGATGATGACGGTATGGCGGGCGGCGGCTTCGATCTTCTGCTCGTCGGCGGCGGAGAACCCCGTGGTGCCGATCACATGCACGATCTTCTTTTCTGCCGCCGCCCCCGCGAAGCCGACGGAAGCCTCGGGCGTGGAAAAGTCGATGATCGCATCGGCCCTGGCAATCAGCGCCATCGGGTCACCCGCCACCTGCACGCCTAACGGCGGGAGCCCGGCGAGCGTTCCGGCGTCCTCGCCGAGCTCGGACGCGCCGACGCGCTCGACCGCGCCCGCGAGCATGAGGCCCGGGGTTTCAGCGATCGCGCGGATGAGCGTGCGGCCCATACGGCCCGCCGCACCGGTGATCAGGAGGCGCAAGTCGGCCATGTCGATCTCCAAGTTCCGCGCGGGATATAACGCGCGGGCGGCCGGCGGGAAAGCGAACCGAAAAGCTTGGTTTACGAGGGCTGCGGGCCTTCGTAACCCTCGACGATGACGACGTCGCCTTGCGAGATCGGCGCACGAATCGCAAGCGCGCGCTTGTATTCCGGCGAATGCCAGCAATCGAGCGCGGCCTGGAAGTTCGGGAATTCGATCACAACGTTCCTGGCACGGCTCGAGCCTTCGAGCGTTTCGAACTTGCCGCCGCGCACGAGGAATCGCGCACCGTATTTCTTGAACGCGGCCGCATTGGCCGCCGCATAGTCCTTGTATTTTTCGGGGTCATGGACATCCATGCGCACGACCCAGTAACCCTTCGGCATTCGCTCCTCCCGTTTTGATCTATTTTAGCGCTTGCGCGATTTCACCCACTATCGCCTCGGCGGCGGCCTTGGGATCGCCAGCGCCCGTGATCGGCCGGCCGACGACAAGATAATCCGAGCCCGCCTTGATCGCGACCTTCGGCGTCACGATGCGCTTCTGGTCGCCGGCTTCGCTCCACGCCGGGCGAATGCCGGGCGTCACCAGAAGCATCGCGCCGATTTCTTTCCGCAACTCGGCGGCCTCGGCGGCGGAGGCGACGATCCCGTCGACGCCGATCTCGCGCGCCTGCTGGGCGCGCCTCTCCACCATGTACTTCACCGTCAGCGAGTAGCCCGCGGCCTTGAGATCATCGTCGTCCCAGGAGGTGAGCACGGTGACGGCGAGGATCTTCAGCGCGCTGTTGCCGCGGCCTTCGACCGCGGCCTGCATGGTCGGCGGAAAGGCGTGGACGGTGAGGAACGTGGCGCCGAGCTCGGCCGCGCGCTCCGTGGCGCGCGCGACCGTATTGGCAATGTCGTGCAGTTTCAGATCGAGAAAGACTTTCTTGCCGGAATGCGCGAGTGCCTGGGCGAACGGGATGCCGCCCGCGAGCGCCAACTCAAAGCCGATCTTGTAGAAGGAAACCGCTTCGCCGAGTTTCTCCACCATCGCTTCCGCCGCCGCCACATCGGCGAGGTCGAGGGCGACGATCAGGCGGTCACGGGGCGGTGTCGGCACCAAAGCCTCAGAGTTCGGATTCCGCCAGAGCGATAAGCCTTCTCAGCCCCGCGCGCAAGAAATCCGCCACGCGGCCGTCGCGCATCCCGCCGCCGTCGTCGAAGGCCTGGGCCGCCTCGCTCACCGCCACCTGTTCGGGGAGCACGAGCGCACCGAGGCCCAACTCCAGCACCTGGCGGAGCGCGATGAGCGCGCGATAGCCGCCAAGGCGGCCGTTCGAGGTCGAGCCGATCGCGAAATAACGGCCCTTGAAGGGATCGGCGGCGGGCTCCTTCGCGCGCGAAACCCAGTCGAGCGCGTTCTTCAGAAGCGGCGGCGTCGACGCATTATATTCGGGCGTCGCGATGAAGACGCCGCGGTGCGCCAGAATCATGCGCCGCAATTTGCGCGCGTTCTCTGGCGCGCCTTCGCGCGCTTCATAGTCGCCGTCATAGAGCGGCATCGGATAATCGGCGAGCGAAATGAAGCTCGTGTCGGCATCGAGGAGCGACAACTCCTTGGCGGCGAAAGCCGCGAGCTTTTGGCTGAAGGCGCCCGTGCGGATCGAGCCCGCAAACACCAGAATGCGCGGCTTCGCCATTGATCAGACTGATCGATAGACCCAGACCCGCGCCGGCGGCAGGTTCAGCCAGATGCGCGGCGAGGCGGTGATCGAATAACGGCTCGGGCGCGGCGGGATCGGCGCCGCCATCGCGTAGGTGAACTGCACGAACGGGGCGCCGTGGTGCAGGAGCCGCAACGCCGAGGCAAGCGTGCGGAGCCGCACCGGCATCGGCCGCGTCATCAACGGCAGGCTGGAAACGATGGCGGCAAGCGGCCGGTCGGCCGCGCCGTTGAGCGTATCAGCGAGCGCGTAGCCGTCGCCTTCGACGACGCGCACGCCCGGAAAGCGCCGGCGCAGGAGCTCGCAGAACTCGCGATTGTATTCGACGAGCACGAGCCGCTCCGGCGCGATCCCGCGGGCGAGGATCGCCTCCGTCACCGGCCCGGTGCCGGGGCCGATCTCGACGACGGGGCCGGGAATGGCCGGGTCGATCACCGCCGCCATGGCCTTGGCGAGCGCGGGGCTCGACGGCGAGACGGCGCCGGTCTTGAGCGGACTCTGCAGCCACGACGAAAGGAAGCGCACCTCGTCGTCGAGGCGAAGCTTCGGCTTCTTGGCAACAAAAGAACGGGACATGGCGGCGGGGCACCGTCAAAACCGGGCGATTATCGCATAGTTCTGGGCGCGCGCCAGCGCGTCAAAGGTGCGATGCAGCGGTTATTCGAAAAGTTCCCGCATCTTGGCGAAAAAACCGCTCGATTCGGGGTGGGTGTCCTTCGAACTTTCCTTCTCGAACTCCTTCAGGAGCTCCTTCTGGCGCCTGGTGAGCTTCTGCGGCGTTTCGACCGTGACCTGCACGTACATGTCGCCGCGCGTCTTCGAGCGCAGCACCGGCATGCCCTTCGCCTGCAGGCGGAAGCGTTTTCCGCTCTGCGTGCCCTCGGGGACTTTGACGCGCGTCTTGCCGCCGTCGACAATCGGCACATCGAACTCGCCGCCCAGCGAAGCGGTCGTCATCGAAATCGGCACCCGGCAGAAAAGGTCGGCGCCCTCGCGCTGAAACATCGCGTGCGGAATGATCGAGAGAAAAATGTAAAGGTCGCCCGCGGCACCGCCGCGCAGGCCGGCTTCGCCCTCGCCCGCGAGCCGAATGCGCGTTCCATCCTCGACGCCCGCCGGAATCTGCACCTCCAGCGTGCGCTCGCGCGTAATTCGGCCGGCGCCGCCGCACGCGGCACAAGGCTCTTCGATCACCGAGCCGCGGCCCTGGCAGGCGGGGCAGGTGCGTTCGAGCGTGAAGAAGCCTTGCGCGTGACGGATGCGGCCGGCGCCGCCGCAGTTGCGGCACGCCTTCGGCTGCGTGCCGGGCTTGGCGCCGGTGCCGGAGCAGGTCTCGCAGGTGACGCTCGTCGGCAGCCGCACCTGCGCGGTCTTGCCGACGAAGGCTTCCTCCAGCGTGATCTCGAGATTGTAGCGGAGGTCGGCGCCGCGCTCGCGGCCGGAGGCGCGGCCGCGGCGGCCGCCGCCCATGCCGAAGAGATCGTCGAAGATGTCGTGAAAAGCGGATGTGAAGTCGGTGCCGAAGCCGGCGGCGCCGCCGCCGTGTTCGAAGGCCGAGTGACCGAAGCGATCATAGGCGGCGCGGCGCGTGCCGTCCTTGAGCACGTCATAGGCCTCGTTGATTTCCTTGAAGCGATGCTCGCAATCGGTATCGCCCGGATTCTTGTCGGGATGCCACTTCATCGCGAGCTTGCGGAAGGCGAGCTTGACGTCCTCCTCGCTCGCCGAGCGTGTGAGGCCGAGCACCTCGTAATAGTCCCGCTTCGTCATTGCGCTCCCGCCCGCCGCGCTCGAAGCGCTCATTAAAAGGCCGCCCCCGGAAGAACGCCGGAGGCAGCCGTCTTAGCCCGTTCAGCGAATTTCCGCAGCGTGCGGAGCATCAGGCCGACTTCTTCTTGTCGTCGTCGACTTCGGTGAATTCGGCGTCGACCACGTCTTCCTTCTTGCCGCCGGCGGCGCCCCCGGCGTCACCGCCGGGCTGGCCGCCCTGCTGCTGCGCCGCGTACATCGCCTCGCCCAACTTCATCGACACCTGGGCAAGCGACTGGGCCTTTGCCTGGATCGCGCTTGCGTCTTCGCCCTTCAGCGCTTCCTTGAGATCGGAGAGCGCGTTCTCGATCGCTGTGCGATCGGCCGCCTGAACCTTGTCGCCATAGTCCTTGAGCGACTTTTCGGTCTGGTGCACGAGCGCTTCGGCCTGGTTCTTCGCTTCCACGAAAGCACGGCGCTTCTTGTCGTCGGCCGCGTGCGCTTCCGCGTCCTTGACCATGCGCTGGATGTCGGCCTCGGACAGGCCGCCGGAGGCCTGGATGCGGATCTGCTGCTCCTTGCCGGTACCCTTGTCCTTGGCGTTGACGTTGACGATGCCGTTGGCGTCGATGTCGAAGGTGACCTCGATCTGCGGCACGCCACGCGGCGCCGGCGGAATGCCGACGAGATCGAACTGGCCGAGTATTTTGTTATCGGCCGCCATCTCGCGCTCGCCCTGGAAGACGCGGATCGTCACCGCGTTCTGATTATCCTCGGCGGTGGAGAAGACCTGCGATTTCTTGGTCGGGATCGTGGTGTTGCGCTCGATCAGGCGCGTGAACACGCCGCCGAGCGTCTCGATGCCGAGCGAGAGCGGCGTGACGTCGAGCAGGAGCACGTCCTTGACGTCGCCCTGCAACACGCCGGCCTGGATCGCGGCGCCCACCGCGACGACCTCGTCGGGGTTCACGCCCTTGTGCGGCTCCTTGCCGAAGAGCTGTTTGACGACTTCCTGCACCTTCGGCATGCGGGTCATGCCGCCGACGAGGACGACTTCGTTGATTTCGGCGGCCGAGAGCCCCGCGTCCTTCAACGCGCGCTTGCACGGCTCGACCGTCTTCTGCACGAGATCGTCGACGAGCGCCTCGAATTTGGCGCGCGTCAATTTCATCGTCATGTGCTTGGGGCCGTTCTTGTCGGCGGTGATGAACGGCAGATTGATCTCGGTTTGGGAAGCCGACGAGAGCTCGATCTTCGCTTTCTCCGAGGCCTCTTTCAGACGCTGGAGCGCAAGCTTGTCCTTGCGCAGATCAATGCCCTGCTCTTTCTGGAATTCGTCGGCGAGATAGTTGACGAGGCGCATGTCGAAATCCTCGCCGCCGAGGAAGGTGTCGCCGTTCGTCGACTTCACCTCGAAGACACCATCGCCGATCTCGAGAATGGAGATATCGAAGGTGCCGCCGCCGAGGTCGTAGACGGCGATCGTGCCCACCTTCTGTTTGTCGAGGCCGTAGGCGAGCGCCGCCGCCGTCGGCTCGTTGATGATGCGCAGGACCTCAAGGCCCGCGATCTTGCCGGCGTCTTTCGTCGCCTGACGCTGAGCGTCGTTGAAGTAGGCGGGAACGGTGATGACAGCCTTGTCGACCTTCTGGCCGAGATGGGCTTCCGCCGTCTCCTTCATCTTTTGCAGGACGAAAGCGGAAATTTGCGAGGGCGAATACTGGTCCTTGCCGTCCGACACCCAGGCGTCGCCGTTGCCGGCGCGCACGATGGCGTAGGGGACGAGCTTCTTGTCCTTCTCGACCATGGGGTCGTCGTAGCGGCGGCCGATCAGGCGCTTCACCGCGAAGAAGGTCTTTTCCGGATTGGTGACCGCCTGGCGCTTGGCCGGCTGGCCGACGAGCCGCTCGCCATCGTCGGTGAAGGCGACGATCGAGGGCGTGGTGCGCATGCCCTCCGCGTTCTCGATGACTTTGGGGGTCGAACCCTCCATGACGGCAACGCACGAATTGGTGGTGCCGAGGTCGATGCCAATGACCTTAGACATGTTCATACCTCTTCTATGCGGCAGGTCACCCGGGCCCGTGAAAAGCACCCGGTCAAGAGCGGCCAAGCCTTGCGCCCGGCCACCCCCGCGACCCCCGCGCTTGGGGATGGCCGCGAAAAATCGCGGCTGCCGGCTGATATAGGAGGGAGGCCTTGGACCCGCAAGGCTCCGGCCGCCCGCGGGGGCGGAGGAATTTAACGGTTAGAGACCGCCGACCCCCGCCGGAGGCGTTTCGCGGCTCTGGCGGCGTAAAATTGTAATCTCGTGCGCGCGGCCCACGTCAACGACCTTGCGGCCCACTTCGTCATAGGCCTTCAATTCTTCCGACAGGGCCGGGTCCGCCCGCGTCCTCGCCTCCCAATCCGAATCCAGCAAAATAATATCCGGCTGTTGCCGGCGAATATCCTCAAGCAGCATGGCGCGATCGAGCGCCATATAGCTTTCGAGGCGCGTGCGGCCGGCCGGCGAACGTTCGCGCGCGAGCAGCCATTCGGCGCATTCCGTGATCCAAAGACTGCCAAAGCGCTGGACCCATTGGCCGCGGACCTGGCGAACAAGCGGATGGCCGAGCCCCCATTCTTCAGAGATGACGAGCATTTTCGGCCGTGTAGCATTCTGTCGAATCGTCCCCGCGAGCGAAGTGAAATCGGACACATCGTGCATCCAATTAAACCCGACGAAGAAAAAGCCTGCCGCGGTCACGAAGAGAAGCAGCCTGGCGGCTCTCGGGTTCGTGGACGCATTTTCATTCCGCGTCTTTTCTACGCGCTCGCTGAGAAGAATAACGACTGCAAGCAACGAGAGCGCGAGCATGGGATAAGTCTGGTACGACCACGCCTTGCCCTGCACCAAATATGCGAGCACGAATCCGCAAGACGCCATCAATGGGACGGAAAAGCGGGGCTCCCATAATGCCCACTGCTTTTGTCCCGCAAGCAGGAGGACCGATAACAGCCAGAGCAAGATCGGCAGGCTGGTAAAAAGCACGAACCAAGGCTGCCGTGTTGGAAGATAGATCGCTTGCAGGAGCGGCAGAACATCCGAGACGTATTGCGGGAAAAAGACAAGGATGCTCGCGCCATAAATCGCAACGATGATACCTGCGATCCAATGTTCGATCGCGAAAAGCGGCCGCCAGGATTTCGCATGCCAGGCACTGGCAGCGGCAGCGAGCAGAACCGCGAACGCGAAATGCGGCTTGATCGAAACTGTGATGCCGATGCCGATGCCGGCGATGATCGCCGCGGCGAGGCCCGGAGCGATGCCTTGCGCACGCGCGACATAAACGGCAAGCGCGGGCAATAAAACGATGACCGCAATGTGCTCGCGCTGCGCGAATGACTGGGCGGGAAAGACGAGGAGCAAAAGCGCGGCGAAGGCGGCAAGGGTCCAGCCGTCCACACCGTCGAGGAGCCGCGCTCGCAGGAGAATGCGGCTCGCGATCCAAAGGCTTACGCCCGCCGCAAGGAACACGAACGCGTTGACCACGGTCTCCGGCGCAAGCCCGAGTGCGCGCGCGAGCGCGACGGCGGGGGCATAAATCAGGATCGAGGCGGGCGGATTGGTTTCGATGAAATCGATATAGAGCCTGTTTCCATCCAGCACTTTTTCGGCCAGGGTGATCAGCCAGCTGACATCGGCCGTAAGGATAATGAAGAACCGAAGCGCGATCGCCGCAATTACGACGGCGATCAGCGGCAGCGCCGTCCGCAGGTGCGCAAAAAACGCGGGCAGAGCTCGCCGGTTTCCCGTCAATCGCGGCTCGCCGACAATCAAGCTCATTTCAGCCGCCCGAGATCAATCATCGCGGCGAGAGATCATAGCGCCCGCATCCGTTTGCGGTCGCCGGCATTGCCATATTCCGCCGGTGCCTGCTCGCGCTCAAAGCCCGCGCGCTTGTCGACGACGTAGAGCGGGCGCCGTTTCACTTCGGCGTGGATGCGGCCGATGTAGAGGCCGATGATGCCGGTCATCAGCATGTTGATGCCGCAGAGAAACGAAATGATGACGATGGTCGACGACCAGCCCGCGACCAGCGCGCTGTGGCTGAACCAAAGGCCGATGACGTAGATGCCGTAAAGTACCGCGAGGCAGGACACGGCGAGCCCCACCCAGATCGCGAGGCGAAGCGGCGCGTCGGAAAAACCGAGCACGCCGTTCACCGCGAGCCGGATCATTTTCCACAGCGGATATTTCGTCTCGCCGGCGGCGCGCGGCGGCCGGTGAAAAGCGACTTCCGCCTGCCGGAAGCCAAGCCAGGCGAACATGCCGCGCACGAAGCGGTCCTGCTCGGGCATCGCGCGGAAAGCGTCGAGCACCTTGCGGTCGATCAGACGGAAGTCGCCGACGTCGCTTGGAATGTCGATCGACGAGATGCGGCCAAGCAATTTGTAAAAGACGCGCGCGGTCCAGCGCTTGAACGTGCCCTCGCCTTCGCGCGAAAGCCGCCGCGCATGCACGATGTCGTAGCCCTCTTTCCAGCGCTCGACGAGGGCGCCGACAACTTCAGGCGGATCCTGAAGGTCGGCATCCATCACGATGATCGCCTTGCCGGTGCAGGCATCCATGCCGGCGGTGATCGCGGCTTGATGCCCGAAATTGCGCGCGAGCTTGATGTAGCGGTAGCGCGGATCGTCCTTCGCTTTCGCCTCGAGCACGATCGAGCTGCAGTCGGTGCTGCCGTCGTCGACAAAAATCGCTTCGGCGGGCGCGTCGAGATTGTCCAGCAGCGTGTCGATCCGCCGCAAGAGAACCGGCAACACCGCCTCTTCGTTAAAGACGGGGATCACGATGCTGTATTGAACGCCTTCGACGGCTTGCGCGCCCATGGCAATGCCCATGTTCGGATGACCGCGCAGCGTAAGGTTGCAGCGTTAATAAGCCCTTTCGGAACGAACGAACGCCCATGGCGCAATCCCGCGAAAGCGGGGCTTACGAATCCGACCGCGCATCTTCCTGCGCGGGCGCGGCCTTCGGACGGCCGCTCGAGACCCCGACCATGGCCGGCCGCAACACCCGTTCGCCGATGGCGTAGCCCGGCTGGATGACCTCGGCGACCATGCCGGCCGGGACATCGGCATCGGGAACTTCGAACACCGCTTGATGAAAGTGGGGATTGAATTTTTCGCCGCGCGGATCGATGCGGCGGACGCCGTTCTTTTCCAGTGCCTTTTGCAATTCGCGGCCGGTCAGTTCAACGCCGTCGAGAAGCGTCTTCAGCGGGCCACCGGCGGAAGCGCGGGCTTCCGCGCCGACCGCATCGAGCGTGCGGGCGAGATTGTCGGCAACGCCCAAAAGATCGCGCGCGAATGCGGTAATGCCGAAGGCGCGCTCGCCCGCGACCTCGCGTTCGGCGCGCTTGCGCACGTTCTCGATCTCGGCAACGGCGCGGAGATACTTATCGCGGAGTTCCGCGACCTGGGCTTCGAGCCCGGCGACCTGGTCGTTTCCGCCGGCGGCATCCCGCGCGTCCGCAACCGCGCCGTTTTCCTGGGCTTCCGCGCGTTTCGGTTCGTCGCTCATCATGATCCCAATCGCTCGACAATCGCCGGGGATATCAGGTCATCAGCCCGAAAAATCAAGCGTCGCCCGCAAGGCCCAGCACCCGGCTCACGACCTTGGCGGTGTAATCGACCATGGGGATCACCCGCGCATAGTTGAGCCGCGTCGGCCCGATCACGCCCAGCACGCCCACCACGCGGCCGGCGCTGTCGCGATAGGGGGCGACGATGGTGGAGGAGCCGGAGAGCGAAAAAAGCTTATTCTCAGAACCGATGAAGATGCGCAGGCCCTCCGCCTCCTCGGCCTTGCCGAGAAGCTCGACGACGCCGCGCTTGGTCTCGAGATCATCGAAGAGCAAGCGCACGCGCTCGAGATCCTCCATCGCCTTCAGATCCTCGAGAAGCTTCGCCTGGCCGCGCACAATCAGTTTGCG
Source organism: Xanthobacteraceae bacterium (assembly GCA_035295845.1). GTDB lineage: Bacteria > Pseudomonadota > Alphaproteobacteria > Rhizobiales > Xanthobacteraceae > Palsa-892. The sequence continues at coordinate 68,995 of DATGIF010000008.1, forward strand.
CTCGGGCGCCTCGCCGCCGGACCAGCTGGCAAGGCCCGCGGCGACGACTTTTTGCGTGAGCTGATCGAGTTCGGCGCGGGCGGCGGCAAGCGCCCGTTCGAGTTCCGCCCTTGCCTCGTTCAAGGTTTTGCCGCGAATGCGCGCGTTGAGAAAATTGCTAGCTTCCACGAGCGAGGACGCCGGCAGGTCCGCGGGCAAGGTCAGCAGGCGATTTTCGATCTGGCCGTCCTCGGAAACGAGGACGACGAGCGCGCGGCCGGGCTCGAGGCGGACGAACTCGATTTGCTTCAGCCGCGGGTTGGTCGTGGCGGCGGTGACGACACCGGCGCCGCGCGAAAGGCCCGAGAGGAGCTGCGAGGCTTCCGCGAGCACCGCGTCAAGGCTGCCGCCGCGGGCGGCCTTTACTTGCGCTTCGATCGACTGACGGTCGCCGCCGGAGAGATCGCCGATCTCGAGCAGCGCATCGACGAAAAAGCGCAAGCCCAGTTCGGTCGGCAGGCGTCCGGCGCTCGTGTGCGGCGCGTAGACAAGGCCCAGCGCCTCGAGATCGGCCATGACATTGCGCACCGAGGCCGGCGACAGCGTAATCGGAATGAGGCGGGCAACGTTGCGCGAGCCGACCGGCTCGCCGGTCGCGAGATACGATTCCACGATCTGGCGAAAAATCTCGCGCGAGCGCTCGTCGAGCTGCGCCAGCGTAACCGGGGACGAACCGATGGGAGCGTTGACCGACACGGCCCTCTCTTCAAGAAGCGACGATTGCGCAGTTTACGCCGATATGGCGGCTGCCGAACAGGCCGCAAGCGCGGGCTTGGCTGCCTCCATAGGCCCCTTTTATGGAGCATGATGTTACCCGAAAACCGGTTCCCACTTTTCGGGATCATGCTCTAGAAGGGTTAATCAACGGAGGAATCATGCGCCCGAGCAAGCGTGGCCCCGACGAAATGCGGCCGGTCAGTTTCGAACGTGGGCTCGCGCGCCACGCGGAAGGCTCGTGCCTCGTCAAATTCGGCGACACCCATGTGCTCGTGACCGCGACGCTGGAAGAGAAGCTTCCGCCCTGGCTCAAGAACCAGGGCCGCGGCTGGGTCACCGCCGAATACGGCATGCTGCCGCGCGCGACCCATGAGCGCACGCGCCGCGAGGCCGCGACCGGCCGGCCGTCGGGCCGCACGCTTGAAATCCAGCGCCTGATCGGGCGCTCGCTCCGCACCATCACCGATCTCGTGGCGCTCGGCGAGCGGCAAATCACCGTCGACTGCGATGTCATTCAGGCCGACGGCGGAACGCGAACGGCGGCGATCACCGGCGCGTGGATCGCGCTCCACGACTGCATCGAATGGATGAAGAAGCGCTCGATGGTGAGCAAGCATCCGCTCAAGGATCACGTCGCCGCCATATCCTGCGGCATCTACAAGGGCGAACCGGTGCTCGACCTTGATTACGCCGAGGACTCGGAAGCCGAAACCGACATGAATTTCGTCATGACTGGCAAGAGCGGCATCGTCGAAATCCAGGGCACCGCCGAGAAGACGCCGTTCTCCGACGCCGAACTCGCGGCGCTGATTGCGCTCGCGCGCAAGGGCGTGGCGCGGCTGATCGAATTGCAGAAGCTTGCGATCGGCTGATGCGGCGAAAGCTTATGGGCAAGGTCGTGATCGCGACCCATAATCCCGGCAAGCTGAAAGAGATGCAGGAACTGCTGGCGCCGCACGGCATTGAAACAGTCTCGGCCGCTGAGCTTGGATTGGCGGAGCCCGCTGAAACCGGGACGAGCTTTGCCGAAAACGCGAAGATCAAGGCTGTCGCGGCGGCCGGCGCATCGCTGCTGCCTTCGCTCGCCGATGATTCGGGGCTTGCGGTCGCGGCGCTTGGCGGCGAGCCCGGCATTTATTCCGCGCGCTGGGCCGGCGAGAAAAAGGACTTTGGCCGCGCCATGAAGACGGTCGAGGAAAAGCTCCAGGCGATCGGCGCGACCACGCCGGGCAAGCGGCGCGGCGCCTTCATCGCCGCCCTCTGTCTCGCCTGGCCCGACGGCGAAATCGCCACCTTCGAGGGCCGGGTCGACGGAACGATCGTCTGGCCGCCGCGCGGCGACAAGGGATTCGGCTATGACCCGATCTTCCTGCCCGATGGCTTCGACCGCACCTTCGGCGAGATGGGTTCCGCGGAAAAACATGGGCTGCCGCCGCGCGGGCGGGGCCTGTCGCATCGCGCGCGCGCGTTTTTGAAACTCGCGGAGAACTGCCTTGGCTAAAGCGGCCGTCCTCGCGCGAAGAGAAGGCGACGGCGACGCCGACGATCCCGGCTTCGGAATCTACGTGCATTGGCCGTTCTGCCTGTCGAAGTGCCCCTATTGCGACTTCAACAGCCACGTGCGGCATGAAAAACCCGACGAAGCGCGGTATCTCCGCGCGATCAACGCCGAACTCGCGGACGCCGCCGCAACGACGGGCCGGCGCGCCGTCCGCAGCATCTTTTTCGGCGGCGGCACGCCTTCCTTGATGCAGCCCGCGACCGTCGGCGCGATCCTCGACGCGATCGCCTGGCACTGGCCGCTCGAGCCCGATGCCGAAATCACGCTGGAAGCCAATCCTTCGAGCGTCGAGGCCGAACGCTTTCGCGGCTATCGCGCGGCCGGGGTCAATCGCGTTTCGCTCGGCCTGCAATCGCTGGAGAACGACGCGCTGAAATTCCTCGGGCGGCTGCACAGCGCCGAGGAAGCGCTCGCCGCGGTTTCGATTGCACGCGCGAACTTCCCGCGCATCTCGTTCGACCTGATCTACGCGCGGCCCGGGCAGACGCCGGCGGCATGGCGGGCGGAGCTCGCGCGCGCGCTGGCCGAGGAAAGCGAGCATTTATCGCTCTATCAGCTGACGATCGAGGACGACACGCCGTTTTCCGCGCTTTATCGCAACGGCCGCCTGAAAATTCCGAATGAAGAACAGGCGCGGGCGTTGTGGGACGTGACGCAAGAGACGTGCGAAGCGCGCGGATTGCCCGCCTACGAAATCTCCAACCATGCAAGACCGGGGGCCGCGTGCCGGCACAATCTCGTCTATTGGCGCTACGGCGATTATGTGGGTGTGGGGCCGGGCGCGCACGGAAGGATCGGAAAAGGAAAGACGCGTCACGCCACCATGACCGAGAAAAATCCCGAACAATGGCTCGCGCTCGTCGAGCGGACCGGCCGCGGGCGGATTGTCGATGATCCCTTGAGCGAAAGCGAGCAGGCGGACGAGTTGCTGCTCATGGGCTTGCGGCTGCGGGAAGGGATCGCGCTCGCGCGTTACGCTTCGCTCGCCGGCCGCGCGCTCGATCCCGCGCGGATCGCGGCGCTGGAAAAAGAAGGTCTCGTCGAGACGAGGGGCGGAAGGCTGCGCGCCACCGCATCGGGCTTCGTGGTGCTCGATGCGATCGTCGCGGATCTTGCGGCGTGAAGCGCTAAAGTGCGGCGCTGGAGAATACCCGCGGCGCCGGGCTGATCACGCGCGCGGTTCCCCCGCGCATTTCCATCACCGCAAGGCCGCGCTCGCAGGTGCCATCGGTGCGAAAGCGAAAAACACCGTCAATCCCGGTAAAGCCCGACGGATTGGTGAGCGTCGCTTCGGTGAAACGATTGGGACCTTGCGTTTTCACAAGCGCGGCAACGAGCGAAACCGCATCGTAGGTAAGGCTCGCGGTGCGCGTCGGCTCCTGGCCGTAGCGGGCTTTATAGCGATCGGAGAAGGCGCGATAGGCGGCGGAGTCGGGGGCGGCGAACCAGGCCCCGGCGAGCTTCGGATCGGCGAAGAGTTTCGGATCGTCCCACAATCCCGTGCCGATCAATTGCATTCGCTGCACGCCGTTCTTTTCGAGCATCTGCACGATCAGGGATGTGGTGTCGGAGGAGTCGGCGATGAAAACGGCATCGGCCTGTTTGGATGCCAGCGCGACGCGCTTCACCGGCTCGGCAAATTTCGTCTGGTCGGTCGCATAGTGCTCGAGCGTCATGATCCGCGCGCCGGTTTGCGAGACCGCCTGTTGCAGCTGCGCCTCGACCACCGCGCCATAGGCGTTATCGGGAAGAAGGGCGACGAGCGACCGCTTGCCGTTCGCCACCGCGTAGCGAACAATGCGTTCGACGTCGGACTCCGGCAAGAAGCTCAGGAGATAGACGCCGGGCGCCGCCACGTTGGTGTCGGTCGAAAAGGCGATCATCGGAATGCCGCGGGCTTTCGTGACTTGCCCCGCGGCGGCGACCGAGCCGCTGAACAACGGCCCCAGCACGATCTCGGCGCCTTCCTGGATCGCGGCACGGGCCGCGGCCTGCGCGCCTTGCGACGTGCCGCCGTCATCCTTGACGATCAGCTGCACGTTGGGGCCGGAGAATTCCGCGAGCGCAAGCTCGGCGGCATTCTTCATCGACTGCGCCGCAGCCCCCGCATTGCCGCCCGCGCCCAAAGGCAGGATCAGGGCGACGCGCGCGGGTCCCGTTGCCATCCCCGGGCCGAGCGGCAGGTCGGCGGTGGCCGGATTCGCGGCGGCGGGCTCGGCGGGCGCCGTGTCGATCGGACCGCTGCCGATCGGGCCCAAGACCGTCGAGCAGCCCCCCAATGCGATGCCCATGCAAGCCATGAGCACCCGCGGAGCAGGCAGGAAACGGAGGAATAAAGACTGCGCGGTCATAGCGAAGCGGACGCTGTGCGGATGGGGCCCCGCCCGCTAACATTCGCATCGAACCCGGCGACGATGCCATGCCCGACCAGAAGCCGAAACGAAAGCCCCGCGTTCCCATACCGCTTGCCATTGATCCGGTGGACCTTGCTCCGGGGCTTCATGTGGTCGCGACACCCATCGGTCATCTTGGCGACATTACCCTGCGCGCGCTTGCGACGATCGCCGCCGCCGACCTGGTGCTTTGTGAAGACACTCGTGTCACGCGCAAACTCCTCGACCGCTATGGCCTCGCCCCATCCCTCGCTGCCTATCACGACCATAATGCGGCGACGGTCCGGCCGCAGATATTGCAACGCCTCGCCGAGGGAGCGGCGATTGTGCTCGTCTCCGACGCCGGAACCCCACTTATCTCCGATCCCGGTTATAAACTCGTTGCCGCCGCCATTGCGGCCGGCCATCGGGTTTACCCCGTGCCGGGGGCCTCGGCGCTGCTCTCGGCGCTGGTCACGGCGGGCCTGCCCACCGACCGGTTCTACTTCGAGGGCTTTCTGCCGCAAAAAGCGGGGCAACGGCAGAGCCGGATCACGGAGCTCGCGGAGATTCCCGCAACGCTTGTTCTCTATGAAACCGGCCCACGCCTCGCTGAAAGTCTCGCTGATCTCGCGAGCATCCTCGGCCCACGCGCGGCCGCCGTCTGCCGCGAGCTCACAAAAGTTTTCGAGGAGGTTCGCCGCGGGCCGCTCGCTGAACTCGCCGCGCACTATGCGAAGGCGGCGACGCCGAAAGGCGAGATCGTGCTCGTCATCGCGCCGCCCGACGATAAAGCGGACAGCGTTTCTTCCGAGGAGCTCGACCGCCTGTTGAAGCGCGCGCTCGCGCGCGGCTCGCTCAAGGATGCGGTCGCCGAAGTGAGCGGCGAGACCGGCGTGAAGCGGCGCGCAGTGTACGCGCGGGCGCTCGCGCTCGCGGAAAGCAACCGATGAGCGAATTCGCGGGCAACGCCAAGCGCAAGGCCGCCTTTCGCCTCGGTGTTTCGGCGGAGAACGCGGCCGCCATCTTCCTTGCCGCCAAGGGCTACCGCACCATCGCCCGGCGCTGGAAAAGCCCGGCCGGCGAGATCGATCTCGTGGTCAAGCGCGGGCGGCTGATCGTCTTCGTCGAGGTGAAGGCGCGGAAAGGCTTCGACGAAGCGGCGGAATCGATGCTCCCGCGGCAGCGCCGCCGCATCGTCGCCGCGGCCGAAGCCTGGCTTGCGGCCCACCCCCAACATGCGGGATACGACATGCGCTTCGACGCCATCCTGGTCGCGCCGGGCCGGATGCCGCGGCATATTGTTTCGGCCTTCGAAGCCGATTGTTGAGGAGCATCGATGAGCCTTCGCGTCGCCGTTCAAATGGACCCGATCGAGCGCATCCGCATCGCGGGCGATTCGACCTTCGCGCTGCTTCTAGAGGGCGAGCGGCGCGGGCATGCGATCTCCTATTACACGCCCGAGCGGCTCGCGATGATCGATGGCCGCGTGTTCACGACGGTACAGCCGCTTTCGGTGCGCGACCAGGAAGGCAGCCACTTTACGCTCGGCGAAGGAAAGCGCGTGGGGCTTTCCTCGTTCGATGTGGTCTTGATGCGCCAAGATCCGCCCTTCGATTTGAACTACATCACCGCGACGCATCTTTTGGAGCGGGTGCAGCCGAAGACGCTTGTCGTCAACGACCCCGCCGAAGTGCGGAACGCGCCGGAAAAAATGTTCGTGAACGAATTCGCGGACCTCATGCCGCCGACGCTGATCACGCGCGAGCTCGCTGAAATCAAGGCTTTCCGCGCAGAACACGGCGACGTGGTGATGAAGCCGCTCTACGGCAATGGCGGCGAGGCGGTGTTCCGGGTCGGCCGCGAAGACGTCAATTTCGGCTCGCTCTACGAGCTTTTCGCCAAGATCTTCCGCGAGCCATGGGTGACGCAGAAGTACCTTGCCGCCGTGAAGGAGGGCGACAAGCGCATCATTCTCGTCGACGGCGAATTCGCGGGCGCCGTCAATCGCGTGCCGGCGGCGGACGACCTTCGCTCGAACATGGTACGCGGCGGACTCGCCAAGGCCACCGAATTGACCGCGCGCGAGCGCGAAATCTGCGAGCGGCTGAAGCCCGCGCTGAAAAAGCGCAGGCTTCTCTTTGCCGGCATCGACGTCATCGGCGGCCTCTTGACCGAGATCAACGTCACCTCGCCCACCGGCATCCGCGCGGTGAAAAAGCTCGGCGGCCCCGACATCGCCGCATTGATTTGGGATGCGATCGAACGCCAGCGGCAGCCGCGCGTGTGAGTTTTTAGCGCCAATCGATCCCCCATGAACGCGTTTCTTACGAGCATTGCCTTTGTTTTTCTCTCGCTCGTGCCGGAGGCGGCGTTCGCCGACGGCGAGTGCAAGTTCGGGCCGCAAAAAACGATCACCCTCAAGAACATGGGGCCGTGCGAATTCGATCTCGAAAAACTAAGCTTCGCGGGCGATCCCGCCCAGCAGGCCGCCTGCCTCACCACGCCGGTTCTGAAATTCGGCCAGCTCGGACCGCGCGCCGAACTCCCCGCCGACTTTGCCAAACGCGTCGGACAGGCGACCGATCTTCCGACACAGGAAGAGGTGCATACGCTGCTTCAGGATTTCGGCCTCGACGACAAATTCGGGCCGGCGCTGGCGGCGCCCCTCGCGAGCGCGCGCGACAACGATCCGCTTTCGCCCTTCGTGCGCTACTTCGTCATGCACGACACGAGTTCGCCGAACTACACGCGGCGCGATTTTCCGCCCGACATCGATCACGATTCCGGAATCAACAGTCTTGCCCGCTACGTCTGCTCGAACAAGATCGAGCGCGCGCATGTGTTCATCAATCGCAGCGGCGAGGTGCTGTTCGCCCACGACTTCAGCGTGCCGTGGCGGGCGACCAAATTCGAGATGGCAACCAATTTCGATTCGGCGCTGAAGGGGCTGTTCGTGCATGTGGAATTGATCCAGCCGCGGCGGAGCGAGCCGAGCCACGGCTGGCTCAATGATTTTCAGGCGCCGACGCCGGGATTTTCCGCCGCGCAATATGAGCGGCTCGCGCTGGTCTACATCGTCGCGAGCCGCCGCGCGGGCCACTGGCTGATCCCCGCCTTTCACGCGGTGATCGACGAAGGCATCTACGACAAGCACGACGATCCGCAGAATTTCGAATTCGCGGTCTTCAACGAGAATCTGGAAAAGCTCCTGGCGCGGCTGAAGAATCCGCCGGCCAAGCAGGGTGCTTTTGTTCCCTAAATGTTCTTGTGCCTACCAGGGGATTATATACTTTGCAAACCATGCCTGTTTGGAGCATGGTTGCTAAATGGGGATGTTGGAATTTTATTCTACTGCCCTTGTCCGGGCATTTTTGGAGAGCGTTAGCCTCTCTCAGGCCGCCGTATTTTTAGCGGTGGCCGCTGTGGGCTTATTTGGTAACCGCCTGCGCGACTCAGCCGCTGCTCACGCTGGCATTACGAGCGGCAAAACAGCACTCGTGATCCTAGTTGCCCTTTTATGCGCTCGTTTTCCATTTGCGATCTACAGCCTTTGGGATGACGAACATTCAGGCCGTTTGCGGGCTGAGTGTCTACTCGCCCAGGCAAATGATGGCCAAAGCCAACGAAAGGCGTTTATTGGACAAAATCTGCAAGGATTCTACGCCAAGACGCAGGAACTGATGCATCGAAAAATTACGCCAGACCAATTCCCGGCGTGGGCTGTCGAGGAAGGCCGTCTAGCCAGCGAAATGGCGGGCTGGGTCAATTCCAATATGGGCGCTCCTGCGGTTGCCAGACTGCAAGATATGGATGGCCCCAGTTATGATTTTTCGGGGATGCCATCGATCAGCGCCGAATATGTCGGCGCACTGAATTGGCTAAACAAAGTATCAGCTAATCTACAGATCCTTCAGCGTCAGCCCGAATGGGATAGCTTTAAAACGACTACCGCCTTGAAGTGTCCTTAGGGGATTTAGCCATCCGCTCTGGGACGGATTTGTGTTTGGCGACTTTCTTGAGTGCCTCATCAAACTCAGCCTCGGCCTGATCGGCCTCATGCTCGCGGGCAGCCTCGCGGAATTTCTCAATCTGGCGCTTAGAAAGGGATTTCGTCATCCTCGTCCCATAGGCCCATATCTTCCGGCGGCGCTATTTCCACCCACAGCTTGTAGACTACTCGGTTCTGCTCATCTAGGCGCACCCAGATGCGGTAGGACGGAATGATTTCGCCGCCTATGAACCGCAATTTAGTTTTCGCGATTCTGAGATTGGGGAAACCTGGTACAACCGGCAAGCCAAGCGGGTTGCGATGCAGTGCGTAATCTATGGGCGCTAACGCATCATCGAAAAATTGATGTGTCCCGCAATTGGCAACGGCTACGTCCCAAGACTGCTCTTCAACGATTTGCCAGCCTCTAGGTGGCCCATTTCCATTCCCGTGCGAGTTCCTTTGTCCGTTTGACATCGTCGTCAGTCACAGGTTCGTCGGACAGAAAGGCGAACTCGTAAGGAAGATCGTCCCGATCATTGAGCACCCGCCACCGGATGTCGTGGCTCGCATTGCTCGCTTCTGTCGCATTCATCGGTCGTAATTCGCGAATCACCTCATCTACAAGATGTATCTCATCCTGTGTGAAATGTTCTAGAACTGGCTCACGTAGCGGGATGATACGGTGCTGATCGCGCGGCCCAAGCGGCTTATGTTCGATTTGAATAGCCCCCTCGGCTTCCAATTCCCTGCGCACCGGAATCATAGCGCGCGGAGCTGGGCCGGCCTTCAGCCGAAAGTATCGAAGGCCAGTCAACGGCACTCCAAATCGCTCGAATGCCAAAAAATCGGAGCGGTATAGAATTTTGTTGAGCTTAACCGCGCCAAACCACGGATCGTCACGGCTCTGCTTCGCAACATAAATAATCAGTTCCCGGAACCTCTGAAGGCCCCGTGGCACGTTGACCGTGAAGTGCAGACGCTCGTCCAAGATTCACCTCTGTGATCACGAGAATCACTTGGACAAGGATATATAGTGGACTGTTGACTGCGGCTCAATCTTACGGTATGCGCCGCCGCCTTATCAGCGAGTCGGCTATTTTCCCTCTTTTTTCAAAGACTTACGGAAGGACGATAAGTTAGGCGCTTCCCAACAATTCCTTTCATGGCTCTCGCCGCCCTATTTTCGTCACTGACCCCAAGCCCAATTCGATTCGAATAACGGAAGTCAAATTCGCTCAGATAGCGATGCAAATGCTTCTCTTTGCAATGCTGGTACACGCCTTTCATGCCGCGTTTGAAGATCGAATAATAATTCTCGACCGTGTTTGCATGAGCGCCGGGGCGAGCATATTGGCCGTCCATATGCGTCACCGCCTTATGGCTCAAAAATTCTTTGCCAACCGCCATGTAGTGACGGGCTTCGTCGGTCTGGAAATGGCTTTCGCGGTCGATGTTGTCGCGCACAATCGGCACAATGTCCGCCACCGACGTACTGCCAATGTGGAAGCTGCGGGCTGACCCGCCACGCTCCACGAGCGTCAGCACAACGTTTTTGTGAGCGAAGCCGCCCTTGGCGTTCTTCGGCTGGCCTTCCAAGCGGCCAATGAAAGTCTCGTCCGCCTCGACAGTCTTCCCGCCGCCGCCCATCGGCGCGAGGCTTCCAGCGCGCATCGCTTCGCGAATGCGATGGCAAAGGAACCAAGCCGACTTGTAGGTGATCTCCAACGTCCGGTGCATCTGGTGGGCGCTGATGCCCTTCTTGCTCGCGCTCATCAGGTAAACCGCTTGCAGCATCTTGTGCAGCGGTATGTGGGCCGACTCGAACACCGTGCCGACCTTCACCGTGAACTGCTTCCGGCACTCGTTGCACTTGTGAACGCCGATCCGGTGCGCGTCGCCTTTCAAGCGGGTAATCCGCTTAACATCAGTATTTCCGCAATGAGGACACACCGGCCCTTCGGGCCACAGAATACTTTCCAAGTGAGTGAAGGCGGATTTCTCGTCTTGGAAGTACTTTTTTGCTAGAATTGACATGGCCTTAGCTCCTTATAGAGCCAAAGTACCAAGTCGGTTGTGGTTTGTCAAGTATATAAACGCCGCCTACCACCTCTTTCCGCTAATTTCGATGCGGGAACCGGGGGATCTCCATGGTCCAACATGTCGCGACGGTCGCCTTCGAAGGGGTCGAGGCCAAGCCCGTGGACGTGCAGGCGCAGGTGGCGCCGGGCTTGCCGGCCTTCGCCATCGTCGGCCTCGCGGACAAGGCCGTTTCCGAAGCCAAGGATCGCGTGCGGGCGGCGCTGATCGCCTCGGGGCTCGCGCTGCCGGCGCGCCGGATCACCATCAACCTCGCGCCCGCCGATTTACCGAAAGAAGGAAGCCACTATGATCTGCCGATCGCGCTCGGCCTGATGGCGGCGATCGGCGCGATTCCTTCCGACGCGCTGCAGGGCTTCACCGTTGTCGGCGAGCTTGGCCTCGACGGCTCGCTCGCGCCGGTCGCCGGCGTGCTCCCGGCCGCGATCGCGGCGAATGCGGAGGGTCACGGCCTGATTTGTCCGGCCGCCTGCGGGCCGGAGGCTGCCTGGGCAAGCCCGGAGATGGAAATTCTCGCGCCGGCCTCGCTCATTCAGCTCGCCAATCATTTTCACGGCACGCAAGTGCTCTCGCGCCCCGCGCCGAAAATCCGCGAAGCCGGCGAAGCGACGTTCGATCTTGCCGAGGTCAAGGGACAGGAAAGCGCGAAGCGCGCGCTCGAGATCGCCGCGGCAGGCAGCCACAACATCTTGATGATCGGGCCGCCGGGCGCGGGCAAGTCGATGCTCGCCGCACGGCTGCCGTCGATCCTGCCGCCGCTTTCACCCGGCGAATTGTTAGAGACCTCGATGATCGCCTCGGTCGCCGGCGTCATCCAGGACGGCGCGCTCACCAACCGGCGGCCGTTCCGCCATCCGCATCACTCGGCGAGCATGGCGGCGATGGTCGGCGGCGGCCTGCGCGCGCGGCCGGGCGAAATTTCGCTCGCCCATTGCGGCGTGCTTTTCCTCGACGAGTTCCCCGAATTTCAGCCGCAGGTGCTCGATTCGCTGCGGCAGCCGATCGAGACCGGCGAGATTGCGATCGCGCGCGCCAATCACAAGATCACCTACCCCGCGCGCTTCCAGCTCGTGGCCGCGATGAATCCATGCCGCTGCGGCCGCGCCTATGATCCCGGATTCAGCTGCAAGCGCGGATCGAACGCGCGCTGCATCGCCGACTATCAGGCGCGGCTATCGGGGCCGCTGCTCGACCGCGTCGATCTCCACATCGAAGTGCCCGCGATCAACGCCGCCGATCTCGTGCTGCCGCCGCCGTCGGAGGGAAGCCGCGAAGTCGCCGCCCGTGTCGCCGCCGCGCGGACATTGCAGGCCGAGCGCTTCAAGGCGCTGGGCAAGCCGGATCTGCGGGTGAACGCCGAAGCGCATGGCGCCACCCTCGAAGCGATCGCGCCGCTCGACGCCGCCAGCCAGCGGCTGTTGCACGATGCCGCCGAGGCCATGCGCCTTTCCGCCCGCGGCTATCATCGCGTGCTCCGGGTCGCGCGCACCATCGCCGATCTCGACGGCGCCGAGGCAATCGGCCGGCCGCATCTTGCGGAAGCACTCGCCTATCGGGCGCTGCACGACAGGCTTCAGGCCGCGGCCTGATCGTTAAAATCTGGCGGGTTCCGCTAACGATTCATCAACCAAGCGGTGTGAATCCACGCGCTTGCGCCTTTCCGCCCGCATCCTGTTAATCCGCGCGGTGGCACCCTGCGGCCAAACCAGACACAGCCGGGGGTGCGCATGGCCGAAGCCAGGGCGCGGATCAGAACAGACGGGTTCGGATTGCGGGCGTCTTTGTCACGGCTCACGCGCGGCTTGCTGGCTGCCCCGTTCTTCGCCGGACTTGCGATGGCGATCGTGCAGCTCGGCAATGCCGGCGCGCAGGACAATACGCTGCCTCCCTCGGAAAGCGGCGATATCGGCTTCGCCGGCATGCTGGCCGGATTGCTCGTCGTCGCGCTCGCGACCCTCGCGTTGCGCCATCGCCGCACTAACGCGATGGCGGAACGCCTCACGCGGCTCGAAACCTTCGTCGAGAACCGTGACGATCGAATCTGGGCGCTGGAAGAGGCGATCGCCCGCGCCACCAAGCTCGCGGACGCGCAAGGCGACCTTGTCCTGCGCGAGGACGAGGCCGGGCGCGTGACGCATGCGAGCGACATGCTTTGCGCGCTGGTGCAAAAGCGCCGCGATGAAATCGTCGGCCGCGCGCTCGTGCTCCACGTGCGCGCGGAGAGCCCGCGCATTCCCCAGCCCGACGGCTCGATCACCTTCGACCAGCAAATCGAGACCGAAAACGGCCCCCGCTGGATCGCCTGGAAAGAAGTGACGGTTCGCGACGAGGCTGGACGCATCGTCGAAATTCAGCGCGTGGGTCGCGACATGACCGTGCGCGCCGCCGCCGAAAAGGCGCTCGCCGACGCGAGCGAAAAGGCGGAAGCCGCGAGCCGCGCCAAATCGCGCTTTCTCGCCGTGGTCAGCCACGAAGTGCGCACGCCGCTGAACGGCATCCTCGGCATGGCCGATCTTCTCCTCGAGACGAAGCTTTCCCCCGAACAGCAGACCTATGCCCGCGCGATGAAAACCTCGGGCGAAGCGCTGCTCACGCTGATTGCGGAAATTCTCGATTTTTCGAAGATCGAGGCGGGCCGGCTGGACCTCGAGGCGATTCCGTTCGACCTTGCCGCGCTCGTCACCGACGTCGTCGAATTGCTCGCGCCGCGCGCGCAAGCCAAGGGCATCGAGATCGCCGCCGATATCGACGATCACATCCCGTCGCGGGTCGCGGGCGACGCGGCGCGCCTGCGCCAGGTGCTTCTGAACCTTGGGGGAAACGCGGTGAAGTTCACAGACGAGGGCGGCGTTTCGGTTCTCGTCGAAGCCGGCGAATCCGGCCGCGTCCGTTTCGTGGTCAAGGATACGGGTCCTGGCATCGAACCCGAAGTGCAGGCGCGCATTTTCAACGAATTCGAACAGGGTGACAGCACGCTCGCGCGGCGGCACGATGGAACAGGCCTTGGGCTTGCGATTGCCTCGCGCATCGTCGAGCGGATGGGCGGCGAGATCGGCCTGACGAGCGGCCCGGAGCACGGCTCGAGCTTCGCTTTCAGCGTCGAGCTGCCGGCGATCGCGGACGACCGTGCGCCGGCCGCAAGCCCCGATTTCTCGTTCCGCGAGATTCTGATCGCCTCGCCCTCGCCCGTGATCGGCCCGCTCCTGGAACGCAGGCTCACCGCATGGGGTGCGCATGCGACGCTTGCTTCGGAAGCGAAAATCGCCGCGGCGCTCTTGCCGGAGCGGCGATGGGATCATCTTCTTGTCGACCGCGCCTTCGGCGCAGAAGCGACGCATTCGCTCGTGCGCACCGCCGCGCGCCACGCGAAGCAGCGGATTCTTCTGCTCGCGCCGTCGGAACGTTCCGAGCTTTCGGGTTTCAAGCGCGCCGGCTTCGACGGATATCTGGTGAAGCCCGTGCGCGCCGCCTCGCTCGCGGCAAGACTGCACGCCCCCGAATCCGAGACCGACGCGGAAAGCGCGTTCGATGCGGAAAGCGAGGCACGGCCCGGCCGCAAGCAGAAGGCGCTCGCGATCCTCGTCGCGGAAGACAACGAGATCAATGCGCTTTTGGCGCAGGCGATGCTCGGCAAGCTCGGCCATATCCCGACGGTGGTCACCGACGGCGTCGCCGCCGTCGCCGCGGTCACGACCGCACAGGCGATCGGCGCGCCCTATGATCTCGTGCTCATGGACCTGCACCTTCCGGGCATGGACGGGCTCGAGGCGACAAGGCGCATTCGCGCGCTCGGCGAAGGCGGCGGCAACGTCCCCATCATCGCGCTGACCTCGAACGCTTTTGCCGAGGACCGCGAGGCCTGCCGCGCCGCCGGCATGAACGGCTTTATCGTCAAGCCCTTCGACCGCGAGCGGCTGGACGAGGCGATCGCCGCGCTCCGCGGCAAGCCAAAAGGCGGCAAGAAAACTCAGGCAGCGTGACCCAGCGCGGCTGGTTTGCGGTCAAAGCCTGCGCAACGCCACGGTCTCGATCTGGTGGTCCGCGCCCTTGCGCAGGATCAGGCTCGCGCGGAGCCGCGTCGGCAAGATGTTCTCCCGCAAATTCACGAGGTTGATGCGGTTCCACAAGGAGAGCGCGGTCTCCAGTGCCTCCTCGTCGCTCACCGCGGCGTAGCGGTGGAAATAGGATTTGGGATCGCGAAAGGCGGTCTCACGCAGGCGCATGAAGCGCTCCACATACCAGCGCTCGAGCACCTCTTCTTCGGCGTCGATATAGACGGAGAAGTCGAAAAAGTCGGAGACGAACGGCGTTCCCTTGCTTTCCTTGGCGCCACGATTCGGCTGCAGGACGTTCAGGCCCTCGACGATTAGGATGTCGGGGCGATCGACCTCGACGCTCTCGCCGGGGATCACGTCGTAGACGAGGTGGCTGTAGACCGGCGCCCGCACCGGACGGTAGCCGGCCTTGATGTCAGTGAGAAAGCGCAGCAGCGTCTCGGTGTCATAACTTTCGGGAAAGCCCTTCTTCTCCATCAGCCGTTCGCGCTCGAGCACGGCGTTCGGCAGCAAGAATCCGTCGGTGGTGATGAGGTCGACCTTCGGCGTGTTGGGCCAGCGCGAGAGCAACGCCTGCAGCACGCGGGCGGTCGTCGACTTTCCGACCGCGACCGACCCGCCAATGCCGATGATGTAGGGCATCTTGGCGTCCTCGGTGCCGAGGAAGCGCTGCATCGCGCGAAAGAGCTTTTGCGTGGCGCCGACGTAAAACGACAGGAGCCGCGACAGCGGCAGGTAAATTTCCTCGACCTCCTTCATCGAAAGCCGGTCGTTGAAGGCCTGCAGCTCCGCGATCTCGTTGCGGGTCAACGTCATCGGCGTGTCTTCGCGCCGCGCCGCCCACTCCTTGCGCGGGAACACCCGATAGGGCGAAAGGCCGTCTTCGGTCCGCTGTTCCATCGTCGCCAGCCTAGCCGTCAACCTTTCTTGCGCGCGGCCTTCTCTTCGAGGCCGGATTGGCCGGTGCGCCGTTCGAGTTCGGCATACACCGTCTCGAGCTTCACGCCGCGCGCCTCGAGAACAACGAGGAGATGGTAGAGGAGATCGGCGCTTTCGCCGATCACTGCTTTGGTATCGCCCGAAAGCGCGGCGATCACGGTTTCGGTCGCTTCCTCGCCGAGCTTTTTCGCCGCCTTATCGATGCCTCCGTCGAGGAGCTTCCGCGTATAGGACTGATCGCCGCCCGTGCGCGCGCGCTCGGCGATAATGGCCGCGAGCTTGTCGAGGTCGAAACCGGGCATGGATCAGCGCTCCGCTAGAACACTGCTGCTGCGGGCGGCATCGCCCGTGCGTCCCTGACACTTTCCTGGAGCATGATCTTTTCCGAAAACCGCTTCCCACTTTTCGGCATCATGCTCCTATCACGGGTCGAGCCGGACCGGGAGGCCCGCTTTGGCCATGTACTGCTTGGCCTCGCGGATAGTGAATTCGCCGAAATGGAAGATCGAGGCCGCGAGCGCCGCGGTGGCGTGGCCATCGCGAATGCCCGCCACGAGATGATCGAGCGTACCCGCGCCGCCCGAGGCGATCACCGGCACGGAGACGGCGTCCGCGACCGCGCGGGTGAGCGCGATATCGTAGCCTTGCCTGGTGCCGTCGCGGTCCATGGAGGTGAGCAAGATCTCGCCGGCGCCAAGCGCCACCACTTCTTTTGCATAGGTCACGGCGTCGATGCCGGTCGGATTGCGGCCGCCATGGGTGAAGATCTCCCAGCGCGCGGGCGCGCCCGGCGCCGACGCCTTCTTCGCGTCGATTGCAACCACGATGCACTGATCGCCGAACTTTTCCGCCGCTTCGCCGATGAAGCGCCGGTTCTGCACCGCCGCGGTGTTGATCGAAACCTTGTCGGCGCCCGAGGCGAGAAGCGTGCGCACGTCCTCGATGGTGCGAACGCCGCCGCCGACCGTGAGCGGCATGAAGCAGGCCTCCGCCGTGCGGCGGACGACATCGAGAAGGATCGCGCGCTCCTCATGGCTCGCGGTGATGTCGAGAAAGCAAAGCTCGTCGGCGCCGGCGGCGTCATACGCCTTCGCCGCCTCCACCGGGTCGCCGGCATCGCGCAACTCGACGAAGCGCACGCCCTTGACGACGCGGCCGTCCTTCACATCGAGGCAGGGAATCACGCGGACCTTGAACATTTCAGTTCCGCGCGGCGCGCACGAGGGCAAGGGCCTGTTTCGGATCGAGCCGGCCGTCATAAAGCGCGCGGCCGGCGATGGCGCCTTCGAGTTTTTTCGCGCGCGGCTGCAGCAACGCCTTCACGTCGTCGATGGACGCGAAGCCGCCGGACGCGATCACCGGAATGGAAACGCTCTCGGCGAGCGCAATCGTCGCATCCAAATTGAGGCCCTGCATCATGCCGTCGCGCTCGACATCGGTGTAGATGATGGCGGCGACGCCCTTGTCCTCGAACATGCGCGCGAGCTCCATCGCCTCGAGCTGGGTTTCCTCGGCCCAGCCGGAAATCGCGACCTTGCCCGCCCGCGCGTCGATGCCCACCGCGATCTTGCCGGAAAATTTCTTCGCCGCGGCCCGCACGAAATCCGGATCGCGCACGGCGGCGGTGCCGATCACGACGCGGGTGACGCCCTCGGCGAGCCAGCGTTCGACCGTCGCGATGTCGCGGATGCCGCCGCCGAGCTGCACCGGAATCTTGATCGCCTTGCGGATCGCGGCGACGACGCGCGCGTTCACGGGCTTGCCGGCAAAGGCGCCGTCGAGGTCGACGAGGTGCAGCCATTCGAAGCCCGCCGCCTCGAAGCTCTTCGCCTGCGCCACCGGATCGCGGTTGAAGACGGTGGCGCGGGCCATGTCGCCCCGTTCGAGCCGCACCACCTCGCCGTTCTTGAGATCGATTGCCGGAAAGAGGATCACGGGTTCCAGCGCAGGAAGTTTGCGAGCAGCGCAAGCCCGAGCCGCTGGCTCTTCTCGGGATGGAATTGAGAGCCTGCGAGATTGTCGCGCGCGACCATGGCGGTGACCGGGCCGCCATAGTCGGTTGCGAGGACGAGATCGGCCGCATTCGTCGGCTTCAGCTCATAGGAATGCACGAAATAGGCGTGCAGGCCCTTGGGCCCGAGTGAAATGCCGTCGAGAAGCGCGTGGCCGCGTTTCGGCGCGAGCGTGTTCCAGCCCATGTGCGGAATCTTGAGCGCGGCATCCGCGGGCGCGATGCGATCGACCTCGCCGCCGATCCATCCGAGCCCCTCGGTCACGACATTCTCGCGCCCGCGTTCCGCCATCAGCTGCATGCCGACGCAGATGCCGAAGAACGGACGGCCGCGTTCGCGGACGGCCTCTTCGAGGGCCGCGACCATGCCCGGCACCGCGACGAGCCCGCGCTTGCAATCGGCGAACGCGCCGACGCCGGGAAGCACGATGCGCTCGGCACGCCGCACTTCGTCGGGGTCGCTCGTCACCTTGACCGGCTCGTTGCCGCCGCTCTCGCGCGCGGCGCGCTCGAGCGCCTTCGCGGCGGAGTGCAAATTTCCCGAGCCGTAATCGATGACCGCGACCGTCATCGAATCGCTCCCGGGTCGGGGAAGAAGCCGATCACCTGGTTTTGCGCGAGCGGCGCGAGCGGCGGCAATGAAGCCGGCGGCGGCGGCGCGGGCTTCGCTTTTTCGCGCACGAGCCAGCGATCGAAGAAACGCCGTTCCGCGCTTTCGATGTCCTCGGCGAGCACGACGCCGGCCTCGCGAAAACCGGCCGCATCGAGCTTCCGCTGCCGCAGCTGGGTTGCCTCGAGGGCCAGGATCAGCGACGGCAGCGCAAGGGCAAGAGTGGCGACGAAGTCGCCGAGCTTCAGCACCGCCGCGGCGGCACCAATGAGCGCGACGGCCGCGCACCAAAATGCGAGGCCCAGCCACAGGCGATGCCAGATCAGCCACAGCGGCCCGAACACGAGCGCGGGCCAGGAGAATTTATCGCGCAGGAAGATGACGCGATCCGCCGTTTGCGGCGTGTGGGTGACCGCTTGCGGCTCGAATACGAGATAGGTCTTCACGCTTCGCCTCCTTCAGCCGAGGCTGCCCTTCGTCGACGGGATTTCGCCTTTTGCCGCGGGATCGAGCGCCACCGCCGCGCGCAGCGCGCGCGCGAGCGCCTTGAAGCAGCTTTCGGCGACGTGATGCGCGTTATCGCCGTAGAGCGTTTCGACATGCAGCGTGATCCCGGCATTGGCGGCGAAGGCCTGGAAAAACTCGCGCACGAGATCGACGTCGAAATCGCCGATCTTGTCGCGCGGGAATTCGACGCGAAAGACGAGCACGGCGCGGCCGGAAATGTCGACGGCGACGCGCGTCAGCGCTTCGTCCATCGGAATGTGAACGTCGGCGTAGCGCGTGATGCCGCGCGACTCACCGAGCGCCTGCTTGAACGCCTGACCGAGCACGATGCCGACATCTTCCGTGGTGTGATGCTGGTCGATGTGCAGATCGCCCTTCGCCTTGACCGCGATATCCATGCGCGAATGGCGGGCCAGAAGATCGAGCATGTGATCGAGAAAGCCGATGCCGGTCGCAATCTCGGCGCGGCCGGAACCGTCGAGATTCACCTTGACGGCGACCTCGGTTTCCTTCGTCGAGCGGGCGATTTTGCCTTCGCGCATCGAATGGTCCCCGGAATGCGCGGTTTCTAGCAGCATCGAAAAGGGGACGCCACCGCCGCCTGGGCCGGAAAAGCGGCTATGGTTTGCGCTCCGGTAAGCAATCCCTAAATAGGAGACGCTGGGAGTTCCCGATGAGCGAAGAGTCGCAGGTTTTTCACGGCACGACGATCCTGTCGGTGCGCAAGGGAAACAAGGTCGCGATCGGCGGCGACGGCCAGGTTTCCATGGGCAATACCGTCGTCAAGGCGAATGCCCGCAAGGTGCGCCGGCTCGGCAATGGCGAGGTGATCGGCGGATTCGCCGGCGCCACCGCCGATGCGCTGACGCTCTTCGACCGGCTGGAGCAGAAGCTCGAGCAGCACCGCGGGCAGCTCGCGCGCGCCTGCGTCGAACTCGCCAAGGACTGGCGGACCGACCGCTATCTGCGCCGGCTCGACGCCATGATGATCGTCGCCGACAAGGATGTGAGCCTTCTCCTCGCCGGCACCGGCGACGTGTTGGAGCCCGAAAACGGCGTCGCCGGCATCGGCTCGGGCGGTCCCTATGCGCTCGCCGCCGCGCGCGCGCTCATTGACGGCAATCTCGATGCGGAAGCGATCGTGCGGCGTTCGCTCGAAATCGCCGCCGACATTTGCGTTTATACCAACCGCAACATCGTCGTGGAGACGATCGGGAACTAGCGCATGAACAATTTTTCGCCGCGCGAGATCGTATCCGAGCTCGACCGCTACATCGTCGGACAAAAAGACGCGAAGCGCGCGGTCGCGATCGCGCTCCGCAACCGCTGGCGCCGGTTGCAGCTGGAAGGCAGCCTGCGCGAGGAGGTGCTGCCGAAGAACATTTTGATGATCGGCCCCACCGGCGTCGGCAAGACCGAGATTTCCCGCCGGCTCGCGAAGCTCGCGGGCGCGCCGTTCATGAAGGTGGAGGCGACCAAATTCACCGAGGTCGGCTACGTCGGCCGCGATGTCGATCAGATCGTCCGCGATCTCGTTGAAATCGGCATCGCCATGGTGCGCGAAACGAAGCGGCGCGACGTGCAGGCGCGCGCGCATCAACTCGCCGAGGAGCGGGTGTTGGATGCGCTCGTCGGCAAGAACGCTTCCGCGAGCACACGCGAAAGCTTCCGCCACCGGCTGCGCGCGGGCGAGATCGACGACAAGGAAATCGAGATCGAGCTTTCCGGCGGAGCGCCGCAAATGCCGATGTTCGAAATTCCCGGCATGCCTGGCGCGCAGATGGGCGCGATCTCGCTCGGCGATATTTTTGGCAAGGCGCTCGGCCGGCCGCGCTCGCGGCGGGTGAGCGTCGGCGAAGCGCATCCGCTGTTACTCACCGAGGAATCCGACAAGCTCCTCGACCAGGAGGCGGTCACGCGCGAGGCGATCCGCGCGGTCGAGAACAACGGCATCGTGTTCCTCGACGAGATCGACAAGATCTGCGCCCGTGAAGGGACGCGGATCGGCGCCGATGTCAGCCGCGAAGGCGTGCAGCGCGACCTTCTGCCCTTGATCGAGGGCACGACTGTCGCGACCAAACACGGATCGGTGAAGACCGACCATATTCTGTTCATCGCCTCGGGCGCTTTCCACGTGTCGAAGCCTTCCGATCTCTTGCCGGAATTGCAGGGGCGGCTGCCGATCCGGGTGGAACTCGCGCCGCTCACGCGCGACGACTTCCGGCGGATTCTCACGGAAACCGAGGCGAGCCTCGTCAAACAGGCGGTGGCCTTGCTCAAAACCGAGAACGTCGATCTCGAATTCACCGGCGACGGCGTCGACGCCATTGCCGATGTCGCGGTCGAAGTGAACTCGAAGCTCGAGAATATCGGCGCCCGCCGGCTGCAAACCGTGATCGAACGCGTGCTCGACGAGATCAGCTTCTCCGCGCCCGACCGTTCCGGCGAACGCGTCAAGATCGACGGCAATTATGTGCAAGCGCGCGTCGCGGATCTCGCCAAGAACACGGATCTGTCGCGCTACATTCTCTAATGGAAGCATGCTTTTCCGAAAGCCGGCTCCCGCTTTTCGGGATCACGCTTTAAGCGCGGCTTTTGCGGATACGCACGTAAAGCGCGCCGGCGCCGCCATGGGCGGGGGCTGCTTCCTCGAAGCCGATCACGAGCGGCCGCAGTTCGGGCATCGCGAGCCAGAGCGGCACGGCACGGCGCAAGACGCCTCGCTCCGCGCCTTCCGGTGCCGCGGTGCCCTTGCCGGTAATGACAAGGACAAGCGAAGCGCCGCGCGCCTGCGCGCGATGCAAAAACGCCGAGAGGCGTTCCTTGGCCTCGCTTTGCCGCAGGCCGTGGAGATCAATGCGCGCATCGATCTCGAGCTTTCCGCGGGCGATTTTCTGCCGCGCCCGGCGGTCGATCGCGGAAAGCGGCGGCAGTGCCGGGGCCGCGCGCGCAGGCGGGGGGGCCGCGCGCGGCGGCCTCTCCTTCTGCGCCCGGGCGGTAATGGCCGGCGGATCGCCTCTGTCTTCGGCCGCCGGTTTCGGCGGCGATTTGCGCAGCGGCTTGATGGTTTTTTTCACCGCGTCCCACAGCGCATCGTCGGCAACGCCGCGCTTATCGCGACCGCGCGTCATGGCTGCGGCCGCGGGACCGGCAGCGGCACCGGATCGATGAGTTTCGAAGGATCCGCTTCGTTCGGGACGAGCATGTAGAATTTTCCCGAATGCCGGATGCGGCCGGACACGGTGCCGGCATCGATGCCGGGACCGAAATAAATGTCGGCGCGCGCGGGCCCGATGATGGCGCCGCCCGTGTCCTGCGCGACCATCAGCCGGCGCCAGGGTGTCGGGTGCCGTTCGCTCGCGATCGGCAGATCGGCTTCGATCCAGAACGGCGTGCCGTAGACGTGGATTCCCTTGTCGACGGCAATGCTCCGCTCGCGCACGAGGCTGATGCCTTGGGCGCCCGCGGGCTCGGCATCGGGCGAAAGCCCCGTCACCTCGCGAAAGAAAGCGTAGGATTTGTTCAGGCGCATGATCTCACGCGCATCCTCCGGCTCCTCGGCAAAATAAGTGCGGATCGCGTCCATCGACATCTGTTCGCGCGGAATGATGCCGCGCTCGATCAGGATGCGGCCGACCGGCGTATAGGGAAGGCCGTTGCTCGTGTCGTAATTGATACGCAGGAGCTTGCCGTCGTCGAGCCGCACGCGGGCGGAGCCCTGGATCTGGATGAAAAAGGCGTCGACCGGATCCTTCAGCCAGCAAATTTCAAGGGCGCGGCCCTTGAGCGCGCCGTCCTCGATCGCGGCGCGATCGAGGGAGACCGCGCGCAGGCCGATGCGCTGGCGGACCTTATTGGCAAAGGCGCGGAGCTTGGTAGCGACGCCGGCGGGCTGCCAGTAAATCGGCGCCTTGAAATCGCTCTTCTCCGTGCGGCTGCCTTCGACTTCAGGTTCGTAGTAGCCGGTGAGAAATCCATTTTCCTCGCCGAGCCGCGCGATCCGCACCGGCCGGAAGTTTTCTTCGAAGAAGCGCCTGGCCGCCTCCTCGTTCGGCGATTCAAGCTTGGCAAGGCGCTCGCAGACTTGCCGCAGCGCCTCCTCGAAATGCCGCGTCATCAGCACGCGGGCTTTTTTTCTCAGGATCGGCTGGCAGCTGTTGCGAAACGTCTTGAGCGCCGCGACATGATCATCGCCGGCCCAGCCTTCGAGCGCGCCGAACGTCACGGGCGCGAGCATCGTGTCGGGAATTTGCAGCGGCTCCGCGATGGCGCGGCCGTACAAAATTACAGCCAGCGAAGCGGCGATCAGGATCGCGGTCACGCGCAGCTTCGCCATCGATCGCGGTCTGCTCAGGCGGATTCGGTGGAAACCAGTTTCCAGTTCGGATCGCGCGCGCCAACTTCGCGCGCGAAGGTCCAGACGTCGGTGACATTGGTGACCTGATCGGGGCTTCCGGCGACCACCTCGCCCGCCTTGTTGCGGGTCGCGGAAATCAGCTGGGAGACGAAGCGCAAGGTGACCTGCGCCGTGCCCCCCTTCAGTTCGGCGTGGGTGATCTCGGCCTTGTCGAGCGCGACAAAGCGCGAGTCCATCGTCTCGCCGCGGCTTTCGCGATCGGCGATCGATTGGGCGAAGCCGTCAAAAACGTCCTTGGCGAGCAGGTTCTTCAGCGTCTTGCGGTCGCCCTCGGCGAAGGCGGTGACGATCATTTCATAAGCGCTCTTGGCGCCGACGATAAAATGACGGGCGTCGAAATCGGGCTCGGCCTTTGCCAACGCGTCGAGACCGGCGGCGACGGGCGTGCCGGCTTCGGCGATTCCGGCCCAGCGGTCGGCCGCGGGCTGTTCCGGCTGCACCTTGCGAACCGGCGCCTTCTCGCCGGTCTTGTCCGCAAGGGTCACGACCTTGTCGGGGCTGGTGACCGGTTTTGCCGCGTCACGCGCCGAATAAGGATCGTAGGGCGGACGCTCGCGCCCGGTTCTCTGGCCGAGCACGCTTCGCAGCCACGCGAAAATGAAGATGGCGAGCGCGAGAAAAATGATGGTGTAGAGGTCGAGCACTTTTGCTATTCGCTCACGTTCAGGGCGAAACCGCAGCGCCGCCGCGGGACTTTTCGTCCGCCGTTCCAAACATATGGTCGCTCGGCGACCTTCGTCCAAGTGCGCGCGGCGCTGTTTCGAAGCGACGTTAAACGATCCGGCTTCCGCCGCCAACCAAGAATGAGAAAAGCCCCGCGCCGCGCCATTCTTGTGCCTCCTTATGAAGCGTGGTAGCGACGCCGGCCTCATTTTGCGGCAGTTTGCAAGGGATTTTGGAGACGATTATGGCGAACACGAATGGCGGGCCGGATCCGGAAGGGGCGCAGCCCGCGATCGGTGTTCTCGGTCAGTACATCAAGGATCTGTCGTTCGAAAATCCGAACGCGCCGCGATCGATGATGA
This sequence comes from Xanthobacteraceae bacterium, assembly GCA_035295845.1. GTDB lineage: Bacteria > Pseudomonadota > Alphaproteobacteria > Rhizobiales > Xanthobacteraceae > Palsa-892. Next base: position 93,339 of record DATGIF010000008.1, read on the forward strand.
CGCTCTCGCAGCAACCGTCGGTCAACATCCAGTTCAACGTCAATGCCAAGCCCCTTTCGAGCACCGACTACGAAGTGGAGCTCGCGGTCGAAGGCAAGGCCCAGCACCAGGAGATGGTGCTGTTCAATATCGAGCTCGTCTATGCCGGCGTCTTCCGGGTCGGAAACGTGCCGGAGGACATCGCGCAGCAGATCGTGCTGATCGAATGCCCGCGCATGCTGTTTCCCTTCGCCCGCCACATCATCGCCAATGCGATCCGCGATGGCGGCTTTCCGCCCTTGATGATCGATCCCGTGGATTTTGCCGCGCTTTACCGGGAACGCTACCAGCAGGCGCAGGCGCCGCAATAAGCGGCACGGCCTCGTTATTTCTCGGCGATGTAATCGCGCCAGACCGCTTCGGCCCCGAGTGTAGTCAACAGCGCTTGATGCGCGCCTTCCTCGTCGGCGGTGAGCCGCGGCGATAGCGGCGCCGGTCTTGTCTTGGCCGCGGTGACCGCGACGGCGCGGACAGCGGCGCGTTCCTGATCGAGACTCAAGCGCGCCTGCCGTCCGCCGACAAGCTCGGCATAGACTTCGGCCAGCAACTCGGCGTCGAGCAGCGCGCCGTGCTTGGTGCGGCGGCTGTTGTCGATGCCGTAACGCGCGCACAAATCATCGAGCCGGTTGGGCGCGCCCGGATGGCGGCGGCGGGCGAGCGCGAGCGTATCCACGGTGCGATCGCGGCCGATCGGCGGATGTTTCAGGCGATCAAGCTCGGCATTGAGAAAGGTAAGGTCGAAGCCCGCGTTGTGAATGACAAGCTTGGCGTCGCCGAGAAACTCGATGAAGCTTTCGGCGATGTCGGCAAATTTCGGCTTGTCGGCGAGAAACGCGGACGAAAGCCCGTGGATCGCCTCCGCCTCCGGCGGCATATCGCGCTCGGGATTGAGATAGACGTGAAAGGTGGCGTTGCTCGGAATGCAGTTGACGAGCTCGATGCAGCCGATCTCGACGATGCGATGGCCGAGAAACGGATCCAGGCCGGTGGTTTCCGTGTCGAGGACGATTTCGCGCATGAGCCTACTTGCCTTTCCGCCGGCGTGAAAGCGAGCGCAGGAGCGCCCGTACGTCCTTGCGCGCGGCTTCGAAACCCCGCGAGGTGTGGATCACGTAATCGGCGCGCCGGCGTTTTTCCGAATCAGGCATTTGCCTTGCGACAATGGCGCCAAATTTCTCTTCCGTCATGTTCTCGCGGGCAAGCACACGGCGCTTTTGCACAGGCGCGGGCGCAGATACCACGACAATTTTGTCAACTTCGCGCTCGCCGCCGGTCTCGAACAGAAGCGGAATGTCGACGACGACGACCCTGGCCCCTTTCGCCCGGGCGGCGGCAAAGAACTTTTGCCGCGCCTTGCGGACGAGCGGATGGATGATGGCTTCGAGCCTGGCGAAAGCCTCCTTGTTGCCGACGACCGCGCGGGATAGCCGCGCGCGGTCCACGCGGCCGCCGACAACGGCGTCAGGAAAGGCCGCCGCGATCAGCGGCACCGCCTCGCCTTCATAGAGGCGGTGCACGACGGCGTCGGCGTCGAAGACGGGCACGCCCTCGTCGGCGAACATTTTGGCGGTCGCCGATTTTCCCATGCCGACCGAGCCCGTGAGGCCGAGCACGATCATGCGAGCCCCTCGCGCGCGAGGTCCGCGACGGCTTTTTCGCGCAGTTCACGGGTCACTTCCGGCCGCACGCCGAACCAGCGCTCGAAGGCCGGCACCGCCTGATGCAAAAGCATGCCGAGGCCATCGACGGTCGGGTGGCTGCGCGCGCGCGCCTCGGCGAGGAGCGGCGTCAGGAGCGGGGCGTAAACGATGTCATAGACGATGGCGCCGGATTTCAGCGCGGAAAGCTCGATCTCGAGCGGCGGCTGGCCGTTCATGCCGAGGCTCGTCGTATTCACGAGGAGGTCGGCCTCGGCGAGATGCGCCGGCACGTCGCTGACCGGAACCGGGACGATGAGGCGGCCGAAATGATCGGCCAAATGCGCGGCCCGCGCCGGCGTACGGTTCGCGACCAGAATCGTTTCGATGTCGCGCTCGAGCAAGCCGTGGATCGCCGCTCGCGCGCTGCCGCCGGCGCCCATGATCAACGCGGTCTTCGTCCGCTCGCGCCAGCCGGGCGCGGACTCATCGAGATTGGCGAGGAAACCGTAGACGTCGGTGTTGGCGCCGAAGAGCTTTCCATGCTCGTGCCAGAGCGTGTTGACGGCGCCAAGCGCTTCGGCGACGGAATCGCGCATGGCCGCGGCATCAAACGCGATCTCCTTGTGCGGGACCGTGACGTTGCCGCCGACATAGCCGCTCTGCGGGAAGTCTTTCAGAAAAGCATCGATCGCGGCGGGCGAAACATCCTCGCGCACATATTCGCCCTCGATGCCATAGGCCGAAAGCCAGTGATTGTGAATGAGCGGCGAGCGGGAGTGCGCAACCGGATGGCCGATGATACAGGCGCGAAGCATGCTCACGATCCCGCGAGCCCGGCGGAGCGGAAGTAGGCGAGCAGCGGCAACAGCGGCAACCCCAGGATGGTGAAATGATCGCCTTCGATGCGTTCGAAGAGATGCACGCCCAAGCCCTCGAGCTGATAGCCGCCGACGCTCGACAAGACCCGGTCGCCGGCGGCCGCAAGATAAGCATCGAGGAAGGCTTCCGAAAGCGGGCGCATGGTGAGGCGCGCGGTCGTGACGGTCTCGAACAAAATCGTTTCGCCGCGCGCGAGCGCGATCGCCGAGTGCAACGCATGGGTCTTGCCGGCGAGCGCCTTCAGCTGCTCGCGCGCCGCGGCCGCGGTCGCGGGCTTGGAAAATCGCCGCTCGCCGATCGCAAGCGTTTGATCCGCGCCCAACACCGTGGATTTCGGTTTTCGCAGCGCGACGTCGAGCGCCTTTTCGCGGGCGAGCAAGGAGGCGACGCGGTCCGCGCTCGCGCCGGCGGCTTTCGACGATTCGACCGCGCGTTCGTCGATCGCGGCCGGATCGATCTCGACGGGAATGCCGGCCGCTTGCAGGAGCGCCCGGCGGACGGAGCTCTTCGACGCAAGAACCAGCGGCTCCGCCAGCCAAAGGCTCATGGATGGACCGATTCGCGCCGGCGCTCATGCAGGAGCGCGATAATGGCCGCGGCCGTTTCCTCGATCGAACGCCGGCTCACGTCGATGCTCGGCCAGCCGTGCTGGGCGCAAAGCCGCTTGGAGGTCGCGATCTCCTCGGAGACCGCCTGGCGGTCGATATAGGACGAGTCGGTCTGTTGCGCGTTGAGGGACAAGAGCCGGTTTTGCCGGATCTGCACGATGCGCTCGGGGCTCGCGTAAAGCCCTACCACAAGGGGATTCGTCGCCGTCGCAAGATGCGGCGGCGGATCGATGCCGGGCACCAGCGGAATGTTCGCGGTCTTGATGCCGCGGCCAGCAAGATAAATGCTGGTCGGCGTCTTCGACGTGCGCGAGACGCCGACGAGGATCACGTCGGCCTGCTCAAGGTCTTCGGCGTGTTGCCCGTCGTCGTGCAGGATCGTGAAGTTCAGCGCGTCGATGCGGCGGAAGTAATCGGCGTTCAGCGTATGCTGGCCGCCCACGCGCGGCGTCGTTTCGGCGCCGAGATAGTTTTGGAAGAGGCCGAGAACAGGACCCAGGATGGAGAGACACGGAAGGCCGAGTTCGCGGCAGCGCGCCTCGAGCCGCGCCGCGAGCTCCTTATCCACAAGCGTGTAGAGAACGATGCCGGGATTGGCCTCGATCTCCTCCAGCGCATGATTGAGCTGCTTTTGCGTGCGGATCAGCGGAAATACGTGCTCGATCGGCGAGACGGTCGCGTATTGCGCCGCCGCCGCGCGGCCCACTGCAAGCAGCGTCTCGCCGGTCGCATCCGAGATCAGATGCAAATGGAAGAAGCTCTCGCCTTTTGGGGATTTCGGACTCACTCTGTTTTCCACCGCCATGTGGATAAGCGCGCAACCATCAACTCTATCACGGGCGTTCCCGCCATGCCTGGGGAAGACGGCCGCTTTCATCCACAGTATAGAGTGCGGGGAAATTTAATGGGTGGCGGGCGGTGAGAATCGAGCGTCTGGTGATAGAGCCATCCAACGCTTGATGATTTTGAACAAAAGCAAAGCTTGCCTGTGGTCAAAGCTGTGAATTGAATGTGAAGAGCCGCGGATACCGCAATCCGCCTACCTAATAAACATAAAGGAAGAATCTAGAAAAGGATTTGAATTGAAGGAAGCAATCCGCCAGCCGGTGAAAAGTTCCCTTTTGTCCGTCCTGAACGGAGCGGCCGTTGATCCTCCTCCGATCTGGATGATGCGGCAGGCCGGACGTTATCTGCCGGAATATCGCGAGGCGCGGGCCAAGGCAGGCGGGTTCGTGGAGCTTTGTCTTGATCCCGCTTTGGCGGCCGAGGTCACTTTACAACCGGTCCGGCGCTTTGATCTCGATGCCGCGATCATCTTTTCGGATATCCTGATTGTTCCGCATGCGCTTGGCGCGCGGCTCTGGTTCGAGGAAGGCGAAGGGCCAAGGTTGGAGCCGCTCAGCGATCGAGAGGCATTTTCGAAAATTTATACGAGCCTTAATCAAAGTATTGGCGTGCGGGTTTATGAGGCAATCACGCGGGTGCGCGAAAGTCTCGACCGAGACAAGGCGTTGATCGGTTTTTGCGGTGCGCCGTGGACGATTGCGACCTACTGGGTAGCCGGCAAGGCAACCAAGGATCACGCCGCAGCACGCACGCTTGCCAAGCAATATCCTGAACTCTTCGCGGAAATCATCGCGCGGTTAGTGGCAGCAACCGCGGAGCATCTGGTGGGGCAGCTCAGCGCTGGCGCCGATGTGGTGCAGATTTTCGATACATGGGCGGGGGTGCTGGATGCCGAAGGTTTCGAGCGGTGGTGTTTGGCGCCGATCGTGGAGATTGTTCGCCTTGTTCGCAGCGCGAAACCGGATGCGCGCGTAATCGTTTTCCCCAAAGGCGTTTCAATCGAACGGGCGGAGCGGCTCGCGCGCGAAACAAGGGCGGACGCCATCAGTCTCGGGCCGGAGGTGAACCGGGCTCTGGCCCGCAAGCATTTGCAGCCGCTTTGTGCGATCCAAGGCAATCTCGACCCGGATATTCTAGTCGGGGGCGGCGCCGCGCTCGACCAGGCGGTCGAAGCGATTCTCGCGGACTTCCGCGGCGCCCGGCACATTTTCAATCTCGGACACGGTATCCTGCCGCAAACGCCAATTGCCAATGTAGAACGCATGATTGCAAAAGTTCGAGGCGGTTGATGGTCTATCTCTGGCTCAAGGCGCTGCACGTCATTTCCGTCATCGCCTGGATGGCAGCACTCCTCTATCTGCCGCGGCTCATGGTTTATCACTGTGGGGCGGAGCCGGGCTCGAAGCAGTCCGAGACGTTCAAGGTGATGGAGCAGCGGCTCCTCTTCTTCATCGCCAATCCGGCCATGATGGCGACCTGGTTCTTCGGGGTGGTGCTCGCGATCGAAGGCGAACATTACCGCGAGGGCTGGTTGCAGGCGAAATTCGTCCTCGTGATCGTGCTTTCGGCGCTGCACGGGCTCAACGTGCGGTGGGTGAAGGCCTTCGCCGCCGACCGCAACCGGCGGACCGCGCGCTTTTATCGCATCATGAACGAGGCCCCTGCCCTGTTGATGGTCGTGATTGTCGTGTTGGCGATTGTTAAGTCTTTTTGACGCGGGGCCTCGCGAGGCTTGCGCGTTACGCCGTCTTTCCCTATGTTGAGTTCACTCCTCCCAACGCAGGCACCACGCAACTAGACGGCCCTCCTGGTCGTTATGCGTGCGCAGAGCCTGGCGCTCTTCAGACCTGCGTTTCCTTCCCTCCTAACAAGCGGGCGACATTATCTTTCGCCCGTGAGGCTCATCCCGATGCGGGAAATCAAATTACAGGACCTCAAGGTCAAAACCCCCACCGAACTCCTCGCCTTCGCCGAGGAGCACCAGGTCGAGAACGCCTCGACCATGCGCAAGCAAGAGCTGATGTTCGCCATCCTCAAGCAGCTCGCCGCGAAAGAAGTGGATATCGTCGGCGGCGGCGTCGTCGAGGTGCTGCAGGACGGCTTCGGCTTCCTGCGCTCGCCGGACGCGAACTATCTCGCGGGTCCGGACGACATCTACATTTCGCCCTCGCAAATCCGCCGCTTCTCGCTGCGCTCCGGCGACACCATCGAAGGCCATATCCGGAGCCCCAAGGACGGCGAGCGCTACTTCGCCCTCCTCAAGGTCAACACCATCAATTTCGAGGACCCGGAAAAGACCCGCCACAAGGTGCATTTCGACAATCTGACGCCGCTCTATCCCAATGAGCGGTTCAAGATGGAGATCGAGGATCCGACGCGGAAGGACTTCTCCGCCCGGGTGATCGACATCGTGGCGCCGCTCGGCAAGGGCCAGCGCGCACTGATCGTGTCGCCGCCGCGCACCGGCAAGACGGTGCTGTTGCAGAACATCGCCCACTCGATCACCGCCAATCATCCCGAGTGCTACCTGATCGTGTTGCTCATCGACGAGCGGCCGGAAGAGGTCACCGACATGCAGCGCTCGGTGAAGGGCGAGGTCGTGTCCTCGACCTTCGACGAGCCGGCCTCGCGCCACGTGCAGGTCGCCGAAATGGTGATCGAGAAGGCGAAGCGCCTGGTCGAACACGGCCGCGACGTGGTGATTTTGCTCGATTCGATCACGCGGCTGGGCCGCGCCTACAACACCGTGGTGCCGTCATCCGGCAAGGTGCTCACGGGCGGCGTCGACGCCAATGCCCTGCAGCGGCCGAAGCGCTTCTTTGGCGCCGCGCGCAACATCGAAGAAGGCGGCTCGCTCACCATCATCGCCACCGCGCTCATCGATACGGGCTCCCGCATGGACGAGGTGATCTTCGAAGAGTTCAAGGGTACCGGTAACTCGGAACTGATCCTCGATCGCAAGGTCTCCGACAAGCGGACCTTCCCGGCGATGGACATCACGCGTTCCGGCACCCGCAAGGAAGAGCTCCTGGTGCCGCCGGAGATCCTCAAGAAGATGTATGTGCTCCGCCGGATCCTGAACCCGATGGGCACGGTCGATGCGATCGAATTCCTGCTGGACAAGCTCAGGCAGACCAAGAACAACGCCGAGTTTTTCGAATCGATGAATACCTAAGCCGGAGCGGAGCCGGATAGCTTGTCCGGCTCCGTGATCGGCAGCGAGCAGGTTTCCCCCTGACAGATGAAGGCCGCGCCCGCCTCCGGCGCGGAAGCGGCCATGGCCCGCGCGGGATGGTGCGCGGGTAATTTTTCGACATCGCTCACGCGCAAAACCGTGCGGTCGAGGAACGGAAGCCGGAGTGCGGCTTCCGCGAATTCGCTCGCGCGCTTTCCCACCGCGACGATCTCCCGATGCCGCAGCCGAAGATCGAGCGCCGACAAAAGCGCCATGTGGCCGAAGAGGTTTTCGGCCGCGAGCGGCAAGAGCCCCTCGAACAGCCGGTCGGCGCGCTCGCGATAGCGGTCCTCGCCGGTCAAGACCGAGAGCCGGATCAGGTTTTGCGCCATCACTGCATTGGGGTTTGGCGTCGCGTCGTCGCGGGTTTGCGCCGGCCGCACGATCAGGCCCTCGGCGTCGTCGGCGGTGAGGAAATAGCCGCCGGTTTCGCTATCCGCATGATGCGCTTCGAGCGCCGCCGTCCACTTCACCGCCTGGTCGAGATAGCCCTGCTCGCCCGTTGCCTGATGCAGCGCAATCGCGGCGCGGATCATCGCCGCATAGTCGGACGAAAGGCCGGGAAAGAGGAGGCGCTCTTCCCGCCACGAATGGCCGAGCCGGTCGCCGCGGCTCATCTTTTCGGCGACGAAACGGAAGGCGCGGGCACCGGGATCGATCCATTTCTCCTCGCCGAAGAGCGCGCCCGCGTTGGCGAGCGCCGCGATCATGAGGCCGTTCCAGTCGGCGAGCACCTTGTCGTCGAGGCCGGGGCGGACGCAGCGCGCACGCGCCGCCAGGAGCTTCGCGCGCAAGTTTTTGAGCCGATCCTCGCTATCCTGGGTGCGCGGTAAGTGATTCAAGCGATTCAGGATATTGCGCCCTTCGAAATTGCCTTCGGCCGAGAGCCCGTAAGGCACTGCGAAGAAGGCGGCATCCACGTCGCCGAGCACGGCCTTCACTTCGTCGAGCGACCAGACGTAGAATTTTCCCTCCTCGCCTTCGGAATCGGCGTCGATGCTCGAGGCGAAGCCGCCTTCGGAGGTGAGCATTTCGCGCGCGAGCCACGCGACGGTTTCGTCGGCGCGGTCGCGGAAAAGGGCGCGGCCGGTTCGGGCGAAGGCGAGCGCGAGCAATTCGAGGATCTGGGCGTTGTCGTAAAGCATCTTCTCGAAATGAGGCACCAGCCATCGCTCGTCGACCGAATAGCGCGAGTAGCCGCCGCCGAGATGGTCGTAGATGCCGCCCTCGCTCATGCGATCGAGCGTAGTGCTGACGATGGCGAAATACCGCTCTTCTCCCGTGCGCTCGCCGGCCCGCCACAGGAATTCGAGTATGGCGCATTGGGGGAATTTCGGCGCGCCGCGAACGCCGCCGTTCACGGGATCCATGAGGGAGCCGGTGCGTTCTGCGATATCGTCGAGCTCGGCGCGGCCAAGCGTGATCTTGCCCTGTGCCTTGGCGCGGGCGGCGAGCTGCGCCGCGAGGCTTTTGCGGTTGACCTCGATCTTGTCCGGCTCCTCGCGATAGACGCGGGCGACCTCGCGCAGGACATCGACGAAAGCGGGCCGGCCGTAGCGGGCGGTATTGGGAAAATAGGTGCCGCCCCAGAACGGCTCGCCGGCGGCGGTGAGAAACATGGTGAGCGGCCAGCCGCCCTGCTCGCCGAGATGCTGCAAGGCGCTCATGTAAATCTCGTCGATGTCGGGGCGCTCCTCGCGGTCGACCTTGATGCTGACGAAGAGCTCGTTCATCACCGCCGCCGCCGCCGGATCCTCGAAGCTTTCGTGCGCCATCACATGGCACCAGTGGCAGGCGGCGTAGCCGATGGAGAGCAGGATCGGCTTGTTTGCGCGCTTGGCTTCGGCGAGCGCTTCCGGCCCCCACGGCCACCAGTCCACCGGATTGTTCTTGTGCTGGAGGAGATAAGGGCTCGTTGCGCCGGCGAGGCGGTTTTCGGGCGGCGGGGTGGCGGACACTGACATCAGGAATTAAATCCCAATTACGTAGTTGACACCACATGACCCCATTGGTAGGGATAATGCCCCTTCGGAGGAGTCCGAAGGTGGTGGCGCACCCGGGTCATTACCAGATAGCTTGCGTCCGGTTGATTGGGACGAAGTGGAGACCGCGTTTCGGAGTTGGCTCGCACGAAATAATCACGCGCTAGAAATGGGAGGTGTTGGCGATTTGGCTGATTTGGTGTTTGCGCTTAATGCAGCCATGGCGAAACGATGAAGAATTTCATCATTTAGGTCTAGCGCGGCGTGAAGTTCCTTTGCAGTGGCGGTGACGCTGGTTACATGGTCTGCAAATTCTTTCAGAGTGAATACGTGTTTTGTTGCTTCGTAATCACCGCCTCTAGTGCGGTCGATGAATGTGACTGCGCTCTCGTTTGAGATCATGAACGCATGGGCAAAGACGTTTCGCTTGCTTTCGTTTTGTAGTTTGGCGACTAGCTGGATGATAGTCTTACGTTTCGGGTCTTCGCTCCTATATGCTAAATTTCTAAGCAAAATTGCCTTCCGGCCAAATTCCATCCCTGATGTTAGGATGTGCGCCTGTTCATCACTTATGTTCAAAAACTTCTTGATGCCGTAAGATGTCACTAATTCTAACGACGACCAAGCGCCATGAAACGCCCCGAGAAACCAGAGAAACCTCTCATCAAATAACAAAGACTTGAGTTTATCCGTCATGGCAAAGAACCATTTCAGCGAAAAGGAAGTTCAAGAGCGGCTGCAAGCAATCCTAAAGGGGGGCTTTGCGGGGCCGCCGACTCCTCTAAAGGATATTCCAAAACAGAACGGCGAGTCCCGCCGAATCGGAAAAAAGAAGCCTAAGCGCCGCGCTTCTTCCGCCATCGCAAAAACCGCTTAGCCTGAAAGGAAAAGTCCGGTTTAGTGAGGTTGCCGGTACGTGAGGCGCTTGCCCTCGCCAGCCCTTACGGCAAGCACCACCCGTTCCCCGTCACTCATCTTTCGGGTGTTGTAGCGGAACTCAAATTCCGCGAGATAGCGGTGCAAATTTTTCTCTTTGCAGTGCTGGTACACGCCGCGCATCCCGCGTTTGAAAATCGAAAAGAAGCCTTCCGCCGAATTAGTGTGAACGTCATCCCGGACGTATTCGCCCGCTGAGTGCTTTACGGTTTCATGTTTAGCGAACCAAATGCCAGCCTCGGTATAGAGGCGGCTTTCATCCGTATGTAAGCGGCTTTCGTTGGCGATATTGCGCGTAACGATGTGCGCAACGGTTTCCTTATCGGCGCTCGCAACGTGGAAGGTGCGAACGTCACCGCCACGCTCAACGAGCGCCACGGATTTTTTTCGGCTCGATGTTGCCGTAATAGGTTTCGTCGGCCTCAACGATCTTTCCCTTACCGCCGAGCGGGAGTTCCAAGCCGCCGCGCTTCATCGCTTCCATGACGCGGTGATGCAAAAACCAAGCGGTGTTGTACTGGCAGCCTAACTGCCGCATCAGCTGATGGGCGCTAAAGCCTTTCTTGCCGTCGGCGGCGGCGGTGAAGGCATAGGCCCACTGCGTAAGCGCCGCATGGCTGCGTTCCATGACGGTGCCAGTCATGACGGTGAAGTCGCGGCGGCATTTCGCATTGGCACAGCGATACCGGCCTATCTTTTTCGTGGCATAGTGTTTCTCGCCCTTGCAGTGAGGGCACACAGGGCCGTTAGGCCAGCGGGCAGCCTCGAACCACTGACGGGCCGCTTCCTCGTCTGAGAAGTGTTTCTGGGCGAATTTGCTTTTCGTTTTGGCCATGGAAGTATCTCCAATGGCCTAAACACTAGCACTTGGGCCTTGTGGTGTCAACTACGTAATTGGGAATTAAATCCTAGCTTCATCAACACGGCCGGCGGACGCGCGCGCGGCCTTGTGGCCGATGGTCTCTCGCGTTTCGGCCGGCGGCGGATGCAAGCCATGTCGATTGAACGCAGAAGGGCGTAAAAGGATCGCAAGAGAGATCACCGCGCGATGTCATAGATGAGCCCGGCGTCAACGCAATCGAAATCGCGGCCAGAGCCGGAGACGATCTTCGCCCTTTCCTCGGGGCGCGTGCCGGCGGCGATCGCGGTCGTGCGCATCTCGGGGCCGCGCGCTCGATTCGCCCTCGAAACGATCGCCGGGAAAATTCCCGCGCCACGCCGCGCCGTCCGCGCGATTTTTCGCGACAATGATTCACGTGAAACAATCGACGACGGCCTGGTGCTGTGGTTTCCCGGTCCCGCGAGCGAAACCGGCGAGGACATAGCCGAACTGCACCTGCATGGCGGCCGCGCGATCCTCGCCAATGTCTTTCACGTGCTCGGCCGCCTCGAAGGACTTCGCCCGGCTGAGGCCGGCGAGTTCACGCGCCGCGCGCTCCTGAATGGCAAGCTCGATCTCGCTGCCGTCGAGGGACTCGGCGATCTCGTCGCCGCGGAAACGGAAGCGCAGCGGCGGCAGGCGCTGGCGCAATTTCGCGGGGCCTTGTCGGAAAAAGTCGAAGCCTGGCGCGGGCGGCTCGTCGATGCGCTGGCGCTCGTCGAAGCGGCGATCGATTTTTCCGACGAAGGCGATGTGCGGGGCGAGCTTCCGCAGAACGCCGCGAAGATTGCGAGCGAGCTTGTCGCCGCGATCATGCCAGTGCTCGCTGATGCCGAGCGCGGCGAGCGATTGCGCGAAGGTTTTTCGGTCGCCATCACCGGCGCGCCGAATGTGGGTAAATCCACGCTCCTCAACCGGCTTGCCGCGCGCGATGTCGCGATCGTCTCGCCGATTGCCGGCACCACCCGCGATGCGATCGAGGTCGCGCTCGATCTTGCCGGCGTGCCGGTGGTGCTGGTCGATACCGCCGGCATGCGGGAGACAGCCGATCCGATCGAGATGGAAGGCGTGCGTCGCGCGCGCCTGCGCGCCGAATCCGCGGATCTCGTGCTTTGGCTCGTCGATCAATCGCAGGCGGATGTGCCGCGAAACCTTTCCCGAAATACGTGGCGCCTGCGCACCAAGGCGGACTTGATCGATTCGAAGGCGCAACAAGGCCTGCGCGAGAAGGGCTTCCTCGTTGTCTCCGCCAAGACCGGATTGGGCGTCGACGAATTGATCGCGAGACTTTCGAACGAGGCGGCGAAGCTCGGCGGCGAGCCGGCGCTGGTGACGCATGCGCGCCAACGCCACGCGCTGGCCGAGGCGGTAAAGCATCTCGATGCGGTTTCGACCGCGCCGAATGCGCCGGAAGAATTCATCGCCGAAGAGCTGCGGCTCGCCGCCAACGCCCTCGGGCGCGTCACCGGCCGCGTTGATGTCGAGGAAGTGCTCGGCGAAATCTTCAAAAACTTCTGCATTGGTAAATGAAAGGTTAATGCCGGCGGTTTCACGTGAAACCGCGGTCGCGCGGCGCGGCCGAATGATTCACGTGAAACATCGGCTTTGACCGTTCCATAAAGCTTCAGTAGACCGCAGCCACCCGGAGCAAGAGATGCGTGCATTCGATGTGATCGTCGTGGGCGGCGGCCACGCGGGCTGCGAGGCAGCGGCCGCGGCCGCGCGCCTCGGCGCGCGCACGGCGCTGATCACGCACCGCTTCGCGAGCATCGGCGCCATGTCCTGCAATCCGGCGATCGGCGGGCTCGGCAAGGGCCACCTCGTGCGCGAGATCGACGCGCTCGACGGCCTCATGGGCCGCGTCGCCGACCGCGCCGGGATTCAGTTTCGCGTGCTCAACCGCCGCAAAGGCCCGGCCGTGCGCGGGCCGCGCGCGCAGGCGGACCGCAAGCTTTACGCGGCGGCGATGCAGGCGGAAATCCGCGCAGCGGCGCTCGACGTGATCGAGGCCGAGGTCGATGATCTTGTTCTCCGCGAACGCCGTGTGGCGGGCGTGAAGCTCGCCGATGGCCGTGAAATTTCCGCCGGCGCCGTGGTGATTACGACCGGTACGTTTCTCTCCGGCCTGATCCATATGGGCGAGCGGCAAATTCCCGCCGGCCGCGTCGGCGAAGCCCCTGCCCTCGGCCTTTCGAAGACGCTCGCGCGGCTCGAACTCCCGCTCGGCCGGTTGAAGACCGGCACGCCGCCGCGGCTTGACGGCCGCAGCATCGACTGGACCGGCCTCGAGATGCAGGCCGCCGACGATCCGCCGGAGCCGTTCTCGGCGATGACCGACACGATCGAAAATCCGCAAGTCGCCTGCGGCATCACCCGCACAACGGCGGCGACGCACGCGGTCATTCGCGCGAACGTGCATCGCTCGCCGATGTATTCCGGCCAGATCCAGAGCCGCGGCCCCCGCTACTGCCCTTCGATCGAGGACAAGATCGTCCGTTTCGGCGATCGCGAAGGGCATCAGATTTTTCTCGAGCCCGAAGGCCTCGACGATCCGACGATCTATCCCAACGGCATTTCGACCTCGCTGCCGGAAGAGGTCCAGCGCGCGCTGGTCGCGACCATTCCCGGTCTCGAACGCGCGACGATCATCCGGCCGGGCTACGCGATCGAATACGACTATGTCGATCCGCGCGCGCTCAAGCCCTCGCTCGAAACGAAAGCAGCCGCGGGGCTTTTTCTCGCCGGCCAAATCAACGGCACCACCGGCTACGAAGAAGCCGCGGCGCAAGGCCTCGTTGCCGGCCTCAACGCGGCGCGGTGCGCGGGCGGCGGTGAGGCGATCACCTTCGATCGCGCCGAAGCCTATCTCGGCGTGATGATCGACGATCTCGTCACGCGCGGGGTCGCCGAGCCCTATCGCATGTTCACCTCGCGCGCCGAGTACCGGTTGTCGCTGCGCGCCGATAACGCCGATCAGCGGCTGACCCCGAAGGGGATCGCGCTCGGTGCCGTCGGGCGCGCGCGGCGCGATCGGTTTCAGGCGAGGCTTGGCAGGCTCGAGGAAGCGCGCCAATGGGCGCGCGCGGTGTCGGTCACGCCGGATGAAGCGCATCGCTTCGGCATCGCGCTTAATCGTGACGGCCAGCGGCGGAGCGCCTTCGAGCTTTTGTCCTATCCGAATTTGAACGCGAACGAGCTCGCGCGGATCTGGCCCGAGCTGCATCGCTTCGAAGCGAGGATCATCGAGCAGCTTGAGATCGACGCGAAGTACGCGGTCTATCTCGACCGGCAGGCGAGCGACGTCGAGCGCTTCCGCCGCGAGGAAGCGATGTCGTTGCCGGACTGGCTCGACTACGAATTCGTTCCCGGTCTTTCCGCCGAGCTTCGTCACAAGCTTGGCGTGGTGCGGCCGGCGACGCTCGGCCAGGCCAATCGCATCGACGGCATGACGCCGGCGGCGCTGGCGCTTGTCGCGCTGCATGCCCGGCGCCGCGCCGGATGAGGCGGAGCGCGCTCGACGCCGATCGCGCGGCGGCGCTCCGATTGATTCCTGTTTCACGTGAAACGCTGGAACGAATCGATGCGTTCGTTGCGCTGTTGTTACAGTGGGAGCGCGCGGTGCCGCTCGTCGCGAACGCGGATCTCCCGAAGCTCTGGACGCGCCACATCGCCGATAGTTTGCAGCTGATTGCGCTCGCGCCGGCCGCGAAGCGATGGACTGATCTCGGCAGCGGCGGCGGATTTCCGGGGCTCGTGATCGCGATGGCGCTTGCGCAAACACCGGGTGCTTGCGTGCATCTGGTCGAAAGCGATCAGCGCAAGGCCGCGTTCCTGCGCGCCGCGATCCGCGATACCGATGCGCCGGCGAAAGTTTATGCCGAAAGGATCGAATCGGCCGCGAAACGACTGGTATCCGAATCGGATGTGGTGACGGCGCGGGCGCTCGCGCCGCTTCCAGGGCTGCTTGAACTCGCCGCTCCGTTTCTGGCGAAGCAAATTCCGGGGATTTTTCCGAAGGGCCAAGATGTTGATAACGAATTGACCGAGGCCACTAAATCTTGGAAGATTCAGTCGACAATCGTGCCAAGCCGCACCCAACCCCATGGTAGGATTGTCGTTGTCGAGCGCGCCTCGCCGCGAATCAGCAACATCTCCGCGAGCGAAGGAAACCGCCCATGACCGGATCCAAGCACCTTCGCGTATTGGCCCTCGCCAACCAAAAGGGCGGCGTCGGCAAGACCACCACGGCGATCAACCTCGGAACGGCGCTCGCCGCGATCAACCAGCGGGTGCTGATCGTCGATCTCGATCCGCAGGGGAACGCCTCGACGGGGCTCGGCATCGACCGCAAGAACCGCACGCGCTCTACCTACAACGTGCTCGTGGGCGAGGCGAAGCTCGCCGACATCGTGCTCGAAACGGCGGTGCCGCGGTTGTCGATTGCGCCGTCGACACTGGATCTCTCGGGCCTTGAGCTCGAAGTCGCGAGCGAGCGCGACCGCAACTATCGTCTGCGCAACGCGCTGTTGTCGCTGCCGGCCGCGAGCGAGCCGGACGGATTCGACTACGTGCTCGTCGACTGTCCGCCGTCGCTCAATCTTCTCACCATCAATGCGATGGCCGCGTCCGACTCGATCCTGGTGCCGCTGCAATGCGAATTCTTCGCGCTCGAAGGCCTGTCGCAGCTCCTGAAGACGGTCGAGCAGGTGAAGACGAACCTCAATCCGAAGCTCACGATCCATGGCATCGTGCTCACCATGTACGATGCGCGCAACAATCTCTCCGATCAGGTCGTCGCCGACGTGAGGCAGTTCATGGGCGACAAGGTTTACGAGACGATCATCCCGCGCAACGTCCGCGTCTCGGAAGCGCCGTCCTATGGCAAGCCGGTGCTGCTCTACGATTTCAAGTGCAGCGGCAGCCAGGCGTATCTGAAGCTCGCCTCCGAGGTCGTGCAGCGCGAGCGCGGGCTTGCGGCGTAATCGCGCCATGGAAAATATTCCTATGACCGGACAGGTGACGGAGCGGGTATGGCCATGAGTACCGCCGAACGCTCGCGCCTCGGCCGGGGCTTGGCGGCGCTGATCGGCGACGTTGGCGACGAAACCGCGGTGCTCGATCGCGCGCGTGGCGGCCAGCGCAAGGTGCCGATCGAGTTCCTGCGGCCCAATCCGCGCAACCCGCGGCGCAGCTTTCATGAGGAGGAGCTTTCGGAACTCGCGGCCTCGATCGGCGAGAAGGGAATCTTGCAGCCGATCCTGGTGCGCGGCGTTGCCGGCAAGGCCAATCACTACGAGATCGTCGCCGGCGAGCGGCGCTGGCGCGCCGCGCAGAAGGCGGGCCTCCGCGAGGTGCCGGTCCTGTTCATGGAGATCAGCGATCGCGAGGCGCTGGAAATCGCGATCGTCGAGAACGTGCAGCGCGCCGACCTCAACCCGCTCGAGGAAGCCGCGGGTTACGGTTCGCTGATCGACGAGTTCAAATACACGCAAGCGGATCTTGCGCGCTCGGTCGGCAAGAGCCGCAGCCATGTCGCCAACACCTTGCGCCTGCAGAAGTTGCCGCCCAGCGTGAAGCGCTATCTCGCCGAGGGCAAATTGACCGCCGGGCACGCGCGCGCGTTGCTCGCGCACGAAGACCCCGAAGGTCTCGCGAAGATGATCGTCGAGCAGGGCCTCAATGTGCGCGAGGCGGAAGCGCGCGCGCAGGAGCGGCCGGTGGTGCGCGGCAAGCAGACCCGGCGAAGGGTCAAGCCGTCGAAGAGCGCCGACATTCGCGCCGTGGAGCGGAAGCTTTCCGATGCGCTGGGGCTTGCGGTCGATATCGTCCCGCGCGGCTCCGGCGGCGAGGTGCGCATCCGCTACAAGACGCTCGAGCAGTTCGAGGCGTTTTCCAAGAAGCTAGGCGGACGCCACTGAATCGCGCCGGCGCGCGCCGCGCGCAAGGTTCAGGAGCGCACGCTCGGCGGTCGCGTCGGCCAGCACGGCGGTGCGCCGCGCCTCGAGGCTCGCGAGCGACAGCGAGATGATCGCGGCTTCAAGGTGCCCCGTATCGAAGCGCGCGAGCGCGCGTTCAAAGGCGGGCTTGCGCCGGAAAAAAATCCTCGGCTTCGCGTTGTCGATCGCTTCGCCTGGCCGTGCGCCGTGCTCGACCGAAAGACGCAGCCGGTGAAGCTGCGCCACATGGCGGATGGCGGCGCTCAGGATGGCACTGGCTGAAACGCCGGCGGCACGGGCTTTTCGGAGCGCCGTCAGTGCTGTTTCCTCCTCGCCCGCGCCCGCCGCATCCACCAAATCGTCAAGCGCGAGGGCGGAAGCGTCGGCTATGATGGCACGCACGTCCTCGACGCCGATCCTCCCCTCGCCTTCGGCGTAAAGCACGAGTTTGTCGAGCTCGGCACGCGAAGCAAGGCGGTCGGCGCCGAGGAGCGCCATCAGTTCGTCGCGCGCATCAGCGTCGATGCTGAGGCGAGCGTCTTTCAGCGCGCGCTCGATGAGGTTCCGCAAATCCCGCTCGCCGTCGGCGTAGCAGGGAATGACCGCGGCGGCCGGAGATTTCTCGCAGAGCGCGCGCAGCGGCGACGTGGGCCGGAGTTCTCCCGCCTCGATCAGCACGAGCGCCTCCGGCGGATCGGCGAGCACGGCTTCGAGCGCCGGCGCGAAGTTGCGGCCGCCGGCGCGGATGCGCACGATTCGGCGGCCGCCGAAGAGGCCGAAAGTACGAACCTCGTCGTGCAGAAGGCCGGGATCGGAAGCGATGGCATCGCCTTCGATCGGCACGACGGCGAAAGGATCGCCGCTTGCGGCGCCGCTCAGGATCGCCGCCGCGCGTTCGCTGACGAGCCCGGCATCGGGGCCGTAAATCAAGACAACGCGACGTCGCGGATCGGGGCGGGCGAGGAAGCTTTCGATTTCGCCGACGCGGAGGGCGACCACGGGCCTGACGCCCGTCAGGTGTGCAAGAGGAAGTACGAGGCGACGCGGGCGCGGATCTGTTCCGCGATCACCTTGGCGGCGCGGTTTTCGGCTTCGCGCAAGGCGCGCACGCGGGCGTAACGCTGCTGGGTGCGGTCGATGGTGACGCGCGCGATCGCCTTGTCGGTCATGACGATCTTGTCGTTGGCGACGTCATGCAATTTGTAGGTCACGTCGAGGCTGACCGTTTCGTCTTCCGGCAGGCCGGTCTGCGCATCGATGAGGGTGCTCGAGGAGTTGGTCGCAACCTGCATGTTGAGCTTGTAGGGCGCGCCGGTCGGATTGCCCTGGCCGCCGGACAATTCGAAAATGATGTCGTTGCGGATTTCCTGTCCGACCCGGCCGTCGATCTTGGCGATTTCCACGTCGCGCATGGCGTCGCGCAAATTGGGCCCGGTGCCGCCGACGAGCGAGTGGTCGGCATACATGGGCTGGAAGCAGCCCGCGAGCATGCCGGCGAGCAAAGCGATGCCCGCGAGGCGGCCGCAAAATGCGCTCGGTTCAGGCGACGACATTCACGATCCTCTGCGGCACGACGATTACCTTTTTCGGGGCCCGGCCTTCAAGGGCGCGCCGGACGGGCTCAAGCGCAAGCACCGCGGCCTCGACCTCCTTGTCCGCGGCATTGCGCGCAACGGTAACGTCCGCGCGCTTCTTGCCGTTAACCTGAACGGGTAAAGTAATCGTCTCTTCGATCAGGAGCGCGCGTTCGAGCACTGGCCAAGGCTCCTCGGCAATGAGCGTCTTGTGCGCGAGCGCCGCCCAGCATTCCTCGGCGAGATGCGGCATCATGGGCGCGGCCAGCCGGATGAGGATGTCGCCGGCTTCGCGGAAGGCATAGGCGAGATCGGCGGAGATTTTCTTGCCGGCGGCGGCCGCGTCGTTGATCGCAGCCGTGAGCGCATTCGCCAACTCATAGATATGCGCAACGCAACGGTTGAAACGAAGCCGTTCGATATCTTCGCTGACATGGGCAAGCGCGCCGTGCGCGGCCTTGCGGACGCCTTCGGCGGCGGGAGAAAAAGCGGGCGGCCGTGCGGCGTTCGCAGGCGCGGCAAGCCCGGCGAGCTCGTTCGTAAGCCGCCACAGGCGCTGCACGAACCGGTAGGCGCCTTGCACGCCTTCTTCGGTCCAGATCACGTCACGGTCGGGGGGTGAGTCTGAAAGCATGAACCAGCGCGCTGTATCCGCCCCAAAGGTCGACAGAATGTCGTCCGGATCCACTGTATTGCGCTTGGATTTGGACATCTTTTCGATGGCGCCGATCTCGAGTTTTTCGCCTGTGGCAGAAAGGGTTGCGCGGCGCTCGCCGCCCTCGGCCGAAAGCTTTACCGCCGCGGGCTCCACATAGGTGCCGTCGGCCTTGCGGTAGGTCTCATGCACCACCATGCCCTGCGTGAACATGCCTTTGAACGGCTCGTCGATATCGACGTGGCCGGTCGCTTTCATCGCGCGGGTGAAGAAGCGCGAATAGAGAAGGTGCAGGATCGCGTGTTCGACGCCGCCGATGTATTGATCGACCGGCATCCAGTAGCGCTCGGCCGCCTTGTCCGTCGGCGCCAGCGCATCGGGCGCGGTAAAGCGGATGAAATACCAGGACGAATCCACGAAGGTATCCATCGTGTCGGTCTCGCGCACGGCCGCCTTCCCGCACTGAGGGCAGGAAACGTGTTTCCAGGTCGGATGGCGGTCGAGCGGATTGCCCGGGCGGTCGAAGTCAACGTCCTCGGGCAAGACCACCGGCAAATCTTTATCCGGCACGGGAAGTGTGCCGCAATCCTTGCAGTGGATCACCGGGATTGGACAGCCCCAATAGCGCTGGCGTGAAATGCCCCAGTCGCGCAGGCGGTAGTGAACCTGGCGTTGTGCTACGGCGCGATTGCCACGGGTTTCCTTTTCCAGGCGCTTCGCGACCTCTTCCTTCGCGGCTTCGATTGTCATCCCGTCGAGGAATCGAGAATTCGCGAGCTTGCCCGTGCCGTCATAGGCCTTGTCGTGAATTTCGAAGGTTTTCGGGTCGGCGTCCTCGGGAATCACCACCGCCGTCACCGGCAATTTGTACTTGCGCGCAAAGTCGAGGTCGCGCTGATCGTGCGCCGGGCAGCCGAAGATCGCGCCGGTGCCGTACTCCATCAAGATGAAGTTCGCCACGTAGACCGGCAATTCCCATTTGGAATCAAACGGATGCACGGCCTTGAGGCCGGTGTCGAAGCCTTTCTTCTCGGCCTTGTCGATCAATTCCTGCGCCGTGCCCATCTTGCGGCATTCTTCGATGAAGGCGGCCAACTTCGGATCGCGTTCGGCGAGCGCCGCTGCCAGCGGATGGTCGGGCGCAAGCGCGACGAACGAAGCGCCGAACAGCGTGTCGGGCCGCGTGGTGAAGACTTCGATCTCGGTGAAATTCTTCGGCGTGTTCTGCGGCGCGAGCGCGAAGCGCATGAGCAGGCCTTCCGAACGCCCGATCCAGTTCTTCTGCATCAGCCGCACTTTTTCCGGCCAGCGATCGAGGCCGTTGATCGCCTGCAACAACGCGTCGGAATATTTGGTGATCTTGAAAAACCATTGGGTGAGCTCGCGCATCTCGACGACGGCGCCCGAACGCCAGCCGCGGCCGTCGATCACCTGCTCGTTGGCGAGCACCGTCTGGTCGACCGGATCCCAGTTGACGGGCGAGCTCTTGCGCTCGACGAGCTCGGCCTTGAGGAAATCGAGGAAGAGTTTCTGTTGATGGCGATAATAGGAGGGGTCGCAGGTCGCAAGTTCGCGCGACCAGTCGAGCGACAGGCCCATCGACTTCAGCTGCGCCTTCATCGCCGCGATGTTCTCGTAGGTCCATTTCTTCGGATGCACCTTGTTGGCCATGGCGGCGTTTTCGGCCGGCATGCCGAAGGCGTCCCATCCCATCGGATGCAACACGTTGTTGCCCTTGGCGCGCATGTAGCGCGCGACCACGTCGCCCATGGTGTAGTTGCGCACATGGCCCATGTGGATGCGTCCCGACGGATAGGGAAACATCTCGAGCACGTAGTATTTCGGGCGCGGATCGTCGTTGCGCGTGCGGAAAATGCCGCGTTCGTCCCAGATTTTCTGCCAGCGGGGCTCGGCCTCGCGGGCGTTGTAGCGCTCGCTTGTCATCGTTTCCTGACGCGGATTCCGGCGACAGGACACGAAAAATCCCTTGCGGTCAACGCCTTGCGGGAGGCTCCGTTGCGCGAAAATCCCCGCGGCTATAAATGGCTCGCGAGGATTTGCCATGCCCGAAGCACGCGAAAAACAAAGGCCCGCGAATACCGCCGAGCGGCTCGGTTTTATCCGCGCCGAAATCAGAAAAGCGGCGCTCGGCGGCGGCCGCGATCCGGCGAGCGTCACGCTCGTCGCGGTGACGAAAACGTTTCCAACGGAGGCGATCCTGCCCGCGATTGAAGCCGGTCACCGCGTCTTCGGCGAAAACCGCGTGCAGGAGGCGAAGACGAAATGGCCGGCGCTGCGCGAGCGGTTTCCCGATCTCGATCTGCACCTGATCGGGCCGTTGCAATCGAACAAGGCGCGCGAAGCGGTTGCGCTGTTCGATGCGATCCACACCGTCGACCGGCCGAAGATCGCGGCGGCCATCGCCGAGGAAATCACGCGTCAGCAGCGGACGCCAAAACTCTTCGTCGAGGTGAACACGGGCGGCGAGGAGCAAAAAGCAGGTGTGTTGCCGGAAGCGGCGGATGGTTTCATTCGGGAGTGCCGTGAGCAATACCGGCTCTCGATTCAGGGCTTGATGTGCATTCCGCCTTTCGATGAGCCGCCGGCGCCGCATTTCGCGCTGTTGCAGAAGATCGCGAAGCGCAACGCGTTGCCATGGCTCTCCATGGGCATGAGCGCCGATTTTCAAAGCGCGATCGCCTTTGGCGCCACGCATGTGCGGGTGGGCAGCGCGATCTTCGGGGCCCGCGACTGAACTCAGCGAATCTCGATCAAGGTGTTCTTGCGAAGCCGCGTGAGCAGGTGGTGCAAATCCTCGCCCTTCAACGCCACGCAGCCGGCCGTCGGCAAAAACTGCGGACGCGCGAGATGAATGAACACGGCGCTGCCGCGACCGGAAATCCGCGGGCGCGTGTTGTGATCAAGCTCGATGATGAGATCGTAAAGATGATCCTCGCGCCATAGCCGATCGCCCGGCGCGTCGGCGGCAAGCCGGATCGGCTGATTGTAACGGCGGTCGGCCGCGTCCTCGCACCAGGCGTCGCCCGACCGGATCGGACGAAGCGGAAGCGCCGTTTGCGGCCGCGGCATGCGGTCGTTCCGCCACCACAGGCGCCGAAGCCGAAAGCGTCCGCGCGGTGTTGCGCCGTCGCCTTCGCGCTTGTTGGCCGTAATCCCCGCGCGGCCGAGCGCGACCGGAATGGTTAAACCCAGACCGCGCAAGACGCCGCGCGAACGTTCACCGGGCGCTCGCGTAACCGTGAAGATCAGGGGTCTCGATTTCGGCATCGCCGCACTTGCCTAGCATCATTCCGCCGGTCTAGCTCCGCCCGCCTCGTCTGGCATGGGTGGCGGCCCATGATGTAAACTTGCGGAAAGCCGGGGGTGTCATGCCGACTACGCGTAAGAAGATTCTGGTCGTCGACGACGATGACGAATTCCGCCAGACGCTCGCGGAACAGCTTGCCTTGCATGAAGAATTCGAAACCGAGACGGTCGGAACCGCGCAGGCGGCGGTGCAGCAGGCCAAGAGCGGCCACTTTGACCTCGTGATCATGGATGTCGGGCTTCCCGACATTGACGGGCGCGAGGCGGTGAAAATCCTGCGCAAGAACGGGTTCAAGGCGCCGGTGATCATGCTCACCGGCCATGATGCCGACTCCGACACGATCCTGGGTCTCGAAGCCGGCGCCAACGACTACGTCAACAAGCCCGTTCGGTTCGCCGTGCTGCTCGCGCGTATCCGCGCCCAACTCAGGAGCCACGAAGCGAGCGAAGACGCCGTCTTTCCGATCGGGCCCTACAGCTTCCGCCCGGGCGCGAAGCTTTTGGTGAACGAACGCGGCTCGAAAGTGCGGCTTACTGAAAAAGAAACCGCGATCCTTCGCTACTTGTATCGCTCGGGACAGACGCCGGTTTCGCGCGAGGTGCTGTTGCAGGAGGTGTGGGGCTACAATTCCGGAGTCACGACGCATACGCTGGAAACGCACATCTACCGGCTGCGGCAGAAAATCGAGAAGGATCCGGCGAACGCGACGCTGTTGGTGACCGAAGCCGGCGGCTACAAGCTCGTGCCGTAGCGGCAGCATGGCCCTCGAAGACGACATCGAATTTCTTGACCGGATTCCGACGCTGCATCTCCTCGGCAAGGATGCGCTGCGGATTCTCGGGATCAGCGTCGAGACCATCCGGCTCGCGCGCGGCGATATTCTGTTCGAGGAAGGCCAGCCGGCGGAGGGCGGCTTCGTGGTCGTCAACGGCTCGGTCGTGTTGCAGCAGGCGGGCAATCACACCGATGACGGCTCGGTCACCGCGCGGCGCGGCTCCTTGATCGGGGAAACGGCGATGATCGTGGAGACGGTGCGGCCGTCGACCGCGGTCGCGCTTGAGTCGTCGGTTCTGTTTCGCATTCCGCGGGTCGTCTTTGTCCGCATTCTCGAAGGCGAGCCGCAGGCGGCGACCGCGCTCCGCCGTCTGATCGCCGTGCGCGTCAAGCGCATCGTCGACGACCTCGACCTCGTGCTGCCGCTCTTCGACAGCCCGGAAGACACGCGCGAAGACGTGCACTAGAGTTCAAAAGCCGCGATCACCGGCACGTGGTCGGATGGCTGTTTCCAGTTGCGCGCGGCGCGGATGACGCTGATTTCGCGCGCGGCATTGCCGAGGGCGGGGCTTGCCCAGATGTGATCGAGCCGGCGGCCGCGATCGGACGCTTCCCAGTCGGCGGCGCGGTAGCTCCACCAGGTGTAAAGCTTTTCGGAAGCCGGAACGAAAGCGCGCATGACATCGATCCAGCCGCCGGCTTCTTGAAAGGCCGTGAATTTCTCGATCTCGATCGGCGTGTGGCTGACGACGGAGAGGAGCTGCTTGTGGCTCCAGACGTCGTGCTCGAGCGGCGCCACGTTCAAATCGCCGACGAGAATCGAGCGCGCGCCGTTTTTCGCGTCGCTGGTGACGGCATGCGCGGCGAGCTCGTCAAGGAAGGCGAGCTTGTGCTCGAACTTCTCGTTCAGTTCGGGATCGGGAATGTCGCCGCCGGCAGGCACATAGAAATTATGAATCGTAATCGGCTGCGAAAAACCCGCCGCGGCCCCGAGTTCGATGGCGAGATGCCGGCAGTCGTCCTTGCGGCAGAATTTTTCCCGCTGCGCGGTTTCGATCGGATGCCGCGAGACCGTGGCGACGCCGTGATAACCTTTTTGGCCGTAGATCTCGACATGCGGATAGCCCGCCTCCACGAACGCCTTGCGCGGAAATTTGTCGTCGGGGCATTTCGTTTCCTGCAGGCAAAGCACGTCCGGGGCGTAACGCTTGAGAAAGCGTTTCACCAAGGGCAGCCGCAACCGCACGGAATTGATGTTCCATGTGGCGAGGACAAAGCGCATGGATTGTCGGGACAGGAAAGAAAGCAGAAGCGCTATTGCAGCATGCGCTCGAAATTGATCTTGAAAAGCTGCGGGTCCGGTTTTTGTTTCGTATCGAGATCGGAAACCGCGACGGTGGTGTCGTAACCCTGCGGGTCGGTCACCGTCCACTGCTTGAGCTGCATGTCCTTCTTGCCGAACATGATCATCAAGCGATTGGTGCCGGCGATGATATTCTTTTCCTCGATCACGACGGTGACGAACAGATCGTCCTGATAGATGCCGACGACGTTGGTGTCCTTCAGGAGGTCAAGCTTGTCGGAGAGGAGAAATTTCAAGGGCGTCTGCGACAGCGGATAGATGTCCTGCGTCACCAGCTTGCGGTCGCGCACCGCGACCGATTCGCCGTTCGAGATCAATTCGATGTTGCTCGGCGGGTCGTACTCGAAGCGGATCTTGCCCGGCTTCTGCATGTAGAACTGGCCCTCGGACTTGCCGCCGTCGGGCCCGACCTGAACGAATTTGCCGACGAGCGTGGTGACCGAGTTGAAATAGGTGTTGACCTTCTCGAGGAGGGCGAGCTGATCGCGCTCGAACACCGCCGCCGGCGGCTTTGGCGGCATCTCCTGCGTCGGCGGCGTGGCGATGGCCGCGGTCGCAACAAAAGCGGCGATGGCCGCCAACTGAAGGCTTTTGAACACGCTGGTCATGGTTCCCCTGCCGATCGCGACTCGGCTAACGGCAACTTATGGCGATTTGGCGGCCCCAGGACCCCTCGGTCAATAGGGTTCGTTCGCACCTTCGACGAGGATCTCGCGTTTGCCCGCATGATTGGCAGGACCCACGATTCCCTCTTTTTCCATCCGCTCGATGATGGTGGCGGCGCGGTTATAGCCGATCTGCAAGCGGCGCTGGACGTAGCTCGTCGAGGCCTTGCGGTCGCGGAGCACGATTTGCACGGCCTGTTTGTAAAGATCGGCGCCACCCTCCTCGCCGAAGGCGCCGTTGTCGAAGACGGCGCCGTTCTCGCCTTCTTCCTCTTCGGCGGTGACGGCCTCGAGATATTCCGGCGCGCCCTGCTCCTTCAAATGCGCGACGACGTGCTCGACCTCGCGGTCGGAAACAAAGGGGCCGTGCACGCGGCTGATACGGCCGCCGCCGGCCATGTAGAGCATGTCGCCCTGGCCGAGGAGTTGTTCCGCGCCCTGCTCGCCGAGGATCGTGCGGCTGTCGATCTTGGAGGTGACCTGGAAGGAGACGCGGGTCGGGAAATTTGCCTTGATCGTGCCGGTGATCACGTCGACCGAGGGCCGCTGCGTCGCCATGACGAGATGGATGCCGGCGGCGCGCGCCATCTGCGCGAGCCGCTGGATCGCGCCCTCGATGTCCTTGCCCGCGACCATCATGAGGTCGGCCATCTCGTCGACCACCACGACGACGAAGGGAAGCGGATCGAGCTCCATGTCCTGGCGCTCGTAAACCGCCTCGCCCGTTTCCTTGTCGAAGCCGGTCTGCACCGTGCGGGTGATCGACTGGCCCTTTTCGCGCGCCTCGGCGACGCGGGCGTTGTAGCCGTCGATGTTGCGCACGCCGACCTTCGACATTTTCTTGTAGCGCTCTTCCATCTCGCGCACCGTCCATTTGAGCGCGATGATCGCCTTCTTCGGATCGGTGACGACGGGGGCGAGAAGATGCGGAATGCCGTCATAGACGGAAAGCTCGAGCATCTTCGGGTCGATGAGGATGAGCCGGCACTCCTCCGGCCGCAGCCGGTAGAGGAGCGACAGAATCATGGTGTTGATCGCGACCGACTTGCCGGAGCCGGTGGTGCCGGCGATCAAAAGATGCGGCATGCGCGCGAGATCCACAATCACCGGATCGCCGCCGATGGTCTTGCCGAGGCAAAGCGGCAGGCTCGCATTCGCCTGGGTGAATTCGCGCGCGGCGAGAAGTTCGCGCAGCACGACCTTCTCGCGCTTCGGATTGGGCAATTCGATGCCGATGGCGTTGCGGCCGGGAACGACGGCGACGCGCGCGGACACCGCGCTCATCGAGCGCGCGATATCGTCGGCAAGCCCGATCACCCGCGAGGATTTGATGCCGGGCGCGGGCTCGAGTTCGTAGAGCGTGACGACGGGGCCCGGGCTCGCATTGACGATTTCGCCGCGCACGCCGAAATCCTCGAGCACGTTTTCGAGCATTTCGGCGTTTTCCTCGAGGATGGAAGCGGAAAGAGCGGGCGCGCGCTCCTTCGGGGCCGCGGCCAGCAAATCGAGCGGCGGCAGTTCGTAGCGGCCGCGCGGCGCGCGGCGTTTTTTCGGAGCCGGCGGCATGCGCGGCGCGCGGCGGCGCGGTTCTGGCTCGTCGCGATCGAAATCCGCGTCATCGGCATCGAGCATCGGCTCGCGCCGCGCCGTTCGCATGGGCAAATCCTCCTCGTCGCGCCCGAGCATCTCCTTGAAGAGGGAGCGCAGGCCGCCGCGCTGGCTGCCGAAGAGCCGCGCCTTGAAAGCGAGCAGGCCGTGGGTCAGCGCGCCGAGCGAAACCACGACTTTCCCCGGCGCGTCGTCATCGGTTTCCGGCTCGGGTTCCGCCGTGAAGCCAAGGCCGAGTGCGACGGCGAGCGGAGCGATGGCAAGGAGCGCGAATAAAGCGGCAAGCACCAGCCGGTTCGGAAAAGGAAGCGCGCCGCCGAAGACAAGGGTCGGAAGGCCGAGCAGGAGGTCGCCGGAAATCCCGCCCAATCCGGTGGAAAGCGGCCAGTTCAGCGTCGACTTGATGCAGGCGGCAAGGCCCGTGGCGAAAACGACGCTCAGGAACCAGGCGACCAGCCTGATCCTGATCCGCTTCAGCGGCCGGTGCGTGAGGATGCGCCAGCCCCAGACGCCGAGCGGCAAAATGAAGACGACCGCGGCAAGGCCGATCAACTGCATCAGGAAATCGGCGAAGATCGCGCCGGGGCGGCCCAGGAGATTGCGTGTCGGGCCATCGCTCGCGAGATTGAAACTCGGATCGAGCGCCGACCAGCTCGCCAGCGCCACGGCGGCGGCGGCGGCGATCAGGATCAGCGCCAGCCCGCTGAGTTCGGCGAGTCGCCGGTGCAAGGCGCCGGCAAGCCCGTCCGACCACGAACCGGCGCGGGAAGAAACGGAACTGGGCATTCGGCACACTCTCGAAAGGGCGCGGCGGCTCGTGGACCTTAGGAAGAAGCTGGTTAAGGGCTCGTTAACCATCGGCCTTGCGGCAAAGAAGAAGGCCCCGGCGAACCGGGGCCTTCCATTATCAGGACCGTACTGCGCCGAGGCGCGGCCTACATATTGTAGGCGCGCTCGCCGTGATCGGAGACGTCGAGACCTTCGCGCTCCTTGTCCGGGGCCGGGCGCAAGCCGACGATGATGTCGACGATCTTCCACAGGATCGCCGAACCGATGCCCGACCATAGCAACGTGACGCTCACGTCCCAGCATTGGGCGATCATCTGCGCCGTCATGTCGTAATCGGCGACCTTGTTCACCGTGTAGTCGAAGATGCCGGTGCCGCCCAGCGACGGATTGACGAGAATGCCGGTGCCGAGCGCGCCGACAATGCCGCCGATGCAGTGGACGCCGAAGACATCGAGCGCGTCGTCATACTTGAAGACGTTCTTCACCGTCGTGCAGAAGAAGAAGCAGACGAAGCCTGCGACGATGCCGAGCACGAGCGAGCCCATGGAGCCGGCAAAGCCCGAGGCGGGCGTCACGGCGACGAGGCCGGCCACCGCGCCCGAGATCGCGCCGAGCATGGTTGGTTTGCCCTTCACGATCCACTCGATGAACATCCATGCCATCGCGCAGGAAGCGGTGGCGATGAAGGTGTTGAGGAAGGCCACCACCGCCGAGCCCGCGGCCTCGAGGTTCGATCCGGCGTTGAAGCCGAACCAGCCGAACCACAAGAGGCAGGCGCCGATGAAGCTCATCACCAGCGAATGCGGCGCCATCACATCGCGGCCGAAGCCGATGCGCTTGCCGACGATCAAGCAGCCGACGAAGCCGGCGATGCCGGAGTTGATGTGCACGACCGAGCCGCCGGCGAAGTCGATGGCGCCTTTCTTGTAAAGGAAGCCGCCATCCGCAAGCACGGCATCGAGCGCTTCCTGCGCCTTTTGCTTGGCGGCGGGATCGGTCGCGGCGGCAAGGGCCTTGGCGGCGGCGTCAATGGCGTCGGGTCCTGACCAGTACCAGACCATGTGCGCGATCGGGAAATAGACGAAGGTGATCCACAGCGGCATGAACAACGCAATCGCCGCGAATTTCGTGCGTTCGGCGACCGAGCCGAGAATGAGCGCCGCGGTGATCGCCGCGAAGGTCATCTGGAACATCACATAGACGCCTTCGGGGATCGCGACGCCGACCGTGAAGGTCGCGGCCGGGGTGTCGGGGGTGATCCCGGCGAGGAACGCCTTCGACAGGCCGCCGATGAAATCGTTCGGGCCGCCGGTGAAGGCGAGGCTGTAGCCGTAGAGCACCCAGATCAGGAGCACGATGCATTCGGTGTAGAACACCTGTAACAGCATCGAGAGCATGTTCTTCGACCGCACGAGGCCGCCATAGAACAGCGCAAGACCCGGAACGGTCATGCAGAGGACGAGGACGGTCGCGGTCATCATCCAGGTGGTATCGCCCTTGTTGATGGTCGGGTCGGCGAACGCCGGCCCCGCAGCCACCATCGCTGCGATGAAAGCGGGCACGCCCGCGCGCAGCCAGTTCTTGTTCGTCATGGGTTGAAGCTCCGTAGCTGGAATGAGGTCGGTGTTCGGTTCAGAGCGCATCGGCATCGGTTTCGCCGGTGCGGATGCGGACAGCCTGGTCGATCGGGTAGACGAAAATCTTTCCGTCGCCGATCTGGCCGGTCTTGGCCGCGCCGGTGATCGCCGCGATCACCTTCTTCACTTGGTCGGTGGCGACTGCGACCTCGATCTTCAGCTTCGGCAGAAAGTTCACGGCGTATTCGGCGCCGCGATAGATTTCGGTGTGCCCCTTCTGTCTTCCGTAGCCTTTGACTTCGGTGACGGTCAGTCCGTGGATGCCGATGCCGGTAAGGGCGTCGCGCACCTCCTCCAGCTTGAACGGCTTGATGATGGCCATGACGATCTTCATGTGGCTCCTATCCCCGCATTGGCCCCTTCGCGGCGAAGCCGCTTTCGGGCGTTTATGATCGGGTCCAGTGCGAGAAGCAGGCCACTCCCGCCGCTCGCATCGAACCAGCGCAGAAGAGAATCAAACCCCGTGCCAACTTGTCGCACCGCCGATTAGGCGATTGAAGAATCAGCGGTTTTTCAGCTGCGGTCAGTATGCCTGCGACGGACCCCGGCTTTCGGTGCAGCGGCACGGCGTCCGTGCTTAGTTTTTAGGCTACAGGCAAAGACGCCGGTTGCAAATCTGACCGCTTTTTGAGCAGCAGGTTTTCGGCCTCAGCTTTCTTCCTTGCGCTCGCGAATGAGTCCTTCCTGGACCACTGAGGCGACGAGCGTTCCGTCTTTCGAAAAGATCAATCCGCGCGATAGCCCGCGGGCGCCGGAAGCGTTCGGCGTGTCCTGGGCATAGAGCAGCCACTCATCGGCGCGGAACGGGCGATGAAACCACAGCGCATGATCGAGGCTCGCGGCCTGGATCGTTTTTTGAAAAACCGTGCGGCCGTGCGGAATGAGCGAAGTGTCGAGGAGCGTCATGTCGGAGGCATAGGCGAGCACGCATTGGTGGATCGCCGGATCGTCGGGAAGCGGCGCGGTGGCCCGGATCCACACGTGAAAATGCGGGTCGCGGTGCTCGCGCGACAGATAACGGCTGTATTCCACCGGCCGCAGCTCGATCGGCCGCTCCTGCTCGTAGTAACGGCGCACGGGCGCCGGCATCATCGGCATGACTTTTTCCCGGATCTGCTGCTCGCTCGGCAATTCCTCCGGCCCCGGCACCTTCGGCATCTCGGCCTGATGCGAGAAGCCGGGCTCGTCGCGGTGGAATGAAACCGACATCGAGAAGATCGCCTGCCCGTGCTGGATCGCCACCACGCGCCGCGTGGTGAAGCTCTTGCCGTCGCGGATGCGGTCGACTTCGTAAATGATCGGCACTTTTGGATCGCCGCCGAGGAGAAAGTAGGCGTGCATCGAATGCGCGGGCCGCGCCTCCACCGTGCGGGTGGCGGCGACGAGCGCCTGGCCGATCACCTGGCCGCCGAAGACGCGCTGCCAGTTCGATTGCGGGCTGAGCCCTCGAAAGAGGTTCACTTCCAGCGGCTCGAGATCGAGCAATTCCAGCAGACTTTTGACGGCTTTCGACATATTGCCCCCGGCAAACAGGATTGACCCTCTCGCTACGGGACAGTCAAGCGCGAGCCCATTCGTGCTAAAACCGTGCGCGAAACAGGCAAAGCGAATGGACGCGTCGAACCAGCGGCTAGACGTACTGATCGCGGGCGCCGGCATTGCCGGGCTCGCGCTCGCCACGGCGCTCGTGCGCGCGCTCAAGCCGGGTTTCTCGATCGCGGTCTGCGATCCGGCGCTGGCGAAAGAACCCGCGCGCGACGAGCGCGTTTCCGCGATTGCGCCGGCGGCGCGCCAGATCCTCGAAGCTTTGGGCGTTTGGGAAAAGCTCGCCGCGAATGCGCAGCCGGTCCGCGCGATGGAAATCACCGACAGCCATCTCGAAGATGCGGTGCGCCAGCCTTTTCTGCATTTCGACGCGGCGGCGGATGCAGGCGCGCCGCTCGCGCATATTGCCGAGCATCGCGAACTCGCGATCGCCTTGCGGGAAGCGGCGGCGAAGGCCGGTGTTCGCTTGCTGGCGAGCAAGACCGAAAGCTTTGCGCCGCTCGATGGCGGGCTCGACGTTCGGCTGGAAGACGGCGCGTCGTTCGCTGTGCGCCTGTTGGTTGCCGCCGATGGCGCGAAATCGAAATTGCGCGCGACGGCGGGCATTCGCATGGTTTCATGGGATTACGGCCAATCGGGAATCGTCGCCACGATCGGCCATGAGCGCGACCACGAAGGCCGCGCCGTGCAGCATTTTCTTCCCGTTGGGACCTTCGCGATCCTGCCTTTGACCGGCAGGCGGTCGTCGATCGTGTGGGCGGAAAAGAGCGGCGAGGCGGAACGGCTGGTCGCGCTCGCGCCCGCGGAATTCAAGGAAGAATTGATCCGCCGTTTTGGCCTGAAGCTCGGCGAGATCGAGTTCTTCTCGCCGCCGCGCGCCTATCCGCTGTCGTTCGCCGTTGCCCGGCGCTTTGTTGGCGAGCGCCTGGCGCTGGTCGGCGACGCCGCCCATGTCATTCATCCGCTGGCGGGGCAGGGGCTCAATCTCGGCCTTCGCGACGTGGCGGCACTCGCCGAATGCGTCGCCGACGCCGCGCGTCTCGGCCTCGATCCGGGCGCGCCCGACGTGCTCGCGCGCTATGAGCGCTGGCGGCGCCTCGACACGATGATGATGGCGGGCGCGAGCGACGGGCTGAACCGGCTTTTCTCGAATCGCTCCGATGCGCTGCGCGTTGCGCGCGACGTCGGGCTCGGTATCGTTGAGCGGACGCCGGCGCTGAAACGATATTTTTCGCGCGAGGCCGCGGGCGAGACCGGCGAGATGCCGAAGCTCATGCGCGGCGAGGGGCTTTAGATCGCGTTGTCGTGCCCGGCTTTATGCCGGGCATCCACGTCTTTGCTGAGAAACCAAGAAGTAAGACGTGGATGGCCGGAACAAGTCCGGCCATGACGCATCAACTAATCTTCCGCGCTTCCTCCGGCAACATGATCGGAATGCCGTCGCGGATGGGGTAGGCGAGTTTCGCCGCGCGCGAGATCAATTCCTGTTTCTCGCGGTCGTATTCGAGCGGCCCCTTGGTCACCGGACAGACCAGGATTTCCAGAAGCTTCGGGTCGATCGCGGCGGGGTTGTTGCTCATGACTGTCTTATTCGACTTTCTTCGCTGTCATGCCCGGCATAAGCCCGGGCATGACGGGATCATTGCATCGGCAGGTCGCCGCCGCCACTGCCCTTGGCGAGCGTCACTTCCGTCACCGCGATCAGCATTTCGGCGCGCGTCTTCAGATCAGGCGCCTCCAACAGCGCTTGCTTTTCCTTCACGCCATAGGGCGACAGCATCGAAAGGCCGTTGACCAGCGCCTCGGTCGGCGACTGGCGGATGCCCTGCCAGTCGGCCTCGATCTTGTTGGCGGAGAGATACGCCGAGAGGATTTTCAACAGCGCTTCGCGGTCGACCGCGTCGGCGCCGTCATTCGGGAGAAGGTCGCGCCGGTAAGGCTCGAAGTCGACGCGGCACTGGCGATAGGGGGTCGCGACCGAAAGCTCGCCGGCGATCCTGAAGCGCGCGATTCCCGTGAGCG
The DNA here is from genome assembly GCA_035295845.1 of Xanthobacteraceae bacterium. Classification (GTDB taxonomy): domain Bacteria; phylum Pseudomonadota; class Alphaproteobacteria; order Rhizobiales; family Xanthobacteraceae; genus Palsa-892. Next base: position 126,280 of record DATGIF010000008.1, read on the forward strand.
TCACGAGATAACGGCCGTCGCCCGTTTCGGCGAACTGCGTGATGCGGCCGGCGCAGCCGGTGGGGTAAAGCGCGGGCGCGGCGGATGGCGCGCCTTTGGTCTCGTCCGGCTGCACCATGCCGATGATGCGCGGGGCCGCGAGCGCGTCGTCGATCATGGCAAGGTAGCGCGGCTCGAAAATGTTGAGCGGCAACTGCGCGCGCGGCAGCAGCAGCGCCCCGGCGAGCGGAAAGACCGGCATCGTCGGCGGCAATTCCTGCATTTCGCGATCCAGACTCATCGGCCTCGGCCCGTCAATCGAGCGCGCTTCAGACGAACAACAGCGAGGAAAGACGGCGGCGGCCCTCGATCGTCGCCTCGTCATTCACGCCCCAGACCTCGAAGAACTGCAGAAGCTGCTTGCGGGCGCCGTCGTCGTTCCATTTGCGGTCGCGCTTGACGATCTCGATCAATTGATCGGCCGCGTCGCGGCGCTTGCCGCGGGCGTTGAGCGCGAGCGCCAGATCAAAGCGCGCCTGATGATCGAGGGGGTTCGCGGCCAATTTCGCTTCGAGCGGCGCCACGTCGCCGACGCTCTTTGCTTGTTCGGCGAGCTCAAGCGCCGCGCGTGCGGCACTGACGGCGGGATCGCTCGCCTTCTCTTTCGGAATGAGCGCGAGGGTTGCGCGCGCGGGCTCCAAATTTCCCGCCGCCACATGGCAGCGTGCGAGCCCCGCGAGCGCCTGCACGTTCTCGGGCTCTTTGGCGAGGATCTCTGCGAAAATCTCGGCGGCCTTGGCGGCGGCGCCCGACTTCAGGGCATCTTCGGCGGCCTTGAGCAACTCGGCGGTATCGCTGCCCGCGGGCCCGACAAGGCGATCGACGAACGCCTTGACCTGGCCTTCGGGCAGCGCGCCGACGAAGCCGTCGACCGGCTGGCCGTTGGCGAAGGCGAAGACGGCGGGGATCGATTGAATGCCGAGCTGGCCCGGTATCTGCGGATGTTCGTCGATGTTCATCTTGACGAGCTTTACCTTGCCTTTTTGCGCGCGCACGACCTTTTCGATCACCGGCCCCAGCGTCTTGCACGGCCCGCACCAGGGCGCCCAGAAATCGACGAGCACCGGACGCTTCTTCGATTCTTCGATGACGTCCTTGACGAAGGTCTGGGTCGTCGCATCGGCGACGAGGGTATCGGCGCCCGCGGGCGTCTCGGCGGTCTGGTTCAGCAGCATTCCCGTTCGTTCCCGAAAAGCTCCGGCTCGGGCCGGAATTCTCGACGAATAAATGGGAGGAATTGGCGCCGAATGCAATCGGGGCCGCGAAGCGGCGATTAAGCGGGGTTTTTCCTGCCCTCGTCCGCAAGCGCGACGATAAGCGGGGCATGGCCGACCGCTTGCAGGAAGCGCAGGAGGCCGGCGGCGGAAATCCGCGTGGTGCGGGTGTTCACCAGCGGATGGAAGTTGAGGGGATCGCGCGAAAGCAGCGCCTTGTCGAGGACGACGGTTACGCGCTTTTCCCGATCGTTCATCGCCGCCAAGGGCGTGACCGACCCGGGCTCCACGCCGAGCGCGGCGCGCATCTCCTCGGCCTTGCCGAAGGAGAGCCGGCCGGAAGCGCCGATCCGGCGGTGCAGCGACTTGAGGTCGACCGCTGTGCTTTCCTCGGCGGAAACGAGGAACAGGCGGTCCTTGCGGTCGACGAGAAAGAGGTTCTTGGTGTGCGCGCCCGGAATTTCGCCGCGGAGGTGGCGCGATTCTTCGACGCTGAAGAGCGGCGGATGCTCGACGGTCGCCGTCTCGATGCCGAGGCGGGCGAGAAAAGCGATAAGTTCTTCAGGCGTCGCGGGCATTAACCGAGCGGATGTCCGGCATATTAAGCAATCGCGCGACTATAACGCGCCGGTTGCATTGGCAGGTTGCTTTTGGCATAGAACCGCCCTCTATCGCGGCCTATATTAAGTATGGATGCGGGTGTAGCTCAGGGGTAGAGCACAACCTTGCCAAGGTTGGGGTCGTGGGTTCGAATCCCATCGCCCGCTCCAAAATCACCAAGCAAGAATCGAAATGATCGTGCCGGGCTCAGCGCAGCTCGGCGTTGATTGTTTCGAGCGCGGCGGAGCCGGGGCAAAGCTCGGCTTCGTTCAGGCGGTTCAGCGGCGTCGCGGTCATGTCGATGCGCTCGCAAAGATCTTCCGATTCCAGCTCCACATAGAGCAGTCCGGTGACCACTTCGCCCTTGGCATGGCTCGCCATCAGGTAAGCGAGCGCGGCACTCTTGTCGGTGGGCTCGTATTCGGCGGCGAGCTTGCGCAGCTTCAGATACGTGCCGTCGTGCTGGCGCACGAGCGTCCCGGTGCCCGGCGCGTAGTCGGCCTTGATCTCGGGCTTGCCCTCGATGAATTCGACCGCGTTCACCGCTTCGTTGTGCTCGCGCACGTAATCGAAGCTCTTGGTCGAGCCCGGATGGTTGTTGAAGGCAACGCACGGGCTGATGCAGTCGATCAACGCCGCGCCCTTGTGTTCGATCGCGGCCTTGATGAGCTCGACGAGCTGCTTCTTGTCGCCGGAGAAGGAGCGGGCGACGAAGGTCGCGCCCATGACGATCGCGAGGCTCACGAGGTCGATCGGCTCGTCCATATTGCCGGCGCCTTTTTTCGACTTCGAGCCCTTGTCGGCGGTCGCCGAGAACTGGCCCTTGGTAAGGCCGTACACGCCGTTGTTCTCGACGATGTAGAGCATGTTGACGCCGCGGCGGAGGAGATGCGCGAACTGGCCGAGGCCGATCGAGGCGCTGTCGCCGTCGCCGGAGACGCCGAGATAGATGAGGTCGCGGTTGGCCAGGTTGGCGCCGGTCATCACCGACGGCATGCGGCCGTGCACCGAATTGAAGCCGTGGCTCTGGCCGAGGAAATAATCCGGCGTTTTCGAGGAGCAGCCGATGCCGGAGAGCTTCGCCACCCGGTGCGGCTCGATGTTCAACTCGAAGAAGGAATGGATGAGCGCGGCCGAGATCGAATCGTGGCCGCAGCCGGCGCAGAGCGTCGACACCTTGCCTTCGTAATCGCGGTGGGTGAAGCCGAGCGAATTGTGCGCGAGCTTCGGGTGCTGGAGCTTGGGCTTGGCGATGTAGGTCATGAGGCCACCACGCGGATGGCGGCGCGGCCGAGTTCCTGCATGCGCCGTCCGATGTCGCTGACGATGAAATTGGCGGTGATCGGCGTGCCGTCGTAATGCAGAATTGGCACGATCTTGGCGGGATCGACGCGGCCGGTGTCGAGTAAAAGCGTGCGGAGCTGCGCGTCGCGGTTTTGCTCGACGAGAAACACCTTTTCGTGGTCGCGAATGAAGTCGAGCACTTCGTCGGTGAACGGATAGGCGCGGAGCCTGAGCGTATCGAGATGGACGCCGGTGCGCTCGAGCGCGCCGATCGCCTCGTCCATCGCCACCGACGTCGAGCCGAAATAGATGGCGCCGAATTTCGTCGCCTCGCGCGCGTTCTTGCGCACGGGCGCGGGGACGAGCTTCTTCGCGGTGTCGAATTTTTTGAGGAGCCGCTCCATGTTGTCGACATAGACCGGACCCTCTTCGCTGTAGCGCGCGTAGCGGTCGCGCGAGGTACCGCGGGTGAAGTAGGCGCCTTTGGTCGGATGCGTTCCGGGATAGGTGCGATAGGGAATGCCGTCGCCGTCAACGTCGAGATAGCGGCCGAATTCCTTGCCGGCTTCAAGTTCGGCGGCGGTCATCACCTTGCCGCGGTCGAGTTTCTTGGCGTCGTTCCAGGCGAGCGGCTTCACCAGCCATTCGTTCATGCCGATGTCGAGATCGAGCATGACGAAGATCGGCGTCTGCAGCCGGTCGGCGAGATCGAAAGCGAGCGCGCCGAATTCGAAACACTCGCGCGGATCTTCCGGGAAGAGAAGCACGTGGCGGGTGTCGCCATGCGAAGCATAGGCGCAGGCGAGAATGTCCGATTGCTGCGTGCGCGTCGGCATGCCGGTCGAAGGGCCGCCGCGCTGCACGTCGAAGAGCACGGCTGGAATTTCGGCGAAATAGGCGAGGCCAATGAACTCCTGCATCAGCGAAATGCCGGGACCGGCGGTGGCGGTGAAAGCGCGGGCGCCGTTCCAGGCCGCACCGATCACCGTGCCGATCGCCGCCAATTCGTCCTCGGCCTGGATGATGGCGAAGCGGTTCTTGCCCTTGTCGTCGAGGCGATAGCGCCGGCAGTGGCGCTGAAAGGCCTCCGCGAGCGAAGTCGACGGCGTGATCGGATACCAGGCGGCGACGGTAGCGCCGCCGTAAACCGCGCCGAGCGCGGCCGCGTCGTTGCCTTCGATCAGGATGCGGTCGCGGACAGCGTCGGTGCGCTCGGCCTTGAGGCCGAGCGCGCCCTTCAAATTCTTCTCGGCGTAATCGCGGCCGATGTGAAAGGCTTCCAGGTTCGGCGCGATCAGCTTGTCCTTGCCCTTGTAAAGTTCGCCGATCAGCTTTTCGACCACGGCGGATTCGATGCCGAGCAAGCCCGCGAGCGCGCCCACATACATGATGTTCTTGAACAACTGCCGCTGCCGCGGGTCGGAATATTGCTTGTTGCAGATTTCGGTGAGCGGCACGCCGATGACGTTGATGTCGTCGCGGAATTTCGACGGCGGCAGGGGCTTGGAGGAATCGTAGAAGAGGTAGCCGCCGGGCTCGATGGATTTTACGTCCTTGTCCCAGGTCTGCGGATTCATCGCGACCATGAGGTCGACGCCGCCGCGGCGGCCGAGATGGCCTTCCGCCGACACGCGCACCTCGTACCAGGTCGGCAGGCCCTGGATGTTCGACGGGAAAATGTTGCGCGAGCCCGCCGGAATGCCCATGCGGATCAGGGAGCGCGCGAAGATGCGGTTGGCGCTCGCCGAGCCTGAACCGTTGACGTTGGCGAAGAGGACGACGAAGTCGTTCGTGCGCTCTAGGCGGCTTTGCACGATCTTCCTCCGTCGGCGTAACCGATCTCGAACAGGAATTTCTGCATGTCCCACGCGCCCGTGGGGCAACGCTCGGCGCAAAGCCCGCAATGCAGGCAGACGTCCTCGTCCTTGACCATCACGCGCTTGGTCTTGAGCGGCGCGGATACATAGAGGTCCTGCGTCAAATTCTCGGCGGGCGCGGTGAGGTGCTGGCGGAGCGCCGCTTCCGGTTCGTTCGGGGTGAAGGTGATGCAGTCCATGGGGCAGATGTCGACGCAGGCATCGCACTCGATGCAGAGGTCTTTCGTAAAGACGGTCTGCACGTCGCAATTGAGGCAGCGCTGCGCTTCCTTGAAGCCGAGCGCGCGGTCGAAGCCGAGCTCGACTTCGGCGCGAATGTCCTTCAGCGCGATGGCTTGGTCGCGCAGCGGCACCTTGAAGCGTTTGTCGAGCGAAGGATCGTTGTCGTAGCTCCACTCGTGGATGCCCATCTTCTGGCTCACGAGATTGACCATGGGCGGCGGCCGATCGGAAAGCTTTTCGCCGCGGCAGAGCTTGTCGATGGAGATGGCGGCGTCGTGGCCGTGGGCGACCGCCCAGATGATGTTCTTCGGCCCATAGGCGGCATCGCCGCCGAAGAACACTTTCGGATGCGTCGAGCGGAAGGTGATTTGATCGAGCTTCGGCAGGCCCCATTTGTCGAACTCGATGCCGATATCGCGCTCGATCCAGGGAAAGGCGTTTTCCTGGCCGACCGCGATGAGCACGTCGTCGCAGGGAAAATGCTCGTCGGGCTCGCCAGTCGGCACAAGCTCGCGACGGCCGTTGGCGTCGCGCACGGCTTTGACTTTTTCGAAGAGCACGCCCGTGAGCTTGCCGCCTTCGTGGGTGATTTCCTTCGGCACGAGATAGTTGAAGATCGGGATGCCCTCGTGCATCGCGTCTTCCTTTTCCCAAGGCGAGGCCTTCATTTCCTCGAAGCCGGAGCGCACGATCACCTTCACATCTTCGCCGCCGAGCCGGCGCGAGGAGCGGCAGCAATCCATCGCCGTGTTGCCGCCGCCGAGCACGATCACGCGCTTGCCGATCTTGCTGATGTGGCCGAAGGAGACATTCGACAGCCAATCGATGCCGATGTGGATGTTCTTCGCCGCTTGCTCTCGGCCGGGGATTTCGAGATCGCGGCCGCGCGGCGCACCGCAGCCGACGAAGATCGCGTCGAAATTTTCGGAAAGCAGCGCCTTCATGCTGTCGATGCGGCGGTTGCCGGCGAATTCGATGCCGAGATCAAGGATGTAGCCGCACTCTTCGTCGATCACCGAATCCGGCAGGCGGAATTTCGGAATCTGCGTCCGCATCATGCCGCCGGCTTGCGGGTCCTGATCGAAGACGACGCATTCATAGCCGAGCGGGGCGAGATCGCGCGCGACGGTGAGCGAAGCGGGGCCGCCGCCGACAAGCGCGATGCGCTTGCCGTTCTTTTCTGCGGCGCGTTTCGGCAATCGATCACGCACATCGCCTTTATTGTCGGCGGCGACGCGCTTCAGGCGGCAGATCGCGACGGGATCGGGCTCGACGCGGCCGCGCCGGCAGGCGGGTTCGCATGGACGATCGCAGGTGCGCCCGAGAATTCCGGGAAACACGTTCGATTCCCAATTCACCATATAGGCGTCGGCGTAACGCCCGGCGGCGATCATGCGGATGTATTCGGGAACGGGGGTATGGGCGGGACAGGCCCACTGACAGTCCACCACCTTATGAAAGTAATTCGGGTTGCGGATATCGGTGGGTGGCAGCCCGACTCCGCGCGATTGCGCGCTGGAAGCGGACTCCTCCTCACTGTTCGACTCGAGCGCCGTCGTGCCGGTGCTCATCCGTTGCTCCTTGAGGTCCGACCCCCGCTCACGACACGGGGCTTACGCCCTCGTATGTAAGTATTTTGACAATGCCTACCATATTCGCGACGGGATACGTCTCGAACCTTCGCATTAGCTGAATCCTCGCCACAATTTTTCGCGCCGGTGGCATACCAGTTTCGCCACAATATTCTTGCTGTTACTTCAATGATTTAAGCCGTTGCGGCCCGCCGATTCCGTCTTCGGGGCGGGAGCGCGCAGGGATGTCGCTAGAATTCGCAACCGTTTGTGATAGAGCCGACAGAGTCGATTTCGGGGAGGTCCCATGCTCGCCTTCTGCAAGCGTTTTGGCGTGCCGTTCGCGGCGTTCGTTCTCGCGCTCAATCTCGCCGGCTGCGGAATCAATACGATTCCGACCGAGGAAGAGCGCGCCAAGGCGGCATGGAGCGAGGTGCTGAATCAATATCAGCGCCGCAGCGATCTCATCCCCAACCTCGTCGAGACGGTGAAGGGTTACGCCGCGCAGGAGCGCGAGATCTTCATCCAGGTCGCCGAGGCGCGCGCCAAGGTGGGGGAAATCAAGATCGATCCGTCCATCCTCACCGATCCCGAAGCGTTCAAGCGCTTCCAGGAACTCCAGGCGCAGCTGGCCGGGGCGCTCTCGCGGCTGCTCGCGGTTTCCGAGCGTTATCCGGACCTCAAGTCCAGCCAGAATTTCTTGGCGCTGCAGTCGCAGCTCGAAGGCACGGAAAACCGCATCGCGGTGGCGCGCCGCGACTACATCGAGGCGGTGCGGGTCTATAACACCGAGCTCAAGACTTTCCCCGGCATCATCTGGGCGAATGTGCTCTATCGCAACAACAAGCCGATGGAGACGTTCACCATCGACGAGCCGACGACGAAGCCACCCGTGGTCATCTTCGACAAGAAATAAGCATCGTTTCGCGGGCCTCGGACGATGCTGGCGGGGACGCTCCGGTTCGTTCGCGGACTTTCGCTCGCCGCAGCCCTGCTTGCGTTTTTCGCCGGCACCGGCGGCGCGTCCGCGCAGGCCATCGTCTTTCCGCCGCTCACGGGCCGCGTGGTCGACGAAGCAAACCTGTTGGATTCCGCGGCGAAAGCCAATCTCGACGCGAAACTCGCGGCGCTAGAAGCAAAGACCACCGACCAGCTCGTCGTCGTCACCCTGCGCTCGCTGCAAGGCCGCACGATCGAGGAATACGGCTATCAACTCGGGCGCTATTGGGGGATCGGGCAGAAGGACAAGAGCAACGGCGCGCTGCTCATCGTGGCGCCGAACGAGCACAAGGTGCGGATCGAGGTCGGTTACGGCCTCGAAGGCACGATGACCGACGCCATTTCAAGCGTGATCATCCAGACCGTGATCCTGCCGCGCTTTCGGGCGAATGATTATCCGGGCGGAATCGCCAACGGCGTCGACGAGATCATCAAGGTGCTCTCGGGCGAGGGAGGCGGGCCTCAACCCGAGCCGCCGCCCGCGCCGAAACCGCGCCATAATACGTTCTTTGGTCTCCTCTTGCTCGCGGCGCCATTCATATTCAGCGGGCCGGGGCTCATTCTTCTTGTCATTCTCTTGCACTTTTTGTTCGTGCTGCTCTCACGATTGGCCGTCTGGATGCATCTCGCATCGCCGCCGCGCGAAGGGGCGCATTCTTGGGGCTGGGGCGGTTCCGGTTCGGGCTCGTCGTGGTCGTCGGGATCGAGCTGGTCGAGTTCCGACTCCGGCGGGTTTTCCGGCGGCGGCGGCTCGTTCGGCGGCGGCGGTTCGTCGGGGAGCTGGTGAGCGCCATGAAAATCGAACTCGAAGACAGAAAGCGGGTCTCCGACGCGATCCGCGCCGCCGAGCAGAAGACTTCCGGCGAAATCTTCTGCGTGATGGCGATGGCTTCGAGCAATTACCGCTTCGTGCCGCTCGCGCGCGCGGCGATCGTCGCGCTCGCCGTGCCGCTGCCCTTGTTTTATTTCACGCCGCTGTGGGCGGACGAAATCTATTTCGTGCAGCTCGCGGTCTTTGCCGCCTGCGCGATCGTCTTCTCGCTGCCCGCTCTCCGCTATCTCCTCGTTCCGCGCTGGATCAAGCGCGACCGCGCCAGCGCCGAGGCGAAGCGGCAATTCGCGGCGCACGGCCTGCATCTTACGCCGGAACGAACGGGCGTTTTGATTTTCGCCTCGCTCGCCGAGCGCTATGTCGAGATCATCGCCGACTCCGGCATCAACGATAAGGTCTCGCCCGAAGTGTGGGACCGGGCGGTGAAAGCGATGATCGGGAAGATTAAAGAGGGCCGGCCGGTCGACGGCTTCATCGAGGCGATTCAAATTTGCGGCGAGGTGCTGGCGAAGCACTTTCCGCCCGGCGCCCTGAAAAAGAACGAGCTGCCGGACAGGCTCGTGTTGATGTGAGGGGTGGGTATCTTTACTCTCCGCCCCGGACCATGAAAGTACGCCGATGAACGCGCCGCAAACTGTACCGCTCTATGCTCCGCGCGTCCCGCCGCTCGACCGGCCGATGGGGCGGCTGCCGTTCTTCGCAAAATTATTGCGCAATCCGCTGCGCGTATTGCCGGCGGCCGCTTACGAGGAGCCGCTTGTGGTGATGAGCCGGGCCGGCCGCGAGGTGTGCTGGATCGCCGAGCCTTCGCTCATCAAGACCGTGTTGCTCGACCAGCGCGATCAATTTGGCCGCACGCGCATTACGCGGCGGATCCTGGGTCCGCTGTTGGGCAACGGTATCCTGATCGCCGATGGCGCCGACTGGAAATGGCAACGGCAGACGGCGGCGCCCGTTTTCCGGCACAGCGATCTTTTGAGCTTCGTTCCGACCATTGCAGCGGCGGCGGAGCGCTTGGTGGCCGACTGGCAAAAGCGCGACAACGAGGTGCCCCACAACATCGACCGTGAAATGAGTCTCGTCACCTTCGATGTGATCTCGCATACGTTGTTGCCGAGCGGCGGCGGTTATCTCGCGCCGGTCATTGCCCGTTCGAGTTCGAATTATCAGCGGCCGATCGGCTGGCAGATGGCTTATGCGAATTTCGGATTGCCATCCTGGGCGCCGCATCCGGGCAAACTGAAAATGTGGCTCGCGCAACGAGGGTTACGCGGAGCCGTGGCGGCGCTCGTGGCCGACCGCCGCGCCGAGGCGGCGGCCCATGACGACCTGCTGCAACGGCTGATCAACGCAAAAAATGCGGAAACCGGCTCCGCAATGTCGGATGAGTTGTTGATCGATAATCTGTTGACGTTTTTTCTCGCCGGTCACGAGACGACGGCGGTCGCGCTCACCTGGACATTGTATCTGCTTGCGCGCGCACCCTACTGGCAGAGTCGCATTCTTGAAGAGGTGCGCGCGGTCGCGGGGGACGGTCCCATCAAGTCCGAGCACATCGATCATCTCGTGACGACGATGCAGGTGATCAAGGAAACCATGCGGCTCTATCCGCCGGCGCCGATCATGTCGCGGCAGGCAAACGCCGATACCGAGCTTGCGGGCGTGCCGATCAAGGCCGGCACGCAGATCATCATTCCGATCTACGCGATCCAGCGGCACCGGCGCTATTGGTCGGATCCCGACCGTTTTGATCCCTTGCGGTTCGCGCCGGAAAACGAAGCGAAGATTCCCCGCTATCAGTACATGCCCTTCGGCGCGGGGCCGCGCATCTGCATCGGCATGGGGTTCGCGCTGATCGAGGCGGTCGCGATTCTCGCGACCCTCGTCCGCGCGGCGAGTTTTTCCACTTCGCCCGACTACGCGCCGGAGCCGTTGAGTCGGGTCACGCTCGCGCCCGCGGGCGGCATGCAGCTTTCCGTGCGCATGCGCGAACCGAGTCAGATTGGCCGGAGCTAAAGCCGGCTCAACGCGCCAGCGAATAATATTCCTCGTTCGGGCGCATGTCGGTCGCGCTCGCCACGCGGTTGCTCAGGTTGAAGAAGCCGGCGACGGCGGCAATGTCCCAGATTTCGCGATCGGAAAAACCGGCCTCGCGCAGTGCGGCCCGGTCCGCCTCCTCGATCCCCCAGGGCTCGACGGTGATCTTCCAGGCAAAATCGAGCATTGCCCGCGTGCGCGCGTCGAGATCGGCGGCGCGGTAATTTGCCGCGATCGTTTCGGCGAGCTGCGGATTGCCGGAGTATTTCCGCACCGCGGCGGCGTGGGCGACCAGGCAATAATGGCAGTGATTGGCGGAGGAAACGGTGACCGCGATCATTTCGCGTTCCAGCTTCGAAAGCCCGGAAGGCGCGAGCATCAGATCATCGGACATGGCGATGAAGGCCTTGAGCTTGGCTAGATCGAACGAATAGGCCTTCAGCACATTCGGCACGAAGCCGAGCTTTTCCTCGCATTTCGCGAAATAGGCCTGAGCCCCGGCGTCGAGCGGTGCCGCCGGAAGGTCGAGCGCGATCACCGCGTCCCGCGCGGGCGTTGAAGGTTGCGGAGCGCCCGTACCGGCTCCGGTTTTTTCGTGCCTGTTCATAACTTCCCCAATATTGCGCTGCACATTGCGCATAAGCCTATCAGGCACGCTACGAAGCCGAAACCGCGATCTCGACAGCGTGGCGGCGCAGGCGGACACTCGTTTTGTCGAGTCGCTTTCATAATTCTCTGATGATGACCACATAAAACCAAGCATGGACTCCGACGCCTTTCATACCAGCAATGAGGAAAGCGCCGCCCGCGAACTGGTGCGGCAGGCCTCGCTTCTGGCCGAGGAGGGCGGCGACCTGCCGCGCGGGTTCGTTGCGGCGCTGTTCGGACGCGCCGCGCCCGAGGATCTCGTCATCTATTCGGCGCACGAGATCGCGGCGCTGGCGCGCCTGAGCTTCGATCACTTGAAGGCGCGCACGTTCGGCGCTCCCAGCATTCGCATTTCGAATCCGCCGGCCGTCGCGGGTTCAAAACCGCTCGCGAACATCACGGTCGTCGAGATCTGCAATGACGATATGCCGTTTCTGCTCGACTCAGTGGTCGGAGAGATCGCCGCGCAGGAACTCACGGTGCGGCTCGTGTTACATCCGGTGTTCACCGTGGAGCGCGACAAGGCGGGCAAGCCTCTTGCCTGGAAGGGCGAAGCGCCCGCCAAGGCCAAGGATCAGCGCGAGAGCTTCATCCACATCCACGTCGATCGCATCGATCAGGCGCATGCGGCCGCACTCGAGCAGGCGTTGCAGGCGACGCTTGGCGAAGTGCGCGTCGCGGTCAGCGACTGGAAAAAGATGCGGGAGGAAGTGCAAACGGCGATCAGCGAGCTGAAGAAGAAATCATCGCCGCTTCCCAAGGAAGAAGTTTCGGAAGCCGCTGCTTTTCTCGAGTGGCTCCTTGACGACAATTTCACGTTTCTCGGCAGCCGCGAATATGTCTTCGGCAACGGCGCCGAAACGTCGGAGCTCGAGCCCGCTGACAAAACGGGTCTCGGCATCCTGCGCGCGAGCGAAGTGCGCGTACTCAAGCGCGGCCGCGAACTTATGACCATGACCCCGGAAATCCGCGAGTTCATGCGGCTTCCGGTCGCGCTCATCATCACCAAGTCGAATGTGCGCTCGCGCGTGCACCGGCGCCTGCACATGGATTACATCGGCGTCAAACGTTTTGACACCAGAGGCAAGCTCGCTGGCGAACTGCGCATCGTTGGCCTCTTCACCTCGGGCGCTTACATGCGCTCCGCCCGCGACATCCCCACGTTGCGGCCGAAGATCGAAAGGGTGATTGCGCGCGCGGGCTTTGCCCCCGAAAGCCATTCCGGCAAGGCGCTTCTGAATGTGCTCGAAACCTACCCGCGCGACGAACTATTCCAAATCGACGACGATCTTCTCTACCAAAACGCACTCGCGATTCTGGAACTCGAAGAGCGTCCGCGCGTGCGGGTGCTGGCACGGCGCGACCGTTTCGACCGTTTCGTTTCGATCCTCGCTTATGTGCCGCGCGAGCGTTACGACAGTACGATCCGCGCGCGGCTCGGCGATTATTTCGCCGAAGTCTACAAAGGCCGTTTGTCGGCCTTCCATCCGTACTTTTCGGACGGCGCGCTCACGCGCGTGCACTTCATCATCGGCCGCGACGAAGGCGAAACCCCCGATCCCGACCGCGCCACGCTGGAAGCCGCCGTCGGCAAAATTGTGCGCAACTGGAGCGACGGCTTCGCGCAGGCGCTTGCCGCGCATCACGAACAGAGCCAGGCGCATGCGCTGAACCGGCGCTATCGCGAGGCGTTTTCCGCCATCTATCGCGACGCTTTCGATCCGGAAACGGCGGTCGCCGACATCCGCGTGCTGGAGACGCTTTCGCGCGCGCATCCTTTTGCGATTCATTTTTATCGCCGCGATGCTTCGCAAGCCGAAAAGGCGAATCTCAAGGTTTGGTGCTTTGAACGGCCCGTGCCGCTCTCCGAGCGAGTGCCGGTCCTGGAGCATATGGGATTCTCGGTCATCAACGAGCGGACCTACACCGTCGATGGCAGGAGCACGGGCGCGCCTTCCGCCTATCTCCACGACATGACGCTCGCGCGGAAGGGCGGCGGCGCTGTTCCGCTCGAAGCGCTCGATCAACAGCTCGAATCCGCGCTGATCGCCGTGATGAGCGGGCGCGCGGAAGACGACGGCTTCAACGCGCTCGTGCTCGCCGCCGGCATGGCGTGGCGGGACGTGGCGCTCCTGCGCACGCTCGGACGCTATTTGCGGCAGACGACGCAGCCTTTCAGCCAGGATTATCTCTGGACGACCCTCGCCAAGCATGCGGCGATCGCCGAGAAGATCGTCGCGTTATTTCATGCCCGCTTCGATCCAAGGATCGATTTGCCGCGCGCCGAACGGGCGAAGAAAGAAGCGGCGATCGCCGGCGATGCCGAGACCGCGCTCAATGCGGTCGAAAGCCTCGATGAGGACCGCATCCTGCGCCAGTTCTTCGCGCTGGTGCGGGCCGCGATCCGCACCAATTTCTACCAGATCGACCGGGATGGCCACCCCAAGGCGGTGATCTCGATCAAGTTCGAGAGCCGGAAAATCGACGTGCTTCCGTTGCCGCGGCCGCTCTACGAAATCTTCGTCTATTCGCCGCGCGTCGAGGGCGTGCATCTGCGCTTCGGCAAGGTGGCGCGCGGCGGCATCCGCTGGTCCGACCGGCCGCAGGATTTCCGCACCGAAATTCTCGGCCTCGTGAAGGCGCAACAGGTCAAGAACGCCGTCATCGTGCCGGTGGGCGCGAAGGGCGGTTTCGTGCCGAAGAAGCTCCCCGCCGCCGGCGGCCGCGAGGCGATCCTCGCCGAAGGGATCGCCGCCTACGACATTTTCATCACGAGCCTGTTGGAGCTCACCGACAACATCGAGGCGGGCGGCATCGTGCATCCCGCGAACACGGTGCTGCACGACGGCGACGATCCTTATCTCGTGGTCGCCGCCGACAAGGGAACGGCGACCTTCTCCGACGCCGCCAATGCGATCGCGATCAGGCACGGATTCTGGCTCGGCGATGCCTTCGCCTCGGGCGGCTCCGCCGGCTACGACCACAAGAAGATGGGAATCACGGCGCGCGGCGCGTGGGAATCGGTGAAGCGGCATTTCCGCGAGATGGATATCGACATCCGCAAAACGCCGTTCACGGTCTCCGGCGTCGGCGACATGTCGGGCGACGTGTTCGGCAACGGCATGTTGCTGGAAAAAACCATCAAGCTCGTCGCCGCCTTCGATCATCGCGATATCTTCATTGATCCGTCGCCCGACCCGGAACGCGCCTTGAGCGAGCGCAGGCGGCTTTTCGATCTGCCGCGCTCGAGTTGGCAGGATTACGACAAGACGTTGATCTCGAAGGGCGGCGGCGTGTTTCCGCGTTCGTCGAAGAGCATTCCGCTCTCGTTCGAAGCGCGCACTTTGCTCGATATCTCCAAAAGCGATGCAACGCCCGCCGAAGTCATGCACGCGATCCTGAAGGCGCCGGTCGATCTTTTGTGGTTCGGCGGCATCGGCACGTATGTGCGCGCTTCCAGCGAGGCCGACGACAAGGTCGGCGACCGCGCCAACGATGCGATCCGCGTGAGCGGCAAGGAGCTTCGCTGCAAGGTGGTGGGCGAGGGCGCGAATCTGGGCGTGACCCAGCGCGGCCGCATCGAGGCGGCGGAAGGCGGCGTGCGGATCAATACCGACGCCATCGACAATTCGGCCGGCGTCAACACCTCCGACGTCGAGGTCAACATCAAGATCGCGCTCTCCGCGCCCGTGCGCGAGGGCAAGCTCTCGAACGAGGCGCGGAACGAGCTGCTCGCGTCGATGACCACGGAGGTGGGGCATCTCGTGCTTCGCAACAATTATTTGCAAACGCTCGCGCTTTCGCTTGCCGAGCGCTGCGCGGCCGATGATCTCGGCTTCGAAAATCGCCTGATGCAGATGCTGGAAGCGCGCGACCTCCTCGACCGCGGGGTCGAATTCCTGCCGAGCGATGCGGATATCGCCAAGCGCAGAGAGAAGAAACTCGGGCTGACGCGGCCCGAGATTGCGGTGATGCTTGCCTACGCGAAGATCACGCTATTCGACGATCTTATTTCGTCGAATGTACCCGACGACCCCTACTTTGCGCGGGAATTGATCCGCTATTTCCCGCGGCCGCTTTCGGAGCGGTTTCCGGAGGCGGTCAACGGTCATCGCCTGCGGCGCGAGATCATCGCGACGATGCTGTCCAACTCGATCATCAATCGCGGCGGCCCGTCTTTCGTGGCGCGGATCGCCGACGAGACCGGCGCCAACGCCGCCGAAATCGCCGCGGCCTTCGCGGCGGTGCGCGATTCCTATCGCATGACCGAGCTCAACGGCGAGATCGATGCGCTCGATGCGAAAATTTCCGGCAAGCTGCAGCTCTCGCTTTACGCGGCGGTGCAGGATCTCTTGCTCGACCGCATCATCTGGTTCTTGCGCAACGCGCCCTTGAAACAGGGGCTCGCCGGCATCGTCTCGCATTATCGCGCCGGCATCGAAGAGACCGAGACGAAGATCGAAGCGATCATGCCGGCGGATGCGCGCGCTGATTTCGAATCGCGCGCGGCGAAGCTCGTCGAGGGCAACGTGCCGGAAGCGCTCGCGCGCAGGATCGCGCGGCTGCCATTGCTTGCCGCCGCAACCGATGTGATCCTGATCGCCGATCAGGCGAAAAAACCGGTCGAGGAAGCAGCCGAAACTTATTTCGCCGCGCGCGAGTTCCTCAAGCTCGAAACCGTGGTGAAGGCGGCGCAGGAGCTTGACGTGCCGGATCGTTTCGACCGCCTCGCGCTCGATCATGCCCTCGGCCAGATCGCGGCGAGCGAACGGCAGCTCACGGCCGTGATGCTTTCGAACGGAATGACGGGAAAAGCCGCGCTCGATGCCTGGATTGAACCGCGCCGGAGCGAAGTCGAACGGACGCGCGCGCGCATTCGGGAAATCGCAAGCACGGGCTTCACGCTCTCCAAGCTGACCGTCGCGGCCAGCCTCGTCAGCGATCTCGTGAAGAATTGACGGCGTGGCCGGCCTTCGGCCACCTTCGCTTTGATGGCATCGCGTGATTCGCCGCGGAAAGCTTCGCGCCTCGCGATTCTGGGCTGGTTGCTCTTCGCCTGGGCCTCGCAGCCTTACTTCACGCTGATCCTCACTTTCATCTATGCGCCCTATTTCGCGTCGGCCGTGGTCGGCGATGCAACGCGAGGACAATCGATCTGGGGTTTTGCCACCGCCGTGGCGGGCGTCGTGATTGCCTGTATTTCGCCGGTCCTCGGCGCGATCGCCGACGCTACCGGCCGGCGGAAGCCGTGGATCGCCGCTTTCGGCGCCATGCTGGTCGCGGGCGCGGCGGCGCTTTGGGTGGCGAAGCCGGGCGATGCCGCCACCATCATGCCGGCGTTGATCGGTTTCGTATTCGCGAGCATCGGCGCCGAGTTCGCGCATATCTTCTGCAACACGATGATGCCGATGCTGGTGCCGAGAAAGAAGCTCGGCTCACTCTCCGGCCTCGGTTGGGCGACAGGCTACGTCGGCGGGATGATCTCGCTGATCCTGTCGCTGGCGTTTCTGGCGACCAACCCGGAAACCGGCCGCACGCTGTTGGGACTTTCGCCCGCCTTCGGCCTCGACGCGGCGGCGCGCGAAGGCGACCGCGCCACGGGTCCGCTGACGGCGATCTGGTTCGTCGTTTTCGTCACGCCGCTCTTTCTGTTCACGCCCGACGGCAAGGCCCGCTACCGCTTGGGACCCGCGATCAAGCATGGGCTGCAAGCGCTCGCCGATACCGTCCGGTCGGCGCGGCAGCACCGCGATTTGTGGTTCTTTCTGATCGCGAACATGATCTACACCGACGGGCTGATCGCGCTCTTTGCTTTCGGCGGAATTTACGGCGCCGGCACCTTCGGCTGGCAGACGATCCAACTCGGCCTGTTCGGAATTCTGCTCACCATCACCGGCACGATCGGCGCCTATGTCGGCGGCAAGCTCGACGACCGTCTGGGCGCGAAGACGGTCGTGCTCGGCGCGCTCGTTGTTCTCGTGATTAGCATTTGTGCGATTCTGTCGGTGAGCCGCGACCGGATTTTCTTTTTCCTGCCGGTGGCGCCGCCGGTGCCCGGCGGCGGAATTTTCGCCAGCGATGCCGAGCGATTCTATGTCGTGCTCGGCGCTTTGATCGGAATGGTGGCGGGACCCCTGCAGGCCGCCTCGCGCACGCTCTTGGTGCGGCTCGCGCCGCACGACCGACTCGCGCAATTCTTCGGCCTCTTCGCCTTATCGGGTAAGCTCACTTCGTTCATGGGACCGTTCCTCGTCGCCACGGTGACGGCGGCAACCGCGAGCCAGAAGGCCGGCATTTCGGTCCTGATCGCGTTTTACGTCGTTGGCGGCGTTCTCTTGGCGAGCGCGCGTATTCGATCAAGTTGAACCAGCGCGTTCCTGACATTTTTTGCTGGAGCATGATCCTTACCGAAAACCGGTTCCCACTTTTCGGGGATCATGCTCAGTGACGGAAGTGGCGCACCCCGGTGAAAACCATCGCGACGCCTGCTTTGTCGGCGGCGGCGATCACCTCATCATCGCGGATCGAGCCGCCTGGCTGGATCACTGCGGTCGCGCCGGCTTCGATCGCGACCAAGAGGCCGTCGGCGAAGGGGAAGTAGGCGTCGGAGGCGACGACCGAGCCCTTGGTCAACGGCGCCTTCAGCTTGGCGGCAATGGCTGCGTCCTCGGCCTTGCGCGCGGCAATGCGCGCGGCGTCGACGCGGCTCATTTGGCCGGCGCCGATGCCGACGGTGGCGCCGTCCTTGGCATAGACGATCGTATTCGACTTCACGTGCTTGGCGACACGGAAGGCGAATTTGAGATCGGCAAGCTCCGCCGCACGGGGCGCGCGCTTGGTCACCGTCTTCAATGCGAGATCGTCAACGACGGCATTGTCGCGTGATTGCACGAGCAGGCCGCCAGCGACCGATTTGAACACGAGCCCCTTGGCCCGCGGATCAGGCAGGCCGCCGGCGAGCAGAAGACGCAAATTCTTCTTGCCGCCGATGATCTTGATCGCGTCATCACTCGCATCCGGCGCGATGATCACCTCGGTGAAAATCTCGATGATGGCGGCGGCGGCTTCCGCATCGAGCGGGCGGTTGAGCGCGACGATGCCGCCATAGGCCGAGACCGGATCGCAGGCAAGCGCCTTACGATAGGCCTCGAGGAGACTCTTTCCTTCCGCCACCCCGCACGGATTGGCGTGCTTGATGATGGCGACCGCGGCCGTGCGTTTGGGATCGAACTCGGCGGCGCATTCGTAAGCCGCGTCCGTGTCGTTGATGTTGTTGTAGGAAAGCTCCTTGCCCTGCACTTGGCGCGCGCTGGCGACGCCGAAGCGCCGTTCGGGGCTTTTGTAGAACGCGGCAGTTTGGTGCGGGTTCTCGCCATAGCGGAGTTTTTCCACGAGCTTGCCGCCGAAAGTGCGCCAGGCGGGTGAATCGTCCTTCAGCTCGCCCGCGAACCAGTTGGAAATCGCCGCGTCATAGGCGCTGGTGCGCGCATAGGCCTTGGCGGCGAGATGGCGGCGCAACGCCAATGTCGTGCCGTCATGCTGTTTGATTTCCACCAGCAAAGACTCGTAATCGGCTGGATCGACGACGACCGCGACGTCATTGTGGTTCTTGGCGGCGGCGCGCACCAGCGCCGGGCCGCCGATGTCGATATTCTCGATGCAGTCCTCGAACGAAGCGCCTTTTTCGACCGTCGCTTCGAACGGGTAGAGATTCACCACCACGAGGTCGATCGGTGCGATGCCGTATTCATGCATTGAAGCCGCATGCGCCTTATCATCGCGAATTCCGAGAATTCCGCCATGCACCTTCGGATGCAGCGTTTTCACGCGGCCATCCATCATCTCCGGAAAGCCGGTGAGCTCGGAAATATCGAACACTTTCAATCCGGCATCCGTAAGCGCCTTTTTGGTGCCGCCGGTGGAAACGAGGGCGGTCCCGTGTTCCGTGAGCGCGCGCGCGAAATCGACGAGTCCCGTCTTGTCGGAAACCGACAGAAGAGCACGGGCGATCTTGCGAATATCGGGCATCGAGAACTCCGGCAGCAGGAGCCGCGATAGCACGCAGACGCCGATCGGGAAACGGGAACGCGTCCCCGTTCACAGGGGCAATTGCGGCCCGCTCGCGGGACCTCTGCGCTCGGTCTGCGGCGCCTCGGTGCGCAGAAGCGTCCAGCGGATGCGCGGCGTCTTCGCCACTTCGCCCGCGATTACGATCTGGCTCGAGCGGCGGGGGCCGTCGGCGGCGGAGAGAAACACGCTCTCTTCGAGCGTTACCTGCGATTCCGGAGAGGAAAACAGCCAGCTCTGTTGCGGCAACACCAGGAGCACGGTGCGGCCGTCGGCAAGCCGGCTCGCCTTCACGTTCGGATGCAGATGAAAGCGGACCGCAAAGCGGTCGCGGCCTTTGCCGGCGGCTTTTTTGCCGCCGGACGCAAAGAAGCTGTCCTCGCCGTCGAGCCGGTTGCCGTCCTCCGCCAACAGCCACGAACGCTGATGAATGAGCCCGTAACGCGTGGCATAGCCGTCATGGGTCGCGCGCACGAAGAGCACGCCCTCGCGCTCGCTACGGGCAACGCGCACATCGCGCGGCCCCGCCACGATCGGCGGCCCGGTGAAGCGGCTGAAGCGGGTTTCGCGCATGAAGCGGCAGGAAGAGGCATCGTTCAGGACCGCCGTCGAATGCGCGGCGGTCGCGCGCGCGGTCCGCTGCCAGGCCTTGCGGTTCACCGCCGGCATGCCGCAATTGACGATGATGCGGCTCCGGTTGCTCGAAAATTCGAACGAGAGACACCCGGCATGGGCATCGCTGCTGAGCGCGAAGGGCGGCGGCCGGCCGGTGTCGGCAATCACGATGCTGCGGACCGCCTCGATGCGTTGATAGCCGGAGTGCGGAGCGTTGGCGACCGGCGCGCCGCGCGCGTCGTCATAGGCAAGCACGGTCGCAAGTTCATCGCTCGGGGTGGCGCCGGCGCCGTTGAATTGCGCAAACGCGCCGTCGCCGTGCCGGAAGAAGCGCAGCATCGGCATGATGCGGTCAATCGCGTTGAGGAGCGCCGTCGGCGTCGTGACGCTGCGGGCTTCATAAGCCTGCCGCAGCGGCAGGAGATCGAGCAGGAGGTCGATCAGTACCGCGGGGTTGCGGCTGATATGCCCGCCGTCGGGCAGGATTTGGCGCTCGAGTTCGTCGGCGAGCCGTTTCGTCGCACGCTTCAGGAGCCGCGGCTCGCCGGCAATGCAAAGGCCGGCCAGCGCGAGCGCGATCGCCGCCGCAAGACGCAGATAGCCGTCACGGCCTTTGAACGCGGTGCGGCGGAGATAGCGCAGCTGGCGGGAAACGCTCCGCAAGAACGCCCGGTAAAAACCGTGGTCGGCGTCCTGCAAAATGAGCGGCGCCTGGGTCAGCCATGAAATCAGGCGGCGGGTGAGAATCTCCGGCTCCCAGGCGATCGCATGGCCGCGGCCTTGCAGCGAAATCCAGTCGGCGACGAGCGAGCGGGCGTTGACGCGCGCGAGCGAAGTGCCCGCCGCGCGCAAATGCCGGAGCCAGCCGAAGCCGAGCAATTCCTCCGCCCACTCGCGCGAAGGCGGCGTCATCTCGAAGGGCGAACGGCCGTCGGTCACTACTACTTTTCCGGCGAAGGAGAACTCGCCGGCATAGACTTCGCTCGCGATGGTCGGATCGCCGGTGCGCAAATCCTGCGGCGCGATCAGGAGGCGATCCGGCACCTGCAGCCCGATCTGCCAGCGGAAACGCGGATTGTCGACGAAGCGCACGACGATTTTTCGCCAGCCATGATGGACGACGAACGTCGCGAGCCGGACGCGCTCGGCAATTCCCTCGCGGCTCATTTTCCCGCAATGTCCTTTCCCGATCCTTCGTCAACATATCGGAGCGGGGTCGGCTGTCCACCAATCAGGAAAAATCCTTTAAGCAAGCCGCCGCAAACGCGCGGCATAAAAGCCGTCACAGCCGGAAAGCCGCTCGTTCTGATTCGCAAGATAAAAAGGAAGCGTGCGCAGATCGCCGCGCGGAGAAATAAACTCCTCGATTCCGCCGACGTCGGCGGAGGTGACGGGCACGCGTTGAAGCGACGAATTGCGCGCGAGCAGTGCTTCGGTTTGATTCTCGCATTCTTCCGGCTCGAGCGAACAGGTGGAATAGACGATAAGCCCGCCCGGTTTTGCGAGCGCCGCCGCGCGATCGAGGACTCGCGCCTGCAAGGCGGCGAGTTTCGCAAGCTCGTCGGGCCGCCGGTTCCAGGGCAGATCCGGATTGCGGCGGATGGTGCCGGTCGCCGTGCACGGCGCGTCGAGCAGGACCGCGTCGAAACGTCCGCCGTTCCATTCGGTGGCGTCGGCGGTGACTGTTTCGCAGTCGAGGCGAAGCCGCTGCATGTTCTCTTTCAGGCGGGCGAGGCGCGGCGCGGAGCGGTCGACGGCGACAACATCGCCCCCGCCGGCCGCGATCTGCGCGGTCTTGCCGCCGGGAGCGGCACAGAGATCGGCGATTTGAAGACCGGCGACGTTGCCGAGAAGCTTCACCGGAAGGGCCGCGGCTGCGTCCTGCACCCACCATGCGCCCTCGTCATAGCCAGGCAAGGAAAAAACCGGGCCGTGGGCAGCGACGCGGACCGTGCCGGTCGGCAGGACCAGGCCGCCGAGCTTTTCCGCCCAAACCGCCGCAGCATCCTTCACGCTCAGGTCGAGGGGCGGCTCCAGCGCGTGCGCGGCCGCGATTTTCCGCACGACCGCTTCGCCATAGTTCTTGATCCAGCGCTCGCGCAGCCATTCCGGCGTGTCGATGAAAGGATCGAGGGCGGAAATTCTCGCCTGTCCTTCGCGCGTCACCCGCCGCAACACGGCGTTCACGAGCGTGGCGTAATGGCGCGCAACGCGATCGGCTTTCGCGATCTCGACGGAGGTATCGACAGCGGCGTGGTCGGGCACCGAGAGAAACAGAATCTGCGCGGCCCCGATCAGCAGGATGATTTCCACGAGCGGCGCTTCCTTCGGAAAACCGCGCTCGAGCAAGGAGGCGAGCAATGCCCGCAGGCTGCCGAGCCGCCGCAGGGTCTTCGCGACAAGCATGTGGACGAAGGCGCGGTCGCGCTCGGAAAGTTCAGCGAGGCCGGTAATTCCGCTTTCGGAATCGAGGACCCGGTCGAGCGCTTGCCGCCGATGCAGGACGGCGCGGAGTGCCTCGGCGGCAATGCTGCGGGAAGCAAGACCGGCGGAATCGGGAGTCGCCGTTTGCGGAGCGCTCATGCGGGGCGAGCCACGATGTTTTCCACGATGATTTCCTCCGGGTGTTGCCACCCGCGAGAATGATGGGTAGCAGCGAAGCGCTCGCAATAGAACCGGCGGGCGATTGTTAATGTTGGGCCGCTTGACCTTCCGCCGCCCGATGCTCGAAATACCGTTATGACCAAGCCAGTGACGCCTTCACCGAACGCGCCGTCTTCGCGCAAGCTTCCGCCCGCGGCCGAGCGCGCGCTCGCGGAAGCGGCCGCGCGTCGCGCCGAGGCCGACCGCAAAGCGGCCGAGCGGCCAAAGGAAGTGGCGGGGCCAAAGGGGCCCGATCCCGTGCGTTATGGCGACTGGGAAGTGAAAGGCATCGCGAGCGACTTTTCGTGATCGCACTCACCCGCTGGTTTTGGGACGTTGTCGCGGCCGGCGCGGTCTTTGCCGCTGTGATTGCGCTTCTCGCCATCGACTATGTCGCTCCGCTCGACTTCAACAACCCGCCGGGCCCCTTCACCTGGATGCATTTGCAACTCTTCAAGCTCGACCCCGAGCGCTGCTACGCCGCGCTCGACCGCGCGCAAGTAACCTACAAGCGCTTCAACGAGCCGATCAAGGATGGCTGCGGCTTCGACAATGGCGCGAGGCTGAATGCCTCCGATATCAGCTACGGCAACAACGTGCTAATGACCTGCCACAGCATGGTCGGACTTATTCTGTGGGAGCGCACGGTGGTGAAACCGGCGGCCGAGCGTTATTTCAACGCCAAGCTCGTCCGCATCCATCACATGGGCACTTATTCGTGCCGGAATATCGAGAACAAAAAATACAAGCCGCGAAGCGAGCACGCTTCCGCCAATGCGATCGACGTCGGCAGCTTCGGTCTTTCGAACGGCACCGAAATCGTTCTCGAAAAGGACTGGAAGGACACGGGCGCCAAGGGCGCGTTCCTGCGCGAGATCCGCGACGGCGCCTGCAAGATTTTCAGTACGGTGCTATCGCCGGAATACAATCCGAACCACAGCAACCACTTTCATCTGGATATGAGCTGGATTCGCTTCTGCGGCTGAGATCAGCGCACCACCACCGGCGTTCCGAAGTGGACGCGCTGGTAAAGGTCCATGATGTCTTCGTTATACATGCGAATGCAGCCATAGGAGACGAAGCCGCCGATCGAGCCCGGCGCATTGGTGCCGTGAATGGCGTACTGGCCGCCGGCGAGTGTCAGCGCCGCCGCACCCATCGGATTGCCGGCCGCGCCGCCGGGGATCACGGCGGGGAGACTCGGCTTGTCGCGCCGGACCTCGTCGGGTGGCGACCAGGCGGGCTTCAAGCGCATGCCGTCGATGAAGGAGGTGCCCGACCATTGTTTGCCGGCGCGGCCGACGCCCACCGGATAACGGATCGCGTGGCCGCCGCCGAGCACGTAATAAAGCCGGCGCTCGTTGGTCTTGATTACGATGGTGCCGGCTGAGCCTTCATTGAAGGCGACCGTCTCGCGGGCGACCGCCGCGGGCGGCAGCAGAAGCGATGCGGAAAAGGCGAGCGCGGGAATAATGGCGGCGGCAAGCCGAATGCGATTGCGCATGAGGAGCCCCTCGGCAAATGCGATTTGGGGACTCTAATACGGAATTACGCCCGCCGAGGCCAAGACTTGCGGATAACCTAAACGCGTTTTTCGCGGCGGCGTGTCGCCGCCGCCACAGCCCGCGGGAAAGCCGCGGGTTTACGCCGATTTCCGGTTCTGCCGGTTGTTCACGAGATCGTCAACGACGGCGGGATCCGCGAGCGTAGAAGTGTCGCCGAGGCTGCCATATTCGTCCTCGGCGATCTTGCGCAGGATGCGGCGCATGATCTTGCCCGAACGCGTCTTCGGCAGACCCGGCGCGAACTGGATGAGATCGGGCGAGGCGATCGGCCCGATATCCTTGCGCACCCATTGCACAAGTTCCTTGCGGAGCTCTTCGCTCGGCTGCTCGCCGGCCATCAGGGTGACGTAGGCGTAGATGCCCTGGCCCTTGATGTCATGCGGGTAGCCGACCACGGCGGCCTCCGACACTTTCGGATGAGCGACGAGGGAGCTTTCGACCTCGGCGGTGCCAAGCCGGTGCCCGGCGACATTGATCACGTCGTCAACGCGGCCGGTGATCCAGTAATAGCCGTCCTCGTCGCGGCGGCAGCCGTCGCCGGTGAAGTATTTGCCGGGATAGGTCTTGAAATAGGTTTCGATGAAGCGCTGGTGGTCGCCGTAGACCGTGCGCATCTGCCCAGGCCAGGAATCGGCAATGCACAGATTGCCGCTGGTCGCTCCCTCGATGACCTTGCCGTTGGCGTCGACGATTTGCGGAACGATGCCAAAGAACGGCCGCGTCGCGGAGCCCGGCTTCAGTTCGGTGGCGCCGGGAAGCGGCGTGATCAGAATGCCGCCGGTTTCGGTCTGCCACCACGTATCGACGATCGGGCAGCGGCCGTCGCCGACCACGCGGTGATACCATTCCCATGCTTCCGGATTGATCGGCTCACCGACGCTCCCGAGCAGCCGCAAGGATTTGCGGCTCGTCTTCTTCACCGGGCCGTCGCCGGCCTGCATCAGCGCGCGGATCGCGGTCGGCGCGGTGTAGAAGGTGTTGACCTTGTGCTTGTCGACGACTTCCCAGAAGCGCGACATGGTCGGGTAATTCGGCACGCCTTCGAACATCAGCGTGGTGGCGCCGTTCGAAAGCGGCCCATAGACGATGTAGGAATGCCCGGTCACCCAGCCGACGTCGGCGGTGCACCAGTAGATATCGCCGTCGTGATAGTCGAACACGTATTGATGCGTGATCGAGGTATAGACGAGATAGCCGGCGGTGGTGTGCAGGACGCCCTTGGGTTTTCCGGTCGAGCCTGAGGTGTAGAGAATGAACAGCGGATCTTCCGCGTTCATATTTTCGCATTTGCAGTCGGCTTTCACGGTCTTGGCGATCTCGTCGTAATAGATGTCGCGGCCGGCCTGCATGTTCACGGGCGCGTTGGTGCGGCGGACGACGATCATCGTGGTGACGCCGCCTGCCTTGTCGGCGGCGGCATCGGAATTCGCCTTCAACGGGATTTTGCGGCCGCCGCGAATGCCCTCGTCGGCGGTGATGAGCACGCTCGACTTGCAATCCTCGATGCGGCCGGCGAGCGAGTCGGGTGAGAAACCGCCGAACACGACCGAATGAATGGCGCCGATGCGGGCGCAGGCGAGCATGGCGTAGGCGGCTTCCGGAATCATCGGCAGGTAAATGGTGACGCGGTCGCCCTTCTTGACGCCGCGCTTCTTCAACACGTTCGCGAAGCGGCACACTTCCGCGTGCAGCTCCTTATAGGTGATCTTTTTGTCGTCCTTGGGATCGTCGCCCTCCCATAGAATCGCGACCTGCTTGCCGCGTTTCCTGAGATGACGATCGATGCAATTGTAGGCGACGTTGGTCTTGCCGTCCTCGAACCATTTGATCGAGACTTCGCCGGGGCCGAAGGTGGTGTTCTTCACCTTCTTGAAGGGCTTGGTCCAGTGGATGCGCTTCGCCTCCTTGGCCCAGAATTTGTCCGGGTCCTTGATGGAGGCGGCGTACATTTTTTCGTAGTCGGCCTCGCTGATGTAGGCGCGTTTCTTCCAAGCGGCCGGAACCGGATAAAGCTTTTCCGACATCGCATCCTCCCTCGGCGAGGACCGCGGTTTTGGCGGTCCGGACGGCCTAAAGACCGTTCTTTCCCAACAACATATTAGGGAACTCGCCGGGCGGGCGACAAGGTACGCGCGCTATCGACTTTGGTTAGTGCGGAAGCGCCTAGATGCCGAAAGCGCCGATAATCGCCCCCATAATCGCCAGCGCCACAAGCCAATGGGCGGAATCGATCACGCTGAGCTGAGGCTTGCGCATGGCGAAGGCGTTGTTGACCACGAGCGTCGTCACCACGAAGCCGAGCCAGACGAAGGCGCCGGAAACGACGCCGTTCATGGCCGTAACCTGGCCCGCACCGAGATGGCCCATGAGGCCGGCGAGCACCCAGGCCATGATCAGCTCGGCGATGAAGGTGATGATCAAGGGCGTCGACGACATATTCTTGGATGCGGTCTTCTTGCTGATGCCGAGCGCCTTCATCCAGGCCTCGCCGAACACGCGATAGTAGATGCCGCCGAAGACGAAGGCGGCGATCGCCGCGACGACGACCGCGAGATAGTTGATTCCGCTGAAAGTCATTGGTTCCTCCCGAACGTTTTTATGCGAGGACGTTAGCGCATCGAAGATCGTGCCGGAAGCAGCCGCCACACGCCGGTATTCTTGATCTCGGCGTCCTCGAGGTCGCGCGTCACCGGCACGTCATATTTGGTGATCCGTTCGATGCGCTCTTTCGGAAGGTAGCTGCGGCCGGGATCGCCGATGCGGATTTCGGCGCCGCGCGCGGAAAGCGAAGCGAGCCACGCCAACACGTTCACCGCCATCTCGCGCTCGTAACAGACGTCGGCGGCAAGCACCACGTCCCAGCGCTCGTCGCGGCCGATCAGGTCGGCGCAGATCGCTTGCACATTTGCATTATTGGCTTCGGCATTGAGCGCGATGGCGGAAATAGCGAAGTCGTCGATTTCGCTCGCTTCCACCGATTGTGCGCCGGCTTTGGCGGCAGCGATCGCCACGAGCCCGGAGCCCGAAGCAAAATCCAGAACGCGTCTGCCGGCGACGAGCGCCGGATTGTCGAGGATATAGCGCGCAAGCGCCTGGCCGCCCGCCCAGGCGAACGCCCAAAACGGCGCGGGCAGGCCCATTTCGCCGAGCTCTTCCTCTGTCTTCTGCCAGAGCGGCACCGCCTCGTCGGCGACGTAGAGCGAAATTTCCGGAACGAGCGGAATCGCGCGTCTGCGGGTGTTCGCGCGCACGAAGGCGGCGCGGTCGGTGATTGTCAGGCGTTCTTGAGGCCGCCGAGACGGCAAACGGTCGTCCATTCCTCACCCGTGACCGGCTGCACCGACAGCCGCGGACTGTGAACGAGGACCATCTTTGCCAGTTTCTTCTCGGCCTTGCACTGGGCGAGCGTCACCGGCTTCGGCAGCGGCGCCACCGCTTTTATATCCACAAGGCCGAAGACGCCGGTCTTGTCGGTGGGATCGGGACGATATTCGGAAATGATCTCGACAATGCCGACGATCTCTTTCGCTTCGCCGGAATGATAGAAGAAGGCGCGGTCGCCGCGCTTCATCGCCTGCAGGTTCTTCTTGGCGAGGTGGTTGCGAACCCCTTCCCAGGCCGTTCCCTTTGCTCCCGCCTTGACCTGGTCGTCCCATGACCAGGTATCGGGCTCACTCTTCAACAGCCAATGCGCCATGCCCTAGTTGATAGGGCAACCGACGACCCAGCGCCAGCCGCGCACTTCGATCGAGTCGAAGAGGCCGGCCTTGCGATAGGGGTCTTTCGCGAGCACTTCCTCGACGCCGGCGCGATCGTCCGCCTCGATGATCAGCATCGAGCCGACCATGGCGTTGCCGTCGTCGGAGAGGAACGGCCCGCAGGATTTGATCGACTTGGCATTGGCCCGCAGATAATCAAGATGCGCGGTGCGATTGGCGAGCCGCAACTCGTTGCTGTTCGGCTTGTCGAGACAAATCGCGACATAATGCATGGCTGGAATCCGCTCTTTGTGCGTCTTATGCTTCGGCCTTCAATGGCCGGGACAATAGGCCGGAAATTGCTTCCTCAACGTTAATCCGACCGGAGAGAATCCCGTTCACCGCCTGCGCAATGGGCATTTCGATACCTTTCTTGCGGGCAATTTCCACGAGAACCGGCGCCGTCAGCGCGCCTTCAGCGAGCGGACCGGAACGCAAGTCCTCCGGTGAGCGGCCGCGGCCGACCGCAAGCCCGAAAGCGTAATTTCGCGATTGCGGTGAAGAACACGTTAGGATCAGGTCGCCGAGCCCGGAAAGGCCCATCAAAGTTTCCGGGCGCGCGCCGAAGGCTCTTCCCAGCCGCGACAATTCGGCAAAGCCGCGCGTCGTGAGCGCCGCCTGCGCGCTCGCGCCAAGGCCGCGGCCGACGACAATGCCGGCGGCAATCGCCAGCACGTTCTTCGCCGCACCCCCGATCTCGATGCCGCGCACATCGGTCGAATGATAAAGCCGGAAGGCGGGCGAGGAGAGGGCGGCGGCGAGATCGCTCGCCAAGCTTTCATCGCGCGCGCCGAGCGTCACCGCCGTCGGCAGCCCGCGGCCGACATCGGCGGCGAAGCTCGGGCCCGAGAGAATAGCGGCCTGGCCGAGCGGCGATACGTCGGCGAGAATTTCGGTGACGAATTTTTCGCTGCCTTGCTCGATGCCCTTGGCGCAGGCGACGAGCGGCACGCCCGGGCGGATCATCGAGGCAATCGAGCTCGCAAGCTCGCGCAGGGCCGCGGTCGGAACCGCGAGCAGGAGCGCATCGGCTTCCGCGGCTTCGCCCAGCGAATTGGTTGCCGCCACCTCGGCGGCGATCGCAACGCCGGGAAGCCTCGCCGCATTGGTGCGGCTCTTCGCAATTTCCGCGCTTGCCGTCGGATCGCGGGCATAGAGGGTGACGCTGCGACCGGCCCGCGCCACGGCATTGGCGAGCGCCGAGCCCCATGCCCCCGCGCCGAGGATCGCGATGCGCCGAAAGACCGCCATCTGCAAGCTTGCCTAAGCCGGAACCGGTTTCGCCTCGAGCGGCCAGCGCGCGCGGGGCTTGGCGTCGAGGGGATCAGTGAGGCCGCGCGCGAGCCGCTCGCAGCCCGCCCAGGCGACCATGGCGCCGTTGTCGGTGCAGAGTTCCGGCGGCGGAATCACCAGGGGGAGCGCGAGCGAGATCGCCATCTCCTCCATCACGTCGCGGATCGCGCGGTTGGCGGCAACGCCGCCGGCGATCACGATCGCATTCGGCTCGCGTCCGGCTCCGCGCGAAATTTCCACGGCGCGTTGTACGCGGTCGGTGATCACGTCGATGATCGCCGCCTGGAAGGAGGCGCAGAGATCGGCAATGTCCTGGCGCGAGATCGGCGCGATCCGCTGCGCCTCCATCCGCACCGCGGTCTTCAGGCCGGAGAGCGAAAAATCCGGGACCGGCTCGCCGAACATCGGCCGCGGCAGTTTGAACCGCGCCGGATTGCCGTCCTTGGCGCAGCGCTCGACCGCGGGGCCGCCGGGATAGGGCAGGCCCAGAAGCTTCGCGGTCTTGTCGAAGGCTTCGCCAATCGCGTCATCGCGCGTGCCGCCGATCCGCCGGTATTGACCGACCTCCTCCACCGAGACGAGCTGCGTATGGCCTCCCGACACCAGCAGAAGCAGAAACGGAAAATTGACCTTGTGCGTGAGCCGCGCGGTGAGCGCGTGCGCCTCGAGGTGGTTGACGGCGATCAGCGGCTTGCCGATGGCGAGCGCGATCGCCTTGGCGGTGGTGAGGCCGACGATGACGCCGCCGATGAGGCCGGGCCCGGCAGAAGCCGCGACCGCGTCGAGGCGCGACATATTCGTGCCCGCCTTCTCGATCGCGGCCCGGATGATCTCGTCGAGCGCCTCCACATGGGCGCGCGCCGCGATTTCCGGCACCACACCGCCGAAAGGCCGGTGCTGTTCGAGCTGCGAGAGAATAATGTTGGAACGGATCTCGCCGCCGCCCTGATCGTCGCGTTCGACAATCGCCGCGGCCGTCTCGTCGCAAGTCGTCTCGATTCCGAGTACAAGCATTCCTGAATTCCGGCTTCCTTCCGGCGGCAACGCCGCCGGAGGCCTTCACCCAGGATTGTTATAACCCTCCGGCCCATTCGCGCTAGCGCCGCCTTTCCATGAACCCATCCTCGCCCGTCCGTATCGGCACCCGCGGCAGCCCGCTCGCGCTCGCGCAGACCGAGATCGTGCGGCGGTTGCTCGCGGCCGCGCATGGCGAGCTTGCGCTTGAGGTCGTCGCGATCCGCACCAGCGGCGAGCAGATCCTCGACCGGCCGCTCGCGGATGCCGGCGGCAAGGGCTTGTTCACCAAGGAAATCGATGAGGCGCTCCTGTCCGGCCGGATCGAGCTTGCCGTGCATTCGGCCAAGGACGTTCCGACGTTTCTGGCGCCGGGCATCCGGCTCGCGGCGTTTCCACCGCGCGAGGACGCGCGCGAAGCGCTCTTGAGCGCGAAGGCCGATTCGCTCGAGCGCCTTGCCGCCGGCGCGGTGGTCGGGACCTCCTCGGTGCGAAGACAGGCGCTGGTGAAGCGGTTGCGGCCGGATCTCGCGGTGAAGCTCATGCGCGGCAATGTGGGAACGCGGCTGCAAAAGGTGAAAGCGGGGGAATTCGACGCGGCGGTGCTCGCGCTCGCCGGGCTCAGGCGGCTCGGGCTCGAGGGAGAAGCGCGCGCCTTGCTCGATCCCGCGACCTTCCCGCCGTCGGTCGGCCAGGGCGCGATCGCGGTCGCGATCCGCGAGGGCGACGAGCGCATGGAAACATTCGTGGCGGCGATCGATCACGCGCCGACTTCGATTGCGCTCGCGGCCGAACGCGCCTTTCTCACGGCGCTGGGCGGCTCGTGCCGCGCGCCGATCGCGGGCCACGCCCGCATTAAGGGCGAGCGGCTCGATCTCCACGGCCTGGTGATCGCGCCCGACGGCACCGGCGCGGTGGAGACGAAGCGCGAGGGTCCGCTCAGCGAGGCGGTCGCGCTCGGCCATGACGCCGGCATGGAGTTGCGCGCCCGCGCGCCCGCGGGCGTGCTTGAAGCATGATCCCGAAAAGTGGGAACCGGTTTTCGGGAAAGATCATGCTTCCGCAAAATGTCAGGAACGCAATGATCCAACCCAAGATCGTGGCGCTGTAACATGCGGATCCTCGTCACCCGCCCCGAACCCGACGCAGCGAAGACGGCGGCGCGGTTGCGCGCGGCGGGGCACGCGGTGCTGATCGATTCGCTCCTGGTCATCGAACCGGTTGCGTTCGATCCGCCGCGCGGCGAATTCGCAGCGCTTGCGATCACCAGCGCGAGCGCGCCGCGCATGGCCGGCAATGCCGCAGCACTTGCCGGTCTGAAATCGCTTCCGCTCTTCGCGGTCGGCGCGCACAGCGCCGCGGCCGCGCGCGCGGCCGGCTTCGCCGGGGCCGAGGCCGCCGGCGGCGACGCGCAGGCGCTCGCCGGACTCATCGCGCGGAGGCTGCCGGCCGGAGCGCGCGTGCTTTATCTCGCGGGAGAGACGCGCGCGCGCGATCTTGCGGGACTGACGGCGCCCGCTGGAATCGAATTCGAGACCCGCATCGTCTATCGCGCGCGGCCGGCGGAGCGGTTCGCGGATGCGACCGTATCCGCCCTGCGGGCGGGAGAGATCGACGCGGTGCTCCACTTCTCGCCGCGCAGCGCCGAGGTCTTCGCGAGCCTCGCGCGGCAGGCGGGGCTTGCGGAAGCCGTCGCGCCGCTTCGCCATCTTTGCCTTTCCGCGGCGGTGGCGGCGCCGCTTGCCGCCATGGGCGGCAGAACGGAAGTCGCCATCCGCCCCGACGAGGAGGCGATGTTGGCCTTGCTCGGGCTTTAAATCCGGTTGCGGGAGAAGGCCGCGCGGTTTATCCGGGGGAGCGGGCGGCTTGGAATGAACGGGATCAGCATGGACGATCGCGACCATGATGCCGGCCGCAAGCGCGCGAAGCCCCCGGTGATCGAGCTTTCGGCCACCGACGTGACGCCGGAGCGGCCGAAAGAAGAGCGCGCCCCGGAAGATGGTGAAAAAAGCGAGAACCCCGGCAGCGGCAAGGCGCGCGCTGCCGCCGCGCCGCCGAACCGGGCGCTGCCTTATCTGTCGGGCCTGATCGGCCTGCTCGCGGGGGCGCTCTTGCTCGCGCTCGCTTTTCTGTTCGTGCGCGGCGGATCGCTGGCCGACATCACCGGCCGCAGCGGCGCGGACCCGGCGGTCGGCGTAATCGGCGACCGCGTCGATCAGCTGCTGAAGATCGTCGCCGAACTCGAAAAGCGCCTCGCCGCGGTCGAAGGCCGCCCCAACCCGCAGCCGGTTGATCTCGCGCCGCTCAACGCGCGTATCGAGAGCGTGGAGAATTCGCTTTCGGATCTTCGCAAGCTCGGCGAGCAGGCGCAGGCGGCGAATACGGCCGCGGTCGAGGCGATCAACAACCGGCTCGCGGCGCTGGAGAACCGATTAAGCAATCCAGCGCGGCCGGCGCCGGCGAATTCGCCCCAGATCGTGGCCCTCGGCGCATTACGCGACGCGATCGTCAACGGCGCGCCGTTCGAAAAGGAGCTTGCGGCCGTGCGCGCGCTCCTCGGCGAGCACGCGGCGCCGCTCGCGCCATTCGAGCCATCGGCGCAGACGGGATTGCCGACGATCGCGAAACTCGCGGCCGAATTTGCGCCGCTTGCTTCGAAGCTCGCGCGCGAGCCCGAACCCACCGGCTACTTCGCGCGGCTGTGGTCTCGCTTCACGCATCTCGTCGACATTCGCCCCGTGGGCGAGGTGCAAGGCACGAGCGCCGGCGCGATCGTCGCGCGCATGGAGGAGCGCTTGAAACGCGGTGATCTCGCCGCGGCGCTCGACGAGGGCGCGAAGCTTCCCGCCGACGCGAAGGCGACAGCCGCCGCCTGGTTCACCGCCGCCACGCGCCGCCGCGACGCGGAAGCCACGGTCAAGAATCTTCTGAACGCGGAATTGGCGGCGCTTAGCGTGGAGCCGCAACAGTGATCCGCATTCTCGGCTTCATCGTTTTCGTCGCGGCCGTGGCGCTCGCCGCCGCCTGGATCGTCGACCGACCGGGCGAGGTGGTGATGACCTTTCACCACTGGCGGATTTCGACCTCGGTCACGGTGGCGGCGATCGCCTTTGTCGTTTTCGCCGCACTTGCGATGCTCGCCTGGACCGCGATCCGTCTCGTCATGCGCTCGCCCGATATCGTGGCGCTCTTTTTCCGCGAGCGGCGGAAGACGCGCGGCTGGCGCGCGATCACCCACGGCATGATCGCGGTAGGCTCGGGAAATCTTCCAGTCGCCAAACGCTCCGCCGGCGAAGCGCGCAAATTCCTCGGCGAGGAACCACTGGCGCTGTTGCTCGCGGCGCAAGCCGCCCAACTCGGCGGCGAGATCGAAGCGGCAGAAGCGGAATTCCGCACCATGCTCGGCCGCGTCGAGACGAAGCTCCTCGGCCTCCGCGGTCTTTATATGGAGGCGGTCCGCCGCAACGATGCCGCCGCCGCGCGCGCCTATGCGGAAGAAGCGGCGCGCGATCACAAAATGCCCGCCTGGGCGGCAGAAGCGCTGATCGAGTTTCAGAGCCGCGCGCAGGACTGGCGCGGCGCGCTTGAAACGCTTCAGCGCGCGGTTTCCGCGAGCGTCGTCGGCAAGGCCGTGGCCGCGCGGCGGCGCGCGGTGCTGCTGACCGCGCAGGCAATGTCGCTCGAGGAAACAGATCCCGCCCGCGCGCGCGAGTTGAGCGTGGAAGCGGCGAAGCTCGCGCCCGATCTGGTGCCGGCGGCGGCGCTCGCCGGCCGGTTGCTCGGCGCGCAGGGTAGCCTGCGCAAGGCGGCGAAAATCGTCGAGCGGGCATGGGCGGCGATGCCGAACCCGCAGCTCGCGGAAGTTTATGCGCATTTGCAGCCGGGCTCCTCGGCCGAGGAGCGGCTCGCGCGCGTGAAGAAGCTCATCCGGAAATCGCGCGGCTCGCTCGAATCGACGCTCGCCGCCGCGCGGGCGGCGGTGGATGCGCACCGCTTCGAGGAGGCGCGCGCCGCGCTTGTGCCGCTTCTCGGCGATCCCACCCAGCGCGCGTGTCTGTTGATGGCCGAGATCGAGGCGACCGAGCATGGCGATCACGGCAAGGCGCGCGAATGGGCGCTCAGGGCCATGCGCGCCAAGCGCGATCCGGCCTGGGTCGCCGACGGCCACGTCACCGACGAGTGGCTGCCGGTCTCGCCCAGCACCGGCAAGTTGGATGCCTTCGTGTGGTCGGCGCCATCCGCGGCGCAGGCCGGCCCCGTGCTCGAACAGGCGGCGGAGCGGGCCTGGGCGGCAACGCCGCCGCCAAAGCAGGAATTGTCGCGGCCGAAAGCGGCGGCCGAGGCGGCGCCTTCCGAGAGCAAGCGCCTGCCGATTTTTTCCAAGCCGCCGGCCGCGGCGCCGCTCGTGGCCGAGCCGCCGCTGCCCGACGATCCGGGGCCGGTCGAAGACATGGAGGAAGAAGAAGCCGCGCCGAAGCGGCGTTTCCGCTTTCTCGACTGGCTCGCCGGACCCGCTGCTTGAAATGACCGGGTGGCCCCGCTATCACGGGCCGAAGCCGCAATAGCTCAGCTGGTAGAGCACGTCATTCGTAATGACGGGGTCGGGGGTTCGAATCCCTCTTGCGGCACCAGCTTTTCAGCGATTTGATTTTTGCTTCTCGCCGCAATGGAAGATTGTTCGTTTTTCGCTGAGGGCTTCTCACCGCAAATCAAACCGGATCGGCGCGGCGAAATCCATCTGCGAACGCCCGAAACCCGGCGGGAAGGGCGGAAACGGCGAGGCGCGGCGCACCATCGAAAGCGCCGCGTCGTCGAGCGTGGAAGCGCCGCTGCCGCGCGCGAGCGAGGCTGAAATCACGCTTCCGTTCGAGGCCAGCGCAAAGCGCACCACCGCGGTGCCGGTGATGCCGCGGCTTTTCGCTTCCGGCGGGTAAATCCGATAGCGCTGCAAATGCGCGAGCACCTCCGCCTGATAGGAGGAGGTGTTGGCGGTGCCGCCCGATTCGATGCGGCCGCCGGCGCCGGCGCGGCCTTCGTTATGTAAAGCCGCGGCAGGACTTGGGCTCGCGGCGGCGCTCTTCGCCTGCTGCGCGCGCTCTTTCTTCTGGTCCTGCTTTTCCTTGTCGGGATCCGGCGTTTCCTTCGCGGTGGGCACGACCTCGGCCGCGTCTTCGTTCTTCTGCGGCGGCGCTGATTTCTTTTTGTCGTCGGCCGTCTGGTTTTGCGGCGTCGTTTGTGCGGGCTTCAGCGCGTCGGGCGCCGTGGCGTCGGCCACGGGCGCCGAAGGCAGCGTCGCGGTGACCACGACCTCGATGGGGATGACCTCGGAGCCTTCGGAAGAAGCCGCCGCGGCGCCGGCCGCGCGTTCGAGATCGTAGCTGTATTTCGCCTGGAAAATCGCCGCGGCGCCGAGAT
The DNA here is from genome assembly GCA_035295845.1 of Xanthobacteraceae bacterium. Classification (GTDB taxonomy): domain Bacteria; phylum Pseudomonadota; class Alphaproteobacteria; order Rhizobiales; family Xanthobacteraceae; genus Palsa-892. The sequence goes on from DATGIF010000008.1 coordinate 161,973, forward strand.
GCAGCGCGATCGAAACCGCGATAGCGACTTCCCACCATTTCCATTGCGGAAGTTCGGCATGCGGGGCCGCTGGCCGCGCGTCCGCATTCGAGGACTTTGGCGCTTCCTTGTTCGCCGGCGCGTCGCGCGTCGGCACCACGGAAAAAGGGAGCTTGCCGGCAATCTCGGCGCCACGCCGCGGCACCACCGGAAAGGGAATGATGACCGCGCCCTTCTTTTCTTCCTCGCGGGGCTTCTTCGCTTTGCTGTTCGTTTTCCTGGACACCATTCTGACGCGCCGTCCCCCTTAGGCCGCCTTGCCGGCGGGAAGCAGATTCATCACCGATTCGAAGCCTTCGAATTCCGGATGGCCGAGATAGAGCGGCGCGTTGTTGCCCGCATTCTTGTGGGCGGCGCGGAAGGCCTCGGATTTGGTCCAGGCCTCGAAATCAGCCTGCGTGTTCCAGGTCGTGTGCGTCGAATAAAGCGTGTGATCGTCGCGCGCCGGTCCCTTGAGCAGATGGAATTCGACGAAGCCGGGCACCTGCGCGATGTGAGTCTCGCGCTCGCGCCACACTTTCTCGAAAGCAGCTTCGGAACCTGACTTCACCTTGAAGCGATTCATCGCAATGAACATTTTCTTCCTCCTCTCAACGTTCGCATGATGGGGTGGTGATGGGAAGCGGGCCGCTTCGCTAACCTCCGAAGCGGATCTTCAATGAGCCTTTCACCGTGATGCCGGGATTGGGGAAGGGCACGGGCGCCGCCCCTGCCGGCCCGAAGTCGTTCACCCAAACCTGCATGTACGGGGAATATTGTTTGTTCAGCAGGTTCTCGATCGAGAGCGCGGCGAGCGCGTTCGGGCTGATCTGGTAAGACAGATACAGATTCACGAGGTCGTAGGCGCCGACGGGAGCGAACAGCCCCGAATTATTGGTCGGAATTTCGTTCGCCGGTTTTGCTCCCACGTGCTGCCAGCGGACCACAGCGGTGAACCGATCGGTGATGCGGTTGCCGAGCGTCGTCGTGACGAAGTAGGGCGGCACGGTGGCGAGCGGCGTATGGTCGTCGAGGTCGCGGCCGTGCACGTAGCTCGCGGCAAGACCCGCGAACCATTTGCTGCCGGTGTCGTACATCGATTCGAATTCGGCGCCTTGCAGCCGCGCATGCTGCACGTTCTGGTATTGCTCGCAGAACAAGACGGCGGGCGACACGCAGGGCTGACCGCCTTGCCCGGCCGCGCCATCCGGCACCGTCACCAGCTGGATGAAATTGCCGACATTGTTGCGATAAGCGTTGATCTTGCCGCGGAAGGAATCGCCGCTGGAAAAGACGTTGTCGTATTTCAAGTTGATGCCGACTTCCTGGTTCTTGCCGACCTCGGGCATGAGCGTGGGGTTGGGCAGGAACGGAAAATTCGGCACGGCGGGGTGAATGCCGCTGATGATGGTTTCGGTCAGCGCCGGGGCGCGATAGCCCTCGGAATAGCTCACATAGGGCTGGAAGCCTTTGAATGGCGTGACGCCCACGGTGATCTTCGGCGAAACGCGGCTGCCGTCCGATTCGAAGCCGCCGCCGGAAAGATTGTAGCTGTCGTAACGCACGGCGCTGATGACTTCGAGCCAGCTCGAATAGTTCGCCTTCCATTGCACGAAGCCGCCGCCCACCGTCCGGGTGCCCGACGGCGTGAAGCCGGTGTCAAAGCCTGCCGTGAAGACGTGGTCGCGGAAGCCGTCGACGCCATAGGTCACCGCGTGCTTCCACGGTCCGGTGTCGGTGCGCGACGTGTTGTGAACGTCGAAGCCGGCGGTTTCGATGCTGAAGGTGCGCGTGTCGCCGTTCGCGGCTGTCGCAAATGCGCCTAAAAACGGGTCGGTCGGCTGGATGCCGTCGACTTTTGTTTGGTCGTATTGCGTGCGTGTCCAGTAGATGTTGGCGTCGAGATCCACGAGCGGATTGTCGGGGCTCGTGTAGAGCCAGCGCGCATTCGCGATCTGGTTCTTGACCGCGGTCGCATAAATGTCGTTGAGCTGCTGCGGCGCCGGAAGGAAGCCGAGATCCGAGACGAACGGCTGCCCCCAGTTGAAACTCGAATCGTATTGCGTGTAGCCGAGCTTGATGGTGCTTCCCTCGGCCGGGCGCAGCGTGATCTTGGCGGTGCCGGTCCAGGTCTCCGAGCCGGTGTTCGGCACGGTCTCGCCGTTTCCGTCCTTATAGTTGTATTGTTTGCGGAACGTGCCGCCGAAGAACACATCGATGTTGTCGCCGATGCGGGCGGCGCCGAACAGCGTCGTGGAAGCGCCCTTGTTGGAGCTCAGCTCCTCCTTGCTCTCCACCGCCCATTTCTCGCCGGGCTTCAGGATGTCTTCGGCATCCTTCAGGCGATAGACGACGACACCGCCGATCGCACCGGAGCCGTAAATGTTGGAGACGGGTCCGCGCGCGACATCGGCGCCGCCGATCAGTTCGGGATCGACATAATATTGTCCGTCGGCGTTGTGGTCCGAGCGCTGGAAGTTCTGGCGTGCGCCGTCGATGGTGACGGCGACGCGGCCGAAATCCTGCAAGCCGCGGATGTTGATCGATTGGCCGGGATCGTCGGCGCGGGTTTGCGTCCACACGCCGGGTGTCGCGATGAAGAGATCCTTCGCCTGCCTTGCATCCAGTTGCTGAATCTGATCCTGGCGGATCGCGGAGACGCCGCCGAGCGTGTCGCTGACCGGCTCCTCGGTCTTGGTCGCGACCACGGTGGTCGTATCGAGCACGATCGGCGATTGCGCGCTGGCGCTGCTGCTCATCACGGTGAATACCGCCGCGCAAATTGAGAATGCGAGCGCCACTGACGGCAGCGCGCGCGCGCGAAATGCGAAACGAATCATTTCCAGCCCCCAGCTTTTGCTGTTGGTCGCCGGAGCTGGCGGCAGCGCGCGCTGCTGGCTGGCGGGGCGATGGTGCGCGGACCAGCCCGATCCGCATTTCACCGATTGCTTTTCGTATCGCCACGATGTACCTCACGTCAAGTCTTTGAAAAACAACACTAAAATGCTTCTAAACTGGGCGCAGTTTTGAAAAATTCGAAACAGGACGAATTGCCCAATGGAATCAGCGCCACGGGCGGCAGCGAGCGCTCGATTCCGGTGCGCGAGCATCAGATCGACAGCCGCGAGGTGTTCGTCGGCACGCGTGAAATCGCGATCCGCCACGGCGAGGACACCTACCGGCTTCGCCTCACCAGCCAGAACAAGCTGATCCTGACCAAGTGACCGATGAAACAGTTTGGCGGCCGTACGCGGCGGTGGATCTTGCGGGCATCGCCGCCGGGGGCGCGCCCGCGGCCGTCGTGACCGACAGCCTCGTCGCCGAGCTTTATGGCGTCGCGGCCGAAGTGGGCGGCGTGCCGGAAGGGCCGTTTCTATTGCCGCAAACGTTGCGCCGCATGGCCGGCGCTTCCTATTGAAGCAAGACTTGCTACGCTTCCGCCCGGGCTGTCGCGGCCCGCAGGGCGGAACATGGATTTCGAGCTCAGCGAAGAGCATCGCATGTTGAAGGAGCTCGTTGCGCGCTTCGTGCGTGACGAGCTGATGCCGCTCGAAAAGGTGGTCCTGGAGCGCGAGGCGCGCGGCGAAGAAGCGGCGCTCACGCAGAAAGAGCGCGCGCCGATCGACAAGAAGTCGCGCGAGCTTGGCCTGTGGGGACTCGACGCGCCGGTTGAGTTCGGCGGGGCCGACATGCCGGTCGAGGCGATGATCGGCGTCAACGAAGAGATGGGCAAGACGATCACGCCCTACACGCTGCCGCCCGACTCGCCGAATTTGCGCATGCTCATGGTGACGGTGAACGAGGAGCAGCGCAAAGCCTATCTCGAGCCCTACGCGCGCGGCGAAACGGTTTCGGCGATCGGCATTTCGGAGCCGGGCGCCGGCGCCGATCCCGCCGCGATGATCACGCGCGCGGTCAAGGACGGCAATCATTGGGTGCTGAACGGCCGCAAGATCTGGATCAGCCGCGCCGATCACGCCGACTTTACGATTCTGATGGCGGTGACCGACAAGGCGAAGGGCGCCCGCGGCGGCATCTCCGCCTTTCTCGTCGATAAGGGTACGCCCGGCTTCAACGTCGTGCGTCAAATTCCGATGATCGGCGGGCATTTTACTTACGAGATCGCGCTCGAGGACTGCCGCATTCCCGCGGCGCAGCTTTTGGGGCGCGAGGGCGAGGGCTTCGCGCCGATGCAGGTGCGACTCTCCACGCGCAGGCTGCAGATGGCGGCGTGGTGCATCGGCATCGCCGAGCGCGCGCTCGGGATGATTTGCGAACACGCGCCGCAGCGCGTTACCTTCGGCGCGCCGCTTTCGGAGCGGCAGGCGATCCAGTGGTGGGTCGCGGACGCCGCGACCAAAATTCATGCGGCGCGGCTCGTTGCTTATGACGCAGCGAAGAAAGTCGACGACAAGCGCGACGCGCGGGTGGAAGTCTCGATGGCCAAGGTGTTCGCGACCGAAATGGCTTGGGAAATCGTCGATCAGGCCATGCAGACCTTCGGCGCCATGGGTATGGCAAAGGAAATGCCGCTGCAATTCATGGCGAGCAAGGTGCGCCTGATGCGGATCTATGACGGGCCGTCGGAGGTGCATCGCTGGGTGATCGCCCGGCGGCTTCTGGGCCTGCGGTAAAAACGAAAAAACTTCGGGAGGCTTCATGTCGAAATACGAGCAAATTCTCTACGCGGTGAAAGACCGAGTCGCCACCATCACCTTCAACCGGCCGGAGCGCATGAACGCGTGGACGCCGGTGATGGAAAAAGAAGTGCGCGACGCGATTCACAAGGCCGCCGCCGATGACGGCGTGCGCGCGATCGTGCTCACGGGCGAGGGCCGCGCTTTTTGCGCCGGCGCCGATATGGAGGGCCTGGGCGCGCGGGCGCAGGATCCGAAGCTCGCGGCGGGCCTGCACGAGGCGAAGAAGACCGCCGACAATTTCGACCAGCGCTACAGCTATCTACTGAGTGTGCCGAAGCCGATCATCGCCGGCATTAACGGGCCGGTCGCGGGCATCGGCCTCGTGCTCACCTTCTATTGCGACATCCGCTACATGGCGGAAGGCGTGAAGTTTTCGACGTCGTTCGCGCGCCGCGGACTGATCTGCGAATACGGCTCGGCCTGGATGCTGCCGCGGCTCGTCGGCACCATGAACGCGCTCGACCTGATGCTGTCGGGCCGCACCATGCTCGCGGAAGAAGCGGCGGCCATGGGGCTCGTGAAGCTGTTGCCGGCGGCAGGCTTTCACGACGCCGTGCACGGCATCGCCAAGGACTTCGCCGAGCTTTCCTCGCCGCGCTCGATGAAGATTATGAAACACCAGATCTATCAGTCCTACTTCCAGACGCTGGCGGAGGCGACGCATCTTGCGAACGAAGAACTGGTCAAATGCTTCGGCACCGAGGATTTGAAAGAGGGTGTCGCGCATTTCGTCGAGAAGCGAAAACCGAATTTTACCGGACGATGAGGGCGGCATGAGCAAGGACGTCAGCGTTTCCCTCGACAAGCACGTGGCGACGGTCGTCTTCGACCGGCCGCCGCAGAATTTCTTCGACAATGCGTTGATCAATGCGATTGCCGACGAATTCGAGAAGCTTGATGCGGATCCCGCCTGCCGCGCGATCGTGCTTGCTTCCGAAGGAAAAGTGTTCTGTGCCGGCGCCGATCTTGCCGGACGGCCGGCGACGGGCACGGCGTCGGAGGCGGCCGGCGCGACGAAGCACCTTTATAAAGAGGCGCTCAGGCTCTTCCGCACCAGGAAGCCGATCGTCGGCGCGATCCAGGGTGCCGCGGTCGGCGGGGGTTTGGGGCTTGCAATGGTGCCGGATTTTCGCGTGACCTGCGCCGAAGCGCGTTTCTGCGCGAATTTCACCCGCCTCGGCTTTCATCCGGGCTTCGGGCTCACCACGACGCTCACCCGCGTGATCGGCCCGCAGCAGGCGGCGCTCATGTTCTACACCGGGCGCCGCGTGCCGGGCGAAGAAGCGGTTCGCATCGGGCTCGCCGATCACTTCGTGCCGCAAGCCGAGGTGCGGCGGGCGGCGCAAGCGCTCGCGGCCGAAATCGCGCTATCGGCCCCGCTTGCCGTCCTTTCGACGCGCGAAACGCTGCGGCGCGGGCTTGCCGACGAAATCGAGGCCTCGACCGAGCGCGAATTGTTCGAACAGGAATGGCTGCGGCGCACCGCCGACTTCAAGGAAGGGGTGGCCGCCATGAACGCCCGGCGGACGCCCGATTTCGCAGGCCGTTGACGGCGGCGCGTATTGAATCAATTGTCGGTCAAAGCCGGCTAGACACGGTAGTGGAATTGGTAGGGAGGATCATCGATGGATTTTTCGCTTTCCGAGCGGCAGCGCCACTGGCGGGACCGCGTCGTCGCCTTCATGGCGAAACACATCTATCCGGCGGTCGATACCTACCACAAGCAAATGGAAGCCTTCGGCGCCAATCGCTGGCAGGTCGTCCCCATCATCGAGGAGCTGAAGCCGAAGGCGCGCAAGGAAGGCCTGTGGAACCTGTTCCTGCCTCCCTCGGAAAAACACGACGAGGGCGATTTCCATGGCGCCGGCCTCAGCAACCTCGAATACGCGCTTTGCGCCGAGGAGATGGGCCGCATTCAGTGGGCGTCCGAAGTTTTCAATTGCTCGGCGCCCGACACCGGCAACATGGAAGTGCTGCATCGCTACGGCTCGAAGGAGCAGAAGGAAAAGTGGCTGCGGCCGTTGATGAACGGTGAGATCCGCTCGGCGTTTCTCATGACGGAGCCGGCGGTGGCCTCGTCCGACGCCACCAACATCGAGACCTCGATCCGCAAGGAAGGCAACGAATACGTGATCCAGGGTCGCAAGTGGTGGTCGTCGGGCGTGGGGGATCCCCGCTGCAAGATCGCGATCGTCATGGGCAAGACCGACGCCGGCGCCGCGCGTCACTCGCAGCAATCGCAGATCCTGGTGCCGCTCGATGCCAAGGGCGTGAAGGTCGTGCGCATGCTGCCGGTGTTCGGCTTCGACGATGCGCCGCACGGCCATGCCGAAGTCATTCTCGATAATGTCCGCGTGCCGGTCTCGAACTTGATCCTCGGCGAAGGCCGCGGCTTCGAGATCGCGCAGGGCCGGCTTGGACCCGGCCGCATCCATCACTGCATGCGCACGATCGGCGTCGCGGAAGCGGCGCTCGAGAAAATGGTGCGGCGGCTGCAATCGCGTGTCGCGTTCGGCAAGCGCATTTCCGATCACTCAGTGTGGGAGCAGCGCGTGGCGGAAGCGCGCATCGACATCGAGATGACGCGGCTTCTCTGCCTGAAGGCCGCCGACATGATGGACAAGGCCGGCAACAAGGCGGCGAAACTTGAGATCGCGATGATCAAGGTGGCGGCCCCGCGGATTGCGCTGAAGATCATCGACGACGCGATCCAGGCGCATGGCGGCGGCGGGGTGACGACCGACTTCGGCCTTGCCAAGGCCTATGCGGGCATTCGTACGCTCCGCCTCGCCGACGGTCCGGACGAAGTCCACAACCGCTCGATCGCGCGCATGGAATATTCGCGCCACAGCAATCTCGATCTCGCCGCCGAATGAGCCGGCCCGCCGCGGCGCCCTCGGACGAGGCCTACACGGGCACCAAGCCCGTGGAGGAGCGGCATCGGCTTGATGAAACGAAGCTCGATCGCTGGCTCGCGGATCACGTCGCGGGCTATCGCGGCCCGTTGACGGTTCTGCAATTCAAGGGCGGGCAATCGAATCCGACCTACCGGCTCGACACGCCAGGCCGCTCCTACGTTTTGCGCCGCAAGCCGTTCGGAAAATTGCTGCCGTCGGCGCACGCGGTTGATCGCGAATTCCGCATTATCTCGGCGCTCCACAAGGTCGGCTTTCCGGTGGCGCGGCCCTATGCGCTTTGTTCGGACGACAGCGTGATCGGCGCGATGTTCTACATCATGGCGATGGTCGAAGGCCGCGTGCTGTGGAACGGCGGTTTGCCCAACTGCTCGCGCGAGGAGCGCGGCGCCATCTACCGCGCAGAGGTGGAGACGCTCGCGAAATTGCATCAATACGATCCCGAGAAGCTCGGGCTCTCCGATTACGGCAAGCCGGGGAATTATTTCGCGCGCCAGATCGACCGCTGGTCGAAGCAGTATCGTGCGTCGGAGACGGAAGACATTCCCGAGATGAACCGGCTGATCGAATGGCTGCCGCAGACGGTGCCGGCGCAGGAACGCGTTTCGATCGTCCACGGCGACTACCGGCTCGACAACATGATCTTCGATGCGAAGGAACCGGAAATCGTCGCGATCCTCGACTGGGAGCTTTCCACGCTCGGCGATCCGCTCGCCGACTTCACCTATTTCCTGATGAACTGGGCGATGCCGCCCGAGGGCCGCAGCGGCATCGCCGGCCTCGACATCGCCGCGCTCGGCATTCCGAGCATCGAGGAGGCGGAAGCGCTCTATTGCAAGCTCACCAACCGCAAAGGCGTCCCCGACCTCAACTGGTATTTCTCCTACAACCTCTTCCGTATCGCCGCGATCCTGCAGGGCATTGCCGGCCGCATCCGTGACGGCACCGCGGCGAACGCGCGGGCGGCGGAATCGGTGGCGCGCATGGGGCCGCTGACCAAAGCCGCGTTCGCCTTCGCGAAGAAAGCAGGCGCCTGACGTCGCGTTCCATTGGGCGAAACAAGAGCCGCTTGTGTTGGGCCGGTGAGCCGCTAAGTTCGGCCAAAATCAAGAATAATCGGGGAGTGACGTCACGATGTCGTTGTTCGACCTATCGGGAAAAGTCGCGGTCATCACCGGCTCGTCGCGCGGCATCGGCCGCGCGATTGCCGAGCGGCTCGCGGAGCACGGCGCCAGGGTCGTGGTGTCCTCGCGCAAGGCGGAAGCCTGCAAGGAAGTCGCCGACGCGATCAATAAGAAGTTCCGCGACCACGCCATCGTGGTGCCCGCCAATATTTCCTCGAAGGATGAGTTGAAGAATCTCATCGAGGAAACCAATAAGAAGCTCGGCAAGATCGACATTCTCGTCTGCAACGCGGCCTCGAACCCCTATTTCGGCCCGCTCGGCGGCATTCAGGACGATCAGCTCCGCAAGATTCTCGACAACAACATCGTTTCCAACCACTGGCTGATCCAGTTCGCCGTGCCGCAGATGATTGCGCGCAAGGAAGGCTCGATCATCATCATCTCCTCGATCGGCGGCTTGCGCGGCTCGCCGGTGTTGGGCGCTTACTGCATCTCGAAGGCGGCGGACTTCCAGCTCGCGCGCAATCTCGCGGTCGAATACGGACCGCATAATGTGCGGGTGAACTGCATCGCGCCGGGCCTGATCAAGACCGATTTCGCGAAGGCGCTGTGGGAAGATCCCGTGCGCCTGAAGGCGCGCGAGGAGACGACGCCGCTCCGTCGGATCGGGGAGCCCGACGAAATCGCGGGCGCGGCGGTGTTTCTCGCGTCATCCGCCGGCTCCTTCGTCACCGGCCAAAACATCGTGATTGACGGCGGCGTCACCATCTGAGGAATTTCCATGTCCGATCTCGAAGCTTTCCGCAAAGAAACCCGTGCGTGGCTGGAGAAGAACTGCCCGCCGGAAATGCGGAAGCCCATGCAGAGCGAAGAAGAAATCTGCTGGGGCGGCCGCAAGTGGAAGTTTCACTCCGAGGCGCAGCGCGTGTGGCTCGAGCGCATGGCCGAGAAGGGCTGGACCGTTCCCGAATGGCCGAAGGAGTATGGCGGCGGCGGATTGTCGCGCGAGGAGGCAAAAATCCTGCAAAAGGAAATGCGCACGCTCGGCTGCCGCTCGCCGCTCGATTCCTTCGGCATCTGGATGCTCGGCCCCGCGCTCTTGAAATACGGCAGCGAGGAGCAGAAGCGCGAATATCTGCCGCAGATCGTGCAGGGCAAGATCCGCTGGTGCCAGGGTTACTCGGAGCCGAACGCGGGCTCGGACCTCGCTTCGCTCGCGACGAAGGCCGAGGACAAGGGCGACCATTTCCTCGTCAACGGCCAGAAAATCTGGACCTCCTACGCCGACAAGGCGGACTGGATCTTCTGCCTCGTGCGCACGGATTTCTCGGCGCCGAAGCACGAGGGCATCAGCTTTATTCTCTTCGACATGCAATCGAAGGGCGTTTCGACGAAGCCGATTCTGCTCATTTCCGGCAAATCGCCGTTTTGCGAGACGTTCTTCGACAACGTCGAGGTGCCGAAGAAGAATCTTGTCGGCCAACTCAACAAGGGCTGGGAGATCGCGAAATATCTGCTGACGCACGAACGCGCGATGATCGGCGGCATCGGGTTGCGCGCCGCCGGGCGGCCGGTAAGTCAGGTCGCGGCGGATTCGGTCGGCCTCGACGCCGACGGCCGGCTCGCGGATCCGGTGCTGCGTGGCAAGATCGCGGAAATCTCGGTCGACGAGATGGCGTTTGTGTTCGCCATGGAACGGGCCGGCGATCTCGCGAAAGCAGGGCAGGCGAATCCCGCCTTTTCCTCGGTGCTCAAATATTACGGTTCGGAACTGAACAAGCGGCGATACGAGTTGCTGATGGCCGCGGGCGGCGCCGACGCGCTGGAGTGGGAAAGCAAGCGCTCGAAAGAGGGGGCGCTCGCGCGCGCGTGGCTGCGCACCAAGGCGAATTCGATCGAGGGCGGCACCAGCGAGGTGCAGCTCAATATCGTCGCCAAGCGTATCCTCGATCTGCCGGGCGCCTGAAGTTTCATGCCGCTCGTTTTGAACGACGAACAAAGCCTGCTGCGCGACAGCGCGCGCGGTTTCCTCGCCAAGAACGCGCCGATCTCGCATCTCCGCAAGCTTCGCGACCAGCGCGACGAAACGGGTTTCTCGCGCGATCTGTGGAAGCAGTTCGCGGAAATGGGCTTCGCCGGCATCCTCATTCCCGAGGCGTTCGGCGGTACGGGCCTCGGCTATGTCGAGGCGGGCGTCGTGATGGAAGAGCTTGGCCGCACGCTGACGCCGTCGCCGTTCCTTTCGACGGCGCTTCTGTGCGCGGGCGCGATCGCGCGGGCGGGGAGTGAAGCGCAGAAAAAGGAGAATCTCTCCAAGATCGCCGCGGGCGCGCGCATCGGCGCCTTCGCCGTCGACGAGCATTCGAAGCATAATCCGTCGAAGATCGCGCTTTCGGCGAAACGCTCGGGCAACGGGTTCTCGCTCAACGGCACGAAGAGCTTCGTCGTCGACGGCCATGTCGCCGATTTTCTGATCGTTGCCGCGCGCACGTCCGGGGAGCCGGGCGATACGAAAGGGATCACGCTCTTTATCGTCGATCCCAAGACCAAGGGTATTTCGACCGAGCGCACGATCATGGTCGATAGTCACAACGCCGCGCGCATTGCCTTCGACAATGCACAGGTGAATGCGGACGCCGTGCTCGGCGAGGTCGATCAGGGCTGGAAGGTGCTCGAAGGCGCGCTGAATGTTGGCCGCACGGCGGTGGCGTCGGAACTTGTCGGCGCGGGCGAAGAGGCGTTTTCGCGCACCGTGACCTATCTCAAGGAGCGCAAGCAGTTCGGCAAGCGCATCGGCGAATTCCAGGCGTTGCAGCACCGCGCAGCACACCTTTACGGCGAGATCGAAATCACCCGCGCCGCCGTCTTGAAAGCCTTGCAAACGCTCGACGAGCATTTCGATCACGCCGGACCAATCGTCGCAATCGCCAAGGCGCGCGCGGGTGCCACCGCCACGCTCGCCGTGCAGGAGGCCGTGCAGATGCATGGCGGCATCGGCATGACCGATGAATTCGACATCGGCTTCTTCATGAAGCGAGTGCGGGTCGCGCAGGAATTGTTCGGCGACGCGAATTTTCACGCCGACCAGCTCGCGCGGCTCAACCGCTATTGAGGGATCGCGCGATGTCCAAACCGCAATCCGCGCCGAAGTCCTGGCCCGTAATGCCGATCGCCCAGGCGCACGCGCTGATGACGCGGCCGGGTACGCCCTTCGAGATGGAAGAGGCGATGATTCGCGGCGTGAAGACGCGCGTGTGGAAGCACGCGCCGCCGACCTTGCGCGATGTTTTCGTACGGGGGCGCACGCATGGCGAGCGAATCTTTCTCGTCTACGAGGATGACCGCGCGAGCTTCGAGGCCTTCGCACGGGCTGCGCTTGCGATCGCCGACGAGTTCAACAAGCAAGGCGTGAAAAAAGGCGATCGCATCGTACTCGCCATGCGCAACCTGCCGGAATGGCCGGTGGTCTTCTTCGGGGCTTTGCTCGTCGGCGCGATCATCACGCCGTTGAATGCGTGGTGGACCGGCGCCGAGCTCGAATTCGGCCTTACGGACTCGGGCGCGAAAATCGCGGTTGTCGACGCCGAGCGGCTCGGACGCATCGTCGAATATCTGCCGAATTGTCCGGCGCTTGAAAAAATCTATGTCGCGCGCGCGGATGAGGAGATCGCGCATCCGCGCGTAACGCCGCTCGAAAGCATCATCGGCGCCGTCCACGACTGGCACCAGCTGCCTGACCGGCCGCTGCCGGCGGTGGAGCTTCTCCCCGACGACGACGCGACGATTTTCTACACCTCCGGCACCACCGGAAAGCCGAAGGGCGCGCTCGGCACCCATCGCAACGCCTGTTCGACGGTGATCGCCGCGCCCTTTTCGCCGGCGCGCAATTTCATCCGCCGGGGCGAAATGCCGCCGCTGCCCGACCCGAAGGCGCAGAAGACGAACCTCTTGGCGGTGCCGTTTTTCCACACCACCGGCTGTCACGCGGTGCTTTGCCCCGGGCTCTACAACGGCTTCAAGCTTGTTCTCCTGCGCCGCTGGGATGCGGAAGCCGCGATGCAGTTGATCGAGCGCGAGCGGGTGACGAGCACCGGCGGCGTGCCGACGATCGCCTGGCAGTTGATCGAGCATCCGGCGCGGAAGAAATACGATCTTTCCTCGCTCGAGGCGGTCTCCTATGGCGGCGCGCCGGCGGCGTCCGAACTCGTGCGGCGGATCAAGCAGGCGTTTCCGGAATCAGTACCGGGCCTCGGCTGGGGCATGACCGAGACGTCGGCGACGTTCACCCACAATGGCGGCGAGGATTATGAGCATCGGCCCGAAAGCTCGGGGCCGGCGCTACCGGTCTGCGAGATGAAAGTGATCGGCGAGAACGACGAGGAGTTGCCGCCGAACGCCGTCGGCGAATTATGGGGCAAGGGCCCGAACGTGGTGAAGGGCTACTGGAACAATCCCGCGGCGACCGCGGAAACCTTCGTCGACGGCTGGCTCAAGACCGGCGATCTTGCCAAAATCGACGAGGAAGGATTCCTCTATGTTGTCGATCGCAAGAAGGACATGCTCTTGCGCGGCGGCGAGAACATCTACTGCATTGAGGTCGAGGACGTGCTCTACCGGCATCCGGCGGTGATGGACGCGGCCCTCGTCGGCATTCCGCACCGGACGCTCGGCGAGGAGCCGGGCGCGGTGGTGACGTTAAAGCCGGGGATGGATGCGAGCGAAGATGAGCTGCGCGCTTTCGTCGCCGAACGGCTCGCGGCCTTCAAGGTACCGGTGAAGGTCGTCCTGTCGCGCGAGATGCTGCCGCGCAATCCGAGCGGCAAGATTCTGAAGAACGAGCTGAAAAAACTTTTCGTCAGTCAGGAGCCGCCCGCATGAAGGTCGAGGACAAAATCGTTGTGGTCACGGGCGGCGCCGACGGCATCGGCAAGGCGCTGTGCGAGCGGTTTCACAAGGAAGGCGCCAAGGCGGTCGTCGTCGCCGATTTGAACGGCGCGAAGGCGGAAGCCGTGGCGAAATTGGTCGGCGGCAAGGGCTACAAGGTTGATGTGGCCAACGAGCAGGAGATCGTCAAGCTCATCGACGACGTCGAAAAGAATATCGGGCCGATTGATCTCTTCTGCTCGAACGCGGGCCTCGTGGACCGCGAGGCGAAGCCCGACGATGTCGGTTCCGCCACCAATGCAAGCTGGACGCGGAGCTGGAACGTGCATGTGATGGCGCATGTTTACGCGGCGCGCGCGTTATTGCCGCGCATGATCGCGCGCGGCGGCGGCTATTTTCTCAACACGGCTTCGGCGGCGGGGTTGCTCTCGCAGATTGGCAGCGCCGTTTACGCGACGACCAAGCACGCGGCGGTGGCTTTCGGCGAAATCCTCGCCATTACCCATCGCGACCAGGGCATTCGCGTTTCGATGCTCTGCCCGCAAGGCGTCGACACGCCGTTGCTGCGCAGCGGCTCGCACGGCCCGCAACATCTCGACGGGGTGCTCACGCCGGAGCAATGCGCTGACGCCGTGATCAAAGGCCTCGAAGCCGAGACTTTTTTGATCCTGCCGCATCCGCAGGTCGCGCAATACATGCGCAACAAGGCCGAGAACTACGACCGCTGGCTCGGCGGCATGGTGAAGCTCAAGCGGTCGCTTGAGGCCGGGAAAGCCTGACCGCCGCAGCCGATCTCTTTTCGCTTCTTCTCGATTCGCCCAACTATCTGGCCCGCCCATCCTGCATGGCTTGTTTTTATCTGGCCAAGCAATGAGATAGATATAACACATATATTTTATGTTATATTTATTTATTTGACAGTATTTCAGTGCATGAATAGCTATAATACAAAGAGAATATGGCCGAGCGGCGCCATAGGCGCGTATGGACTGGAAATAGGGCTGGCAGATGAGTTTTCTCACGATCCCGAAAGCGGCCCCCTTCACTGAGGAGGACATCGAAGCCCTCAACCGCGTCGTCGGCACGGCGACGCCGGTGCAGCGCGCGTGGCTCGCGGGATTTCTCGCGGGCATCGAGCAGGCGCAGCCTTCCGACCAGCCTTCCGTTCAGCCGGCGGCACCGCCGCAGGCGGCGGAGCCGTTGACGATCGTCTACGCCACCGAATCCGGCAACTCCGAGAAGCTCGCGAATGACGCGGCCAAGCTTGCGCGCAAGCAGGGCTTAAAGCCGACCGTCATCGACATGGCCGATCTCGAACTCGCAACGCTCGCGAAAGCGAAGCGGTTGATCGTGATCGCCGCCACCTGGGGCGAGGGCGAGCCGCCTGCGCGCGCCGCGCGGGCCTATGCCGAGTTGATGGGCGAGAACGCGCCCAAGCTCGACGGCGTCGAATTTGGTGTGCTTGCACTGGGCGATTCGGCGTACGCGGATTTCTGCACCATCGGCCAGAAGATCGACGCGCGGCTCGAGGCGCTCGGCGGCAAGCGCGTCGTCGACCGCGTTGACTGCGACCTTGATTTCGAAAAGCCCGCGGGCGAGTGGACCGACAAGGCGCTGAAGGCTTTGGCGCCGCCGGAAGTGGCGCGCGGCACGGTGATCGCCGTCGATTTCGGCTCCCGCCAGCAGGCGGCCGCCGATACCGGCCCGGTCGAAGCGGAAGTGAGCGAGTGGATCAACCTCAATTCGTCGCGCTCGGACAAGGAGACGATCCACCTGGAGCTTGCCTTCGACGGTGCGGCACCCGCCTACAAGCCGGGTGACTCGCTCGACCTCTATCCCGAGAATGATCCCGCCTATGTGGACGACCTCTTGCGGGCGGCGGGGCTGGTGTCGGACGAGGCGCTGCGCGCAGAGCTCATCAAATCGCGCGACGTCACGACGTTCTCGCGCAAGACGCTCGAAGCCTATGCCGCGATCACCGGTTACAGCTACCTGAAGGCGCTCGCCGGATCGGAGAAGGCAAAAGCCTGGATCGCCGGCCGGCAATTGATCGATCTCGTCGGGCATTTCCCGATGTCGCTCTCGGCCGAGCAGTTGCGCGGCCTCACGCGCCCGCTCGCACCGCGCGCCTATTCGATTGCGTCGTCGCGCCGCGAGGTCGGCGAGGAAGCGCATCTCCTCGTTTCAGCCGTGCGCTACGAGAGCTTCGGCCGCGCGCGCAGAGGGGTCGCTTCGAACTTCGTCGCCGATCGCCTGAAAAAGGGCGCGCGCGTGAAGGTGAAGCTCAAGCCCAACAAGCATTTCGCGCTGCCGGCGCCGGATCGCGACATCATCATGGTCGGGCCGGGCACCGGTGTCGCGCCCTATCGCGCCTTCGTGCAGGAGCGCCGCGCCAGCGGGGCCACGGGCAAGAACTGGCTCTTCTTCGGCGACCGCCATTTCACCCACGATTTCCTCTATCAACTCGAGTGGCAGGACGCGTTGAAGGACGGCGCGCTCGCGCGCATGGATGTGGCGTTTTCGCGCGACACGCCGCAGAAAATCTACGTCCAGGACAAAATGTGGGAACGGCGCCGCGACCTCGTTGAATGGCTCGATAACGGGGCGTATTTTTACGTCTGCGGCGATGCCAAGGCGATGGCGAAAGACGTGCGCACGACGCTCGCCCGCGCCATCGCCGATGTGAAGGGCGTGTCGCCGGAAGTCGCCGCGCAAGCGGTCGCGAAGTTAGAGACCGAGCGGCGCTATTTGCAGGACGTCTACTGAGCGCGTAAGGCGCTTCGCTCATGGCCAAGGATACCAAAGACCTGTCGCGCAACGAAGCGATCAAGGAAGCGAGCGCGTATTTGCGCGGCACGCTCGCCGAAGGCGTCGCCGACGAGATCACGGGCGGCATTTCCGAAGACGACCAGCAACTGGTCAAATTCCACGGGATGTATCTGCAGGATGACCGGGATCTTCGCGCCGAGCGTTCGAAGAAAAAGATGGAGAAGGCCTTTGCCTTCATGCTGCGGGTGCGGATCCCGGGCGGCGTGCTCACGCCCGCGCAATGGCTCGCGCTTGACGAGGTCGCGCGCCTCTATGGCAACCGCACGCTGCGGGTGACGACGCGCCAGACGATTCAGCTCCACGGTGTGATCAAGTCGAATCTCAAGACGACGCTGAAAGAAATCGACCAGGCCGCGCTCGACACGCTCGCCGCCTGCGGCGACGTCAACCGCAACGTCATGTGCGATCCGAATCCGTATCAGTCGCGCGCGCACGCGGCGGCGCAGGCGCTGGCCAAATCCGTCTCCGAGCACCTGTTGCCGCGCACGCCGGCCTATCGCGAGATCTGGCTCGACGGCGAGAAGATCGCGGGCGGCGAGGAAGAGGTGACGGAGCCGATCTACGGCAAGACGTACTTGCCGCGGAAATTCAAGATCGTCGTCGCGGTGCCGCCCTCGAACGACGTCGACGTGTTCGCGCACGATCTCGGCTTCATCGCGATCGTCGACGGCGATGGCGAAATCGGCGGCTGGAACGTCACCGTCGGCGGCGGCATGGGCATGACCCACGGCGAGCCCGACACCTATCCGCGCACCGCCGATGTGATGGGCTTCTGCCGCACGGGGGACGTGCTCGCGGTGGCGGAAGCTGTCGTCACCGTGCAGCGCGACTGGGGCGATCGCTCAAACCGCAAGCACGCGCGGCTCAAATACACGATCGAGGACAAAGGTCTCGATGCTTTTCGCGCCGAGGTGGAACGGCGCGGCGGCGTGAAACTCGGCGCGCCGAAACCTTTTAGCTTCACCTCGACCGGCGACCGGCTCGGCTGGACCGAAGGCGAGGATGGCAACCATCACCTAACTTTGTTCGTCGAGAACGGCCGCATCGGCAATCATCCGGGTGCCGCGCATCTCGACGGCTATCGCAAGCTTGCCGAGTCGCACAAAGGCGACTTCCGGCTCACGCCCAACCAAAACGTCATCGTCGCCAATGTCGCGCCGGAAGAGCGGCCGGCGGTCGAGGCGATCGTTGCCGAGTTCGGCCTCGACCAGAATCTATCGGGTCTGCGCAGAAATTCGATGGCGTGCGTGGCGCTGCCGACCTGCGGCCTGGCGCTTGCCGAAAGCGAACGGTATCTACCCGATCTCATCACCGCGCTCGAAGAACGGCTGGAGGCGCACGGGCTCGCGCAGGACGATATCGTCATCCGCATGACCGGCTGCCCCAACGGTTGCGCGCGGCCGTATCTTTCGGAGATCGGTTTGGTCGGTAAAGGTCCCGGCCGCTACAATCTTTATCTCGGCGGCGCCGTCGACGGCTCGCGGCTCTCGAAGCTTTACGCCGAAGACCTCGAGCACGAAGGGATCATCAAGACGCTCGATCCGATGTTTGCCGCCTATGCCCGGTTCCGCGGCAATGGCGAGCCGTTCAGCGAATTTCTCCTGCGCATGAGCTTCATCGCGCCAACGGGAAACGGCCGCGATTTTCACGCCAATACCGGCCCGCAGCAGCCGGTGATCTGAACGCGGCCTTCGTTCGAGAGCGCGGTTTGCGCGGCATCGGCGGCTTCGCTAGACATCCGCCGCCATGACAGCGGCTACCATCATTACCGGCGGATCCGGCGGAATTGGCGCCGCACTCGCGCATGAAGCGGCGGGCGCCGGACGCAAGCTCGTGCTGGTTTCGCGCTCGGCGGAAGGTCTCGCGAAGGTCGCCGACGCGATCGCGGCCAAAGGCCAGGCACGGCCGGAGATTATCGCGCTCGATCTTGCCGAAGCGGGCGCCGCCGATCGCCTCGCCGGCGAGCTTTCCAAGCGCGGGCTTTCGGTGTTCGAGCTCGTCAACAATGCGGGCTACGGGCTGGTGGGGCCGGTTGTCGCGCATAGCCGCGCCGACGAGCTTGGCATCGTCGACCTTAACGTGCGGGCGCTCACCGACCTCACGTTGAAGTTTCTGCCGGAGATCATCGCCGCACGCGGCGGGATCCTGAACGTCGCCTCCACCGCCGCTTTTCAGCCCGGGCCTTATGCGGCGATCTATTATGCGAGCAAGGCCTATGTGCTGTCGTTTTCCGAGGCGCTCGCCTATGAGTTGCGCCGCCGCGTGCGGGTGACGGCGCTCTGCCCCGGTCCGGTGCCGACCAATTTCCAGAGGCGCGCCAATCCCGGCAAAGACACCTTGTTCTCGCACTTGCCGGGGATGAGCGCGGAAAAATGCGCGGCGGTCGGCTGGCGCGGCTTCGAAGCGGGCAAGCGCGTGGTGATTCCGGGGTTCCTGAACAAGGTCGGCGCGTTCCTTTCGCCCCGCGCGCCGCGCAAGCCTGTTATCGCGGCTTCGGCCTATCTTGCCTCGAAGCGGCGCGCTAAATGAACGTTTCGATGTCCAAGCGCGTTCTCGTCGTCCTCCACCAAGCGCATTCGACGCCCGGCCGTATCGGCCGGATGCTCGTTGAGCGCGGCCTTTCCCTCGATATCCGCCGCCCGCCCTGCGGCGATCCCTTACCCGAGACGCTCGAGGAGCACGCCGGTGCCGCGATCTTCGGCGGCCCGATGAGCGCGAACGACCATGACGACTACGTCAAGAAGGAAATCGCGTGGACGGAAGCGGTGCCGTTACGCGAGGACAAGCCGCTGTTCGGCATTTGCCTCGGCGCGCAGGTGATTGCGCGCGCGCTTGGCGCCAAGGTCGGCTTTCATCCCGAGGGTTTGGTGGAAGTCGGCTACTATCCGCTGCGGGCGACGGAGGCGGGCAAGAAACTCTTCGACTGGCCCGATCACGTCTATCAGTGGCACCGCGAGGGCTTTGACCTGCCCGATGGCGCCGTATTGCTCGCCGAAAGCGACACCTTCCGCAATCAGGCGTTTCGGTACGGCCGCGCGGCGTTTGCCTTTCAGTTTCACTCGGAGCTTACGCATCACATGATGTGCCGGTGGACAACGCGCGGCCACGCGCGGCTGGAATTGCCGAATGCGCGGCCGCGCGCGGATCATTTCGACGGCCGGCTCGTGCACGATGCGAAGACGCGCGCCTGGCTCGAAAAGTTTCTCGATTTGTGGACGAGGCTCGCGAAGAAGGAGCCGCCGGCGGCCGGCTATTCTTCGCAAAATGCAACCGGCGTCGCAGATTGCGAACCGACTTTGCCGTGAGCGGCGCGGGCGATCGCGGATTTCGTATTTAACGAATCGTTACAGACGAGATTTCGTGGCGCCGCGCGCCGCGCGCGCTGGCAGAGCCCTTGCAAACAAGTTTGGCAAGTCGGCTTCAGGTAGTGCGTAGCCGGCCGTTAGTTCGACGGGAGACGTCCGGTTTTTGACCCCACCGGCCGTCTCCCGTTCGCTTTTATGCGCCGCCGCTGGCCCGCACGCCGGCGCCTGCAAATCAAAGCCTTGGTGGAAAATGTCTGGGCGAACTGGTGGAGCCGAGGGGGGTCGAACCCCTGACCTCCGCATTGCGAACGCGGCGCTCTCCCAACTGAGCTACGGCCCCGTCCAGACCGGATCATGTAGGCCGCGCCCCGAATAAGTGTCAAGAAGAGGAGGCTTCCCTCGCGCGCCGCGCACGGCTATTGATCGGGCCTCGATTGGTCCGCGGAGCGTCGCATGCTCAACCCATTTCTCTGGCTCATTCACACCGTCATCACGCTCTATATCTGGATCCTGATCGCGGCGGCCATTCTTTCGTGGCTCGTCGCCTTCAACGTGGTCAATCCCTATAACCAGGTCGTGCGCAACATCGGCGAGGTGCTGCATCGCCTCACGGAGCCCGCGCTCAGGCCCATTCGCAATCTGCTCCCCAATCTCGGCGGCATCGACATCTCGCCGGTGATCCTGATCCTGCTGCTTCTCTTTATCGAGCGGTTGATCTTCTGGCTGTTCGCTTGAGCGCTGAGTTTCTCGACCCGCCCTGGAAAGCGATGCCGGGCGGATTGCTCGTATCGGTCCGCGCGACGCCGAAAGGCGGCCGCGACGCCATCGACGGAATTGAAAGATTGGCCGACGGCCGTGCGGTATTGAAGGCGCGGGTGCGGGCGGTGCCCGCCGACGGCGAGGCGAACGCCGCACTTCAGCGGGTGATCGCAGAAGCGGCGGGCGTCGCGCCCTCCACGGTTTCGCTCGCGCGGGGTGCTCAGTCGAGGACCAAGACCTTCCGGCTCGCGGGCGATCCGCGGCTGCTGGCGGCGGCATTCGAGCGGGCGATCACCAAAAACGCAAAAGCCAAATGAGCGCGAAGATCATCGACGGCAAGGCGATCGCAAGCGAATTACGCGGCAAGGTGGCGATCGCGGCGCGGCTTATGGCCGAAAAGCTCGGCCGTATGCCGGGCCTTGCCATGGTGCTCGTGGGCGACAATCCGGCGAGCGAAGTCTATGTGCGCAACAAGGCGCGCGCGACCGTCGACATCGGCATGGCCACGTTCGAGTACAAGCTGCCGGCGGCAACGGGCGAGGCCAAACTCCTCGAACTCGTGCAAGCGCTCGGCGACGACCCTGCGGTTGACGGCATCCTCGTGCAACTGCCGCTGCCTCCCCATATCGATCCCGCCCGCATCCTGAACGCGATTTCTCCCGCCAAGGATGTCGACGGCTTTTCGCCGCTCAACGCCGGAAGGCTCGCGCGCGGTCTGCCGGCGCTTGCGCCCTGCACGCCGCTCGGCTGCGTGATGCTCGCGAAAACCGTGCATCCGTCGCTCACAGGGCTTAAAGCGGTGGTTGTCGGCCGCTCGAACATCGTCGGCAAGCCGCTGATGTATTTGCTGCTCACCGAGAACGCGACGGTGACGATTGCGCACACGAAAACAAAAGACCTTGCGGCCGTATGCCGGCGCGCGGATCTCCTTTTTGTTGCCATAGGAAAGCCCGAGCTTGTGCGCGGTGGCTGGATCAAACCGGGAGCGACGGTGATCGATATCGGCATCAACCGTGTTACGGGCGCAGACGGCAAGCCGCGTGTTGTCGGCGATGTCGCCTTCGACGAGGCGGCCAAAGTCGCGGGTGCAATCTCGCCGGTGCCGGGCGGCGTCGGCCCGATGACGATCGCGTGTCTCCTAGCCAACACGCTGCGCGCGGCCGCGATGCGCGCCGGATTGCCGCCGCCGAACCTCTGAGGAGGGAGCCCGTGATGAAGAGGCTCGCCGTTTCCGCCCTCGCCATTCTCGCGGCCTCCGCCGCCGCCGCGCAAACGATCGAAAGCGCCTTCACCGATTTTGATCTGAAGAAATGCCAGCACGTCCCCGGCAAGGGCCGCGAGGATTACGGCGAGTGGCGTTGCAAGGGCTACGCGAATATCCCGGTCTATATGGCGGCGGGCGATCAGCGCGTGATGATCAGCTTCGGCGCCCGCGCCCGCGAGGAGCCGGCGGCCCGGCAGACGCTCGCTGCGTTCAACGGCGAGGGCGGCAGGATCGAATGGCGGATCGAGAAAAGTGCCGATGGAAAGCAGCAGCCCTTTGCCGCCATCATGCGCTGGAGCACGACAAAATCCGACGACAATGGCGATCAGGTCGCAGGCGAGGTGCTGGTGGTGACGCGGCTTTCGCCCGGCGCCGTCTGTCACGTCGGCTATGTCGACAGTCTCGCCAACCGCAATGCGGACGATTTGGCGCGGGAAATCGCCGACAAGCGCGCCCGCGGCTTTCGCTGCCGCGAGGACAAGCCGGTCGTGCTCGGCGACAAGGGGCCGGGCTTCAGCGATCTCTACGATTTCAATGAAAAATAGAAACGCCTAGCGCGTCCAGGCGAAGGCGAGCTTGTCGAGCACCTTCTGGCCGAAACGTTCGGTCGAGCGGGCGATCGTGCGGCCGCCGAGCGCGCGATAGAAGGCGACGGCCGGCTCGTTGTCGGACAGCACCCAGACGACCATGCTGGTCTGGCCCGACTGGGCGAGGTCGCGCTTGGCGTTGGAGAACAACCGGCGGCCGAAGCCGAGGCCCTGATATTCCGGCCTCAGATAAAGTTCGTAGACCTCGCCGGCATAGGGCAGGCTTTTCGCGCGGTTGCGGCCGTAATTGGCATAGCCCGCGATCTCCTCGCCGAAGATGAGCAGCGAAATGCGCGAGCCGCGGCGAATCGCCGTGTCCCACCAGCTCGGGCCGCGGCGGGTGATCAGCTTCTCGAGTTCCGGTCCCGGAATGAGACCCTGATAGGCCGTGCGCCAGGCCTCGTCATGCGTCTCGGCGAGGCCGACAGCGTCGGCGGGCCGGGCGGGGCGCGTTTCGATCAGGATCGTGCTCATGACCCAATCGAAGCAAAGCGCCGGGAGCGCTTCAAGACTTTCGTTAATGAAAGGTTAATTCGGCTGGGAGGTGAGGCTTCTAGGTCACACCTCCAGGGTCTCCCGCCTTTTTTCCTCTTTTTTGCGCTCGTTGGGGTCGAGAATCCTCTTTCGCAACCGAATCGATTTCGGCGTGATCTCGACCAGCTCGTCGTCGCCGATATAGGCGAGCGCCTTCTCTAGAGTCATTCGAATGGGCGGGGTGAGGCGGACGGCTTCATCTTTGGACGTAGTCCGGATGTTGGTGAGCTTCTTGCCCTTGAGCACGTTCACCTCGAGGTCGTTGCCGCGGGTGTGTTCGCCGACGATCATGCCGCGATAGACCTTCCAGCCCGGCTCGATCATCATCGGCCCGCGGTCTTCCAAGTTCCACAGCGCGTAGGCAACCGCCTCGCCCTGATCGGTGGAGATCAAGACACCGGTGCGGCGGCCGGGAATTTCGCCCTTGAACGGCGCGTAGGCGTGAAACAGGCGGTTCATCACCGCGGTGCCGCGCGTGTCGGTGAGCAACTCGCTCTGGTAGCCGAGCAATCCGCGCGTCGGCACGTGGAAGACAAGCCGCTGGCGGCCGCCGCCCGAAGGGCGCATCTCCATCATGTCACCGCGGCGCTCGGAGAGTTTCTGCACGACGATGCCGGAATGCTCCTCGTCGACGTCGATGACGACCTCCTCGATCGGCTCCAGCAACTCGCCCGTCTTTTCGTCGCGCGCGATCACCACCTGCGGCCGCGAGACGGACAACTCGAAGCCCTCGCGCCGCATGGTCTCGATCAGGATCGCGAGCTGTAATTCGCCCCGGCCGGCGACCTCGTAGGCATCTTTCTCGTCGCTCTCGCGGATGCGGAGCGCGATGTTGCCCTCGGCCTCGCGGAAAAGGCGATCGCGGATCATGCGGCTCGTGACCTTGTCGCCCTCGGTACCGGCAATCGGCGAGTCGTTGACGCGGAAGGTCATGGCCAAGGTCGGCGGGTCGATCGGCTGGGCGGGAAGCGGCGCCTCTACTTCGGGCGCGGCGATGGTGTCGGAAACGTTGGCGTTCTCCAGACCGGCAATCGCCACGATGTCGCCGGCGGGGGCCTCCTCGATCGAGGTCCGCTCAAGGCCGCGGAAAGCAAGAAGTTTCGTGACGCGTCCCTGCTCGATAAGCTTGCCCTCGCGCGAAAGCACTTTGACGCTCTGGTTCGGCTTGATCGAGCCCGAGGAGATGCGGCCGGTGAGGATGCGGCCAAGATAAGGATCGGCTTCGAGAATGGTCGCGAGCAGCCTGAGCGGTCCTTCCTCGATCACCGGCGGCGCCACATGGCGGATGATGAGATCGAAGAGGGGGGCCATGCCTTGCTCTTTCGGTCCCTCGGCGCTTGCCGCCATCCAGCCCTGTTTTGCCGAGCCGTAGAGGATCGGAAAATCGAGCTGCTCGTCGGTGGCATCGAGGGCGGCGAAGAGGTCGAACACCTCGTTCACCACTTCTGTCGGCCGCGCATCGGAGCGGTCGACCTTGTTGATGACGACGATCGGCTTCAGTCCCATCCGCAGCGCCTTGGAGACCACGAATTTGGTTTGCGGCAGCGGGCCTTCGGCGGCGTCCACCAGCACCAGTGCCCCGTCGACCATGTTGAGGATGCGCTCGACCTCGCCGCCGAAATCGGCGTGGCCGGGCGTGTCGACGATGTTGATGCGGGTGTCCTTCCACTGCACCGAGGCCGCCTTGGCCAGGATGGTGATGCCGCGCTCGCGCTCCAGATCGTTGGAGTCCATGGCGCGCTCGGTCACCTTCTGGTTTTCGCGGAAGGTGCCGGATTGCTGCAGCAGGCGGTCGACGAGCGTGGTCTTGCCGTGGTCGACGTGGGCGATGATGGCGACGTTGCGGAGGTTCATGGCTCGTTTCTATGGGTCGTGCAAAAGGCTCTGGGCGTGATCTCGCGGGATAGCCGGGACCAGTGATGCGTTAACGCTTTGAGAACCTGAGAGATTAAGGGCCGCGTGATCCCAAAAAGGAAGCCCGGCCAACCGACCGGGCACCTCTCGCGCGTTTGCAGCGCAATATATTCAGAAAAAGCCAAAAAACAATGGGCTGGTGACGATTTGGTTAGCTGATTTTGGGCCGCAAAAATGCGGGTTTAAGCCGTCCCCTCCTCGGTTGGGTACACCCCGCGCAAGACCTCCTCGAAATGGCTCTTCACCTGCTCGTTGCAAAGGCAGGAACGGGAGGCCAGGCGCTCGTGGTCGCGCACCAGGATGGCGCCGCGCCTGGTCGCCAGCACGCCTTCGGCCTTGAAGCTCTGGATCACCCGGCTGACATAGGAGCGGCCGACACCGAGCAGCGTTGCCAGCTGCTCATGGGTCAGCGGCACCGTGTCGGTGGAGTCGGTCCGTTCGATGGCCGAGATGATCCATTTGGCGGTGCGCTGCTCGATGGAATGGATGGCGTTGCAGGCGGTGGCCTGGAACATCTGCGCCAGCATGCAGTCCGCATAGCGGCTGAAGACGTTGCGCAGGGTCTTGGACTCGCTCTTGGCCGCGTCGAGCCTGGCCACGGGCAGCCGCACGAACGGGCCGCCGAATTTGACATTGATGCGGGTATAGGCCGGCAGGAAGCCCTGGCTGACAATGCCGCCAACCGCGCCCTCGCGGCCGACCAGAATGGTCTCGACGTCGCGGCCGTCCTCGTTGGTGACCAGGAAGGTCGCAAGGCTCGGCCCGCAGGGGAAATGCACCACGCTGACATCGTCGCCCGGGCTGTAGAGCAGATCGTTCGGCTCGGCCTCTTCGGAGGAGAGATATGGCGCGATCAGCGCATAGTCGTCGGCATTGAGCCGCCGCAGCAGGTTGTTGTAGGGCCGGTCGGTGACCTCAACGGCTTCATCGCGTCGTCTGAGCATGGCGAAAATTCCCCGTATCCCGTCAGGGCATAATCGCCAACGCGGTTCCTTGGTTCCGTTGACTTGTAGACAGACACGCCGCGCGCGCTGTGGTGCTCTCCTGGCGGGAACCCGTCGATGCGCCAATCGGGCCTCGAGTGCGGCCGTCCTCTCAAAACCCAACCAACATGGCTGACCATGGAATCCGGCTCTTGCAACGGCGGTCGCGCTTTGCCGTCTGATGTGCTGATCGTCGAGGATGACCCGATCATCACGCTCGATTTCGAGGATACAATCCTCGGCTTCGGCGTGAAGACGGTGCGCACCGCCGCCAATGTCGCAAACGCGCTTGCCGCCATCGCTGCGCGAGCGCCGGATTTTGCGCTGCTCGACGTCTCGCTCGCGCGCGAAAAAAGCTTTGCGGTCGCCGAGCAACTCGACGCCCTGAAGATTCCGTTCGCGTTCGTGACCGGCTATGGCGGCCATGCGAGCGTGCCGGCGGCCTTTGCGCACCAGCCGCGACTCGGCAAGCCATGCACGGCGGAGGCGCTGGAAGCTGTGCTGCGTCGGGGAGTGGAAGGAAAAGCCCGATAGCGGCTTCGATCTCTTTTCTCGGCGTGCGCAATCAACACCAGCCAGCCGTTGGCCCGCCGTCCAAAACCGGCTATGCATTCCGGCCTTTCACGGGGATGCGATGGTGACGCCCGACAATGACCCTTCGCCGGCGCCGTTTGGTGCGTTTGCGCCGACGGCTGCGCAGACGGCGCTGATCCGGCTCGCCCACGGATCGGGGCTGAAGCGCGGGGCGTTTCGCCCCTGGCTGTCGCGGCTGGCCAGCCTGTTGCGATCGGGCCCGATCGACGTGCGATATCAGGGTGGTTCGTTCCGCTTCCATCACCAGGCCAGCGCCACCGAGCGCGGCGCGCTGTTCAATCCGGATTACAATCGCGAGGAGCTCGATTTCCTGCGTGCGAATTTGCCTGATGGCGGCGTGTTCGTCGACGTCGGCGCCAATGTCGGCACCTATGCGCTGTCGCTTGCGCGTGATGTCGGCGCGCGCGGCATGGTGATCGCGATCGAACCGCATCCGGTGATCCATGCCCGGCTCGCCTTCAACCGCGAGGCAAGCGGCTTTGCGCGGGTGCGGCTGGTAGCCGCTGCCGCCGGTGACGCCGATGGCGAGGTGATGATCGAAACCGATAGCGGCAATCTTGGCGCCAGCCATGTGGTGACTGGCAACCCCTCCGCCGGCGCCTTCAAGGTGCCCTGCCTCACCTTGCAGCACATTCTCGCGGACGCAGGCGCGAGCAAGGTCGATGCGCTCAAGATCGATGTTGAAGGCTTCGAGGATCGCGTGCTGACCGGCTTCTTCGCGCAGGCGCCGCACGCGCTGTGGCCGCGCGCAGTCGTGATCGAGCATCTGTCGCGCGACGAGTGGCAGACCGACTGCATCGCCGACATGATCGCGCGCGGCTATCGCGAAGCAGGCCGGACGCGGAGCAACACGCTGCTGCTGCGGGCATAGACGCGAGTTTGTTTTGTAAGAGCGCAGGAGTCCCGTCATGATCGACCACATCGGCTTTCCGGTTTCCGACTATGCCCGCGCCAAGGCATTCTATACGCAGGCGCTGGCGCCGCTCGGCTACAGCCTCATCATGGAGGTGACTCAGCAGGATCGTCCCGGCGAACCCGCGGCTGGCTTCGGCGCCGAGGGCAAGCCGGATTTCTGGATCGGCGGCGAAGGCGCCCTGAACAAGCCGGTGCATATTGCGATCGCGGCGAAGGACCGCGCCACGGTCGATGCGTTCTACAAAGCCGCGCTCGCGGCCGGCGGGCGCGACAATGGCGCACCGGGCATCCGCGCGCATTATCATCCGAACTACTACGGCGCGTTCGTGCTCGATCCCGACGGACACAACATCGAAGCGGTCTGCCACACGCCGTAGTTCCGCTGCCGCAGCGCAGGAACATCACCCATCGCGCGCCGTTGTCGTCTCGACAATGCAGGAGCGCAACATGGCCACCGAGAACGAGCCGCGCGACATCGATCGCGTCTGGGACCTGATGCGGACAATCGGCTATGCCATGCTGGTCACGCGCGACGGCGAAACGTTGCGCGGGCGTCCGATGACGGCCTATGTCGAGCGCAGCGAGGGTGCGGTCTATTTCCTGACCGACGCGCGCGCCCACAAGGATGAGGAGATCGTGCAATCTCCTGCCGTCAACCTGTCCTTCGCCGACATCGGCAGCCAGAAATACATCTGGATCAAAGGGACGGCCGTCGTCTCGAATGACCGCGGCAAGATCCGGCAGTTGTTCTCGACACCGGCGCGCGCCTGGTGGAACGATGCCGACGATCCCAATATCCGCGTCCTGAAGATCACGCCTGAGGAAGCCGAGTTCTGGGATTCGCCAGGCAAGCTGGTGGCCTACACCAAGATGGCGGCGGCCGTCGTGAGCGGCACGCGGCCCGAGATCGGCGACAAGCGCAAGGTTGCGATGTGATGGGCAGCCCCTCGCCCACGGAGCCGCCTGGCATTCCGCCGCCGACCCCTGGCCATCCGACCGAGCCGCCGCTGGAGGACCCGCCCGGCAATCCCCAACCCGAAGCGCCGCCGCCAATGCGCGAACCGGACTCGCCGCCGCGGCCGGACGAACTGCCGGGACACACGCCAGACGAATTTCCGACCCGCGGGCCAAGCGGTCCGCGCACGCCAAATCCGGCGACGGATTAGTTCGGAAGGCTGTCGATCGCCCGGCTCGACCGCGCGATCCGGTAACCCGCGGCGTCTCGGCGAGGTACGGCTGTCTCTGGACGACAGGCTCATCCGCTTTCGCGGTGAGACATCGCCGCGCGTGCGACCGCCGCGGCTCACGGTCGCAGCGGCGGCTTGACGTTCGATTTGAAACAAATCACTGAATGCGTCATGAACGGGTTCCTGCCCGGGCCCGCGTTTTGTCGAAAATATATCCGGGCCCGCCCGCCAACACCGCCACATTGCGGCCTAACCCGTAGCTGTTGATCGCCGCGCTTTCGCTACCGTTGATTCCGGGAACCAATATCACATGACCAAACTTCGTCTCCTGCTGCTTGCCACGACTGCG
>DATGIF010000009.1:0-53382 GCA_035295845.1 Xanthobacteraceae bacterium
CGCAGCCTTTGCAATCGCGTTCGTCATGGCGGTAGATCGTGCGGCCGTAACGGTCCTGGATGCGGTCGATCAAGGTCGGCTTGATGCGCCGGCCGCCATTGTCGAACATCGCGTAACCCGAGACCATGCGGAGCAACGTGGTCTCGCCGGCGCCGAGCGCCATCGACAAGACCGGCAGCATGTCGTCATAGACGCCGAAGCGCTTGGCGTATTCGGCGATCAACGGCATGCCGACATCCTGCGCGAGCCGGACGGTCATGACGTTCCGCGACTGTTCGACGCCGAAGCGAAGCGTCTGCGGCCCGTAGAACTGCTTGGCGTAGTTCTCCGGCTTCCAGGTCGGCATGCCCGGCCCCTGGCTGATTTCGATCGGCGCGTCGAGCACCACCGTCGACGGTGTGTAACCATTGTCGAGGGCCGCGGCGTAGACGAAGGGCTTGAACGAGGAGCCCGGCTGGCGCAGCGCTTGCGTGGCGCGGTTGAACTGGCTCTCGTCGTAGGAGAAGCCGCCGGCGATGGCGAGCACGCGGCCAGTCCATGGATCCATGGCGAGCAACGCGCCCTCGACTTCCGGCACTTGTTTCAGCCGCCACTGGCCCTGGATCGGCTGGCCATCCTTGCCGTTGAGCGGCTCGACATAGACGACATCGCCGACGCGCAGCACCTGACCCACCTTGGCGATGGCTTTGCCGCGGTCGGGGCCGTCCGTCCATTTCGCCCATTTCACCGCATCGAGCGGGATGGTGCCGGTTTGGCGCTCGGCCGTGATTTGGCCGTCGCGGCCGCGCGAGGGCTGCAGCCCGATCTTCGCCGCCTGGTCGGAAACCTCAAGTACGAGCGCGAGCCGCCAGGAAATGTCGTTTAACGCCCGCTGGTCGGCCAGTTTGACGCCCCAGTCGCCGCTCCACTGAATGTTCGCGGGCGCGCCGCGCCAGCCGCGCGCCTCGTCAAAGCGCACGAGACCGTCGGAGAGCGCCTTCTTCGCCATCTGTTGCAGCTTCGGATTGAGCGTGGTGCGGACCGAAAGCCCGCCCTCATAGAGCTTCTTCTCGCCGTAGCGCTCGTAGACCTCGCGCCGCACTTCCTCGGCGAAATATTCGGCGGAAAAGATGTGGGCGCCGGTCGGCCGCGAGCTGACATTGAGCGGCGCTTTCTTCGCGCGCTCGCCTTCCTCGCGAGAGGCGTATCCGTTCTCGACCATGCGATCGATCACGTAATTGCGGCGCTCGATCGCGCGCTCGCGCTGGCGATAGGGATGCAGCGTGGTCGGCGCCTTCGGCAGTGCTGCGAGATAGCAAGCTTCTTCAAGCGTGAGCTCGTTCACGGACTTGTCGAAGTAAATGAGCGAGGCGGCGGCAATGCCATAGGCGCCGAGACCGAGATAAATCTCGTTGAGATAGAGTTCGAGGATCTTGTCCTTGGAGTAGGCGCGCTCGATGCGGATGGCGAGCAAGGCTTCCTTGACCTTGCGGTTGAGCGAGGTCTCGTTGCCGACGAGGAAGTTCTTGGCGACCTGCTGGGTGATGGTGGAAGCGCCCTGCGGCCGGCGCTTGCCGTAGTTCTCCAGGTTGGTGACGACGGCGCGCGCGACGCCGCCGAAATCGATGCCGCCGTGCTCGTAGAAATTCTTGTCCTCGGCGGAGATGAAGGCGTTCTTCACGAGCGGCGGCACCGCCTGGATCGGAAGGTAAAGCCTGCGTTCCTTCGCGTATTCGGCAAGCAACGAGCCGTCCGCCGCGTGCACGCGAGTCATCACCGGCGGCTCGTAATCCTGCAAGGCGGAGTAGTCGGGAAGATCCTTCTGGTATTGCCAGATCACCCAGGTGGCGCCGACCGCGCCGCAAACAAACAGGATCGCACCGAAGGCGAACAGAAATCCCAGGAACCTCAACAAGAGCCGCATGCTTCGCCCGATCGCGCTTTCCGCCTACGCCAATACCCCGCCGAATTCGGCGAAGCGCCCTTCATCGCCCATCATAACGTCTGCTTCGCCCCCGCCTATGGCAAAAGGAGGGCTTTTGGGCTCCAAATCGAATTTCCTTGGTCGCAGCAATCCTTTAATGCCGCACTAAGGACAAACCTTGCCCCGGGTCCGGCAAGCGGCCGTCAAATGATGCGGAAGATCGCGAGCACCAGCGCCGCCTCGGCCAGGAAGCCGACCGTGAAGGCAAGCGTGCGCAAGACCGGGATGCCGAGGGTATAGACCACCACATAGACGAGCCGCGCCCAGAAGAAGATGGCGCAGGCAAGCACGGTGATGTGCGTCGAGATCGCGAGCGCATCGAGCACCAGCACCAGAATGCCGAACACGACGAGGTTTTCGAC
This sequence comes from Xanthobacteraceae bacterium, assembly GCA_035295845.1. Lineage (GTDB taxonomy): Bacteria > Pseudomonadota > Alphaproteobacteria > Rhizobiales > Xanthobacteraceae > Palsa-892. The sequence continues at coordinate 2,326 of DATGIF010000009.1, forward strand.
CTGGTTCATGTGCGCGTTTATGAGGCGTACCGCCCACACGGTCTGCGGCTTGCCCTTCGGCGAGGGGTTGTCGAGCGTCGGCATCAGGCCGCGCACCGCGACGCGGTCGAGTATGTAGGGCAGCCACAGGAGCCCGGTGAGCACCGTGGTCAAAGTGAGCCAGAAGAGCTCCGCTTTCATCATCGCCATCGTTCGCCTCCCCATTCCACTTGATGACCCCGGCACGTTCGCCGGGGGAATCCTTCGCGCGCGATATTATTCGTTTGCGGAGCCCGCGGCGAGTGGGTCTATGCTGGTGCGCAGCGGGAGCGAGCCCATGGCCGGATTGATCAAGGAAGAGCAACGCGGGCGTCTTGCCATTGTCACGATCGACCGTCCGGAGCGGCGGAACGCGGTCGATCTACCAACCGCGCGCGCACTGTACGAGGCCTTCAAGGCATTCGACGCGGACGCGGCCCTTGATGTCGCAATTCTGGCCGGCGCCGGCGGAAATTTCTGCGCCGGCGCCGATCTGCAGGCGCTCGCGGCGGGCGAAAAGCGGCCAATCGAGCCCGACGGCGATTTCGCGCCGATGGGTTGCACGCGGCTTAGGCTTTCGAAGCCGGTGATCGCCGCGATCGAAGGCTATGCGGTCGCGGGCGGCATTGAGCTCGCGCTCTGGTGTGATCTGCGCGTCGCCTCGCGCGACGCGGTCCTCGGCGTGTTCTGCCGCCGTTTCGGCGTGCCGCTGATCGATCTCGGCACCATCCGGCTGCCGCGATTGATCGGCCAGAGCCGCGCCATGGATCTGATCCTCACCGGCCGCCCGGTCGGCGCCGAGGAGGCGCTGCAAATGGGGCTGGTGAACCGGGTGGCCGAAAACGGACGCGCGCTCGACGCGGCGATCGAGCTTGCCGAACAGCTTTCCGCCTTCCCGCAGGCTTGCATGCGCGGCGACCGGCTTTCATCGCTCGAGCAATGGGAATTATCCGACGACGACGCGATCAAGAACGAAATTCGGCGCGGGCTTGCGACCATTCAGTCGGGCGAGACTTTCGCCGGCGCCGCGCGCTTCTCCGGCGGCGAAGGAAGGCACGGCGCATTCAAGAAAAACTGAAGGCTATCGCACCTGCGTCTCGGCCATCGCCGGCCGCGCCGCGAAGAAGGCCTGGATCGAGCCCACCATCGTGTCGGCGACCTTGTCGCGCCAGGCATCCGACATGAGGTTCTTGGTGTCCTCGGCGTTGGAGAGATAGCCGAGCTCGACGAGCACCGAGGGAATGTCCGGCGCCTTCAGCACGACGAAGCTCGCCGAGCGCATCGAATCCTGATGCGTCAGCACGCCGCCCGCTTTCATCTGGCCGACCAGCGTGCGCTGGAACATCGAGGAGAAATTCTTCGTCTCGCGATGGGTGAGATCGTAGAGGATGCTGACGATGTCGTTGCTCTGCGCCGACAGATCCATGCCCGCGATCAGGTCCGCCTTGTTCTCCTTGTCGGCGAGCCGCGCGGCTTCGGCGTCGGAGGCGCTGTCGGAGACGGTGTAAACGGTGGCGCCGCGGGCGTCGCCCTCGCGCTTCGACAGAAAATCGGCGTGGATCGAAATGAAGAGGGCCGCCTGGTTGTCGCGGGCGATCTTCACGCGGTCGGCGAGCGAAACGAACGCGTCGTCGGTGCGCGTCATCACCACGCGATAGCGGCCGAGCCGCTCGAGCTTCTCGCGCAGCCGATGGGCGACCGCGAGCACGACTGCTTTCTCTTCGTCGCCGTTCGTCGAATGGGCGCCGGAGTCGCCGCCGCCATGGCCGGGATCGATCACGATGGTGGGGCGGCCTTCGTTCGCGACGAGCGGCTTTTGCTCGACGGGGCGCGGGGGCGTGGCAAGCGGCGCCGGCGGAGCCACGGCCGCGATCGTCTTCGGCGCGCTGTCCTTCTGCAGGCTCGCGCGATCCGTGGCGACGAGGTCGATCACGAGGCGCGCCGGCTGGTCGTCGAACTCCGTGAGCACGAAGGAGCGGTCGATGGCGACCGGACCTTTGGTGTCGAGCACGATGCGTGCCTTGCCCGGCCCGATCAGGCCGTAGCGATAGGTGGTGACGAGCCCGCGCCCGAGGCGGCCGGCGGCGGCGGGGAGATCAAAGGTCACGTCGGGGAGATCAATGATGACGCGATAGGGATCGGCGAGCGCGAAGGCGGCGATATCGACCTTGCGTGTGAGGTCGACGATCAGCCGGGTCTTTTTCTCGTCGCCGCCGAGACGGGCGTCGAGCGCGACCACGCCCTTTTGCAACCGGGCGGGGCTGACCGGGTCGACGGGCGGAGCCTTTTGGGCAGGAACGGTCTTCGGCGCCGAAGCCGCGGGCGGAAGCGAGTACAGAAACGCGGGGGCGATCAGGAGCCCCCATCCGACGAGACGCAACAGAATCCGGACCATGACGCAACACCCGCCCGCGCCCCTGGATAGCCGTGCCATGGTTAAGACGAGGTTGCCGCCGCTACAGCCCTCGCGCGGCTTTTGCTAATAAGCCCGCATGAAATCTCCGCCCGGACCTATGTCCTTGTCCACGGCGCCTGGCATGGCGGCTGGTGCTGGCGTTTCGTCGCCGACCAGCTTGCGGCCGGCGGTGCGCGCGTCTTTACGCCTACGCTCACCGGGCTCGGCGAGCGCGCGCATCTCCTCGACCGATCCGTGAATCTTTCGACCCATATCGAGGATGTTTGCGGGCTGATCCGCGCCGAGAACCTTTCCGGCATCGTGCTCGCCGGCCATTCCTATGGCGGCATGGTGGTTTCAGGCGTTGCGGACCGGATGCCCGAGAAGATCCGCGCCCTTGTCATTCTGGATGGTTTCGTGCCGGCCGACGGCAAGGCCATGAGCGACTACTGGCCGGCTTCGCTCAAGGCCCAGTGGGACGCGAAGGCGGCGGCCAGCGGCGGCCTCTCGATCCCGCCGATTTCGGCGGAAGAGTTCGGCGTCAACGAACGCCTGTGCGATTGGGTTAACAAGAACTGCACGCCGCATCCCTATGCGAGCGTCAACGAAAAAATCCGCCTGACCGGCGGGCGCGAACAGGTCGCGACAAAGCTCTACATCCGCGCCGCGCGGCAGCGCTCCCACGCTTTCGACGGATTCCTGAAAGAACTGCAAGCGGACAAGGGCTGGAAAACGCTGAGCCTCGATTGCGGCCATGAAGCCATGGTCGATGCGCCGGAACTCCTCGCCGAGACGCTGGAGGCGATTTAAGCAAATTATGGCGGCAAGTCGCTTTTTTCGGCCTCCCCGCCTTGCCAAGCCGAAATCCCAGCCCTATTAAAGAGAAAGCTTGTGGTTCGCGCCGGATTCGTTCCGGCAATCCGCGAAGGGCACACGCAGCGTCGATGTCGATGACCCGACAGAGCGACGCGCGGTCCAGGATCAGCGCCATGAGCCGGACGGCGATATTTCCGTCCGCAATCGGGTCGAGGACATGGGCGCGATGACGCTGCCGGTCGAACATTTGTGCAAGAACCTTCCGGCCGACATTTTCGTTCGCATTCGTGACGGCGCTGACCGCGCCGTCCCTCGTCTTTTCATCCAGCATGACCAGCGCGCCGCCATCAACGAGCGCGCGGTATTGCGCGGCGCACATCTGCGCCGCGCCGAGAGATCAACATGGCCAATAAAATGCTTATCGACGCCTCCCACCCCGAAGAGACACGCGTGGTGGTGGTGCGCGGCAATCGTGTCGAGGAATTCGACTTTGAGGCCGCCAACCGGCGGCAGTTACGCGGGAACATTTACCTAGCCAAAGTCACCCGCGTCGAACCGTCGTTGCAAGCCTGTTTCGTTGACTATGGCGGCAATCGCCACGGCTTTCTCGCCTTCAGCGAAATTCATCCCGACTATTATCAAATTCCCGTCGCCGATCGCCAGGCGCTGATCGAAGAAGAGGAGCGCGCGGCGCGCGAAGCCGAGGAGCGGCGAAACGCCCGCGCCAAGCGGAGCGCATCCGGCGACTTCGTCGTCTCGGAGCCTGCGCCCGCCCGCGAAATCGAAGTGCCGGCCGAGCCTTACGAAGGTGAAGCCGCAGCCGAGCCCGAGGGGCCCGAAGAAGAAGCGCCGCTCAACGAGGCGCCGGCGGAAGCGGAAATCGCCGCCGCTCCTCCTGAGGCGCCGGGAAGCGAGTCCGGAGGCGCGGCGGAAGCTTCTGAAGCGCCAACCGAGCCCGTCGAAGAAGCGGCGGAAGAGCATCACGAAGAAGAAGCCGTCGAGCAGATCGGCGGCGGCGCGCTCGAGGAAGTGCCCGAGCGGCAGCCGCGGCGCCATCGGCGCTACAAGATCCAAGAGGTCATCAAGCGCCGGCAGGTGATGCTGGTGCAGGTGGTGAAAGAAGAACGCGGCACGAAGGGTGCCGCACTCACCACGTATCTGTCGCTGGCTGGCCGTTATTCGGTGCTGATGCCGAACACGTCGCGCGGCGGCGGCATTTCGCGCAAGATCACGAGCTCGCAGGACCGCCAGCGGCTGAAGGAACTCGTCGAGGATCTCGAAGTGCCGGAAGGCATGGGCGTGATCCTCCGCACCGCGGGGGCGGCGCGCACCAAGGCCGAGATCAAGCGCGACTTCGAATATCTCCTGCGGCTGTGGGAAACCGTGCGCGAACTCACCTTGAAGTCGCAGGCGCCGGCGCTCGTCTATGAGGAAGGCTCGCTCACCAAGCGCGCGATCCGCGACCTCTACAATAAAGACATCGACGAAGTGATGGTCGCGGGCGAGGACGGCTACCACGAAGCCAAGGAATTCATGCGCACGCTGATGCCGAGTCACGCCGACAATGTGCATCACTATCGCGAGCCGCAACCGATCTTCGTACGCTACGGCATCGAGCATCAGCTCGATGCGATGTTCTCGCCGACGGTGCAGTTGAAGTCCGGCGGCTACGTGGTGATGAACCCGACGGAAGCGCTCGTCGCCATCGACGTGAACTCGGGCCGCGCCACGCGCGAACATCACATCGAGGACACGGCGCTGAAGACAAACCTGGAGGCCGCCGAGGAAATCGCGCGCCAGCTACGTCTGCGCGACCTCGCGGGCCTCATCGTCATCGACTTCATCGACATGGAAGAGAAGCGCAACAACCGCCATGTCGAGCGCAAGCTCAAGGACGCGCTTAAACACGACCGCGCGCGCATCCAGGTCGGCCGTATCTCGCATTTCGGCTTGATGGAAATGTCGCGCCAGCGCATCCGCACGGGCGTTCTTGAATCTTCGACCGAAATTTGTCCCGCCTGCGGCGGCACCGGCCACGTGCGCTCGGTGTCGTCGGTCGCCTTGCAGCTTCTGCGCTCGATCGAGGATCAGTTGATGAAGGGCGCTTCCCACGATCTTGTCGTGCGCACGAAGCCCGACATCGCGCTCTATGTGCTGAACAACAAGCGCGCGCATCTGCGGGGCCTCGAGGAGCACTTCGGCGCCGCGATCCTGATCCAGTCCGATGCGGGCCTTGCGGGACAGCAATATTTCGCGATCGAGCGCGGGCCTTTGGCGCGGCCGCGGCAGACGCCGCTGCCGCACCGCATCGCACCGGATTCGATCGCGCCGGAATTCGCGGATGAAGAGGAAGGTGCCGCCGCCGAGGAAATCGAGGAAGCGGCGCATGGCGGAGGCGAGCGCGAAGAAGAAGGCGGCGGCCGCCGGCGGCGGCGGCGCGGCCGGCGTGGCCGCGGCGGCAGGGGCGGGCAGCGCGAGCCCCAACGCGAGCCTATGCATGCGCAGAATTTCGGCAACGAAACCGCGACCGAGGTCTTCGCAGAAACCGAGGGCTTTGTTCACCCGACGGAATCGCCCGAGACCGCGGCCGGACACGAGCGCGATGCCCATCACGGCGATCGCGAGCCGCAGCCACGCGGCGAGAACGGCGAACGCCGGCGGCGGCGGCGCGGCCGGCGCGGCGGACGGCGCAATCGCCGCGACCGTCTCGGGCACGAGCCGGGGCCAGAGAGTGAACCGCTTCCGGGCGGACAGGACCCCTCGCCGCACTTTTCGCCGGAGAATTCAACCGCGCGGGAGCATTTCGAGCCGGAGCCGCCGCGCTTCGAACCACAGGAGCCGGCGCCCGTTGCCGCCGTCGAAGCGCCGAAGCGGCGTTCAACCGTGCGCGAAGCGGCACCCGTTGTGAGCGAAGAAGGCTATGCGGCTTCGCCGGCAGCGCCCGCGCCGACACCCGCCTCGCGCGCGCGCGAAGAAGAGGCGGCTCCCGACCGCCCGCGCCGCAGCGGCTGGTGGTCGAAGCGCTAGCCGCGGCGCGGATGCGCCGCGAAGGCCCAGGCGCTGAGCGCGAAGATCGTCGCCACCGGTGCGAGCAAGCAGCCCGCGCCGAAGGATTGGTAGGCGAGCGCGCCCGCGCCCGCGCCGATCAGAAATCCGAGCGCGATCGCAAGCAGCTTTGAAAAATCGCGGCGGGCGGCCTGGAATTTCTCCGCCGCGGCACTCTCCTTGCGGGCGCCGCGGCTTCGTTGCCAGGCGATCAGCAGTTCAGCGGCATCGATGCCGATAAGCGTCGTGTTGGTGGTCATGACGTTGGTGGAGGCGACACCGCTCATCAGGAGGCGCACAAGCGCGCTTTGCACGCCCATCGCCGAGAGCGCAAAGATACTCGCCGCCAAACTCATCGGCGCGTTCGGATTGCCGAGCGGACCGACGAGCGCGCAGGCGGAGAAGGCGGCGATCAGCGTTCCCTCGAGTATGAGCGCCCAACCAAGCGCCGAGCGCCGCTCGCCGATCCAGTAGGCGAGCAAGGTGGTGACGGCCGCGCCGAGCAAAAAGACGGGAATCGCGAGAATTTTCACGATCACGCTGCCGTCGCGCGCGGCGAGCTGGGCGCCGGCGACGACGAAACTTCCGGTCGCCTGCGCGACGAAGAGGCCGAACAGCGCAATGAAAGTGACGCTGTCGATGTAGCCGGCGACGAAACTCAGGATCGGAGGCAGCGAGTGCGGCACCGGCCGCGGCGCGAGCGCACGGGCCGCGGGCGATTTCGGCGGCACCCTCATTGCAACCAGCGGCAAATGCGCTCCACCGCCTCGCGCATATCCTCGCGCGAGCCTGCGTAGCAAAAGCGGATGAATTGATTGCCGCGTACGGGGTCGAAGTCGACGCCGGGCGTTGCCGCCACGTGCGTCTCCTCCAGCATCTTTTTCGCGAAGGCGAAGCTGTCATCGGAGAAACGCGAGACGTCGGCATAGAGATAGAACGCCCCGTCGGCGGGGAGAAACCGATCGAGCCCCGCCCGCGGCAAGCCTTCGATCAGGATTTTCCGGTTCTCGACGTACCCACGCTTCACCGCTTCCATTTCCGCGCGCCCGTCGAAGGCGGCTTCGGCGGCGATCTGCGACAGCGTCGGGACGGAGATCGCGAGATTTTGTTGCAACCGCTCGACCGCGCGCAGCAACGCTTCCGGCACCACCATCCAGCCGACGCGCCAGCCGGTCATGCAGAAATACTTCGAGAAAGAATTGATGACGACCGCTTCATTCGACAATTTCGCGGCGGTCTCGGCGGCGAAGGCGTAATCGAGGCCGTGATAAATCTCGTCGGAGATGAATTTGATGCCCGCCGCTTCGCATGCGTGCACGAGCGCCGAAAGATGGGCGGCGTCGAGCATCGTTCCGGTCGGGTTGGCGGGGCTCGCCGCCAGGACGCCCGCGAGCGGCCGCTGCCGGTGCGCCGCCATCACCGCGTCCACCGTGAGCGCCCAGCGCGTTTCCGCCGAAATTCGCACCGGCACCGGCTCGCAGCCAAGCGCGGTCAGGATATGCCGGTAGGGCGGATAGCCGGGTTCGGCGACCGCGACGCGATCGCCCGGCTCGAACATCGCCAGAAACGCAAGAATGAATCCGGCCGAGGAGCCCGTCGTCACCACGACGCGCGAAGGATCCACTTTGGCGCCGTAGCTTTCGGCATAGTGGCGGGAAATGCGCGCGCGCAAGGAGGAAATGCCGAGCGCCTCGGTGTAGCCGATGCGGCCTCCAGCGAGCGCGGCCTTGGCCGCAGCGATCGCGGTTGCGGGCGCAGGTGCGGCAGGCTGGCCTACCTCCATGTGCACGACGCGACCGCCCGCTTCCTCGATGCGGGCGGCCGCGGCCATCACATCCATCACCATGAAGGGCGGCACGTCGCTGCGGCGAGACGGCGCCAGGAACGCGCGCGCGGCGGCGGCTGCGACGGGTTTTAGAGGCTGCGCTTCATTCATTGTTCATCCGGCTTTCATGATCGGATTTCCCGTCGTCCGCGCCCCTTTGCCGCCGCATTCCTCGCGCTTTTTTCGCATTCGGTTCCGCTCATGGCTTCGTGAACGGGACCGCGTTGACCCTATTGCCGCCCGCCCCTAGCTTGCGCTGCCAGGGTCGGCGAGCCCTGAGAAGGCGGGCCCCAGCCTTATGAGCCGCAACCAAACAGCTAGCAGGACGTGCTGCTTGAGAAAAGCGCGCGGCGCTAAAGAGTCGCATTGGTTCCAGCATGCGGTTTCGGCGGTGGCGGGCACGGCCTTTTTCTTCGGGCAACTTCCCGGCGTCTCCCGCGTCGCGCTCGCGCAGGATTCAATGCCGGGCATCATCCGCGATGCCGAAATCGAGGAATTGCTGCGCGAATACACGCAGCCAATTCTAAAAGTCGCCGGGCTCACGCAGCAGAACGTGCGGGTGGTGATCCTCAACGACCGCTCGTTCAACGCCTTCGTCGCCGACGGCCGCCGCATCTTCGTCAATGTCGGCGCGCTGACCGATTCGACAACGCCGAACCAGATCATCGGCGTGCTCGCGCACGAAACCGGCCATATCGCCGGCGGCCATCTCGCGCGCATGCGCGAACAACTGGCGCAAGCCCAGACGGCGGCCATCATCGCGATGCTGTTGTCGGCGGGCGCGGTCGTGGCCGGTTCACAAACGCGCGGCGACAGCTCGATGGCGCAGGCAGCCCCCGGCGTGATGATGGCGCCACAGGAAACGATCCGCCGCACGCTGCTTGCCTATGCCCGCGGGCAAGAGGAAATGGCCGACCGCGCCGGCGTGAAGTTCCTGACCATGACCGGTCAATCGCCGAAAGGCATGCTCGACACCTTCGAGCGCTTCGCCAACGACACGCTGTTCATTGCGCGTTCGGTCGACCCCTACCTCCTCACCCATCCGATGCCGCGCGAACGCATCATGGCGCTCGCGGCGCTGGCGCAGGAGAGCCCCTATTTCAGCAAGCTCGACCCCCCGGAGCTGCAGGCGCGCCACGACATGATGCGGGCGAAGCTCTTTGGCTTCACCGACAAGCTCGACACCATCCTGCGGCGCTATCCGATGACGAACAATTCGCTGGCCGCGCGCTATGCCCGCGCCATCGGCTATTATCGCTTCGGCAATCCGCACGACGCGATCGCGCAAATCGATTCCTTGATCGCTGCGCAGCCCGGCAATCCGTATTTCTACGAATTGAAGGGGCAGGCGCTCCTGGAGGGCGGAAAGCCGCGCGAGGCGATCCCGCCGCTTCGCCAGGCGGTGCAGCTCTCGAACGGCAATGCACTGATCCGCATGTTGCTGGGACAAGCGCTCGTGCAATCCGGCGACCGCACACTCTCCGAGCAGGCCATCCCCGAGCTTCGCGTCGCCTTGCAGAAGGAGCCGGAAGCCTCCATGGGCTACCGGGTGCTGGCCATGGCCTTCAGCCAGAAGGGCGACCAACCCAACGCCGACCTTTCCTCGGCGCAGGCTTCCTTCAATGAGGGCGACTTCAAGACCGCGCGACAACTCGCCGCGCGCGCGCAACGGGCTTTTCCCACCGGTTCATCCGGCTGGATCAAGGCCGACGATATCGTTAACTTCAAGCCGCCGAAGATCAGTCAGAATTGAGCTTCGCATCAGGAGAACAAGCAATGCCCGCCTTTCGCTTGCCGCTACGTACCGCCGTCATCGCCGCACTCGGAATTCTGTTCCTGGCCGCGCCCGCCGGAGCGCTCACGGACAAAGACCGCCCGGAGATCGAGGCAATCATCAAGGATTATCTTCTGAAAAATCCGGAAGTGCTGCGCGACGCGCTCGACGTTCTCGAGAAACGCCAGGCGCAGGATGAGCAGGACAAACAGCGCAAGGCGATCTCTTCGAACGCCAAGCTCATCTTCCAGTCGGCGCGCGGCCCCGTCTTCGGCAATCCGGAGGGCGACGTCACACTCGTCGAGTTCTTCGATTACAATTGCAGCTACTGCCGGCACGCCATGCAGGACGTGATGCAGCTCGCCAAGGAAGATCCGAAACTCAAAGTCGTGTTCAAGGAATTTCCGGTGCTTGGTCCGGGCTCCGTCGACGCGGCGAAGGTGGCAGTCGCCGTGCGCATGCAGGACAAGGGCGGCAAGTATGTCGAATTCCACCGGCGGCTCTTGGGCGGCCGGGGCGAGGCCAACAAGGAGCGCGCGCTCGCGGCCGCCAAGGACGCCGGCTTCGACATGGCGCGTCTCGAGAAGGACCTGCAGAGCCCCGAAATCGACGCCACGCTGAAGGAAAGCGCGCAGCTTGCCGAGGCGCTCGGCCTCAGCGGCACGCCGACCTTCGTGGTCGCCGACGAGCTCGTGGTCGGCGCGCAAGGCTACGACGCGCTCAAGGGCAAGATCGACGCGGCGCGCAAGTGCGGCAAGGCGACCTGCTGAAGCGTCTGAAACAAAGCGCGAATTCCCGTTAATCGCAAAACGGAAGACCGGGGCGGAGAGGCTTTCCCTCCGCCCCTCGTCTTTCTATAAGGGACGCCCGCCGGCCATTCCGGACGGCGGTCACCAATTCCTTCGTTCCCATGCCTGGCACGATTTACGTCATCAACGGGCCGAACCTGAACCTACTCGGCACGCGCGAGCCCGAAACCTACGGGCACGCGACGCTTGCCGACATCGAGAAGCTCTGCGCGGAAACGGCCAAGCGCCACGGCTATACGATCGAGTTCCGCCAATCCAACCGGGAGGGCGAGCTTGTTGACTGGATTCAGGAGGCGGGAAAAAACAAGGCGGCCGGTATCGTGATCAATCCCGCGGGCTACACCACCACGTCGGTCGCGGTACTCGACGCGTTGCTCGCCGTGAAGCTTCCGGCCGTCGAGATTCACATCTCCAACATTCACGCCCGTGAAAGCTTCCGGCACAATTCCTATATCTCGAAGGCCGCCCGCGCCGTAATCTGCGGCTTCGGCGCGGAAGGCTATGCGCTCGCGATCGCGGGGCTCGCGGCGCTTCTTGGCAAGAAGTAAGGCGAGCGCGAATTTCATGTTCAGGCGCAAGATCGAAGTCGACCCCGAACTCGTCCGCGAACTCGCGCGCCTCATCGAGGAAAACAAGCTCACCGAAATCGAGGTGCAGAAGGGCGACCAGCGCGTGCGCGTCGCGCGCGGCGGCGCGGGTGCCGCGAGCGCCGCGCATCATGCTGCGCCCGCGGCTGTCGTTGTACCCGCGGCCGCAAAGCCTGCCGCCGATCTCGCCAAGCATCCCGGCACGGTCACCTCGCCGATGGTCGGCACCGCCTATCGGTCGCCGCAGCCGGGGGCGAAGCCCTTCGTCGAGGAGGGTTCGAAGGTGAGCGAAGGCGACACGCTCTTCATCATCGAGGCGATGAAAACCATGAATTCGATCGCGGCCCCGCGCTCGGGCACGGTCACCAAAATCATGATTGAAGACGGCCAGCCGGTGGAATTCGGCGAGCCGTTGCTCATCATCGAATAACGATGTTCGATAAAATCCTGATCGCGAACCGGGGCGAAATCGCACTCCGGGTCTTGCGCGCCTGCAAGGAACTCGGGATCGCAACGGTGGCGGTGCATTCGACCGCCGATTCCGACGCCATGCACGTACGGCTCGCCGACGAGAGCGTCTGCATCGGCCCGCCGCCCGCGCGCGAAAGCTACCTCAACATTCCGGCGTTGCTCGCCGCCTGCGAAATCACGGGCGCCGACGCGGTGCATCCGGGTTACGGCTTTCTCGCCGAGAACGCGCGCTTCGCGGAAATCCTCGCCGAGCACAATGTCGGCTTCATCGGGCCGTCGCCGAAGCACATCCGCATGATGGGCGACAAGATCGAGGCGAAACGCACGGCGAAAAAGCTCGGCATCCCGGTGGTGCCGGGCTCAGAGGGCGGTGTCTCGTCGGACGATGAAGCAAGGCGGCTCGCGCGCGAGATCGGCTTTCCGGTGCTGATCAAGGCCGCCGCCGGCGGCGGCGGCCGCGGCATGAAGGTCGCGCTTTCGGAAGCGCAGCTTCCCGAGGCGCTTTCGACCGCGCGCGCCGAGGCGAAGTCCGCCTTCGGCGACGACGCCGTCTATCTCGAAAAATATCTCGGCGCGCCGCGCCACATCGAGATTCAAGTGCTCGGCGACGGCAAAGGGGGCGCGGTGCATCTCGGCGAGCGCGATTGCTCGCTGCAACGCCGCCATCAAAAGGTGCTCGAGGAAAGCCCCTCGCCCGCGCTCAACAGCGAGCAGCGGACCAAGATCGGCGATACCGTCGCCCATGCGATGCGCGAATTGAAATATCTCGGCGCCGGGACCGTCGAGTTCCTGTACGAGAACGGCGAGTTCTATTTCATCGAGATGAACACGCGCATCCAGGTCGAGCATCCGGTGACCGAAATGATCACCGGCATCGACCTCGTCAACGAGCAGATCCGGATTGCCGCCGGCGGCGCCATCGGCTTCGCGCAGAAGGACATCACCTTCGAGGGCCACGCCATCGAATGCCGCGTGAACGCAGAGAATCCCGAAACCTTCCGCCCCTCGCCGGGCCGCATCAACTATTATCACCCGCCCGGCGGCTTAGGGGTGCGCGTCGATTCCGCCGTCTACCAGGGCTACTCGATCCCGCCCTATTACGATTCCCTCGTCGGCAAGCTGATCGTGCACGGCAAGACGCGCAATGAATGCCTGATGCGCATCCGGCGCGCGCTCGACGAATACGTGGTCGACGGCATCGAGACCACGATCCCTCTCTTCCGCACGCTCGTGCGCAATCCCGACATTGCCGACGGCAACTACAACATCCACTGGCTCGAGCGATTCCTCGCCGAGGGTGGGATGAGCGGCTGATTCACTGCGCCGCTTGCTTGTTGGTCGCGTGATCGACGAGCTGCGAAAGCAGCTTGTCCCGCGGCAGCGGTTTCCCGAACAGATATCCCTGGCCGGTATCGCAGCCCATGTCGCGGAGCGCCTTCAGCTCGGAGATATTTTCGATTCCTTCCGCCACCGCGATCGCTCCGAAGCGATGTGCAAGCTCGATCGCGGCCAAACAAACCGACGAGTTGTTCTGCTCCTTGCCGCAATTCGTCACCAGCTCTGGGCGAGCTTCAATTCTCCGAACGGCAGCTCCTTCAAGCGGGCGAGGTGCGAATAGCCGGTGCCGAAATCGTCGATCGCAATCAGGATGTTGTGGATGCGAAGCTGGGTCGCGATCTCGTGCACGAGCGGAATGTCGCGAATGACCTGGTCTTCTGTCAGTTCCAGGATGATGCCCGGCCAATTATCGCTTTTCGGCTTGAGGTCGCGGACAAGGGCGAGGATCGGCAGCCTGCCCAGAACGCTCACCGGCACGTTGACCGCGAGTTTGAACGGAAATCCGATCTGCGCGAATTTCACCCAATCGGCGAGCGCCGTGCGCAGCACCATTTCGGTGAGGCGCAGAAGGCCGTTTTCGTCGGCGTAGGGCAGGAACGAGCCGGGCATCACGACGCCCTTCTCGGGATGACGGCACCGGATCAGGCCTTCGGCGCCGGCAAAGCGCATCTCTTTCAGCTCGATCTTCGGCTGGTACCACAACTCAAGCCAATTCTTCCGGAGCATCGCATCGAGATCGATGCGGCCGGTGAAGGGGGACTCGGGTTCGGCCTTCGCATCGGCCTTCGCGACCTTTTGCATCGGCGCGGCGAGGTGTTCCTTGAAAATCGCCCGCACGCCGTCCAGCCGGAACGGTTTGCGGAGCGGCGGCAGCATCGTGAGCGAATGGCGTTCGCCGACGCGCTTCACCTCTTCCAGGGTCTGCGCGTCCCTGCCGCTCATCAGTTGAACCGTGCCGCTGAATCCGGAAGCGTCGAGGCCGCGGATGACGTCGATTGCGTCCGAGCCTTCGAGCGAAACGTCGAGAAACAACAGCGACGGCTTTACGGTCTGGATCGCCTTGAGCGCCTTGTCGGCGCTGCGAAACCGCGCGACCTCGAAACCGAAGTTTGCCGCGGCGGCGGCAACGATGTTCTGAATGCCCGGCTCGTCATCGACCACCATGCAAACCGGCCGCACCGCCGAAGCCGCCGCGGCGGCGGGCAAATCGGGCACGAGCGCGGGCGCGTCAGGAGACGACGAGACGCCGACCGCAGGAGTGGATTTGGGCGCGTTATCGCTCATGTTTTTCGACAATCTAAACCAGGAGATATCTCAGGATTTGTGTACCAAAGCGTTAATATCTGCTCGACTTACTCGTCCTAGTTTGATTCGCAAAAAAGTACGCTTCGGCGTTCCACTACCGATCGCGACCGAAAGTTGTCGTCACGGAGGAAGAGGCCGAATAAACCTATGTTTTCAAGGGAACAGTCACTACAACTGAACGAGCGCAATTCACGCCAGACGAGGAATTCCGTTCGTTTGTTGTTGATATTGATTTTCGCCGGTCTCGTCGCCTTCACCGCGGTCAATCTGTGGTGGCGTTATGAGGACGAAACCAGAGAGGCCGAGCGACGGGCGACGAACCTGACGCATATTCTAGACGATCACCTGCAACGCTCGATCGATTCAATCGACATCACCCTCGCGCAGCTCGCCAATTTCGGCGAGCAGGTTGGAACTTCGGCGCCGGCGGAGATATGGAATCCGCAACTTCGCACCGCCTTCAATGCGCTCTCCAGCGTCGGCTCGCTGTCGGTTCTCGACAAGAACGGAACGATCGTTCGCTCGACCATCACCGACATAATCGGCCAGTCGCGAGGCGACAATTTCCTGTTCCGCGAACTCGCGAGCCCGGCAGAGGCCGCGCTCGTGGCCGACGCCCCGTTCCTCAGTCCCCGTAACGGCCGAATTCTGTTGCCCCTCGGCCGTCGGCTCAACGCGCCCGACGGCAAGTTCGCCGGTGCCGTCGTTGCCACGCTCGAGCTGGAGCGATTGCGGGCGTTCTATTCCTCCATCAATGTCGACGCCCATGGCGCGATTTGGGTTTTTCATCCGGCAGGATTTCTTCTCCTCCGGCAACCCTCGAATGATGCCGCGACGAACGCGATCGTGCCCGACCATCCGCTGTTACAGGCCGCGGCGATGCATAAAATCGGCCTGTTGCGAGCGCCGCTTGAGAGAAATGGAGAATTCTATATCAGCGCCTATCGCACGCTGAGTAATCCTACGCTCGTGGTCGCGGTCTCCTTCAGCGAGAAGGACATCTTCGAAACCTGGTTTTCGGAGAACAAGGCGGCGGTCGGGCTCCTTGCTGTTTCCGGCGCCGCGCTGTTACTCGCCTGGCTCCTCATCGATCACGAGATGCGCCGCCGTTTGACGGCCGACATGGCTTCGCAAAAGGCATGGA
This sequence comes from Xanthobacteraceae bacterium, assembly GCA_035295845.1. Classification (GTDB taxonomy): domain Bacteria; phylum Pseudomonadota; class Alphaproteobacteria; order Rhizobiales; family Xanthobacteraceae; genus Palsa-892. Next base: position 17,853 of record DATGIF010000009.1, read on the forward strand.
TGAGGTTCAAGCAGATTTTCGATTTTGCCCCGCTCGTCGTCGCCGTGAAGGACTTGCAGGGGAAATATGTATTTGTGAATCGCGGCTATGAAGTGTGGACGCAACGAAACACGCCCGCCCTGATCGGGAAAACGATCCGGGATATTTTTGGCGACGGCAAATACGCCGATGATCACGAGGCGATGGACCGCGAAGTGGTCGAGAGCCGGAGCATCCTTCAGCGGGAATTCATCACGCCGCAGCCGCAGGGCGGTACGCGGACATCATTGTTCGTCAAATTCCCGCTCCTCGACGCCAGCCGCAAGGTGGAGGCGATCGGCTCCATTGCGCTGGACATCACCGACCGGAAAAGGGCCGACGCCGCGGTCGAGCGGATTTTCGAAACCTCGGTCGACTTGATCTTCATCGTAGACCCCAAGGGCAACTTCATCCGCGTGAGCCCGAGCAGCGAAATGATCCTTGGCTACCGGCCCGACGAAATGGAAGGCCACAGCGCGGTGGAATTCATCCATCCCGACGATCTTGCCAGCACCCGCGATGAAATGCGGCAGGCGCGCCGCGGCCACAGCACGCGTCACTTTGAATCCCGCTATTTTCACAAGGACGGCCACGAGGTGACGCTTACCTGGACCGGCGTGTGGTCGGAACCGGAGCAGCAACATTTCTTCATCGGCCGCGACATGACCGATCGCCTCAAGCTCGAACGCGAACTGCGCCAGACCCAAAAGATGGAAGCGATCGGCCAGCTCACCGGCGGTATCGCCCACGACTACAACAATCTACTCACAGTCATTCTCGGCAATGCCGAGCTTTTGACCGAGGCTTTGCGCGACCAGCCGGAATTGCACGCGCTCGCGCAAATGGCGCTCGATGCCGCCGATCGCAGCGCGACGCTCACGCAAAGGCTGCTTGCCTTCGGCCGCGGACAGGCGCTGGAATCGAAGGCAACGGACGTGAACGAGCTGCTCGTCAACATCGTCGAGCTGATAGGCCCGACGCTAGGCGAACATGTGAAGGTCGAACGCCGCCTCGGCGAAGGTTTATGGCATCCAGTCGTCGATCGCGGACAATTGGAAACCACTATCGTCAATCTTGCGGTCAACGCACGCGACGCGATGCCCATGGGCGGAACGCTGATCATCGAAACGATGAATGCCGTGATCGACGAGGATTATGTTTCGCTCAATCCGGGAGCAAAAGAAGGCGAATACGTCGTCATCGCCGTTAGCGACACCGGCAGCGGAATGACGCCCGAGGTTCTCGCGCGCGTCTACGAGCCGTTTTTCACGACCAAGGGGGTCGGCAAGGGAACGGGCCTCGGCCTCAGCATGATCTACGGTTTCGTGAAGCAGTCCGGCGGACACATCGCCATCTACTCCGAGGTCAATGTCGGCACCGTGGTGCGGCTTTATTTTCCGCGCGCCGATGCGCCGGTGGCCCCTTCGATCAGCGGCGCGGTCGACGAAACCGCCGTACCCACCGGGACCGAGACGATCCTCCTCGTCGAGGACGATCCGATGGTGCGCGCGCATGCGGAGCGGCAGATCGCAAGCTTCGGGTATCGCGTGCACAGCGCCGGGAAAGGGTCGGAAGCCATCAAGCTGATCGACGATGGCCTGAAACCCGATCTCCTCCTGACCGACGTTATAATGCCCGGCGGGATGAACGGCCGCGAGCTCGCGGATGAGCTGCGCAAGTCTCAGCCCGACCTCAAGGTCCTGTTCACTTCAGGCTACACCCAGGGCGCTCTCGATTCCGCGGAGCGGATAAGCGGCAGCAACTTCCTCAGCAAACCCTTCCGCCGCGCCGAACTTGCGGCCAAGATCCGCGATTTACTCGACGAAAAAATGCTCGCGGACGTTTGATTTCATTCCGGCCGCGAAAGTTGCATGATCGGCGCATGACCAGGCCGACCCAATCTTTCGTGGAAATTACGCCCGAGGTGCTGCTCAAGGCCTATGCCTGCGGCATCTTTCCGATGGCGGAAAGCGCCGACGATCCAAGCCTCTACTGGATCGAGCCGGAGCAGCGCGGCCTAATTCCGCTCGATGGCTTCCACGTGCCGCGGCGGCTCGCCCGCACCGTGCGCTCCGACCATTTCGAGATCGTGATCGATCGCGATTTCGAGGCGGTGATCGACGCTTGCGCGGCACCCGCGCCCAGCCGCGGCAAGACCTGGATCAACGGGCGCATCCGCCGTCTCTATGGCGAACTCTTCCGCCGCGGGCATTGTCACACCGTCGAGGCGCGGCGCGAGGGACGGCTCGTGGGCGGGCTTTACGGCGTTTCGTTGGGGCGCGCGTTTTTCGGCGAGAGCATGTTTCACCTCGAGCGCGACGCCTCGAAGGTCGCCCTCGTTCATCTTGTCGCGCGGCTCAGGCTCGGCGGTTACAAGCTGCTCGACGCGCAGTTCCTCACCCCGCACCTTGAGAGCTTCGGCGCGATCGAGGTCGAACGGGAGGAATATCATCATCTCCTCGAGCAGGCGCTCGAGGGCGATGCGGATTTCTACTTCTTCCCGGCCGACGCCGCGATCGCCGGCGGCGTGGTTTTGCAGTCGATAACCCAGACGTCATAAATCGGGTGTTCGACGCCGTGCAGGCCGGGTGAGGCCGCAAACATCCAGCCGGTGAAGATGCGCTTGATGTCGCCCTGCAGCGTGATCTCGTCGACATCGACGAAGCTCGAGGTGTTCTGAATCTCGGTCGCCGCGCGCGTGTAGCAGACGTGCGGCGTCACCTGCAGCGCGCCGAACTGCACGGTCTCGTCCATCGCCACCTCGAAGGTGATGATGCGGCCGGTGATTTTGTCGAGGCCGGAGAATACGGCGGTCGGATTCGAGATGCGGTGGATCGGCTCCTGCTGCACCGGCACTTCGGCGGCCTCGGGCTGGCTCGGCAGTTGTTGCTGCTGCTGATCAGGCCCCTGCTTCGCGGCCTTCTGCTGCTTCGCCTTTGGCGCGGGCGCCGGCGCATTTGGATTGGGAAGATTGGCGTTGCCCGGCAGCGGACCAGGCGCGGGCGGGCGCGGTTGCGCCTGCTGCGGCGGCGGCGGCGGGTTGCCCGGGCCCGAAGGCGGCGGCAATGGCGACGATTGAACACCGCCGGGATATTGCTGCGGCGGCGGATATTGTTGCGGCGGCGGATATGGCTGCGGCTGCTGAGGCGGGTATTGCTGCGGGTACTGCTGTGGATACTGCTGCTGCGAGGGGTATGGCGGATATTGGTCGGTATCCACGTCGCGCGGCGGGCGCGGCGGAGCATATTGCGCCGCAGCCGGAAGCGCGGCCGCGAGTGCGGCAAGGACGAGGAACAGACGTGTGCGAAAGCGCATGATTTAAAAGCGGCGAGCCGATTGCTTGCGCCCGCCTATGAAGCGCTCGTTATCACGCAAAATACGGCGGTGAAAGGGCGCAAAATCGTAACGTTCCCCCCGCTTGGCCAAGCGAGCCAAATATGCCCAAATTCGGCTGCACCGCTCGCCCGTTCAGGATTCGTCCGCCGCCATGGCCAATCCACGCTTCTCCCGCCGTCGCTTTCTCACCGGGGCAGCCGCCGTGCTCGCCGCGTCGCAAGCGCGCGCGCAGGAATCGATGTTCGGCGTGCAGATCGAGCCGCAGGTCGGCTATGGCGTCGAATCGGACGAAGGCATCGATCCGGCCGAATGGTATATCGGCGAAGTCCCGGACGGGCGATTTTTCATCCGCAAGGTCAATTTCCAAAAACTCGATCCGGATTACCGCCGCCAGCTCGTGCGCGTTAATTTCAACGAGCAACCAGGTACGATCGTCATCGATCCCTCGCAGCATTTCCTGTATTCGATCCGCGAAGGCAATACCGCCGTGCGTTACGGCGTCGGCACCGGACGCGAAGGTTTCGGCTGGAACGGCCGCGCGCAGATTGCCCGCAAGGCCGAATGGCCGGACTGGCATCCGCCGAAGGAAATGATCCTGCGCCAGCCGGAATTGCCGGAGGTGATGCCGGGCGGCCCCGACAATCCGCTCGGCGCGCGCGCCATGTACCTTTACGACGGCAATCGCGACACGCTCTTTCGCATTCACGGCACCAAGGAGCCGTGGACCATCGGCACCAATGTCTCGTCGGGCTGCATCCGCATGCTGAATGAGGAAGTCGCCGACCTTTACCTGCGGACGCCCGTCGGGACGCGGGTCGTGGTGCTCGGTTGAGCGGCCGACAAAGTCTCCTGATCCCGCTGCCCTTGGAATGGCACAATTCGGAACCAAGTAGACGGAAGACCGTTAACCGGCGCTCTATTCAGAGCTTTTAGACGAGCCTCGTTCCTTGAACACTTCGAAGCTTTCCCGCCGGCGCTTTCTTTCGGCCGCCGCGACGTTGATCGCGGCGCCGGGTCTCGCGCGCGCGCAGGGCTACCCTCCCTATCCGCCGCAGGCCTATCCCGGCCAGCCCTATCCGCCGCAAGGCTATCCGCAGCAGTACCCACAACAGTACCCGCAGCAAACTCCGCAACCCTATCCGGGTCAGCCCTATCCGCCGCCGCAGGCCTATCCCGGCCAGCCCTATCCGCCGCAGCCGATCGGTCCGGGCGCGCAGCAACCGCCTTCCGGCTATGGCCAGCAGCCGGGATACGGTCAGCAGCAGCCGCAGCAGGAACCGGAGCCGGAGGAAGGCAATGCCGCCGACTGGTACACCAACGCTTCGATCCCCGACGGACGCTTTCTGATCCGGCGCGTGAACATGGACAAGATCGATCCGGAATTCCGCCGTCAGCTCGTGAACTTCTCGCACCACGAGCAGCCCGGCACGATCGTGATCGATCCGCGGCAGCACTTTCTCTATCTCTTGCGCGAGGGAAACACCGCGATCCGCTACGGCGTCGGCACCGGACGCGAGGGATTTGCCTGGCAAGGCGCCGCCACCATCGGCCGCAAGGCCGAGTGGCCGGACTGGCATCCGCCGAAGGAAATGATCCTGCGCCAGCCGGAATTGCCGGAAATGATGCCGGGCGGCCCCGACAATCCGCTCGGCGCGCGCGCCATGTACCTTTACGACGGCAATCGCGACACGCTCTTTCGCATTCATGGCACGCGTGAGCCGTGGACCATCGGCAAGAATGTTTCGTCCGGCTGCATCCGCATGCTGAACGAGGAAGTCGCCGACCTTTACCTGCGGACGCCGATCGGCACTCGCGTGGTTGTGATGTGACGGCCGTAGCCGCGCTCGCCGCGGCGGAATAAGAACCAATCCCGCGGGTTAAACGTTGGAACGACGGAAGATCAAAATGAAAGCGGCTATTCTGTTGGGAACGGCCATGGCCTTGGCAACGGCGACATTCAGCGAGGCGGCGCCGCGCGCGAATGAACGCTATTGCATTGAAATGGCGGAAGCCGGCGGCCCGGCGGGACCGCCGCAATGTATGTTCGAAACGCTCACGCAATGTATTGCGTCGAAGACCGCGCCGAACGACCGCTGCATGGAAAATCCGTGGTTCGCCGCGCGCGGAAACCGCTGAGAAAGATCTCTCCTTCGCGGAGAGGAAAAAGATCGAGCAGACGGAGGACACGCCCATGAAAAATTTCATGATCCTTGGCGCCGTGGCCGCAACCTTGTTGTCGGCATGGACGGCGGAAGCACGCCCCGTGGGACCGAATGAGCGCTGGTGCCTGAACGTGACCGAATTTCGCGGCGGCGGCAGCTTCCGGTGCTACTACGCGACCTACGGCCAGTGCATGGCCTCGCGCACGGCGAACGGCGAGTGGTGCATGTTGAACCCCGCGCTCGGCAGCCAACAGCCGCCCTACTCGTCTTACTATCGCTGAACGCTAGACAATCTCGATTTTCGGCTCGCAATCGACCGGGAAGTTCACCGAATTTGCAATGAAGCAAAGCCGGTGGGCTTCGTGATGGAGCGCGAGCGCTTTTTCCCGATCGCCCTTCGCGATCGTGACCCGCGGCCGCAACATCGCGCGTTCGAACTTTCCGCCGATCGCCGCGTCCTCGATCATCGCGCCTTCGGCATTGTCCTCGTACTTCACGACGACGATGGCGTGCTGCGAGCAAAAGTGCAGATACCAAAGCATGTGGCAGGAGGAGAGCGCGGCGATCAGCAGGTCCTCGGGATTGTAATGGGCCGCACTGTGAAAAGCGGACGTTGCCACAATCTCCGGCTTGCCCTCGCTCCGGATGACGTGCTCGCGCGAATAGGATTTGTAATTCCCGGTGCCGCCTCCGGCACCCGCATCCCAGTGGATTGAAGCGCGATAAAGATGCCGCTTCGGCATGCGCGCTAACTTATTCGCCCGGCTTCCACGCCTTGTAATCGCCGGTGGCGGGCGGGCGGCGGCCGGATCTCAACGTCGAGCCCGCCGGCCGGTAGGCGTCCGGCGTGCCGGTGAGATTGGGCCGGTGCGGTTTCTGCCACTCGCGCGGCGTGTACTTTTCTTCGGTCGGCGGCACGTCGACCGTGTGGTGCAGCCAGCCGTGCCACGACGGCGGCACGCGCGAGGCCTCGGCGACACCGTTATAGATCACCCAGCGCCGCTCGAAGCCGAAGCCGGGATCGACCTTGCGGCTGCGTACGCGGAAGTAGCGATTGCCGAATTCATCGACGCCGACAAATTCGCCGTAGAGCCAGGTCCACAGCTGCGTGCCGAAGGTCTGGCCGTTCCACCAGGTGAAGAAGCGGATCAGAAAGGTTTTCATGACGCTGCCTTAGAGCGTCGGCCCGGCCCTGTCCAGAAGGCTCAATGACCGGCAGAAATCTTCAGGCCTGCATCGCGTGAATGTCCTCGGCGAAGACGCTGACGCGTTCGCGAATGCGGCGGGTCTGATCGGCGACCTCGACCGCGGCCTTGCCGAGATCACCGGCGGCGCGCGCGGTTTTGCCGGAGACCGTTTCGATTTCAGCGACCGCCTCGGTGACGTGGCCGACGCCGCCGGCGGCGGCGTTGACGTTCTCGGCGATCTCAAACGCGGCGGCAGCCTGTTGCTCGACCGCGGCTGCCGTGCGCGAGGAGAACTGTTCGAGCTCGCGGATGGTGCCGGAAATCGCCTGGATTGCGCTCACGGAGCGGGCGGTCGTGTTCTGCATCGCTCCGATGCGACTGGCGATTTCGTCCGTTGCCCGCGCCGTCTGTGCCGCCAGCGCCTTCACTTCCTGTGCGACGATGGCGAAGCCGCGGCCCGCTTCGCCGGCGCGCGCCGCCTCGATGGTGGCGTTGAGCGCCAGCAGGTTGGTTTGCGCCGCGATCGAGCTGATCAGACCGGTGACCTTGCCGATTTCGGCGGCAACCGCGGCCATCTCGTCGATGGTCGCATTCGTGATCTCGGCTTCGCGGACGGCATCCGCCGCGAGCTTCGAGGAGTGTGAAGCATTGGTGCCGACCTCGGCGATGGTGCGCGCGAGCTCTTCGCCGGCGGCCGCGGCGAGGTTCACCTTGCGCGAAGTCTCCTCGGAAGCGCTCGCGGCGGTCGCCGATTGCGCGTTGGCGTGCACCGTCGTGGTGCCGAGGGTATCGACATTCGCCCGCAAGGCCGCGGCCGCCACGTGAAGGATTTCGGTCGATTCCGCCATTTCGTGCTTGAAGCGGTCGAGGAGCGCGCTCACCTGGTCCGCGCGCATGACGGTGGCCGACAGATCTTTTTCGCGCCGGGCGCCGATCCTCTGCAATTCGGCGGCGGAAACCTCCGCCTCGTGCCGCGCGGCCTCGGCGGCGGCAAAGGCCGCGCGGATCGCGCGCCCGATCCCGATCAGCATCGCGACCTCGATGACGACGATCACCGCGTGCACGGCGACGCGCACCGGGTTGCTGCCGCCGGGGTAGACCGCCTGCGGCAACAGAAAGTCGAGGCTGCCGTGATGGAGCGCGATGAGGCCGGCGGCGAGGACCAGCACGCGCCAGTCGCAGAAGCCCGACAGCATCGCGAGCACGGCGAAATAGTAGAAATGCATCTCGACCTGCCACGGATGCCCGCTGAAGTCATAGACGAGGAGCGAGGTCTGGCCGACGAGCGTGACCGCAAGCGCAAGCGCGATTGTAGTCAGCGGACGGCCCGCCCACAGGAAGCCGACGGGCACGGCGGCCAAGGCAAGCGCCGCCAGCACGTTCGCCGTCACGTCCTGGCCCAAAAGCCAGGCGATTAGCCCGAGGATCGGAATATGCAGCACGGAAAGCGCCGTCAGAGCGACCGCTACGGTGCGCTGGAAGGTCTCGAGATTTTTCATGACGATGCCGCCTTCGGGCGAAAACCGGAGAGACATGCGGCAAGCGCCTGCGGGTCAACCACCAACAGCGCGCCTTCGCGAAGAATCCGCGCGGAATAGTCGGGCGCCTCGGGGATCACGACAACGATGAACGGGAATCCGCCATAGCGCACGAAGCGGCTGCCGGGATCGGTCGCGCGCGTGAGCGCTGCTTGCGCGCTCGTCCAGGGCGCGAACACGACGGCGACGCCATTCGCGGGATCGCGCGGCGCGAGGCCAATGCGGGCGGCGACGAAGAGACTTGCGATAGAGACGAACGTGATAAGAGCCGCGTCAAAACAGAAGCGCGCAAGAGAAAGGGTGCGGGTCACAACAAATGTCCGCTCTTCACAAGCAATAGTGATAGTGCGGCGTAGCACCCGCACGGTTAACGGAGTATTGGTGGTTCGCTCTTTCGTTTAGCGGCCCGGCGATTTTGATTAGAACAGATGGTTGTTGACGCGCTCGCTACGACTAAAACGAGTGGATTGCCTAGATTCAATGCGGAGCGACGCGCCGCGGCAACCGCCAGCTAACGCCGCATGAACGGCAAGTCGGTATCGCCGGGCTTCACGCCGCATTGCGTCAGCATGCAATGCACCTGCCCGCGATGATGGGTCTCGTGGTTGAACATGTGCGTCACCAGGAGCCAGCGCGGCATGGTGATCTCGCGGCCGGCGGCGCCGGAGAAATAAGTCATGTCGCCGGCGAGCCATTTCGGATCGAGCGTCTCGGCCCATTCCACGATGACGCGGTCGAAGGCCACGCGCTCGCGCTTCAGGTCTTCCCAATCGGGAAAGCGCGTTGTCGATCCCGCAATGCCGCCTGCGGGCTTCGGCGTATCGGCAAAGCGCGACATCCAGATCTGGTCGCCCCACAATAAGTGGTTGAGCGTGCCGTGAATCGAGCCGAAGAAGGCGCCGCGCTCGCGCTTTCTTTCCTCGTCGGCGAGCTTGTCGGCGGCGCTGTAGAGGTTCTTGTTCTGCCACTCGTTATAAAGTGCCATGCGGTGGGCGAAGTCCGTTGTAATCACGGCGAAACTCCTTTAGCGGCCGCCTGTTGATTTCGCTTACGATTCCGCCGGCGGATTGCCAAGTCAAAAACGCGGCACCGCGTCCCGCCCACCCTTAACGTGACAGCGCGCGAGGCTTCGCCTAGGAATCGGCGCAACGCTTTCCGCGAGAAAGCGACAAACGTATAGGGATGGGCTTGCAGCGTTTTCTCGACGCGCTCGATCGTCTGATGCGCGCCGCCATCGGCGCGGGGCAATGGCTCGTGCTGCCGGTGCTCCTGCTCCTATTCGCGCAATGGCCCTTGCGCGATCTCTTCCGGGCCTACTCACGCGAGGCGAACGACCTCGGGCAGATTTTCTTCGCGTTTTATGTCGCCATCGCGCTTTCGGCCGCGACGCGGGCGGGCACGCACCTTGCCGCCGACGCGCTGGCGCGAAGCTATCCCGTGCATCTGCGGCTCCTTCTCGTCCGGCTCGGCGCGCTGGCCGGACTATTGCCGTGGGGAGCGTTCATTCTGTTTTCCGGGCGGAAGATCGTGCTGTGGTCGATCGCCGAGCTTGAGCTTTTCCCCGACACGTTCAATCCCGGCTATTTCCTCATCAAATGCGCGATGGCGCTTCTCGCGCTCCTCGTGATCGCGCAGGCGATCCTCGATATCGCGCGGCCGAAAATTCCCGGCGGCCATATATGAGCGGCTTCGGGATCGTGCTTTTGTTGATGGTCGTCGTCGGCCTCGTGCTGACGGGCCTGCCGGCGATCGTCGTGCTCGTGAGTGTCGCCACCTTCGGCGCCGTGGTGGGCGTCGTCAGCGGCGCGTTTCCGTATGATCTGCTGAGCGCCCTTCCCGCGCGCATCATCAATCTCCTCGAGAACGATCTCCTGCAGGCGCTGCCGCTCTATGTCCTGATGGGGCTTACGCTGAACCGTTTGCCGATCGCGGAATCGCTCTTCCGCAGCGGGGTCGCGCTCCTGCGGCGGAAGCCTTCGGCGCCGCTTGTCTCGGGGATCGCGCTCGGCGCCATTCTCGGGCCGATGAACGGCTCGGTGGGCGCGAGCGTCATGTCGCTCGCGCGCGCGGTCGCCCCGCGGCTCGAAGGAATGCCGAAGGCGGAACGCTTCGCGGCCGTCTGTGTCGCGAGCACGCTTGGCGTCGTGGTGCCGCCCTCGCTCGTGCTGATCCTCTTGGGCGACGCGATGCTGAACGCCCACACGCTCGCGATCAACGCCACCGGTCGCGCCGACCGCGTCATCAATACGCAGGACGTCTTTCGCGGCGCGCTCGTGCCCGCCGCGATTTTTCTCGCGCTTTGCCTCGCCATTGCCTGGTGGAAAGGCCGCCGCATCAAACCAGAGGAGGCGGACGCGAAACATGTGCCGCTGAGGCGGAGCGAAGCGGTGCTCGCGCTGGTGTCGCTCACCTTCCTGATCATCGTGCTCGGCGGCGTCGCGGCCGGCTACTTCTACGCGGTCGAGGCCGCGGCCATGGGCGCCTTCGTGCTGTTCAGCGCGGGCGTCGTCACCGGCCGGCTGCGCGGCGAAGTGCTGCGCGAGCTGCTCGCGGAGACCATGGCGATTACCGGCGCGCTCTTCGGCCTGCTCGCCGCCGCCACCACGCTCACGCTTCTCTTCCGCACCTTCGGCTCCGACCGGCTCCTCGATCAATGGATCACGGCGCTGCCCGGCGGCGAAGTCGCGGTGACGGTGATCGTGCTCGCGATCATCGGGCTCTGCGCCTTCGTGTTGGATGCCTTCGAAATCATTTTCGTGCTGGTGCCGATTCTGATCCCGCCGCTGCTGGTGCGGGTCGCGGACGCGGTGTGGGTGTCGACGCTCGTGCTGCTGACGCTGCAGGCGAGCTTTCTCCTGCCGCCCTTCGGCTACGCGCTGATGATGGCGCGCACGGCGCTCCGCGAGTCGCTGCCGATCACGACGATCGCGCGCGCGCTCGTCCCGTTTCTCCTGGCGCAGCTCGCGGTGCTTATTCTCGTGCTCGGCTTCCCCGCGCTCGTGCATCTTCGCGACGAGCCGGGCGCGAACACGCGGGCGCTCGCGACGCCGCTTTCGGCCGACGAAGTCGAACGGCGGTTCCGCGAGATGCTCGCACCGCCCGGTGCCGATCAGCCGCCGGCCACCGGCCGGTGAGACTTCACGCCGGCCGCGGCGCCGGATGCGCGGCGCGGACATTCATCGTCCGCAATTGCGCGAAGATGACGCCGTGCATGATGAGATAGAACGGCACCAGCACCGTCGGCACCAGCGACCACGGCAAGGACTGCATCGCCATCGATCCGACGCCGGCATGAATGAGCTGCAGCGGCGAGCCTGCGGCCGAGGTCACGCCGAAGGCGATCGCGGCGAAGAGATCGAGGGCGCCGAAGGCGTTCCAGGCATGCAGCAATCCGATGCGCGCGTGATCCGGACGCGCGGCCAGCGCCGCGGCCGGCAGCGCCAAAAGGCCGGTGATGATGTCGCCCCACCCCGCGGAGTAGGGAAACGGTCCGCTGAGGCGGCTCTCCGCCGCGAGCAGCAGGAACAAGACGCCGAGCACGCGGGGAATGTTCAGGCCGACGAGAAGCGGCAACGGCGCGCCAAGCATCGCCTTGCGCACGGCGGGCAGGAGAAACGCGGCGGCGGCCGCGATGACCAGCGGGGCCGCGACCATGAGGCCGACCACCGGCGCGCCGCCGGCGGCGGCCGCGAGCGCGCCCGCGGAAGCAAGCGCGACGGCAAGCCCGACCCAGCCGCCGACGGCGGCCGCCAAGGCGAGCCGCGACCAGCGGTCGGCGGCGAGCGCGGTGACGAGCGCATTGAGGGAAGCGATGGTGACCGCGACGATGACGATCGTTCCGATGAAATCCAGCATGGCTTACTCCTTGTGAACGGTTGCGCTGTTTCCGGCCGACGGGAATGCTCCGGCGTTCGAGCCTCTCCTCAGGGGCTGAAGTTCGCCGGAATCTTGCGCAGCGCGTCGGCGCCGGAATGGCCGATCGCGCCGGCGGCGCTTTCTTGCGCCTGGCGCCATCTGGGCAGCGCCTTGGCCACGGCCGCCTGCCCCTTTTTGGTGATCGCGACGATGCGCTCGCGCGCATCATTGCCGGGCTTGCTGTCCACGAGCCCCCTTTTCTCGATCAATGCGATGTTGCGCGTGAGCGTCGTGCGCTCGACCCCGAGGTGCCGTGCGAGCGCGCCGATCGTGAGCGCGCCCCGGCGCATGAGCTGCACGAGCAGCGAGAACTGGGTCGAGCGCAGGCCCGACCCCTTGAAGTGCCGTTCGAAGACGCGCGTGACCGCGCGCGCGGCCTGGCGCGAGGCAAGGCCCAGGCATTGGTCGCATTCGGAGAGATCGGGGTTCGGCATATTATGTGTACCTACAGATTTGAAGAGTGTAGATGCATATATTGCCCCGGTCAAGCGCGAAAAACCGTGGCGGATGTATGCCGGGCGGCGAAATCCCCGCAATTTTTCCGCGGCAAAAAATCATGCGGCTTCCGTGCGGAATTCGCTTTACGCGCGGCCCGAATCCCCCTCTGATGAGCGGGCTGGATGTACCGACCGGTCGGCCTATATTACCTTGGTAAGACACTACATTTAGATTTTTATTAACTGCCACATACTAGAGCTTGACGCGTGATTACGAGTCAGCCTAGGGTTCGTGTCTGTCCGGAGCCGCGTAATTTGTCTCGGTTGCGGGCGATTCCCGAGAGCGCGAGTGACCCCTGCCGGGGCCATATCCACCCCGGCAACGGCCTTCGTTTCCGCTCTCGGGCGAATCAAACTACCGGAGCCCAACCCGCTTGTGTGTCGGCCGGGACGGCTCCCAGGGAAGCTGAAAAAGAGTTCGGCCAAACCGGCTACGCGGGCGACGGACCCGCGGCCCGCAAGCAAGGGGACGACGATGCGCATTGAACGCCGCTACACCAAGGAAGGCCAATCGCCCTACGCGGACATCCCGTTCCGCCCAGCGACGAGCGAGATCCGCAATCCCGACGGCTCGATCGTGTTCCGGCTCGAGGATATCGAGGTGCCGGAGCATTGGTCGCAGGTGGCGACCGACGTTCTGGCGCAGAAATATTTCCGCAAGGCGGGCGTGCCCGCGCAGCTCGTGCGCGTCGAGGAGGAAACCGTCCCCTCGTGGCTGTGGCGCTCGACCGGCGACGAGGCGAAGCTCGCGGGGCTTTCGAAGAAAGACCGCTACGTCGGCGAAACCTCGGCGAAGCAAGTGTTCAACCGCCTGGCCGGCACATGGACCTATTGGGGCTGGAAGGGCGGCTATTTCGAGAGCGAGGCGGATGCGCGCGCCTTCTATGACGAGCATTGCTACATGCTGGCGATGCAAATGGCGGCGCCCAACTCGCCGCAATGGTTCAACACCGGCCTGCACTGGGCCTACGGCATCGACGGGCCGAGCCAGGGCCATTTCTACGTCGATCCCTTCACCGGCAAGCTCGTGAAGGCGCAGAGCGCCTACGAGCACCCGCAGCCGCACGCCTGCTTCATCCAGTCGGTCGAGGACGATCTCGTCAACGAAAACGGAATCATGGACCTGTGGGTGCGGGAAGCCCGCCTGTTCAAATACGGCTCCGGCACCGGCTCCAATTTCTCCAAGCTGCGCGGCGAGAACGAGAAGCTCTCGGGCGGCGGCAAGTCGTCGGGCCTGATGAGCTTCCTCAAGATCGGCGACCGCGCCGCCGGCGCGATCAAGTCGGGCGGCACCACGCGCCGCGCCGCGAAGATGGTGGTGGTCGACGCCGACCATCCGGACATCGAATCCTACATCGACTGGAAGGTGATCGAGGAGCAGAAGGTCGCGAACCTCGTCACCGGCTCCCGGACCAACCAGAAGCACCTGAAGGCCGTGATGCGCGCCTGCATCAATTGCGAGGGCGACGGCGACGATTGCTTCGATCCCGAGAAGAACCCGGCGCTGAAGCGCGAGGTGAAGGCGGCGCGCAAGATGGGCGTGCCCGACAATTACATCAAGCGCGTGATCCAGTTCGCCAAGCAAGGCTACAAGGACATCCACTTCCCGACCTACGACACGGATTGGGATTCGGAGGCGTATCTCACCGTCTCCGGCCAGAACTCGAACAATTCCGTGCGGGTGACCGACGAATTCCTGCGCGCGGTCGAAGCCGACGGCAATTGGGACCTCACCTGGCGGAAGGACGGCAAAGTCGCGAAGACCGTGAAGGCGCGCGAGCTGTGGGAGAAGATCGGCTACGCCGCCTGGGCCTGCGCCGATCCCGGCATCCAGTTCCACACCACGGTGAACGACTGGCACACCTGCCCGGAAAGCGGCGAGATCCGCGCCTCCAACCCGTGCTCGGAATACATGTTCCTCGACGACACGGCGTGCAATCTCGCCTCGCTCAACCTCCTCACCTTCCGCGGCAAGGAGACGAAGAAGTTCGACATCGAGTCCTACGAACACGCAGTAAAGCTGTGGACGATCGTCCTCGAAATCTCGGTGATGATGGCGCAGTTCCCGTCGAAGAACATCGCGGAGCTTAGCTATCGTTACCGCACGCTGGGCTTGGGCTACGCCAATATCGGCGGGCTCCTGATGTCGTCGGGCATTCCGTACGATTCGGCGGAAGCGCGCGCGCTCTGCGCGGCGCTGACCGCGCTGATGACCGGCATTTCCTACGCCACCTCCGCCGAGATGGCGCGCGAGCTTGGCGCCTTCCCCGGATATGCGCCGAACCGCGAGGCGATGCTCCGCGTGATCCGCAACCACCGCCGCGCGGCGCATGGCGAGACGAAGGACTACGAGGCGCTGTCGACGCCGCCGGTGCCGCTCGACCACGCCTCCTGCCCCGACAAGGAGCTGGTGGCGCATGCGTGCGCGGCCTGGAACAAGGCGCTCGAACTCGGCCACCAACACGGCTTCCGCAACGCGCAGTCGAGCGTGATCGCGCCCACCGGCACGATCGGCCTCGTGATGGACTGCGACACCACCGGCATCGAGCCCGATTTCGCGCTGGTGAAGTTCAAGAAGCTCGCGGGCGGCGGCTACTTCAAGATCATCAACCGCGCGGTGCCGGAGGCGCTGCGCACGCTCGGCTACGGCGAAAGCCAGATCGCCGAGATCGAGGCCTACGCCGTCGGCCACGGCACGCTCTCCAACGCGCCCGCGATCAATCACGCGACGCTCAAGCAGAAGGGCCTGGACGAAGCGACGATCAAATCGATCGAGGCGAAGCTGCCGACCGCCTTCGACATCAAGTTCGTGTTCAACCGCTGGACGCTCGGCGACGAGGTCTTGAAGAAGCTTTCCGTCTCCGACGAGCAGCTGGTGAACCCGCAATTCGACCTCCTCGCGCATCTCGGCTTCGGCAAGCGCGAGATCGAGGCCGCGAACCTGCATGTCTGCGGCGCCATGACGCTGGAAGGCGCGCCGCACCTGAAGCCCGAGCACCTGCCGGTGTTCGACTGCGCCAATCCGTGCGGCCGGCTCGGCAAGCGGTATCTCTCGGTCGAGAGCCACATCCACATGATGGCGGCGGCGCAGCCGTTCATTTCCGGCGCGATCTCGAAGACCATCAACATGCCGAACGAGGCGACGGTCGAGGCGTGCAAGGAAAGCTACATGCTGTCCTGGCGGCTGGCGCTGAAGGCGAACGCGCTCTATCGCGACGGCTCCAAGCTCTCGCAGCCCTTGAACTCGGCGCTGATCGCCGACGAGGAGGACGAGGACGACGCGATCGAGGCCTTCCTCGAAAAGCCCGCCGCCGCGCGCACCGCGGCCTTGGCCGAGCGCGTGGTCGAGAAAATCGTCGAGCGGGTGGAGCGCGTGCGCGAGCGCGAGCGGCTTCCCTCTCGCCGCAAGGGCTACACGCAAAAGGCCGTGGTCGGCGGGCACAAGGTTTACTTGCGCACCGGCGAATATGACGACGGCCGCCTCGGCGAGATCTTTGTCGACATGCACAAGGAGGGCGCAACGCTGCGCTCGCTCCTCAACAACTTCGCGATCGCGATCTCGCTCGGCCTGCAATACGGCGTGCCGCTCGAGGAATATGTCGATGCCTTCACCTTCACCCGCTTCGAGCCTTCGGGCGGCGTGCAGGGCAACGACACCATCAAGATGTCGACCTCGATCCTCGATTATGTCTTCCGCGAGCTCGCGATCTCCTATCTCGGCCGCTACGACCTCGGCCATGTGGAGCCTTCGGAGGCGGGCTATGGCGCGCTCGGCAAGGGCATCGAGGAAGGCAAGCCCTCGCCCGCGCATTCGCGCGCGGTGTCGAAGGGCCTGGTGCGCGGCAAGAACCTCTCGGTCGCCGGCGGCACGCATGGCGGATCGGGCGGATCAGGCGGCGAAACGCTGAAGGGCGATAGCGCCGCGCGCGCGCAAGGCGCGGGCGCCAACGTGACGTCGCTCCGCGCGGGCACGCTTACGCAAGGGGCGACGGCGCTGAAGGCCGAAGCCGCGGGGGAAGTGGCGGCGGCAATGCAGCCTTCTCCCGCGCAGGCGCGCGAGACGCTCGAGCGCGCGGCGGCGAAGGCGAAAGGCTACGAGGGCGAAGCCTGCCCCGAATGCCACAACTTTACGATGGTGCGGAACGGCACGTGCCTGAAGTGCGATACCTGCGGGAGCACGACGGGGTGCAGCTAACGCTGCGGCCGGGCCTATTAATTTAACGATTAGCGATCAATACTGAGTCACCTCAAGGTCGTACGCGGCGTTAGCCGCTGTACCCTTTTCTATACTTGCGGTTGTTATTACAATTTTTGCATACTTCAAAAAATTTCAAATTGAGGGCTATTTTGTCACCAAAGAAGCCTCAGAAAATTTCGCACGAAGACTGGCTCAATGAAGTACTGCCTAAACACAAACGACTCGCACCCGCCGTCGAGTCACTCTTACGGAATATGCTTGAACTTAATAATGTCGAGTATTTAGAAATCAAAAGCAGAGTGAAAACTTTTGATAGCTGCATAGAAAAAATCAAGAGAAAGAGCTATGTAGACCTCAATAAGGAGCTAACTGATTTATCTGGAATACGCGTAATAACCTATCTCGAAGATCAAGTAAGCCTTATCAGTAAAATTATCTCAGACCTATTCGATGTGGATGCATCAAATAGCTTAGATCGCTCTGCAATTCTGGGGCATGACCGGATCGGCTATCGATCGACGCATTTTGTTTGCTCCTTGGGTAAAAAGCGAGATGCTCTCCCTGAATATGAATCACTTGGAAATTTGAATTTCGAGATTCAGGTGCGCACTGTCCTTCAACACGCATGGGCTGAACTTGCCCACGATCGATCATTTAAATTCGGTGCAACGCTGCCCGTAAAAATCCAGCGAAAGCTTAATTTATATTCGGGAATGCTCGAGGTAATTGACAGCGGCTTCGATGAAATCTCCAAAGAAATTGATGCATACAAAAAAAGCGTCGAAAAGAAGACCGTAAAGCAGTTAGCAGTTGAGGAGATTGATTCAATTTCATTGGAGCAATATCTCAAAGAGATTACCTCCAAGAGTAATATCGAACTGAAATACAGCCGCGTTGATAACGCAGTAATTTCAGAGACAAAAAAGTTCGGAATTAAGAATATCAGCGAGCTTGAGCCAATTATGACTGATGAATTTATCAGCGCATTTAAGAAAATGTGCCGAGAAAGTGGGGCTGTCGGTTTCCTAAGAACTGCCCTGCTATATAGCAATCCATCCAAATTCTTAGATGTGCGCACTGGTTGGACAGCGTTGCCACATTCGGTCTTTGATCTACTTGCTGAAAAATATGGGTCTGAAGAAATCAAAAAACTACTTGCAGAAAAGAAGGTGCCCGTAACGGACCCGTCAACAAATAACCTGGCCGATAAATCTACTCCTCCGGCTCCGTCGTGAAGAACAGCGGATAGCCGTTGCTCTTCCCAAGCTCCGTCGCCTCCTTCGCCTTGGTCTCGGCGACGTCGCGGGTATAGACCGCGATCACGCAGGCGCCCTTCTGGTGCGCGGTCATCATCACGTGATAGGCGCGCTCCTTGTTCATGCGGAAGACGGCCTTCAGCACCTCGACCACGAATTCGCGCGGCGTGAAGTCGTCGTTGAGCAGAATCACCTTGTAGAGCTTCGGCCGCTCCGGCTCCGTGCGCGTTTTCGTCCGCGGCTTGACGCGGGGTTTGGTGATC
This sequence comes from Xanthobacteraceae bacterium, assembly GCA_035295845.1. Lineage (GTDB taxonomy): Bacteria > Pseudomonadota > Alphaproteobacteria > Rhizobiales > Xanthobacteraceae > Palsa-892. Next base: position 36,223 of record DATGIF010000009.1, read on the forward strand.
GTCGGGCTCATGGGCGGATTATAGCGCGGCTGGCGGCGATGTTGAGATGCCCGCACTTTTTGCGCGCATCCACGCCTTTATTTGTCGCAAAGACGTGGATGGCCGGGACAAGCCCGGCCATGACGAGCGAAGTGGCGATGTGCGACGACTAAAAGCAAACCCCGATGCGCAGGTGCTTCTGCCACACGATGCTGCACAGCTTCTTCGTGCCGCCATGCACAAGCGTAAAGCGGCGCGGAAAATTCACGGGCGCGCGCAATTCAATGCAGGCGCCGCCCGCCGACAAGTCGAGGATCTGGCAATCGACCGCCGGCGCCTTCGGATCGAGAATGAGCTTGCCGGTCTTCGAGACGAGGCCGCTCGGCCGGACGCGCGAATATCGGCGATTTTCTATTTTCCGTTCTTCCCGCATGGCACTGCTCGCAGGCCGCACGCTAGCGCAGCGCCTGTTAAGGCGGATTTAATGGTTGCCGGGCGAGGCCGCGCGCCCCTCGGAAAGCCCGGCAAAGCCTGCGTTATCCCGCCGCGGCCTCGCGGTTGCCGGAAAGCCGCGCGATCTCCGCCTTGCTCGCCGCAAGCTCGCGCTCGAGGCGGGCGATGTTGTCGAAGAGCCGCTCCGAGGCGAGCCGCAGGAAATAAAACCCGAAGGTCGGGTTCTGGTAGTAAAGCTCCTCGAGGCTCGTGTAGGAAATCTCCAGCAGATCGGCGTTCTCCGCGCACACCACCGTTTGCGTGCGCTTGCCGCCGGGCGACAACAGGCCGAGTTCGCCGATGACCGCGCCCGGCAGGACATCGACACCGATGTCCGGCAGGCGCAGGCGGCCGGTCGCGACGAAAAACATGCGGTCGGCGTCGTCACCCTTTTTGAAGATCGTCGCGCCCGCCTTGTAGAAGTGCCGGGTGGTGAACGGCTTCAGCCAGTCCATCGAGTGGTCGTCGGCGGCCGCGGCCTTCACGTTCTTGATGAGCTTCATCATCTCGTAAAGGCGGTAGCTGTTGAGCGGCAACAGGATCAGATGCTGCACCACCGTGGGGTAGACGCCCGCCAACAGCCCGAAGGTGATCGAAAGCAGATTGTGGGCGATGCCCGTCAGCCGCAGCCGGATCATCGTCGCCATCACGAAGGTGGCGATCCCGAGCAATGCCGACGAATAACCGATCCATTCCACGACGGTGAAATTCATGGCTTTAGGTCCTTGCCGAAGGGCGAGCGGAAGAAAATCTTGCAGTTTGATGACGCTCGGATGACATTTTACAAGAATGTCGTTCCCGCCAAGCGCCTATCAACAGCGGCATCGCGGACATTCAGCCGGAATGAACGCCATGCGACAAAAAGTATAGGATCGAGCATGCTTTCACCCATCGCCGAATTCTTTCACGCCTGGCACGATTTCTTCCTGCTGCTCGGCACCGCGTCGGCGACGCTCGTCGGCCTGATGTTCGTCGCGGCCTCGATCGGCGCGAGCATCTTCAAGGAGGAGAACCGGCCGGCGCTCGAGGTCTTCCTCGGCCCGACCGTCGTGCATTTCAGCTCGGTGCTCGTGCTCTGCATCCTCGCGACGCTGCCCACGCACAGCTGGCTCTCGCTCGCCGGCGTTTTCGGGAGCGTCAGCCTCGCGGGCTTCCTGTATTCGGGAAGGGTCTGGTACCGGCTCATGCGCAGCCGCTACGAAATCGACAATTACGACCGGTTTTTCTATTCGGTCATGCCGGCGCTCGCCTATTTCGTCGTGCTCGCGGCGACCTGGCTCCTCTACCGGCAATCCGTATGGGGGTTCGACGCCGCGGCCGCGGGGCTCATCGCGCTCCTGATCGCGGCGATCCGCAATGCCTGGGACATGATGGTCTGGATCGCGCTGAAGGCGCCGAGCCCCAGCCAAATTCCCGAACCGTAAACGATAATCATTGTCAGCGGCATCAGGGCACCTTTTGCCGCGTTGCCTCATACGGTCGCCGCTTCTAGGCTTTGGGGCCTGGTTTTGTCGGTAAACCCAGGATTAATACGCAGGAGCCGTCCATGGCCGTCGTCCGCGAGCCCGTCCTCAAACCCGTTGCGATCATGGATTTGCGGCCGACGCAGATCACCGTCGGCATGCGGGAGGTGCGGGAGAAGCGCAAGCACTGGCGCCAGCACGATCCGAAGAAGATGGCCGAGTTTCTCGGCAAGCACATGATCCCCGTCATCCTCGGGCCGAAAAAGCGGCACTATGTCATCGACCACCATCACCTTTCACTGGCGCTGCACGAGGAAGGGGTGAAGGACATCCTCGTCGAAGTGGTCGCGGACCTCACGGAGCTCGACAAGGACGCGTTCTGGACCGTGCTCGATCACCGCGCCTGGGTGCACCCCTACGACATCGAAGGCCGCCGCCGCGATTACGACCAGATCCCCAAGACCGTGGCGGAGCTCAAGGACGATCCGTTCCGCAGCCTCGCCGGCGAGTTGCGCCGCGCCGGCGGCTTCGCCAAGGACACGACGCCGTTCGCCGAATTTCTGTGGGCGGATTTCCTGCGCCGCCGCATCAAGCGCAAGGTCGTGGTGCAGGATTTCGACGGCGCCATGAGGAAGGCGATGAAGCACGCAAAAAGCCTCGACGCCAATTACCTGCCGGGCTGGTGCGGGCCGCTCGACGAGAAATAGGCGATACGCTTCGGCCATTGCCGAAGCATTCCGCGTGCGCGGCGTGGCAAAGTCAGACGGCTATTGCGGAGGCCGCGATGACCGTCACCGTTTTCATTCGCTACCAGCTCGACCCCTTCAAGCGCGCCGCCTTCGAGGAATACGCGCGGCGCTGGCTCACGATCATTCCGAAATGCGGCGGAGACGTTCTCGGCTACTGGATGCCGCATGAGGGCACCAACAATATCGCCTACGGCCTGATCTCGTTCGAGAGCCTCGCCGCTTACGAAGCCTATCGCGCGCGCCTGAAAGCGGACGCGGCGGCAACGGCGAATTTCAATTTCGCCGAGGCGGAGAAATTCATTCTCGCCGAGGAGCGGACCTTCCTGCGGCAGGTCGAACCGTAATCCATTCAAAAAAAAGCCGAGCGGCGCGCCCGCGCCGCCCGGCAAACTACCCGTTGGTCTGCGCGAAAATTACCAGCGCCAGAATCGCCGCCGGTAACCCCAGCCCCAGCCGCCGCCGCGTACAAGTCCCAGAAGAACCAGCAACAGCACGGCGCCGATGGTGGCGACGATGATCATGTTCACGAGGCCGCCGCCCACGCGGATGCCGAGCTGCGGCAACAGCCACGAGCCGATGAAGGCGCCGACAATGCCGATGGCGATATCGCCAATCAGCCCGAAGCCGCCGCCTGCGACGATCTCTCCGGCGAGCCAGCCGGCAATGAGACCGACCAATAAAATAACGAGTAAGCTTTCGCCCGACAAATACATCGCGTCCTCCCGTCGAAGTGAGAGACCCAGTCCTGTCCTCACCCACAACACGAGAGGGCGGCGTTTGGTTCCCTCCTCGACACAGAATGCACGGGGAAATCGGCGGCCTTGCCGCCGGGAGCGGCCTAGTTCGCCGGTATCAGCTTGAACGAACTCACGAATGCGTTCACTGCCGGTTCGCGGCTGGAGGGCTTTACCGCCGTCGCCGCCACGAGATAGCTGCTCCTGCCATCAACCACGACAATGCCCTTCCCGCTCACCCGATCGCTGTCATAGATGAATTGCCTCGCGGGCATAGGCTTGTCGCCGCGCCCAAAGGCGAGCGTGCCGCGCGAGGTGACTTTGGCGCCGAATTCCTTGACGTAGTTGTCGATGTTGGCGTCGAGTTCGATATCCGCCTGCACCGGCACCTCGAAATCACCGTGGGCGACGATGTAAATAACGTTGTCGTCGCGCACCACATGCGTAACGATGCGAAAGCCCGAACCCGGATGGACATGTTCCTCGGGAGGCGCTGGAAAGCTCACCGAATAGTCCCCTGCCACGGAGCCGTAGACGCTCCCCGAAAGCGCGGCGGCGCCTGCGGCGAATAAGAGGCTCGCTGCGAGCGCGAAGGCAGGACAAAGGGCGGGAAATCTCTTCATGGTATTCTTCTCCGTGGTCTATTGCGGCCTGTTCCTGATCGCGACCACGGCGAGCCTTAGCGCCCAAAGGGCGAACAACAGACCGAGCGGCGGAATTGCCGCCGACGGCAGCCACGGGCCGAGCAGCATTTTCCAGCGCGGCCAGCGCTGATCCCAAAACTGCTCCGCGATATAGGTCTTGTCGGCTTGCGTCAGCGCCGGCTGCAGCCAGAGCTTCGATCCGTCGGGGAATCCCTGCGGCTCCCACTGCCCGACATTCAGGCGATACTCCCATTGCGAGCCGCTCTGCCAGCCGCGCGGCTGGAAAGTAACCGGCAGCCTTTCGGCCGAGGGCGAGCGGATGATTTCGTAGAGCGGGCGCGGCAACGGGGTATCGACGCCATAAGACCCGGTAGGCGGCGGCCCAACGTCATTCCGCAGCGTGTAGAAAACTTCCCATTTTCCCGGAAACCAGCCGCCGGCGCGGATATAGGCCCACACCAGCCCAAGCCAGATCGCGCTCGCGATAAGCCAGACCAAAAACAGCCTGCGGCCGATACCCATTCCCCGCCCCCTTTTTCTCGATCACGCAGACGTCATCGGCGTTTAACGTTTCATTTGCCCGCCGCTGCAAGTATGCGTCCCGGGACGGATCATGTGTTGCTCAAGTAGCTCGCCGGCTGCGCAATTTGCGCAAAGCTATTCTCCTTCGGCAATGGTCAAGGCCATGCAAAATCCCATGGCTGACAAGAACCACAACGGCATTCCCGATATCGATGAGAAAAAGGCATCGGTGGCCACGAACGCCCCCGGCACAGGCGTCCTTATAGACAAGAGCGCCTGAGCGCGGCTTCGGCCGCGACGGAGCCAGCCGGGCCGCTATTTCTTCCGTTCGCTGAACAGAACGCCGCCCTTGGCCTTGTTCGTCAGCGGCGTCTCCATGATCGAGACGGTGACGACGCCGGGATCGACGTTGCAGTTCTTCACCACCGCGTCGGTGATTTCCTTCATCAGGCCGCGCTTCTGATCGAGCGTGCGGCCCTCGGCAAGATAGACGACGACTTCCGGCATGGCTTCCTCCGTTGGAGCGCGGATTATAGCGTGAGCGCCGGAGCGCTCAACGCTTCCGCCCTCGGCGTGTGCGTTCGCTGCCGCCCGTCAAATTTCAACGCGCGACGTTTTCAGCGCGGCCTGAGCGCGAAGCCGAACATCAGCCAGGCAAAGCCCTGAAACAGGACGTCGATCGCGAGGCAGAGGCCCAGCACCCATAGTCCCGTCGCCGGCCAGCCGGAGAAGATCACGAGGCCCGCAAGGATCGCGATGATGCCGGAAAGCGTGAGCAGGCCGCCCATTTCGTGCCAGTGCTCATAGGCGAGCCACAGGCGCACGAGGCCGGAAGCGACTAGCACGGCCGCGAGTACGAGGGTGAGCGAAATCGCGCCCGCGATCGGGTTCCACCACAAAAGGAATCCCGCGACCACATAGAGCGCGCCAATGGCGGCACTCATGAGCGAGCCGCCCCAGCCGCTGGTCTGGAACGCCTTCACGATCTGAAACGCGCCGAGCACCAGGGCCGCCGCGCCGATGAAGATCGTGCTCACGAGCGTCGCGGCGGCGAGATGCCCGAGCATGAATGCGCCGCCGGCAATCAGCACGATTCCCAACAATGAGAACCACCACCAGTGATGCGCCTGGTCCTTGCCGCCGATTTTGAATTTTGCCCTCGTTCGTATGCTTGCTGCTTTTGCCATGGCTGCCTCCCTTGGAATCGGCGGGGAAACTAGCCGTTCCCGGGTGCACGGTCACCTGCGCAGATTCCGTCCATTTCCCATGCGTGAAATAGCCACAGCATGACGCCGCGCCCTTGGCATATCGGTTGCTGCGACGTTTTTGGTGTAATGCGTCTCAATTTTCGTTCAAAGGAGAAGTCAATGTCAGGAATGTCCGCGATCAGCGGCAGTCTTGGGCCTTCGTACAGCTTGTCCGCGTATCAAAGTCAGCTGTTCGCCAAGGTCGATTCCAATAGCGACGGGCAAATATCGCCTGCCGAATTGGCGGCGCTTGGGCAAAATCTGCCGGGCGCTGATGGGACGAGCGGTAATTCATCGCAAGGCCTGTTTAATAAAATCGACACAAATGGCGACGGCTCGATCTCGCTGGCCGAGTTTCAGGTGTACAACCAGCAACAGGCCCAAGCCCAAGCCTCGCTACTGCAAGTGCAGGAAGAATCCGGCTCGCAGAAGCCTCATCATCACCATCATCACCACGCGTCTTCGCAAACCGGTCAGACGCAGTCGACCGATCCGACGGCGCTGTTCAATCAGATCGATACGAACCAGGATGGCTCGATTTCCGCCTCGGAGTGGGCGGCAGCATTCGGAAACAACAGCACAACTGTTGCCTCCACCGGCGCGCAGACGAATACCGCGAGCGCGACCAATCCCTTGCTGCAGACACTGAACGCACTCGTTTAAGTCACCCGCGTAGCCCGCTCCCAGAAGGAAGCGGGTTAGCCGCGCGCAATGACGAGCGACCGGTCAGACCGCGAAGGTCTCGCGGATTTCTTCCGCAGCCGGAGCCGCTTCTTCCTCGTGCTCTCCCGAGGCCGGCAGCTGCAGCACCGTCGCGTGCTGGCCCTCGACCATGCGGGTCAGGAGCACGATTTCGCCGCTCGCGAATTCCAGCGCGTCGTGGTGCGTGTTCGGCCATTCTTTGTTGATCTGCCGGAAGCGCGCCACCTTTTCGCCGAGCTGCCGGTCGGGCAGGAAGCCGTAGGCTGCCTTGCACACCGCATCCTTTTCGAACGCAAGCTCGGTGCCCGGGCGGAGGCATACGGCGACATTCGGCTCGCCGATCGCCGCAAAGCCGCGGGTAAAGGAATTCGTGAAGTGGGTGGTCACCAGTTTGTCGCCGACCTCAGCAGGACGCGACATCACACCGTGAAGACTGTAGTCGCACATCTGGGTCCTCCTCTGGCTGATGCACAGCCGGTGGAGCCCCCTAGCCCTCAATGCACAGGATCAAACTACCGTGGCGATCGTTTGTCGAGAGCTTCGCAATCCTGCCACACCACATTGAACGGAAGTCAGCTTTCCTGCTCGCGCATGGCTCGCGGCGTCTCGCGCGTGAGCACGAGAATGAAAAGCGCAACGGCCAGCAAGCCGATGGCCGCCCACCCCGTCTCGTTCAGGAGTTCGCGCGCAATCAGGAAGCCGCCGAGATAGGAGCCGACCGCCTGGCCGACATAAATGCCCGACGTATTGAGCGCGATCGAAGCGGGCGCGAGTTCGGGGGCGGCAGCGGCAAGGCGCGCCTGCTGCATGGAGTTCGCGGCGGCAAAGCCAAGCCCCCAGAAAAATACCCCCGCTCCCATCAAGGCGAGCACGCCCGCGCCCAGCGTCCAGATCAGGAGACCCGCGAAGATCGAGCCAAGCGAAAGCGCCGATGTCCGGAAGGCCCCGATCGCGTCCACGATTCTGGTCGCGATCACATTGCCGACAAAACCGGAGATGCCGAAAATCGCGAAGAAAAGGCTCGTCGTCTCGGGACCGGCGCCGGTGAGCTGCAGGAGCAACGGGCTCAGGTAGGTGATGATCGCGAACTGGCCCGAGACCTGGATCGCGGTGATCGCCAACAAGAGCACGATCAGATGATTGCGGGCGACCGCGCCCCAAGTGCCGAGCGAAACCGGCGCGCCTTTCAAGCCCGATGGCAAATAGATCATTTGCAAGACGCACGCGATCAAGGCGATGACCGCAAGCAGCGCGTAGGTTTCGCGCCAGCCCACTTTGGCTGAAAGTAGATTGATAATCGGAACGCCGATCGCGGTCGCGAGCGCCCAGCCGAGAAACACGTAGGAAATCGCGCTCGCGCGATGTTCCGGCTGCACGATAAGCGCGGTCGTCCCCGCGGCCTGTGGCGTATAGAGGGCGCCGATCGCCAGCATCAGAACGCGCACGATGAGCAGCGTGAAGTAATCGGGCGCAAACGCCGACGCGAGTTGGCCGGCCGCGAGCACGAACAGCGTTGCCGCAAGCAGCCGCCGGCGGTCAAAGTGGCTCGTGAGCCAGGCGGTAATGGGTGAGCCGAAGCAGAGCACCACGGCGCCCGCGGTGATGAGAAAGCCCGCGTCGCGGATCGTCACTCCAAGGCCCTTTGAAAGTTCGAGCACCATGCCGGCAGGCGCGAGCACGGCAAGGCCGATGACGAAATTGCCGAGCATCAAGGCGCTGAGCGCAAAGCGCGGGGGCATGTAAGCCTTGTCCTGAAATCGATCGTGCGGGTGAAGTGCCTCGACGAGTTGGCCTGCCCTGCGTTCCCGGTCAAGCCCGCCGCGGGAAAGAATGCCTCCCATTCACAATCGGAATGAGACCTTGCAAACTTGTACAGGGCGAAGCTGTGCTGGCATCACGCGAATGGATGAAATGCTATTCGAAACCGGAATGAGTCGGCCTATGCTCTGCCGGAACAGCAGTTGGGGAGGAAACGATGGGCGATTTCGACGGTAAGGTCATTCTCGTCACCGGCTCGGCCACGGGCCTTGGTGCCGCAATCGCCCTTGGGGCGGCCAAGCGCGGTGCCAAGGCCGTGATCCTGAATTGCACGAAGAGCTTGAAGGAAGCCGAGGCGACCGCGGACGCCGTGAAGAAAGCGGGCGCCGAGGTGACGATCGCGCAGGGAGATGTCGGAGACGACGCCGACTGCAAGAAGATTGCCGTCGCCGCCTCGCGCTACGGTAAAATCGACGCGCTCGTGAACAACGCCGGCATCACCAAGCACGTCACCAACCACGCCGATCTCGACGGGCTTTCGAAGGACGACTTTCTGCGCATCTTCGCGATCAACACAGTGGGGCCATTCCAGATGGTGCGGGCTTGCCGCGCGCTGCTGGAAAAATCCGCAAGCGTCTCCGTGCTGATGACTTCCTCAATCGCGGCCGTCACCGGCATCGGCTCTTCGGTCGCCTACGCCGCCTCCAAGGGGGCGCTGAACACGATGACACTGTCGTTGGCGCGGGCGCTCGCGCCGAAGATCCGCGTCAATGCGATCTGCCCCGGCTTCATCGATACGCGCTGGTTCACTGACGCACTCGGCGAGCAGGCGACCGCAGGCATCCGCGCGAACATTAGCCAGATCACGCCGCTGAAGGCGGCCTCAAAGGCGGAAGATATCGCTGATCCCGCGCTATTCCTGATTTCCGACGCCGCACGCCACATCACCGGCGAGACGCTTCTCGTCGACGCCGGATTGCACCTCGGCTACTCTTCGTTGGTGGCGCGCTGAACGGCGTTCGAAGGACTATTTCGCCACCCAATCCGCGCATTTCTCGATTTCTCCGTTCGCGCCCCACGGCATGATCGGCACCGAGGAGGTTGAGTTCTCCGGCGAGCCTTCGATCAGGCGATCGGAGAAAACCATGTAGACGAGCGTGTTGCGCTTCGGATCGCAGCCGCGCACGATCTGCATCTTCTTGAAGAAGAGCGAGCGACGCTGGCGAAACACGTCCTCGCCCTGTTCGAATTTCTGTTTGAAGTGAACCGGGCCGATCTGACGGCAGGAAAGCGAAATGTCGGAGACCTGTTCGGCAATGCCGAGCCAGCCGCTCCAGCCACCCTTCTCGGGCACCGTGAAGTGGCAGGCAACCCCGTCAACCAACGGATCGTCGAGGCCATAAGTGCCGAGCTTGTCGTTGGGCGAAAGCAGGTTGAACACGGTCGAGCGCTTGAAGATGAGATCGGGCTCGTCCGCGGCGCGGGCGGGCGCTGCCAGCAGCAAAAGGGCCGCCGCCATTACGATCGAGTTAAGCCAGCTGGTGCGTAAGCGCTGCATATTCCCCTCCGCTGCGAGACCCGCGGAGAAATAGGGCTTCATGGTCCGCGGCGCAAAGGATAATGCGAGCCTTAATGCTGCGTCGGCGGAGCAGGCTCCTCGCGCAACACTTCCTGGCGGCGCGGATACATATCCTCCTCGTGCTCGGAAAGCGGCCGCCAGGAGCCGAGCGCGAACAATACGATGAGCCCACCCAGGATCGAAAGGTTCTTCAGTGCGTGGATCATGTTCTCGGTGCGGTCGGGATCCACCTGATTCCAGAAATCATGCATGTAGTAGGTCGCCGCAATCGTGAACACGATCAACGCAAAAGCAGCGAGCCGCGCGCCGTAATTGAAGATGATCATCAAGGCCGCGCCGATCTCGACGACGCCGGAGAATATGGTGAGGAGCTGCGGCGTCTTCATGCCGGTCGCCGCCTCAAGCTGGGCGGCGAAGTCGGCAAGCGCCGGCGGCACCGTGAACTTTGTTGCGATCAGCGCCGCAGTGCCGGAAATGTCCATAAGCTTTGTCACGCCAGAAAAAATGAAGATCAGCACGAACAGAATTCGGCCCACGGTGAAAAGTATCGACATGATGATCTCCCCTCCATCCCAGCCAGCCGCCCGCATAGGCGGCACAAAATTATGATCGAATTACGCGCGCTCCACAGGGGAATTAGCGCCGAAGCGCCAGCCCCTTAACGCGGAGGCGAGGATTCGGTTCCGCCTACACAACCTATTGACGAATGGATGGCTGCCTGTTGCTCGTTCATGGCTATGATCAGCGCCCATTCATCGGGTTTGTGCGAATCATGATCGTCAGCCGCTGGCCTTCCCACTCTCTCCTTCTCCGCGAGCGCCCAAACCTCCCCGCACTTGCCGAAGTGAGCGCGGGCAAACCCACGGCCGGTGAAGAGTTCAAGCGCGCATCCATTCTGCAAATGGGCGGCGCTCGAAAAGCCGCTCGATCCGCCGTACTGGAGTTTCCATAAATATTTCGCCGGCCGCGACGGCCATATTGCCGCCGCCTGTGCGACCTCGATTGAACCTTTGGATATGCGCGTTATCGCCGCAGTCGAAACAGAGCTCGGCAAACGGCATGATTTTCTGCGGCCGCGGCGATTTCAGGCGCGCGGGGGAGATCATGGTTAATCCACGTTAGCGAAATTAACCATCCGCGATTCACCGCAGCGAAAGAGCTTGCGGGTAAGACCATCGTCAATCGGGTTATTCTCTGCGGCCCGAAAACCATTTCTGCCTAGACCCCGGACAGCCTTGCCAGCTTTCCGGGGTTTTCTTTTTCGAAAGAGGTTAGGCGGCTGGCTTCGGATCGGCCGCGACGCGGCCGAGGTCGATCGAAACGTGCATCAGCACGTCGAACGCCGTCTTGATCGCGATCAAAAGCATGAACGGCCCGATCGAGCCAAGCTTTCCGGCCGCCCGCGCGCCCGGGAGAATATGGCACCGGCGAATCAGTCTGCAGTTTCGCGGGCTGCGACAACTTTTCCGCCCGATTATCCACCGTTCGTTTTGGAAAAAGGCGGTCGATTCCTGCACGAGGACCAAGCAAGTGATAGAGTTAAATGAGAATCGATTCGTACACCACGGACTTGTTTGGAGGCTCCTCCCGGCGTGGCGTAACGACTTGGGCGGCCGCGAGGCCGCCCTTCCCTTTAAAGCAACCCGGCGGCAATTCACGCCCGCGAAGCGTCCCTCCGCGGCCATTCGATCGCCGCGCGCAACAATACGTAAAGCACCGCCGCGTTGAGGCAGTGCCAGATGAAGTGCGTGCCGACTGGAAAATAAGAGCACACGGCGAAATCGATCGAGCGAAACAACAGAGAGACGATGAAGATCCCGGTCGCAAGCCAGAGCCAATGCGCGGCGGCAACTTCGGAGGCGCCTGTTTGCAACTGTAAAAGTGCGGCAAGCGCAATCAGCATCAGGAGCGCGGGCAGATAAGATACCGAACCGTTGAGCAAATCCGGCGGCAAGATGGCCGGGGTGCCGAAAGACACGATTTCAAAACCGGCAAGTGCGGCGAGCGTTAAAAAAATTCCAAGCTTCAGATAGCGGCGCAAGGCGAGCACGAGATAACCCGCCATGAACACCGCGATCGGAACGATATCGCCGATGAGCGCGGCTCGAGTCGCGACCGTGTGGAAGATCGTCGAACCGATGCCGATCGCGACGACAACGAGGATGAGGAGCAGCGAGGCGGGGTCGCGGCTACCCGCCCGTCGCCATTGGAAAAAGGCCACCCCTGCCGCGGTGAAAAACGCCACGTTGCTCACGGCGTTGAACGGCTCGTCCCAAAGGCCCGGCCCGCACCGTTCGCAATAGAGACTGAGAGGGTCACTCCAGGCCACGGCTTGGCTCCGGTCAATCGGCCAGACATCTGCGCGAATACCGCGCCTCCCGATTGTCCGAAATGCCTGAAAATTCATGAGTCTTGCAAGCGGCTTGATCGGCGATGCTCAACGCGAATGGAAATGGCTTCAAGGGCCGATTCAGGCCCTTCGCGCGTCGATTTAGCCGTGGCGAAATTTTCTATTTGCTAGAGTCGCTTAATCGCCAGCCCTGCGGTTCCGATTCAGGTTGAAGATGGATTCGCCCGGGGCTCAGCCAGTGCGCTGAACCGCCAATGGCGCCGAAGCCGCCGGCTTATCCATCGCCTCCAACAGCGAGCCATAGGAGCTGCCGGGCAAAGGTGGCGCGAACACATAGCCCTGCGCCACCAGGATGCCCTTGGCGCGCAGATATTCGACCTGCTCGAAGGTCTCGACGCCCTCCGCCACTACTTCGATCTTCATGTTGCGCGCAAGCTCCGCCAACGTCTCGATGATCGTCTGCGAGTAGCGCTCGCTGCCGAGCGCGTCGACGAACATCTTGTCGATCTTGATGAGGTCGACGCCGAGCTTGAGGAGATACGACAAGCCCCCATGGCCGGTGCCGACATCGTCGATCCCGACCTGGCAGCCGAGCGCCTGCAGCGACGCGATGACCTGACGCGCTTCTGCGAGGTCATAGAGCGGCGAGCGCTCCGTAACTTCCAGCACGATCTGGGTGAATGCGATCGGCGAGCCGCCGAAAATCTCCTTCACGTCGGTGACGATGCGGCCGTCGGCGAAATGGCCGGCAAACAAATTGAAGCCGATTTTGAGCTGCGGACGGAGGCTGTAGAGCGCGCCCATTTCGTCACGGGCGGTGCGCATCAACGCCCGCGTCATGTCGTAGATCAGGCCCGATTGCTCCGCCAGTGGAATAAAATGCACGGGCGGAACGAGCGCGCCGTCGGAGCGGCGCCAGCGTGCCAGCACCTCGGCGCCGTGAATGTGGCCGGTCTTGAGGTCGATCAGCGGCTGGTAGAAGGGGACGATCTCGCCGCCCGCGATCGCGCGCTTGAGCTCGGCGACCGGATCGCTGTTGTTCCGGCGGATCGAGAACCAGATGAAGACAAGGGCAAACGCCGTCACCAAAATCGACCCGAGCCGGCCGATCAGAAGGATGTCACGATATTCCTCCGCAATCGTGCCGCGGCCGCGCTCGGCATCGACGCTGATCGGGAAGCGCTCGGAGTGCCGGCGCGCGACGAGCGATCCATCCTCGTCGAAAGCCCCCCCTTCCTCGGCCTCAGGACGGGCGGCGATCACGTCGCCGCCGTCAAGCGTCAGCCGCAGCCGGCGGCTGCCATTCGTCTCTTCCTGCGTCGCCTCGGGCAAGAGCGCTTCGCTTGGAACGAGGGCCGCGATCGAGCCACCACCCGCACGCTCCAGCCGCAGCTGCAAGGCGCGCTGCGGGCGGTCGCGAAAGCGCACAAGCGCAAGCGATAGGCGCCGGCTCGAAAGCGTGAGCTCGCGCGAAAGCATGCGCTCCTCGGCAAAGGCGCCCAGCTGGGTGCAGAGCGTACGGCCGCTCGCATCCATGATCGAGAGTTCCTTGAGGGGGCTCGTGGCAAACACCGCGCGCCGCATGGCGGCGATCGCATCGGGGCCGCATTGATCGACACGCATCGTCGCAAGGTCGACGAGGAGCGTCGTCGCTTGCTCGAGCCGCGTTTCAACGAGGCCGAGCGCGCTCGAAGCGAGCGCGTCGAGACGCGTTTGGGCCTGACGCTCGACATAGAGTCGAAGCGCCTGATCGACCGCAAAAAAAGGCGCGAAGGCGAGAAGCAGCCCCCCAGCGCAGGCGGCGATCCACCACTTTCCGGATTGCGACACGAAGTCGGGTCCTCTGGCGATCCTGCGAGGATTTACAGCATCGCATTAAGGACGCGTTAACGAATGAAAACCGCTGGAGGCGGGCCGGCGCTGCAAGGTGTCGGATATTATCCTACGGCTTCAGCGTCATTCTCGCCGTGTAGTCGATCCGGCTCCACAACAGGGCCGTGTTCCTGAAATATTCGTCGACCGCCCGCCGGGCACCGCGCCAATGGCCATAATCGTCGACGATTAGCACGCCGCCGGACGCGAGCCGCGGATAGAGGATCTCCAATTCAGTGCGCGTCGATTCATAGAAGTCGGTGTCGAGGCGCAACAGTGCGATCCGATCGGGCAGGTTTTTCTTCTCCGCCAGCGTGTCCTCGACCTTGCCTTTGACGAAGATCACTCGATCGTCGAGAAGATTGGCGCGGCGAAAATTATCGCGCACATCATCAAGCGAGGCATAAACCCAATCGACATGGCCTTCCCGCACGCGTTCGCGATAGGTATCGCCGGCATCGGCGCCGGCATACGTCACGTCGGCCGCGGTCGGCGACGACATGCCCGCAAACGTATCGAAGAGATAAAACTTTCGCTCGACCGCTGATTTGCGGCAGAGTTCCTTCGCGATCATCAGATTGCCGCCGCGCCACACTCCGCATTCAACGAAGTCGCCGCCAATCCGGTTGGCGTTGAGATAGTCGACGGCCTTGATCAGCGCCCACTGCCGCTCGATGCTCGTCATGGTGAAGGGGGCGTAGCGCCGCAACAGCGCCGCCTCGTCGGCGGAAATCTCGGGAATGATCTTTTCGATCGCGCGCTCAGACGTTTGCCGGCGGCGCCTGATCCAGGCGCGCACGCCCTTGAGCGGGCCGAAATCAGTTACGCGCATAACTCGTCCTGTTTGACTCGCAGCATCGGCTCTATAAGGAGAAGGCGCGAGATCGGGCCCGCGCGACCATATGGGGTCGAAGACGAAATTGCCAGTTCAATGCTTGTCATGCATTTTGCCATGAAAGAAATACCGCCGAGAAGGGCGTGCCCGCGGGGAGCTTGGGCATGAGGGCGAGCGCCGTCACGCTCGAATCCGAGGTCTCCCGCAACGAACTCACCGCCCTCGTCTCGCTCCTGAAAACGCGGCGGCTGACGGGACCGCATCTCGAAATCGGCACGGCCGCCGGCGGCACGCTGAAGGAATTAATGCGCGCCTATCCGGAAGGCGCGCGGCCGCACTTCGTCGTGGTTGACCCGATGACCTATTTTCCCGATCAGTTCGCGACCGTGCGGCGGAATCTGGCGGAGGCGGGGCTTGATCCCGCCACGGTCGACTTTCGCCGCGGCAAGAGCTGGCCGCAATTTCAGGAAGCCGAGGGGGCGAAAGAACGCTTCGCGTTCATCTTCGTCGACGGTTCGCACAAGATCCACCACGTCACCGAGGACCTCGCCTGGACGCGGCTGCTTGAGCCGGGCGGAATCATCTGCTTCCACGACTACAGCCCCCGCTTCGAGGGCGTGACCGGCGCGGTCGATCGCTTTCTCATGCGCTACGACAATTATCGCGTCGTGGAGCAAGTGGAAACGCTCCTGATCGTGGAAAAGACCGCGCCGAGCGCCGCGCGCGAAATCGGCACGGGCGAGCGGCTGCGGGCAAAGCTCATCAATATTTTGCATCAGTTCCGCGCAAGCAGAGAAAAACGCCGGGCCAGACTCAACGCCGCTTGAGGCGCGCGAGCTTCGCCCATTTCTCGCGGGTGTAGCGGCGATTGTAGTTCGCGACTCCGAGCCCGGTACCGCCGTCGAGAAAGCCGAGGCGAAAAATATAGCCGCGCAGGAAAGCGATCCAGCCGCGAAACGCCGCCTTGGTGACGCTCGAGGTTTTGCCTTCTGCCGCGAGTTGCTCGGCAGCGGCGGTGGCGTAGCGGTCGACCTTAGCGGCGGCGTCGGCATGATCGGTGATCGAGTCGTGTTCGAGCCAGGAGGAAAGGCGTGCGATGCGGCCATTGACGATCACGCGTTCATGCACCTTGTCGTCGGAGAAACGGGCATAGGCCCGCCGAAAGAGGCGGAGTACGCGATCGTTCTTCCAGTCGCCGAAATGGACGACGCGGCCGCAAAAGCGCGAGCGGCGCGGAATTTCATAGCCATGCGCGGCGTAAGGGTTGGTGAGGATCGCCGTGATTTCGGCGGCGAGCGGCGGCTCGATCCATTCGTCGGCATCAAGTGACAGCACCCAATCGCCGGTGGCCGCGTCCAGCGCACGGTTTTTCTGCGGACCGAAGCCGGGCCAATCGGACGCCACGATCACGCGGGCACCGAGCCCGCGCGCAATCTCGGCGGTTTTGTCGGTGCTCCCCTGGTCAACGATGACGATCTCATCGGCGAAACTCGCCGACCGCAGGCAGCGGGCTATCGCCGCTTCCTCGTTCTTGGTAATCACGATCAGGGAAAGGCGCGGCACTTCTCTTCCAAAACGACCGGCGACGTGATTGAGAAGGCTCGACCATGCCGCACCCCGCCCCCGCCGTCCAGCCGGAAGCCGGCCGCGTAATCTTCGTCCGCCAGCAATTCTCACAATTCGGCGGCGCCGAACTCATTCTCGATCGCATGCTCGCGGCGCTCGCCGCGCGGGGAGAGCGTGTGGCGCTTCTCGGCCGCTCTTGGCGCGCGGATCGGCAGACCGTCGAATTCATTCCCTGCGATCCGCCCAAAATCGCGCGCCCTTTTCGCGAGACGCTGTTCGCGCGCGCGGCCTGCCGTCTGATTGCCCATGACAAAAACGCCCTCGTGCAGGCCCATGAGCGTATCCCGTGCTGCGACATTTTCCGCGCCGGCGATGGCGTGCATGCCGCCTATCTCGAAGCGCGGCGGCGGACGCAATCCGCCTTGGGCCGGCTTGCGGCGGGCTTCAGCCTCTTTCACCGCAACACGCTGGCCCTCGAACGTGAACTATTTGCGAGTCCCCGCCTGCGCGCGGTGATTGTTAATTCGACGATGGTCGCCGACGACATTGTTCGCCATTTCGATTTTCCGCGTGAGCGCATTCACTTGGTGCCGAACGGAATCGATCTTGCGCGCTTCAATCCCAAGGTGCGCGAGCAGCAGCGTGCGGCGATACGGGCAAAGCTCGGC
>DATGIF010000010.1:0-94870 GCA_035295845.1 Xanthobacteraceae bacterium
GCAGCAAAAGCTGCAAGAACGTCAAAGGTCGGAGCAGCAACGCCAGTTACAAATCCAGCAGCAGCAACAGCAAATTAAACAACAACAACAGCAGCAGATACAACAACAACAGCAGCAACAGCAAATTCAACAACAGCGACAGCAGCAGCAGCAGATTCAACATCAGCAACAACAGCAAATTCAACAACAGCAACAGATTCAACAGCAACGGCAGCAGCAGTCAGCGCCGCCGAAACCAAGCTGCGGCGCGCCTGGCCAACCGACTTGTCCCAAGTAACAGCGCTACTTCGTCTGGGATCAACGCTTTCTGAATTTACTGACTTCGCCTCGACCCAGCCGAAATGCTCGCTCATGGCACTTAGCGGACAATTCTGCCGTACTCGAGCTTGTCCGCTATTGGAGCCACAACGGACATTGATCGGCACTGCTGCGAAATGCGTCTGGCATGATCTGAACTGCTTCGTAGAGCATCACCAGCATCATTTCGTATCCGCAGCGTCAGATACCGCCGGTTTGGTTGATCTCGCCCGAATGATATTTAGAGGGCGTCAGTCCCAACGCCGCACCGATCGCCTTGGAGTGTGCGGGCACGTCGACTGTGACGCGATAGGTCCACGGGGCGACTCCATGGATCGTCAACAGGCGCCGAATGCTTTTGCAGCGAAATATTTTATCTCGCTTGCGCTTTCATAACCAATCTCTCGCACCCCACTAGCGCCAGGAAATCTTGGCGTTGGCGGATCAGGGTCGCGGCTGAAGTCTACCCGGACCACATTGTTCTCACGGCTAATTACAAAACGATTGATTCCACGTTGCATTACGCACCTCTAGAGCGTCCTCTTAGCGGTAATACGTTTCAGATCCTCATTCATCCGCCGTATTCAAAGCGATCCGCAAAAGCTCATATGCGTGTGTCACCCGTTTTTGCGCTTGCGTGAGTGCTAGCGATGTGCGCCACAACTCGGAAACGCTCGTATCCCAAGCACGAAGTGCTGCGTTAAGTTGCGATTGAGCATCCTCCAACTCCGCTTTCGCCTGTTCGACCATCGGGTGAGTTGCTTGCATCAGTGCACGTGCAAGAAGGACAATGCCAGGATGAAGAACGTGCTCATTAGAAAGCCGCCCCATCCTAGAAGTTGTTCCAGTGCGATACGTCTGATCATTTTTCACCTCGCCATTGATGATTTCAGTGGCAAAGCGCGAAGCTCTGCCTTGCCTTAGTTGAGCACTCGCCCTTGATCGCGCCAGTCACGCGACCTGGGTCTCGTTCCGAGCAAGCCGACTCGTTCTTGGGCTAGGACTCGCTTGTAGTGAGGAAACGGTTTACCTAAGCAGTCCGCTTCGCGGTCTAGAGTGCGAAGGGCATCCATGATGTCGTCCCATCGTACGACGTGGCCCGATGTGGTAACGCGAAGATCTGATGCCGCCTCCAACGCACACGCATCGGAAGCCCATGACGCCAGAATTGCTCGTTTTTCGTTGAGGGTCAGATCGCGGTCGTGTACAACGTCCATGGGATGCGCAAATGCCTTGGCTGGATGCAAAAGCGCATCGACGTCAAACTTACTGTCAGGTTGCGTTTCAGAGGTTGATGTTTTCAGTTCCTTCGGTTGGTGCTTCATCGCCATTCCTCCTTGCTTTGAGGGAGGTGGTTCGAGACCTGAAAGAACTCGAACCACCTCGTTTGGCTGTCGATGGGTCGACTCCCTATGCGACCTTGGCGTGTTCGATGGTTTTCACCTTATCGCCTAGCGACTGGTTTTTCCCGACTTGGATTTCGATCTTTCGCGGTTTCATCGCTTCAGGCACCTCACGCTTCAGTTCGATCTGAAGCAGGCCATCCTCGAACCAAGCACGCTTCACGTCGACATAGTCAGCGAGATTGAAGCGACGTTCAAACGGCCGACCAGCAATGCCGCGATATAGATACTCCGGATCGCCCTGCTTCTCGTTTATACGGCCGCTCACTATCAGCGTGTCTTGATGGACAGTGACGTTGATCTGTTCAGGTTTGAAACCGGCGACCGCAAGTGAGATGCGGTAGGTATCTTCGCCAATTCGAACGATGTTGTAGGGTGGATAATGATCTTCCGGTTCGAACCGAAGATTGTCATCCATCAGGTCGAACACCCGATCAAAGCCGATGCTGGTACGCCAGAAGGGATCTAGGTTTAGGTTCCTCATAGCCACATCCTCCGTTGAGCAACATGGATACGAGCAGTGCGCCGGACATCCGCCGACGCCCGCACCGGATCACTTGGCATCCGGCGGGGAGCGAAATAGGAAAACGCCAAATCATTTCAAGGGGCATTGTGTAGTTTTTGGCTTTTCTCCTAACAAGTTGATTTTCCTTGGTTTTCCAGAACAAACAACAACTTAAGACGCGATGAGGGTTTACTGTCCTCTCGAGGGAGGATGGCTGCCCGGTCCGGTAGCCCGGCTGTTCGGCGATTGATTGGCGCGAGGCCTGAGGCGAGATCTCGAATGATTGCTTTTGGCACTTCGCTGCGTTCGCTGCGCTGCAAAATTTTGGTCGCCATGGGATACACAGCGGACTTTGTAGGTCATCTCACGCACATTTATGGGTTGAAGCCTTAGATCGGCTGGACCTCTTCAAATCTCTGGCTTTTTTTGCATTGCCTTCTCGACAATTGCCAAGAGTTCTTTTGATTGCTTCGTGAGCACCTCCGAGTGTTCACGCGTTTGCTTGGTCGTCAATTCTAGAAATTCTGATGGTGATTTCACGCTTGTTAATTTCTGAGCGAAATCAAAGGCCGCTTTACTATTGGCTAGAGTAAACTCCAGAAGCTTGCTATTGTATTCGCCGGCGGCTTGAAGCGGGGCAGTGGAAGCATTCTTAATTACACTAGTGAAGTTCTCTGTGAGGGCATTCATTTTTTCGAAGGCCGCTTTGATTTCAGTAGTAAGATCATTCGACATGCACTCCTCCCTTGTTCGGGCCAACTATGCAAAGGCTACGACGCCTATATCTGGTTTGATCAGCCCCCGCTGAGTGTTCCAGGTCGAATGTTAGTTTAGCATTGGCACTTGCGCCAGCGGCCACGCGGTAAGCGCTGGTACGAACACTTCTGGCGCCGGTGGTTGATAGCCAAGCGAGGCGTGCGGACGGATCGTGTTGTAGTGACGACGCCATCTCTCGACGATGATTTGTGCTTCTTTCGCGTGTAGAAGATCTCTCCGTCGAGGGTCGCCGGCCTGGGATGCGGCGTCGGTTACAGCGTATTCGGCGAAGGCGCCCATAATCTCCTTGTCGACGCGCGCGAATATGCGGTCGCCCTTCGAAAAGTGCGTCACCCCTGGGCCGACGGCCTCGACGACGCCGGAGAGTTCGTTGCCCATCACGATCGGGGGCGGATAGTTCCGGATTAACTTGAGCGCGCCGGCGCGTTTCTTGAAGTCAACTGGATTAAGACCAGCGGCGTGGACGCGGACGAAGAGTTCACCAGCTCCGGGTGACGGCCGTGACACTTCGGTCAGCGCCGTGCACTCGGATCCGCCGTAGCATGAAAGGACAAAGGCTCGCATGTCAGTTCAACTCTACCACGTCATCTTCGATCAGCTCCGCCAGATTGCCCGGCCGGATGCCATAAACACAACGATATTAGCTGTGGGGTTGTGGCACTTAGTGGACAAACTAACCGCGTCCGCGTTTGTCCGCTATTGGCACTTAGCGGACGTGCTCGGCTAATCGGCAATTGTCCACTATAGAGACATAATCGGACACACGCCGGGTGCTCTACCGCCGGCCACGATGGATAAGGTAGCTCCGATAAGACGAGGAAGAGCCAAGTGTGCGACGCCAATTTCTACGGTGGCGAATTCGTGTTGCAACAGGGCAAGAAAGATGAGGCGGCGCGTCTGTTCAAGCTTGCGGCCGCGGAGTGCCGAATTAACGATCCCGAATATGATGCTGCAAACGCTGAACTCAGGGCGCTCGGCGTTCCACATTGAGTGTCCGCTCGTGGCACTTAGCCGAAAATCCAGCCGCACCCGCGTTTGTTCGCTATCGGAGTAAGAGCAGACATTGATCGGCGCTGAACGTCGAATTGCTCGGTCGCGAATGACCCAGAACGGACATCGTGTGGTGATGTCGAAGGCTTTATTGCAGTGCACCGACAATGCCTTTAGCCGCGGCCCTATCTTGGCCAAAGTCGGGCTACATGCGACTGAAGAGGACCCTGCGGGAGGGATCGGGCCAACGACCAAACAAGGATTCGCGATGGTAACCCCTGAGAAGCGAATGGCCGAAGAAAATAGGCAAGAGGTCAACGACCTCTTTGACTCCCTGGAACTAACGCAGGCTATTGAGGACGAGGAATTCCGGCTCTTTCTAGACCACATCCCGATTGCAATAATTATCTCCAAGCTCATGCGCGGCGACCAGCGCATCGTATATGCCAACAGGGCATACGAAACTCTAACGGGAGAAGCGCTCACCGAAGTTAGGGGCAAGGGATGGTCTATCCTGGACTCGTTCG
Organism: Xanthobacteraceae bacterium; assembly: GCA_035295845.1. Taxonomy (GTDB): domain Bacteria; phylum Pseudomonadota; class Alphaproteobacteria; order Rhizobiales; family Xanthobacteraceae; genus Palsa-892. The sequence continues at coordinate 4,500 of DATGIF010000010.1, forward strand.
AGCTAGAAGACGAACCACATCTCACTTTCAGTGCCGCTCTTCCTAAGTGTGACGATTTCGTGGGGACTTTCAAACGAGAGCAGCCGAAGCGCGCAGTGGTGGAAGCCTATTCCAGCGTTATCGAGATCGAGGATGCAGGGAAGACTTATCATGTCGTCGCACTTATCGATGTAACTGAACGGGAGAAATCGCAGCGCGAGGAATTTGCGCGCCAACTCCGCGACAAAGATATGTTGCTCAAAGAGCTTCAGCATCGTGTCAAAAACAACCTTCAACTCGTCACGTCGCTTATCCGTCTCGAAGCGAGAAATCGACAAAGCGGAGACAAGGTCAATCTCGAAAGGCTCGCCGGCCGGATCGAGGCCCTGCAGCTTCTCTATAGAAATCTGGCGGCGGAAGGATTGGGACAGGCAATCGACCTCGGACATTACATCAGCCAGGTCGCGTCTGCCGTCATGCACACTTACGCTGTTGATGGAATTAGACTGGACCTCAAGGTCGACTACGCTCCCGCATCAATCAATGTGGCTATGCCGGTTGGCCTGCTCGTCAACGAACTCCTGACCAACGCTTTCAAATATGCCTTCCTTGGACGTGGGAGTGGTACCATCACTGTTCGGTGCTTGCATGAGGACGACGAGCATTACCGCGTGGTCGTAGCGGACGACGGCGTCGGTCTACCTGAAAACGCCACATGGCCAGTCAAAGGCAAACTCGGCGCACTCATTCTCCAATCCTTACGAGAAAACGTAAAAACCGATTTTGACGTTGAAAGCGCTCGCGAGAAGGGAACGCGGGTGACGATTAACTTCGTGCATAAGGTTCCGCTGAAACATAACTGAGTCATCTGCACTCCCCGGTACTTATCCAACATGCCAGCTCACTCATCGGATGCCCTTCAGGGATAAACCGGACGCGCCCCATTGCTATTGCGATGTCGCCTTTTGGCACTTAGCAGACTCGCCGATAGCGCCGAAGAATGTCCGCTTCCGGGTGTAAAGCAGACATCGCAATCATGACGGGCGCCGCCGTTCAGGCCATCAACGTCATGGAGTCCATCCCACCCCCCGCTCGCGCAAGTCATTGAAAACAAAACGATACGATTTGACTCTTAGTCTCTTGTTAAGAGTTAGCGATACGGCTGGCTTCCGCAGGATGCTTCGGGCTTGTTCATGACTGATTGATCTAATGGCAACTGCCGCGTCGACATCGCGCAGTGCCTGATAAACGGTGCATTAACCATACCATGGCGAACTGATCCTGGGCTTGCGCTTCGCGCGAAGCGCATCGAGAGGGGTCACTTCCATGAAAGCGCTTTTGCATCGCTGTGGTATCGCGCTTGTCGCGACGTTTCTTGCCGGGCCACTCTTTGCGGCCGATTATCCAGCGCCGTATTCGCCACCACTACCGGTCGCTCAACTTTATGACTGGAGCGGGTTCTATTTCGGCGGCAACCTCGGCTACGGTCTAGCCAAGGATAGCCTAGGCGTTAGCGGCTTCGATGTCGACGGTGTTGCCGTGCCCGGCTCCAGTTTTGCCGCCCTCAGACCCAACGGAATCATCGGTGGCCTTCAGGCCGGCTACAACTGGCAACCGGCCAAAAATTTCGTCTACAGCATTGAAACCGATTTTCAGTGGTCGGGACAGAAGGACAGCATCACGGCTGCCGGTCCGGTCGCTTCGGCTTCGTGCTTCGGCGATCCCAATGGACCGTGTAGCGTGGCCGCTACGGGCAGTGGAACCTTGGCGGCAAAAATTGATTGGTTTGGAACGCTGCGGGGCCGTCTGGGTTTTGCTGCGGACGATGTCCTTATTTACGGGACCGGCGGCTTCGCCTATGGCAGCGTGAAAACCTCCGGCCTCGGTGCCTTTGCTGGCACGTTCACGGATGCCACGACGTGCGCTGGCGGGTGTCCTGCCTCCGGCAATTCTTTTTTCGATGACACAAGGACCAAGCTCGGCTGGACCGTTGGTGCTGGCGTTGAGGGCGCGCTGCCCTATACAAAGAATTGGATCTTGCGCGCTGAGTACCTCTATGTCGATCTAGGAACCGTTGCGTCGAGCGGCGCGTTCAACTCAACGGTTTCGATTCCGGCAATTCCGCTCATACAGAACGCAAGCGGCACCGTGTCGCACAGCTCGCACGTTACGGACCAGATCCTCCGGATAGGTATCAGCTATAAGTTCGGCGGATAGACCGACCACAACTCCGTTAATAAGCGTGCCGGGAACTTCGGCTTTATTGGAGCGGGCGAAGGGAGTCGAACCCTTGTCTCAACCTGGGAAGATTGTGTTCTGCCACTGAACTACACCCGCAGCACAAAAGCATAATTAAAAGAAATTAACGCTTGCTGTCCGCTCTTACTTCGAAAGCGAAATTGTTAGCTAAGTGCTACCAGCCGATATTTGGCCCATTGCTTTCGGAGACATAGACTGGCTCTCGCTCGGGCGATAATCCAAGTGTCCGCAAAGATCGAGGTACCGTTGTGAAGCTTTTTCTCCTCGGCGCGACTGGCAATAGCGGCCGCAGGATTCTTAGGTTTGGACTGGAGCGCGGTCACCAGGTGACGGCGTTCGTGCGCGATCAAAACAAACTGCTAAACATTGTTGGACGCGTAACGCCGCAAGGCCTGTGCGCAATTGTGGGTGACATCGACAAGCCGACGGAATTGGCTGCAGCGATGACCGGCCATGATGTGTCATCAACGCGGCCGGGCACGTGACCGAAGGCAACCATTTCACCCAACTGGTGCAGAATGTCATCCAACAAGCGACGCATGCGCTCGGAGCAGGTGGCCGGCTCTGGCAGTTTGGCGGAGCAGCGGTGCTCGACATTCCGGGCACGGATATCATGGCCGTGGACCTGCAGATGGTCCCGAAAGTTTACGAGGCGCATCGCACCAACCTCAATGAGCTGAGGAAAAGTTCCTTGGACTGGTCGATGTTATGTCCCGGCCCGATGATCGACGGGCCCAATGGCGAACCGACAAAAGGGCTTCGCCTTTCCGTCGACCAATGGCCGGTGCTGCGGCCCGCTTATACGTACGTTTTGCCGAAGGCCGCATGGGCGCTTGCCTTTCTGAAGATGATACCTGAGCTGACGATTTCTTATGAAGATGCCGCCGACGTAATTCTAAGTAACCTTGATCGCAATGGACGTTTCTCTCGTAGGCGCGTCGGAGTTGCACTTCCGGTCGGCGTGCGGAATTTTAAGACCGACGTGCCCGGGCGATAGGTGCGGCTTTGCCCATGTCCACTGCACCCCGCTGGTGGCGAAAACTACTGCGCAAGCCGCCTACCGTCGCGCTCGCGCTTGGATCGGGAGGTGCGCGTGGATTAGCGCACATTCCCGTACTTGAGGCTTTGGATGAGCTCGGCGTCAGACCGGTTGCAGTAGCCGGAGCTTCCATCGGCGCCGTGATCGGGTCGGGTTACGCGGCGGGGATGAGCGGCCGGGAAATCCGGTCCTATGCCGAGGAGACGCTTTTCAGGCGCCCCGACGTTGTGCGGCGAGTATTGTCGCTGCAGTTTGAAGATGTGCGGAAGCGGTTTACAGAATCGCATTCCTTGCGGGGCTTACTCGCTCAACTCAATGCAGCCGCCATTGCTGAGGAATTCCTGCCGCAGAAAGTGCCTCGACAGTTCGAGGACCTTCAGATTCCGCTTTACGTCGTAACGACCGACGTGTGGAACCGCGTGGAGCGAATTATCCATTCGGGGCCCTTGCGTTCTGCCATAGCGGGATCAATGGCCATCCCTGGCGTGTTGCACCCGGTGCTTCACGACAATCGGCTGTTAATTGACGGAGGCACCGTTAATCCCTTGCCCTTCGATACCTTGCGCCACACAGCGGATATCATCGTAGCGGTCGACATCACTCGCTCCATCGAATGCGCCGAGGGCACGGTTCCGTCGCCAATCGATTCTTTGTTCCTGGCCTTGGACATCATGACGCATACGATCGTCAGCGGAAGGCTTCAAACGAGCGCTCCGCACATCCTTTTGCAGCCTGCTGTCGGTGTATTCGGCTCGCTTGATTTTCTACGCGCAGGCGAGATCCTGAAAGCGTCGGAGCCGATCAAGGAAGAATTGAAGCGTCGCCTTGGTGAACTGTTGGGGTGATACGCCTGCTCAACGCCGGTCAAGATCGCATCGCTTTGGAGGATGTCGGCGTTGAATACTCGACCGTGCAGATCGACTTCATCGATGCTCATCGAGAAAGGAGATGAGCCGCAGGGTGCCCACAGCGACAATCCCGCCGCTCCGCCAGATGAAGTGCAGATATTCATCGCGCGTCCGGCGCGGCAGCATTACATTCCCTCCGTTTGCCAATACTCGCTATGTCGATGCCCGCTATATGGCGGCAATAGGTGAACGATAGCCCTCAGCATTTACAACGCGAAGGCTCGCACCCAAGCGGCTTACCAAGTATTCATCTGACGGAGATACCGCGGCAAGGCTGCGGTGTTCATTCTGCCGGCCGAGGCAGGAGTTGGCCCATTTCAAAGTGGGGCCTTGCGGCCGTCGTCAAATTGCCGCCGTGGTCTACCAATGACCATCACTATGGATGACCGATCAGAAAAGTGAAACCCATATGACCCAGCCTCTCTCCCACTGTCTCATCAGCCGAGCTCGAGATCTCATCCATGATGAACGCCATTGGACGCGCGGCACCCAGGCTCGTTCGAGCGCTGGTGAAATTGTTCAACCACAGGACCCTCGGGCTGATCGTTTCTGCGCGACAGGAGCGATAATGCGTGCGGCGTTCGAGCTCACGAGTGACGTGGTCGATGCTGTTCAGTTGACATTCATGGCCTGCGAAAATCTTTTCCCTTCCGACGCTGAGCCGGTTTCGAAAGTCGAATCTACCAACGATCTACAAGGACGCGCCGCTATCCTCGCGCTCTTTGATGCGTGTTTAGCCAAGCCAGCCGCCCGTTCTCTGACGCTTGCCGCTTGGATGGCTTCGGGCCGTTTCCACGTCGGCCAACGCGTCATGTGCGTGGACGATGGTTTCTCCACTCGAGAAGACTGGCGCCGCGCAGCGCAAGCCCTGCCCAAACTGCATTCAATTTATACCATCCGAAGCATTTGCTGGGGAGGCAGTCTCATCGGATTCTGCTTTTACGAATTGACGAATCCGCCTGCCGAATTCCCCGGCGGCATCGTGGAACCGGCCTTCAACAGCAAGAAATTTCGGCCTCTGACAAAAGCAAATGTCGACATTATCGAGAAACTCCTTGCGACGAGCGACGTGGTAGATGCTCGTCAAGCATCGCGGGTCCGGTCCGCGGCCGTTTCGTAAGATGTTCGTGCGCAGTCACATAAGCAAAGTTGTATGACGCACTTGAGGCGGATGAGCCCGTGACGAATAGCCATCTTGCTGAACGCGCACGTCCTCATTCAATTCACTGACCACGGATACTGCGCAAGGCTTGAATGCTTCGCTCCAAGCCTTTGACCTCCTCCGGGGACAACGGAGGATCGAAAATTTTCGAGCAACCGCTTTTGCCTATGATACTCGGTAGCGAAAACGTCACGCCATATTTTGGATTGTAGACGCCGATCGGAATGACCGCGCGCTCGTCGCGCAACACGATCTCGGCAATCCGGGCGCAAACCATGCCAATTCCATACTGGCTGGCGCCGATTCCTTCGATGATCGTGATATTTGCGTAGCGCACCTCTTGTTCGATTGACGATTGAAAATCGCTTCGATCGAGGCCGAGCTGACCGAGCGCATCCGAGATAGGCACTCCGCTTACGCGCGCGCTGGACCAGTAAAACACCTCCGTTGTCCCGTGCTCGCCGAAAACCTGTGCTTCGATCTCTCCTGGGGCAACCCCCAGGCGGCGGCCAAGGTGAACGCGAAAGCGGAGGCTGTCGAGAAATGTGCCGGTGCTCAGAACGCGATCGTGCTTAGCCAGATCGCGCGTCAAATCCGCGAGCGGATCGGGCGGATCGGTCACGACGAGCAGCACGGCTTTAGGCGCAGCCGCGACGATCCGCGGCACAATATCCCGATAGATTTCAGCATTCTTCTCGAGCAGCCGAAGTCTTCCTTGCGGATCGCTGCGATCCGTGGCGCCGCCGGTTTTCTCGTTTACTCCACTCGTGATCATGACGAGCGCCGCGCCGGCGAGATCGGCGTAGTCACCATCGGTAACTTCGACGACCGCTGATAAGGGAGCGCCGTAACCCATATCGGTTGCCATGCCTTTGGCGCGCTCCCGTGTGCGATTGACGAGCACGATTTCGCGAGCAGAACCACGCATGACGGTCGCCAGTGCGCAAGCCGCACCTACAGCTCCAGCTCCAATGATGCCAATCTTCATCGGTGATCCCCCGAAAGATTGCCAACTCGTACTCCGACCGCAATAGCCGATCATACCGCGCGAGACTCTCGAGAGCGTCCTGCGACTCCGGCACGGTCGATTTGATACATGGATTTCCGTTGCCGAAAACTAGGCTCCCCACAAAAGCGCATGACCGCCGCCAACGCAGGCTGCACGCTCAGGGAAACCCTCGTCTGCAGGCGGCCGATGAGCCCAGGTTTAATGCGTGGAGAGAAGGCCTCAAAACCGTCGGTTCACTAGCCTAGTCGCGCCCGGCTTGCAGAAAGAAAGTGGCCGCCTAGTGAGGCGGCCAAAGCTCGTTCACATTCAGCAGCAATGCGTGCCGCACCAGCTTTGCCCCGGTTTGCAATGCGCGGTGTTTCGCCGAACCTTTGTGGCGTTCGATCCGACAGGCGGCTCGTAATGAAATACGCCGACCAAAGCGGCGAGCTGCCGCATCCATAACCCACTGCCAAGACTACCTATTTCTTTATTTCTCGGGATTTTCACGAGTCTTGGCTGGTAAAGAATTCGTTAACTATAGCGGCCCACTATTTTTCGTCAGAGCGGGCGATTTGCCTCCGTTCGTATCCCGGACCGAAGCCGAATTTACGAAGGCAAAGGAGTTTGACCATGTTTCATCGGGCTTGTTTTGCCTGTTTCGTGTCTTTTTTCATAAGTTGGATTCTTACCTCAGAGACACTTGGCGAGGACGGCGTCTATCCGGACAAGATCGTATTTGGGCAAGTCGCAGCGCTTGAAGGACCGGCACAGGCCCTGGGTCAAGGCATGCGAGCGGGAATTCTTACGGCTTTCGACGAGGTCAATCGCGCTGGCGGGGTCGGCGGCCGAAAGCTTGAGCTGAACTCGTTGGATGACGGATATGAGCCCGAGAAAACAATCGAAGCAACGAAGAAGCTGATCAACGAAGAAAAAGTATTCGCCCTGGTGGGCGCCGTCGGAACGCCGACATCGAAGGCCGGGCAACCGATCGCGACCGAAGCCAAGGTGCCGTTTATCGGTCCGTTCACGGGCGCCGAATTCTTGCGTACGCCCTACAATCGGTATGTCGTTAATGTTCGTGGTTCCTACTATCAGGAAACCGAGGCGTGGATCGAACATCTGACAAAAGATCTCGGCGTTTCAAAGATTGCCATTCTTTATCAGGACGATGCCTTCGGTCTCGCGGGCCTCGAAGGCGTCAAGATCGCGCTCGCCAAGCGGAACATGTCTTTGGTCGCTTCAGGAACCTTCAAGCGCAATACGATTGCGGTCAAGTCGGCGCTGCTCGATATTATGAAAGGAAAGCCGCAGGCAGTCGTCACCGTTGGCCCCTATAAGCCGATCGCCGAGTTCGTGAAGGTTGCTCGTCAGCAAAAATTCGATCCCATCTTCGTTGCCATTTCTTTCGTCGGTTCCAATGCGCTGGCTCAAGAGCTGGGTAAGAATGGAGCCGGCGTTGTCGTCAGCCAGGTCGTTCCTTTTCCTTGGGACGCTTCCATTCCCGTCGTGGCGGCCTACCAGGCCGCCATCCGGGCTTCGAACGCCGGTAGCAAACCGGAGTTCGTCTCCTTGGAAGGTTATTTAGTCGGGCGTCTAATTGTCGAAACATTGAAACGGACATCCGGAGAGCCAACGCGCGAAGCTTTCCTCGACGTAATCGAAAAGGGCGGCTTCGATTTCGGCGGCGTAAAACTCAATTACGCAGCGAATAAAAATCAAGGCATGGACGAGGTGTTCTTCACGATCCTGCAATCCGATGGAACGTTCAGGCCCGTAACCCGCCTGCTTAAGACGTCGAGGCAATAGCGTTCGAATGGAGGCGCGGTGATCTCTAAATGAATTTGGATTTATCGATAGCAAAAATCCGCCGCGTGTTCGGCGAGGATAATCTCGAGGCGCTGCGAACGTGGTCCGCTACGATTCGCGCTCGACTTCACGTCGCTTTTGGTCTTGCGGCCGCGATGACGGTCATCGGATCACTGATCGCGTTATACACCTTCAACAGTATCGGCTGGACGACCACTGAAATTGTCTCTCGCAGCACGCCGGCCATGGTCCTATCGCTCCGACTTTCCGAAGGGACAAGTACTCTTCTCGCCATTGCGCCAAGACTGATGGCAGTCACCGACGAACCGCAGCGTGCGCTAGTTGCGGGCGAGCTTGGCGAGAAGGAGCAGGATCTCGCGGGTCTTATCGGGAGTCTGCGGAGCACCACAAGCAGCGAAAATACGGAAATTGATGTGGCTGAGGGCGCGATGACCGATCGATTGTATGACCTGAACCGGGCGGTCGCTGAGCGCATCGCTATCTCCAGGCAGCGCCTAAGCATGGCTTTGTCGGTTCGGAAGGTTCACGAGCAATTTCTGGAGGCAATCACGCCCGTCATCGACGACGCGAATTTTGAACTGGTGACAGCAGGAAAAACCGCAGTCGCTAAAGGAGCGTCGGTAGAGCTGATCGAGTTACTGCGGCGCGCCCTCGAAGTGCAGGCGGAGGTCAATCTCCTTGCGGGGCTGTTGATGGAAGCCTCCATGGCGACAGAGCGAGCAAGTCTTCAGCCGCTGCGCGATCTGATTGGCGCGGCTCAGCGTAAGATCGATGCAAATTTGAAGGCGATGCCGGACAGCGAGCAGCGGAATAAGCTCACCGAATTATACGCCAGAATGGCTGTCGTCGCGGGCAAGGACGGCGTCGTTGCGCTTCGCGACCGCGAATTGACGTCTCGTCAGGATGCGGAGTCCGTATTCGCGGACACACAATCGGACGCCGTTAGACTCAAACAAGCCGTCGATCGGCTCGTCGAAGTCCACAACGGGAACACTCAAACCCTTGCTTCTCGTGCAGAGGAGGAGATTCGTTCCGGCAAGTTACTCCTGCTTGCCCTCGCGATCGCAGCGTTGGCGGGAGCAGGTTTGATGGCGTGGTTCTATATCGAGCGCAGCATCGTCCGCCGACTGGGCCTGCTCAGCAGCGCTATGCGTCAGATTGCGAACGGCGATACGAATGCAAAAATTCCCCAAGACGGGCGGGACGAAATTGCCGCGATGGCGAAGGCTCTTGTTGTCTTTCGGACTGCAACGGTCGAGGTCGGTACCGCACGCGCAAACGATATTCAGCGGACACAAAATGCAGAAAGTCGCCGTCAGCAGGTCGAAGCCGCGACAGCCGATTTCGAACGCACGGTTTCCGACATCGTCGGCGCGTTGAATCGTGCATCCAAAGACATGGACGATTCTGCACGCACGATGATCATGAGCGCGAGCAGCAATCAGGCACATGCCCTGTCCACCGCGTCGGCTGCAGAAGAAGCGACAACCAATGTCGAGAATCTTGCTACCGCCGCCGAAGAAATCGCTCGCTCTGTCGAACATATTTTAGTGCAAGTCCGCGACTCTGCGTTGGTAGCGCGCCAAGCCGCAAGTGACGCTCGAATGGTGACCGGTGTCGTTGAAAGCCTCGCAAACTCGGTCGGCCAGATCAGCAGTATTAGTGAACTCATTCGTGGCATCGCTGCTCAGACCAATCTCCTGGCACTCAATGCAACCATTGAAGCCGCCCGTGCCGGGGAATCAGGACGCGGGTTCGCGATTGTCGCGCAAGAGGTGAAAAGCCTTGCCAATCAAACCGGAAAGGCGACCGAAAGTATCGCGCAGCAGATTTCGTCGATCGAAGAAACCACATCTCGCGCCATGGAAGCTATGAAGGCGATTGCGAAGACCATTGAGCATCTCGATGGAATCGCAAGCGCCGTCTCGGGAGCGGTTGAGCAGCAGGGCACCGTGACGCAAGATATTGCTCATAGCGCGAGTTCCGTCGCGCAGGGAACGCGCGAAGTGTCAGCAAACGTCTCACAAGGATCCGAGGCCGCCGCGGAAATAGACCAGGTGGCAGGCGCTGTTTCAAATGCCGCCGGAGAACTTTCTTTGCGATCCGAGATGCTGGCGAAGGCGGTCGATCAATTCTTAGCGCAAGTGCGCGCGGCCTAAAAAGCTAGACGCGCTCACACTCCACGAGCCCCCACATTGCGCTGGTGGCGCCGGCGGGAATCGAACCTGCGCGAAGATTACTCACCGAGGGATGGAATGCTTACAGGCCAACCAAGCCAAGGGTTAAGGCCGTGTATTCTAGAATTCTGAACTAAGCCTCACGCTCGGCTTTCTGCCCTCACTTCCTGTATTTATGATTGCGTTATCGCGCTGCGGCATCGGTTCTGCATTGCGGAGCAAAATAATCACACTTTCGCGATTCCTTGCCTCGAAAGTAGCCGGACGGCTTGCGACGCGAGCCGGCACCGTGCGAGGCTCTCGATGGCCTAAATCGTGGGCCTGACACAGGATTTCGGAACATGATCAAAAAACTCGTTCTCGCTGCAACCGTCGCGGCGGTTGCGACTGCTTTCGCGCCTACGGCGTCGTTCGCGAAAATGCACAAGATGAGCAAGTGCACCCCAGGCCAGATGATGTCCGGCAAGCCCAACAGCATGGGCTGGGCGCCGATCATGACTTGCGGTGCGGACGGAAAGATGTATCAGACGTTGATGATGTGCATGATGGCGAGCAGCTTCTGCCCGCCCAGCATGTAAATCGGTTGAACTAAAATAGCCTGAAGCAAAGCCATCGGCTTGGAATGCTTTTGCATTCCGGGCTGCGGGCATTCGCCTTTTGCGTCTCAACCGGGGCGTGAATGAACAAATACAGTTTTTTCTATTCGTTCCTGGGCCGTCTGCGTTTTGGCTACGCTGTCATCGCCACGGCATTCATTGTTCTCACCGCAGTAAAATTCTCAATGGCGGCGCAGGCCAACGAGTCTGTCGTTGTGATCGACGCGTGGTGGAACGTCGATTATGCGAAAAACATGTGCTCGAGAACAGATGCGTGTTCTATGGATCCAACCGCCGAAGCACTGGACTTCGAGGATAGATTAGCCACGCAGCTTGCCGTTAATCCGCAATGTGCTGGAGTTTTTGTTGCTAAATATAGAGGCCGCAATTTTGATTACGCTAAAACAATCATGGACGCCATGCAGAGAAGGCCGCATTGGACTCTAGTGATTGACTATGTTCCGGAGCAGCAAACGCAATCATGGTGGCTGCGCCTTGAGGGCGGTCCCCACATGCAAGGCGAGGGCGAGCTAAGGGCAATTGCTGCGAATGTCTGTTCGATATTGATCGAACAAGGAATAAATATCTTGAAATGATTCAATTCGAAGAGACAAAATGCGGCCGGCACAATCATCTCACAGATCTCCGCTTTGGGTCGGAACAGCTGCCAAACTGCGACACTGGATCAGGTAACCTCAATGGAATAATCTCTCTATCGCGCTGGTACAACGGTTCGTCAGGTCACAATGCAGCTAACTAAGTTTGGGTACTATGCGGACTTCTTTGTTTATCCTGCACTCATTGCTGCCTTAACACTTTGCGCCGTCTATGAAACCGAAGGGCTGCAGTTCGGAGTATGGGTGCTATATTGTCTGAGTGGCATAGCCGCATGGACACTTGCGGAATATTTCCTTCATCGAACACTGTTTCATAATTTTCCATTTCTTAGGCAGATGCATGACGCCCACCATGCAACGCCGAGAGAGCTTGTAGGCGCGCCGACCTGGCTTAGCGTGGCTATTGGATCAATCATATTCGGCCCGTTGTGGTGGGGCGTCGGATTCATGGTGGCGTCCGCTATTAGTGCTGGATTGATGATTGGTTATCTTTGGTACGTAACGGTTCATCACCTCAATCATCATACGAGTCCGCCGCACGATACCTACCTATATCGGGCCAAGCGGCGGCATGCGCTGCATCACTACGGCGGAGAATCAAAGAACTTTGGCGTAACTACCGGCTTTTGGGATCGACTTTTCGGAACAGAATTTCAGCGGTGATGCGGAGCGCGATCAGCCACCATTCCAATTCAAGCCCCTGGTTTGTCGCGGAAAGCGAGCCCTAGTTTCGCGCACGCTGTAGTCAGAATTTCTTCCGGCGTCGGATCGCGGATCGCACTTTCTGAGCGCTATGGCAAACGGGCGTGTTCAACGTTTCAAAATTTTATTGCATCACTTGGCCGCACTTGGTGATGAGACTGCCGTTGCAGCCTTCGGCGGCACTCGTGTAGTCACAGTTGCGATAGGTGCAATAGAATTTTGGACCGAGACAGATCGCGCTGCTTTCATCGGAGTTAGCTTTTTAGGTGATTGCGTGGTTGGCTCTGTTTGGACAAGCGCAACACCCATCAGCTTGAGCTCTGCATTGGCAGCTTCCAATTCGACGACGTCATTTGCGCAATCGCTCGTCGCAAGCTGAAACAGGCGCTGCGCCTCGCGTTTGTCATTTTTCGAAAGAGCGAGTTCTCCGCTGTAGAAATTGGCATCGCACATTTGTGAATACTTGGTACCCGAATCTGGGTCATCCGCAGCAGTCATGAGTGCGGCCTGGGTTATCTGACCTAGAAATAGCTGTACGACCGGCGCTGGCCATGCGGTCATGTTTAGTTGCGCCGCGGCTTGCGCCAGATGAGTTGGAATATTGTTACGGCGCTCGGCAATGTCGAGCCAGAGTGCAGCGTAGGCAAATTTCGGATTGAGCTCGTTCGCCTGCTTGAAATCCGACTGCGCCTTGGCGATGGAGGCCTTGTACAGATAGATGCGGCCCCGGTCGAAATAGGCGCTGACATATTTCGGATTAATACCAATTGCCTCGCTGTAATCCGTGAGGGCGTGATCATATTCGCCCTTCGAGGCATAGGCGCGGCCCCGGTTGTCGTAGGCGGTAGCATATGTGGGACTGAGTCGGATCGCCTCGCCGTAATCCGCGATGGCACGGTCATTGTCGCCCTTAAAGTGATAGGCAACTCCCCGATTGTTATAAGCGTAGGCGTAATCGGGTTTGAGTCGGATTGCGTCGCCGTAATCGGCGATCGCACGGTCGACATCGCCATTGTAGTAATTCGCTAAGCCACGGTTATTGAAGGCATAGCTCAAATTGGGGTCGAGCCGGATTGCTTCGTTGAAGTCGGCGATCGCGCGGTCGTAATCGTATTTGTAATAATAAGCGAGGCCGCGGTCATTGTAGGCGTCGGCATAATTCGGATCGAGCCGGATGGCTTCGTTGTAATCGGTAATGGCGCGATCGTAGTCGCCCTTGTAGTAATAGGCGAGGCCTCTGTTGTCGTAGGCCTCGACATATTTAGCATTGAGACGAATCGCTTCGTTGTAATCAGCTATAGCGTTGTCGTATTCATCCTTATAATAATAGGCGAGGCCACGGCCGTTGTATGCTTTCGGATATTTAGGGTCGAACCGGATCGCTTGGCTGTAATCGGCAATGGCTCGATCGTAATCGCTCTTGATATAATAGACATTCCCTCGGTTGTAGTAGGCGTGCGCAAATTTGGGGTCAAGCCGGATCGCCTGGTTGTAATCTGCGAGGGCGCGGTCGTAGTCGCTCTTTTGGTAATAAATATTACCCCGGTTACTGTAAGCATTGGCATCATTAGGGTCGAGCCGGATCGCCTGGTTGTAATCTGCGAGGGCGCGGTCGTAGTCGCCCTTGTCATGATAGCCTATACCTCTGTCATTATAGGCCCAGGCCAAGTTCTCACCCGACCATCTGCCCGATTGAATGATTACGGTACAACTGCTGATCACCACATCTGGCGGCCATGCGTTGCCATTGTTCACACACTTATCGGCATATGCCTGAAGTTGTGCGCTGCTGGGTGAGGAGAAGAATAGTACCGCCAAGCCGAAACAGATTCCGACGCTGCGCGAAATTCCAGGACCGCCCATCAATACGCTCCACCTTTTGCCCTCTACAAACGCTAATCGATTTGCGCCATGAGCTCGTAGGTGGCCGCATACCGCTTTAGATTAAATTTCGGGGCTTGGCAGTTCGTCACCCTACCGCCTGGATTGCGACCATGCTGATATTTAGCGTCGCTCCTGATCAGGCGCAGAAAAACGCGATGAAAAGGATGGGCGTCATTTTTGCCGCGCTGACTTGGCCTACCGCCGCGTCGGCGCAGTTGAACGTTCTGATATCGGGTGGATTCACCGGTGCATACGAGCGGCTGTTGCCGGAATTCGAGCGGACAAGTGGCATAAAAGTCACCACTGGATCTGGCTCCTCACAGGGACAGGGACCGCAAAGGATCGGCGCGCAGCTCGCACGCGGCGTGCCTGCCGACGTAGTAATTCTCTCCCGGGAAGGCCTCAATGAACTGATTGCCGCGAACCGGATCGCCACCGGTACGGACGTTGATCTCGCGCGTGTGCCGCTCGGCGTGGCGGTGCGTGCGGGGAGTCCGAAACTCGACGTGAGCACCGTCGAGGCCTTCAAACAGATTCTGCTGAATGCCAAAACGGTCGCAGTTCCCGGAAGCACCAGCGGTATTTGGCTTACGAGCTATCTTTTTCCGCGACTTGGTATCGCGGAACAAATCCACGTTAAGATAACGCCGCGCGGCACGGGCGCAACCGAGATGGTCGCTACCGGAAATGCAGACCTTGCTGTCATGCCAGTTAGCGAAATCATGCGCGTGCCAGGCGTCGACTTCGCAGGCGTCATTCCGTCGGAGATCCAGTTCGTCCAGGTTTTTTCAGCAGCTGTTGTCGCGGGCTCCCAGGAGATTGAAAATGCCCGGCGATTGATTGAATTTCTCGCTTCCGCGCGCGCATCCGAGGTCATCAAGAACAGCGGAATGAATCCGGCGAGATAATCGTCGCACACTCGAGGCGGCAAACGGTGTCAGTCTATGGAAGAGCTCCTTGGGAGGATTTTGGAGTGGGTCGGCTGGGACCTGAAGCCTATGTCTTGGCGGCGAAGAATCCTCGTCGTGGCGATTCACGCCGCTGTCGCTGTTACGCTCACGATTTCGGGGATTTATTTTCTGGTCACAAACTTTGACGCGGCAGGTTTAATAATTGGAGGGTTGTGCGCCGCATTTGGCGTGTTGTACTTGGGCCGAGTAGCCATCAATCTCTTAGTAGTTCTACGATAGAAGGACAGACTCCTTATGCTGAAAAGGTCGAAAAATTTGCCGAAGATGTTCCTACTGCCCCATGCAAGCGGCGGTTTTATATATAGGAATATACTCCTATTTCCTTGATACGAATGATAATTTTTTGCAAAACGAAGCCAAATAATGTCGATATATCAATCCTCTCGTGGAACACTCGCGGTGGAATTCACGGCGTCATCTCATTCCGATTGATTGATCTGGAAAGACCCGTACCTGTTGCTTGCCTTCGGCATCCCATACAGACACAGACTCCACGTGCTTCTCGGCATAAAACGACGCGATAGCGCTGAAGAGTTTTTTCGCTGGCAATAGTTTTGGCGGCACAAAAAAGAACAAGCCAAATCGCGGAGAAGTTCCCTCCGTGACGTCTAAGGCGAGGCGAACGGCTGTATTCGCCTGCGCCGTGCCGCTTGCGACTAGTTCAACAAACGGCCCGACCTGAAAGGCAAGATACGACGCTTTGCCCCACGTCCATCTGCCGTTTGTGACCCCCTTAGGAAATTGATCGTTTCCTGGTGGTACCGACCAAGGGAACGGATCCTCATCGCCGGATATGAGTGTTGCGCGAGGAAACGGTCTGGCTGCATTGGCGCGCTCCATCAGATCACGCCTTAAAAGAGTGGTCCGCCAGAACAAAGTATCCGTCCGCGTTGGCCGGCTTGTCTGTATGCGCGAGCTGAACGGGGTGTTCCGTTTGTGGAACGCCAGTATGGCTACTTCTTACCCGTCGAAATCGCTGCGTAGCCGTGGCCTAGGTACGGCAAGTACCAGTTTTTGACCACGCGGCCATCACCACGAATGGTCTGCAGCGGATAGTCCTCAAAATTGTCCTTGAACGGCGCTGTGACATCGTCGACCTGCACTTCGGCGTCCTCGGTATAAAAACCGATCCGGCCGAACGTGTAGGGGCGATCCACGTCCTCAAGTGAGGCGACTTCCTCGCCGTCGAGTTGAATGGTTATTTCATTTTGCTTCTGCGAAATTTCAAAGTCGTGCCATCCGCCGACCTGGAATTCCGCCTTTCCGGTCTTCAGAAACCGCTGCTGACCGGCTTGGGTATGATCGCGCTTTCCGATCTCCCAGCCGTTGGTCTTGAGCGCGAGGTAATAGAAGTTACCGCCGTAATAGTTCCAGACGATCCACACGCATTCCCACGGATTGGGGTCGGAGCCGGAGCGTAGTTGCTTGACGGTCCGCACCCGCCCGCGAAAGGTAACGTCGCCGGAATAGCTCGCGACGCTGAGGACAAGGGCCGCGTGGGTTTCATTCGCGCGCGTCGAGGGCTTGGGGCTGAGAACAAGGACGTGCGTCTCCTCCGCCCTTTCCCCGCCGGCGGGCGTTTGCGCCAGCGCAGCGCCCGCCACAAGCGCGATGGCAAACCCTACAATTGCGACCCTCGTGCCCATTGCCGTTAATGTTCGACCCTAGGATGGCATGAAGATTTGGCATGAAGTGCAGGCAAGAAAAAACCCGGATCAGGTCCGGGGTTTTTGGCGCGGATATGAAATCCGTTCAAGCTGATGCGGGGATGACGGCGAGCTTGCGGGCACGGCGATAAGCGACAAAACCGACCCCGGCGAAGCCGATGAGCATCATCATCCAGGTGGAAAGCTCGGGCGCGGCCGCCGAGACATTGACTGTTGCAATGTTGCCGCCCACAAGTGGATCGGCGAAGTTGCCACTTAATGGCAAATTTACATTCACTGGGGGGCAGTTCTTTTTACTGCAGGTTGAACTCTCGGTATAGGTCACCTCGCCGGAATAGCTTGGCGTGTAATTTCCTGCGAGCAAATAGGTTACGTCCCATTTGAACTCGCGTGTCGTGCCGCCCGGGGGCGCGATCGAGAAGTTCAAACTCTGGCCATCACCCGAGAGAAGCGTGACGTGACCGCCCTTGAGTGTCGCGCCAAAATCCCCGGGATCGGCTGTCAGTGTGAGCTGAAAGTCCAGATTGACTATTCCGCCGACTGAAATCGTATCCGGAGATAGCTCCGCAAGGATGGCTACGCCTGCCGAGGCTTGGTTGATGCCGGCGACAAGCGCCAGGCCCGTTAATATTGCGATCGCGGTTTTTCTCATGCCCTAGCTGATTTGTCGCGTGAATTTACATTGGACTGAGTTCGTGTATCTCAGATCGATGCGGTCGCCGCTCGGCCGGAGGGCAGACAGCGATACGCGATGAGCCCGACAAGGGCAAAGCCCAGGAGCATCATGATCCAAGTGGCCGGCTCCGGAACTGCGGCCACCTGCACGTTGTCGAGGATGTTGCCGACATTCGTACCCTGGCCGGGATTGATCGGGTTGATTGCCTGAAACACAAGCGGGCCGCCGTTCGTGGTCACCTTGAACGAAAAGCTTTGCATCGGCGCGCCGGGCGTGAACGAGGAATCCACGGACGGGGTGATCAGCTGGCTCCAGCTGCCGATCGAAACAAGCGTTTTCTCAAGCGGGTATTGGCCCTGATAGGTGTAAGCGCTGAGGTTAAAGCTCACATCGTAGGTGCCGGCGGCGAAGCTTTGTTTCGTGGTCAAGGTGCCGAGCGAAGTCGAAGTGCCGTCGAGATCGACGTAGTTGCCGTTACCGGGATAGAAATCGAAGAACCCCGTTCCGATGACGTCAACGGATCCTGCGGTTACGTTCCATTTATTGAATGCAGTCTGGTTGAGGCCCTGCGGCGTCGAATTGAACCCGTCGGAAAAAAGCACTGCCGCCGAGGACGGGTGCGCCCAGGCGAGGCTCGCGAGAAACGGCAAAGCAAAGAACAGGGATCTCGGTTTCATCCAAGTCTCCGCGTGCTGCGTTCAGACGGTCTCAATGACGGCGGCCTTTTGCGCGCGCCGATAGGCGACGAATCCAATGCCGGCAAAGCCGAGAAGCATCATCACCCAAGTCGAGAGTTCGGGGACCGCGGAAACGCTCACCTTGTCGAGCGCGGCACCAAAGGCGCAGGCATTGTCGCCGCCCGTCGCGCAGGTGGTGCTTGCGAAAGTGAGCGTCGAGCTCGGCGCATTGGCGATGAAGGAGAAGGAACCCGGCGTCCAATTCATGTTGGACCGGCTGGGACCGCTCGCGGGATTGAACGTAAAGTCGAAGCCATCGACGGTCACGTCGAGGGTCTTCGGGTTTGGCCCGCCATCGGGATTGCCCGACATCACGAAGCCCACCGTGTAAGTCTGGCCGACCACTGTCTTGAAGGTCTGTGAAACCGAGCCGAGGCCGAGGCCGCTCAGGTCAAGACTGCGCGAGCCGTCGCCGGGCTGCCAGTAGGTACCGATCCAGTCGATGCTGTTGCCGCCGACCGTCCATGCGGTGATGGCGGTGCTGCCGTTAGACAGCGTGTCAAAGGGGGCCGAGTCGAATGTGCCGAGCTCAAAGCTGCCGTTCTGGATCAGATTGACCCCTGCCTTGGCAGGCGGCGCGACGGCAAGAAGCAAAAACGCGAGACTTGCACCCAATGCTCTTGCGCGCATGGTCATACCCCCAACTCAACAGCAGACGATTCCTTGCCGGAATCTCCCGTACCATCCTGCTGCGGTGCATTTTTTACGCAGATGCAACCCTGAGTCAACCAACCCGGGCGCGTCATGCGACGTCTAATCTGTGATGAAAGTTCCACCAGCGGACGCCGGATAAAATCCTGTTTCGGCACGGCTGATGGCCGTTTCCGCAATGGCGCCGATGATTATGGCCGTGCGTTCCGGCCATTCACAAGCAGCGGATTCAACCGGCATGGTTGCGGTGCGGTTGCAACCGCTAGTTTGACGCAGCCCTGATTCTTCAGGTACTTTTGTTCGCAATAAGCTGGCTTTGACAGTGCGGTTCACTCGCGCCATGCCGGATAGGGCCACTGGGGGCGTATCATGAGCGTTAGACCTTTCCTGTCGGCCGCCGCCTTGGTGGCGCTGGCGTTTGGAATGAGTCCGGCCGCGGCGTCGGTTCTCACCGTCTCCAGCTACGACATGCAGAACGGTGACGGGACCGGCGCGCTCGGCACATGGAATTATTGGGACCGCAATTACACCGGTTCTGGCAACAAGACCGTTGATAGCGCGCCGCTCAGCGGCGGCACCGGCAAACTGACCGACGGAATCATCGCCACGACCGGCTTTAGCGGTATGACCAACGGCATTCCCAATTCGAATGCCCAAGGCACGGGCCTCTACGTCGGCTGGAAGTATCTTGATCCGACGATCACGTTCAATCTTTCGAGCAAATCGAAAGTTTTCTCGATCGATGTGTACGCGCAATACGCCTATATCGGCCTCGTCGGGCCGCCCGTCACGCTGACCATCGACGGCGTAACTTACACGCCGACCGTAACGCTGCTGTCGTCGACGGACGAGCGGCTGAGCGTGTCGTTCGCGAGTGGACTGGTCGGCACGACCTTCAAGGTGCAGCCAAACGCGGGGCCCTTCGGACCCGATGCCATCGCCTATAACAAGCAATTTCCCGGCGATCCGATTCCCGGCAACAAAGAGCCGTGGATGATGCTGAGCGAAGTACAATTCAACGGCCAGGCCGTGGGCGGCGTTCCCGAACCGGCGACTTGGTGCCTGATGCTTGTCGGCTTCGCCGCGGTCGGGTACCTCGCCTATCGTCGGAAACAGAAACACGCGCTTGCGGCAAGCGCCTGATTGCGCCGCATCGCCGAACAAAAGACCGCCGCAAGGCGGTCTTTTTTATTGCGGGTTTGGGCCCGGGGCATGCTTAACGAAAGCCTAATTTTCCCTGAAAGATTTCCGCGATCCGGACGCGCGGCATTAAGCAGCCAGAACAATTGGGCGCCAGCCCCGGGCTGAATCCGCCCGCTTCCGCCGCCGATTAATCAATAAAAGAGACCGGTCCGCCAACATTGCCGCTGTTGAAGCGAGCGGGACCGCGGTTTCGCCCGGCTTCGAGCGAGGAGTTGGCGACGATGCACGACGGCCGCGAATACGCCGGTTTCTACAGACGTTCGGGATTGACCGCGTCGGCGGCGAACCTCGCGCACTTTGAAGACTTGCTTTTCGCGCAAAAGCCGGGGCGCGGTTTCTTCGGGACCGTGCGCGACCTTGTCCTGCTGGTGCTCGGCTGGATCTTGCTTGTCGGCCTCATCGTCTATCCCGTCGCGCATCTGATCGGGATTGCAGTTTGCGCGGTCGCGCTCGCAGTGATGCCGTCCGAGCGTCGCTAAAGCGCGGGCGCGGGCGGAGTTTCGCGCCGCCTCAATAGCTCAGAAGCACCTGTCCGAACGGGCCTTCGGCGCGGCGGTCGCCGCCGAGGCGAAACCGGTATTGCGCCGTCAGATCCACGTACGACATCGGCGCCGTGTATTTGTCTTCCCGGAACCAGTAGCGGAAGGTGACGCCGGGCCCGGCGGCGTAAGCGCCGGCGGTCGCAAGCTTGTCGTCGTAATTCGCGAAGAATCCTATGTGCGGGAAAAACACGAGATTGCGGCTGATCTGGTCGAGACGATAGCTCTGCCCGATGCGCAAATCCGCGCTCGCGGTGTTCTCCGTGCTCTCAACAAAATGATTGTAATCCGCGTAGATCTGCCATGTCGGCCAGGTCCACGTATCGACCCTGAGGTCGGTGCCTTGGCCGTAGAAAAACGCGGTCCGGAGCAACAAGTCGTCGCGCGCGAGGTTCCCCGCGGGGAAAGCGTGCGCCACTTCGAAGACGATATTGATGTCGGTGAGCGGCTTGAACCGCAGGCCGTACATGCCCTGCGTCGTGTTCCACCCCGTGGGGCCGTTATCCGCTGCGAGCGTCTCGAACATCCTGAAAAACACGTCGACGTAGCGGCCGTCCTGGTTGCCGAACGGCCGCCAATAGAGTTCGAGGCCCGGCTGCAGCGTGTTGCCGCCGGCAGATGCGGAGCCGAAGGGCGTGCCCGGACCCGCGCCCGTCTTCGAATAGGTGAGTGCCGCGAACGCGCCCCAGGTGCGGGTGAGTTCGGCCACTTCGCGGCGGACTGAGTAGAGCTCCTGCGGATCCATCGGAAGCGCGCCCGCATCGTGCTCGTCGATGGCGCGCTTGAAATAGTCGACGGCCTCGGCATTCCGCCGCTGATGCACCGCGGTGTAGCCGGCATCGAGGTTCGCCCGGCCCCGCAGCTGGCCGATCTGCTTGGCCTGCGCGTAGTAAATGCTCGCGACCTCTCCATTGCCCACCAGGACCGCCAAGCTCGCGACTTCGGCGGGCGGCAGCGGGCTCAGTTCATCGTTGGCAACGGCGGTGTCGAAACGCAGGCGCGCTTCGGGCTTTTTATCGAGGCTCACGAGAAGAATGACTTCCGAGGACAACGCGCTCGCCCGCTCTAGCGGGGTACGGGCGGCATCGTAGGCTGTCGTATATGAGGCGAGCGCCTCCTGCGGGCGCTTCAAAGATTGCAGCGCGGCACCACGGCGCGCGGCAATGTCGTATTGCGGAGAATCCCTAACGGTCGACAGGGTATCGAGGACGCCGTCCGCGTCGCCCATCACCATCTGCGAATCCGCAAGCGCCAGCTGCACGTTGCGCGTCTGCACGCGGTTCGGCAGGCCGCGCTTTAGCGCCGCCGAGAAATCGGAGACGGCGGCGCCGGAATCGCCGCGGCTCTGATCCCTGTAACCGCGCTGGGCGAGCGCGGCACCCGGGCTCATCGCCGCCGGCGGGTGTTTCAGGGTCTTCTGGGCTCTAACGAGGAGCTCCTGGTAGGCGCGATTGTCGGGCTCGAGATTGACCGCCTCTTGCGCATTCTGCACTGCCGCCGCGTAATCTTTTTTCGCGAAGGCTTTGTAGGCGGCGTCGGCCGCGGCGAAGGCTTGCGCTGCGATCTTCGCCGTGCGGTGATCCGCGATCACACGCTTGCCGTCGAGGAGCTGGGGGTCATCGTTGAATTTGGCGAGCCCGTCGTCCGCCTCTTTCTCGGCCTGGTCGAGATCGTCGCTTGCGATCAGCGAATTGACCAGCAACGCGCGATAGGCAGGCTTCGTCGGGTCGAGCTCGATCGCCTTGCGTGCATCGCTGATGGCGTTGGCGTAATCCTTGTCGTTGTATTCCTTGAAGCCCTTGTCGGCGATGTTGAAAGCTTCGGTCTTGATCCGGTTTGCGATTTGCTCGCGAACATTGCTTTGCCGCTCGATGATCTGGGCGTTGTCCTTGAACGCCGAAAGGGCTTCGGTCGCGATCGCGTCGGCGTCTTCAAGCTTGCCCTGCGCGGCGACGGCGTCGATCAGCAACAGCCGCAGGCGAACGACATCGGGGCGGAGCTTGATCGCGTCGCGCGCCTTATCGGCGGCGGTGACGTAATTGCCGTTCTTGTAGGCCGTATAGGCCGCGTCGGCGGTCGCAAAAGCGACGCCGGCTAGCGGTATTTCCCCTTCCGAAAACGAAAAGGTGCTCGCCTGCGGCAACAGCAGGCAGAAGAGCGCCGCGGCGATGAGAAGCTCTCGGCCGCGCTTGGCGAGGTCCGCGCCGCGCCATCTCTCCGCGCGCAGGCCATCTGTCTGCCACTCGACGCGCCAATTCATTTGACGCCCCCTGAACGCCCACCTTTACGCAACGAAAAGCGCCCCTATCCTCGCCCCATGGTTAGGGGAAAGGCGCAGCCGATACTATACGCCCGCCTCCATGATTGAAACGGCCTCGAATTATGGCAAACGCCGGCGAGCGGCCCGCCACACGCTGTCGAATCGGCCTGCCACATTTGCGCTCGGAGATTTCACCGTGGCGCGAGAGCAACACGCCGCAAAACATTGTCTCGTTTCGGCACAGGGCCGCGGCTGCTTGCGGAATCAGCGCTAGCGCACGCGCGCTCCGCCCTCGCGTTCCTGGCTGCGCTGGCCGCGGCCGGGCGTGCCGCGCGGGCGGTCCTTGGCGCGGGGCCGGCGGGCAACCGGGCGTTTGCGCCCGCTGCCATCGCTCACCACGACGCCGTCATCGCTGAATTCGAACGGATAGGAATGGTCCGTCTTGTCCCACACCAGCGGCTTTCCGGTCACGCGGTGGCCGCTATAGACACGCGTGGCACGGACGGTGGCAAAGAAGTTCACGAAGCTCGCCACGATCAGCCGCGGCGCCGACATGAGGCCGTGCATCACGCCGTAGATCCGTGACGTAAAGACCATTCGATGCAAGAGGCGCCAGATCAGGAAAAAGAGATTGACGATGAAAAGCCTCTCCACGAGTTCGGAATTAAGCAGGACGTAGTCCTGATCGGCGCCATAGCGCTGCAAGTAAAGCTCGATCAAGGCGAGGTTCGCGAGCACAAAATAGCCGACAATCACCGTCGGGTTGGTAATCAGACTTTTGCGGTCGCGAACGAGGAAATATTTCGTGGCCATGCCTCCCCGCCAGCCGATCTGCGCAATACCCTGGAACACAATGCCGATCAGCCAGCGCGCGCGCTGGCGATAGGCAGCACCCAGTTTCGACGGAAAGAATTCGCGGGTGGCGATCGGAAGCGGGCGCGAGGCGATGATGGGCGCGTCGCTCTTTTCGGAGATGTCGATTGAATAGCCGACGGAATACGGCACGAATGTCGTCCGCATGCCGAGCTCGTGCACGCGAACGGCGATGTCATAGTCCTCGGTGAATGACATCGTTCGAAACACTTCTCCCAGATTCAGATTGGCGAGCAGCGAAATCGCGTGCCGGCTGAAGCAGGCGGAAACGCCGGCGCAGGGAATGACCGCGCCCATCCGCTCGCGCACGACGAGGTCCTTGGTGTGGCTTTCTGCGAATTCGTCCATGTAGATGCCGCCAACGAGATTGCGCAGCGGACAGGTGAACGAAAAGACCGGAAGCTGGATGAACTCGTATTTGTTGATGAGGAAGTTCAGGAGTTTCAGCTCGTGCGGATGAATGAGATCTTCCGCGTCGTGCATGGCGAGGCCCGCGAATGAGACGTTATTCTTGGCCTCGAAGCGGAAAATCGCGCTCAGAATTTCGTTGAGGCAATTGGCCTTGCTGGTTGGCCCGTCGCGATTGACCGTCACCATGTGGACGTTCGGATAGGCTTCCTGCGCGCGCTCGACCTCCGCGACCGTCTGATAATCGTTGCGGTATACGCCGACGAAGAAATCGTAATTTTGATAGCGCAGGAGATGCGTGTTCGACGACAGCATCGAGAAGATGACTTCGTGTTCATGCCACGCCGGAACCATGATGGCGAAAGGCTGTTCGGGAAGGCTGTCGATGAAATCGAGGTCCGCCGCGCGCGCGCGTTCCTTGGCGTCGCCGCGGCCGAAAAATTTCGTCAGCCAGTAGAGAACGTCGACGAACATGTCGTCGAAGCTCGAGACCGCGATGATGATGGCGGCGACTACGGTCGTGACTTCGATGTAATAGCGATATTCGAGGACCAATGCGGTAAATCTACTCATCCCCTCGCCCCGCAACGCAAAATGCGCGAACGCATACCAATTCAGCGACGCCTTGCGCGCTTAGCCGCCCTCGCTGAGGAGTTGTGAAATCGAAGATATAATCCTTTTGGCGGCGTGGCCATCCCCATACGGAAACACAGGCCGCGCCATGCGTTCATAGGCCTGGGCATTGTCGCGCAGTTCCGTCAAAGCCCGCACGATGCGTTCCCGCTCCGTGCCCACGAGCCGGACGGCGCCCGCTTCCACGACTTCCGACCGTTCGGTCACATCCCGCAGGACGAGGACGGGCTTGCCGAGCGCCGGCGCCTCCTCCTGCAAGCCGCCGCTGTCGGTAACCACGATCCAAGAATTTTGCAGGGCGCCGACCATCTCCCGGTACGGGAGCGGCTCCGTCAGCACGATGCGCGGATGGCCGGACAGGACCTCATGCGCCGCCGCGTGAGCCGCGGGATTGGGGTGCACGGGGAAAAACAGCGCGGTTTCGGGCGATTCATCAATAAACGCCCGCACGGCGGAGAATGCTTCGCGAAACCGGCCGCCAAAATTCTCGCGGCGATGGGCCGTCATCAGAACGGGGCGGCGCACCTTGGGGAATCCCTTCGGCGGCTCGGGCTTTTCCGCGGCCGTTTCCAGCAATGCGTCAATCACTGTATTGCCCGAAATGACAATGGACCGGTCGGGAATGCTCTCGCGCCTGAGCTGCGCTGCCGCGGTCGATGTCGGGGCGCAATGGAGCGCGGTTGCGACGGAAACCACGCGGCGATGGAATTCCTCCGGAAAGGGAGCCGAAAGATCGCCCGTGCGCAAGCCCGCCTCGACATGGACGAAGGGAATGCGGCGATAAAAGGCGGCGAGCGATGCGGCAAAAACGGTCGTCGTGTCGCCTTGCGCGATCACGCAACGCGGATTGATCTTCTCCAATAATCCATCGAGCTCGGCCGCCACCGCGCCCAGCAAATTGACGATCGCCCCGAAATTCATGTCATGGGGAATGACGTGATCGGGTCTGATCGCGAAATCGGCAAGCGCCATATCCAGCAATTCGTCGTGCTGACCGGTCGCGATCACAACCGGAACCGCCCAATCGGATTCTTGCAGTCGCCGGATGACGGGGGCCATTTTGATGACCTCCGGCCGCGTTCCGACGACACACGCGCAGCGGACCCCGCGCGTTTTGTCAGCGCTCATTGTGAATGTTCAGGCGAGGCTTATGGCCGCCCGTCACGGCCGGGAACCCATTGCGCGACTTCGTAGCCGTCGACGACCTTGTGGGCGGGCTCAAACCCTTTCAAGTCGCGCAACGGCTCGATGACCTTGCGCGCCACGGCCACGGAGCCTGGTTTCGCATATTTCTGCATGTGGCCGGCAATATCGATCACGCGATCGGACATCGCCTCGAGTGGGGTCACGTCATCGAAATGGACAAACCCCGCATTGACGCCGCAGCGCACTGAAAAATCGCGGGACATGAGTTTTACGTTGCGATTGAAATGATTGAGGCCGTTGATCACGTCCTTGCCGGCGGAAACCGCCTCGTCCACGCTCGCAAAGCACGCCATGACGCCGTCGGGCGTCCAGGCGGACTTCAAGACGCCGCGCGCGCGAAAAACATTCTCGACGAGCTTGCGGTATTCGTTGAAGTCGTATTGCACCGAGGCCGGGTCTTCGCGTTCCTTCATCGCGGCCGAGCCGACGACGTCGATCGACAAAAAGGCGACTTCCCGGCCTAGTGAATCGAGTTTTTTCTTCGTCTCGGCAAAGATCCGCAACAGCTCCTGCCGGTCCACGTTCTTTTTGGAGCTGATATTTTCGATCTTTCGCTCAAGATCGCGGGAGACCGCCGAGTTGTCGCCGATATGCATCTCGCGTTTGAAGGAGCTGAGCTGCATCCGCATGCGCCGCCGCATCGATGCATTCTCGACGCGCCGGCGGATGGACCCCAAAATGCCGGCGGCGATAATCAGCCCGGCAACCATGATCAGGTCGGTGCGGTCCTTGCCGGCGATGCGGACGGGAATGTAGGCGCGGATTTCGGGCCCGACCTGGCGCAGCATGTAATCTCTGGCGTCGTAGATATATTTCGCACCGGCATAAGCCTTCGGATTGTCAAAATAATCCAGGGCATTGGGGGCCAGCAGCACGAGAGCGGCAACGAGGATCGCCCATCGCACCAGCGAAATCAGCGCGGAGAACATCGCCACCAAAATCGGCCGGTTGGGAATTTCGAAATGGGCAGCGGTCATTGCATCTCTCGCAATAAGAAGAAGGGCGGCAAGGTTTTATCATTTCGGCGGCCCGGCACAAAAGAGCGGCCGGCTATTTTTTTGCGGGCGAATGAGCCTTATAAAAGCAGCTTTCGGCGCGATCATGGCCGCACCCGACCGGCCCTCCCCCGGCTGCGAACCATGCTATGTTGGGCGTAATCCGCGCCCGTTCGTCACCTTATCTTCGGATCTTCGGCTAGCAAACCTCGGAGCGATGGTGAAGCGTAGCGAGATTGAAGAAGCCCAGCGCCTGCTCGGCGCTTGCAGCCTTTTTAACGGCCTCGAGAAGGAAGAGCGCCGCACCCTAGTCGAGCGCGCGAAGCTGCGAAGTTTTTCCGCGGGGCAGACGATTTTTTCCATGGGCTCGCCGGGCAACAGCATGATGGCTGTGTTGAGCGGCAGCATCCGTATCAGCATTCCCTCCGCGAGCGGAAAAGAACTCGTTTTGGCGATCCTCAAGGCGGGGCAGATCTTCGGCGAGATCGCGCTCCTCGACGGCAAGGAGCGGACCGCCGATGCGACCGCCGCGACAGATTGTCGTCTTGCGGTTCTTGAGCGCTCCGACGTGCTTGCGCTTCTCGACCGGCATCCTTCCGCCTGGCTGAAGGTGGTCGAAGTGCTATGCGACCGCCTGCGCCGCACGGACCAGCAAATTTCTGAATTGGCGCTCTTGCAATTGCCCGTGCGGCTCGCAAAAACTTTGCTGCGGCTCGCGGAAGATTCCGCCAGCTCCTCTCCGCACGGCATTGAGATTCAATTCTCCCAGCGCGAACTCGGAAATTTCGTCGGCGCCACGCGCGAAAGCGTCAACAAGTGTCTCGGCGACTGGCAGCGCGCGGGAATCCTGCACATCGAGGAGAATGTGATCGTGCTCACCGACCGTGCCTCGTTGCAGGCGCTCGCGAGCATTGAAAGCGAGAGATAGCGAGATACCTCCCCCTCGAATTGGCCGGATTCCACGCCTTTAGAGGCTCAAAATGGGCAAAATCGGAGGGTGTGACCTACTTCATAGGCTGACCAGGGCCCTTGCTGGCACAATTGATCTGCGCCGCCATGCAGATTGTGCTCGACCATTCCCCCCACTCCAAAGCCCAGGCGCCGCGGCCTGTCGCGGCGGCAAACCGTCTTGACGTCCGCTTCTGGGGCGTGCGCGGCGGCATTGCCTGCCCGGATCCACAGACGGCCAAATATGGCGGCAATACTGCTTGCGTCGAGATACGCTGCGACGAGCGGCTCATTATCTTCGACGGAGGAACGGGGCTCAGGCAGTTGGGCGAGACGCTTATGCGCTCGGGCTCGGCGATCGACGCCGATATTTTCTACAGCCACTTTCACGTCGATCACATCTGCGGCCTGCCGTTCTTTACCCCATGCTACGTTCCGGCGAATCAATTGAGGCTGTGGGCGGGCAACCATCTGGCCGGACAGACGACTAAATCCTCTCTCGGCACGATGATGGCCGAGCCGCTGTTTCCGATTGGGCTCGATGAATTCAAGGCGAAAATCCAGTTTTGCGATTTCCGGCCCGGCGAAACGCTGAAGCCCTTCCCTAAGGCAACGCTCAAGACCGCGCCACTTCACCATCCCGGCGGTTGCACTGGTTATCGGCTTGAATTCGGCGGCAAGGCCATTGCTTACGTCACCGACACCGAGCACACGCCGGGAGAGCTCGACCGCAATGTGCTTGATCTCGCCGACGGTGCCGAGATTCTGATTTACGACGCGAATTACACGGACGAAGAATTTCCGAACCACATCGGCTGGGGCCATTCCACGTGGCAGGAAGGCGTGCGCCTGGCCGATGCCGCGGGCGTCGAGCGGCTTGTGCTCTTCCACCACGACCCCAAACATCACGATGAAATGCTGGATCGCATCGAGCGCGAAGCCGAAGCGAGGCGGCCGGGAACCATCGTCGGCCGCGAGGGTCTCGAAATCCATATCTGAAAAAGCCAGCAGCCTATGACACGGCTTGCAGGATCGGCCGCGGCCCGGCGAGCGCGGGCTCTGGCGGCAGCAAGGGCGGCGCCGCCCACTTTCCGGCATCGATATCGTCGATTTGCTGTTGGATTTGCTGAGCGACCTCGCGCGCGAACGGGCCGAGGTGCAGATATAAAGAGATCATGGCCATCACGTTTTCGAGCGCGCCGGGATTGCGCGCAGCGCAATCAATGACGGTTCCGAAAAAATAGAGCGTCAACCGCGGACGCCACAGCGACATCCGGCCGAGAATAAATCCAAGCTGAGCAAGATCGCGCGCGAACCCTTTCCATGAGAAGGCGCCTCCGCGCGATGGCGGGCGCAGCGCGCGTCCGACGCGGCGCACGCGCCCGAAATAGGCCGCGGGCCGGTACACCCGGTCGAGAATCCAGAGATAGTCGGCAAGAAGATCGCGCCGCGGCCGGGCGGTGACGAAGTTCAGACCCGCCACGCATTGATCCGCCAGTTCGGTGTTGGTGTCGTGGCCGGAATAAAGCCGGCCTTCGCGCTGGAGCCGGCGGGTGAGCTGCGTGTTCGGAAGCGCGTAGAGAAGCCCGACCAGCGAGACCGGGATGCTCGTTGCCTCGATACAGTTCACGATCTCCTGTGCCGTCCCGGCTTTTTCGGTATCGAAGCCGAGGATAAAGCCCGCGTTCACGAAGATTCCCGCCTGATAAATCTTGTGCACACTGTCGGCGAGCGAGCGGCGCGTATTCTGCTTTTTCTGCATGGCGACGAGGGTCTCGGGGTCGGGGCTTTCGATGCCCACGAACATCGTGAAAAAGTTGCAGTCTCGCATTATGGCGAGAAGCGCATCGTCGTCGGCAAGGTTGATGGAGGCTTCCGTCGAGAACATGAACGGAAAGCCATGCGCCTCCTGCCAGGCCTTCAGGTGCGGCAGGAACAATCGCAACGCTTTTTTATTGCCGATGAGATTGTCGTCGGAAAAGTCCACATGCCCGCGATAGCCCAGGCGGTACAAGGCTTCGAGTTCGGCGAGCATCTGCGGCGCCGTCTTGGTGCGGGGCACGCGGCCGTACAGCTCGATGATGTCGCAGAATTCGCAATTGAACGGGCAGCCGCGGGAAAACTGCACGCCGATAAACAGGTAGTCCTGGAAGCGGATCAGGTCGAAGCGGGGAGCGGGCGACTTTGTGACGTCGGCTTGAAATTTCTCGGCTTCAAAAACGCCCCGGCGCGCGCCGCTATTCCACGCGGCGATGAAGGCGGGAAGCACCGATTCCGCTTCGCCCAGAACCTGGAAGTCGGCGCGTTCGTAAATATGCGGGCTCGACGTGACATCGGGACCTCCGACCACGATCGGCTTTCCGCGCGCACGGCAAAGATCGATGATTTGAAGGAGATCGCGCTGTTGCGGCAGCATTCCGCCGGCCATGACGATATCGGCGCGGTCGATGTCGGCAACATCGAGCGGCTGAACGTTGCGGTCGATCAGCCGGATGTCCCAGTCCTGCGGCAGCAATGCCGCGACCGTCATCAATCCAAGCGGCGCGGCCGGATAGCGCGCGCCCAGGAGCTCGCAGGTCGCGCGATAATTCCAGAAAGAAGGCCCGTTGAACCGCGGATAAATCAAGAGGGCCTTCGTCGGCCGGCTGGCGTTTGTCTCCCGCACGACGTCCGCTACTCCTCCGTTGCGAATAACGAGTATTAGCTACGGGTCTTGGCGGCTCGTTGGGACGATGGTTACAAGTCGCGCTGGGTGGGGTCAATGCGACAAAGACTTCGGTTACAACCTCGAGAATAGCCCCCGCAAGCTTTCGGTTGCCGGCCGGAGAGCAGGCTCATGCGGGCGGCCACCGCCCGTTCTTTCGCCTCCGACAACCCCGGTTCTTCCGTGTAGGATCGCTGCCGATTGATTTTTACGGTTCGTGGAGTTGCGGGAACGCGTATGTCTCGGCCGGTGCCATCGACCATCGAACAACGTCGCGCCGATGCGTTTCCGGTGCTGGACCCCTCCGAGATCGAACGGCTGCGCCGGTTCGGCCGCATTCGCGCCTACGCGCCGGGTTCGGCGCTCGCCAAGACCGGCGAGGTCAGCGAGGGACTCGCGATTATCCTGTCGGGGACAGTCGACGTCAGCCAGCGGAAGGCGGACGGCGACCGCGTCCTGATCGTAACCTACGGACCGGGCTCCTTCCTCGGCGAACTCGCGCAGCTCGCGGGCCGGCCGGCGCTCTCCGATGCCTACGCGCGCGAGCTGGTCGAGGCGCTGGTTATCCCGCCGCAAGAGCTGCGCGCGCTGTTGGTGGCCGAGGCGGAGCTCGGCGAGCGCATCATGCGGGCGTTGATCCTGCGCCGGGTCGTCATCCTCGAGGCCGGCTCCGGCGGCCCGGTGATTATCGGACACGCCGACAACGGCGACGTGCTTCGCCTCGAAGGTTTTCTTCGCCGCAACGGCCACCCGCATCAGCGGCTCGATCCGGAAACCGATCCCGAGGCGAAGGCTTTGATCGAGCGCTTCCACATCGATCCGGGTCAGTTGCCGATCGTGCTCTGCCCCGGCGGACAATTGCTGCGTAATCCCGGCGAAGCAGAGCTTGCACGCTGCATCGGCTTGGTCGGCCCGATCGATCCGAACCGCGTCTTCGATGTGGCGATTGTCGGCGCCGGACCCGCGGGGCTCGCGGCCGCCGTTTATGCCGGGTCGGAGGGCCTCAGCGCGCTCGTATTCGACTGCCGTGCCTTCGGCGGGCAGGCCGGCGCCTCGGCGCGGATCGAAAACTATCTCGGATTTCCGACGGGGATTTCCGGCATCGCGTTGATGGCGCGCGCCTATACGCAAGCACAGAAGTTCGGGGTCGAGATGGCGATTCCCGACGAAGTCGCGGCCCTCGAACGCGCCCCGGGCGCGGGAGAAGCGCGCTTCGTGCTTCGGCTTGCCGACGGCGAACGGGTGCGCGCGCGTTCCGTCATCATCGCGAGCGGCGCGCGTTACCGGCGGCCGAACATTCCCAACCTGGAAGCGTTCGAGGCAACAAGCATTCATTATTGGGCATCGCCGCTTGAGGCGAAGCTCTGCAGCGGCCAAGAGCTCGTCCTCGTCGGCGCCGGTAATTCGGCCGGCCAGGCCGTTGTTTATCTTGCGAGTCAAGCGAGGAAGGTTTGGCTCCTCGTGCGTGGGTCCGATCTCGCGTCTAAAATGTCACGCTACCTCGTCGACCGCATCCGCGGTCTTTCCAATGTCGAAGTGCTCACGCAAACCGAGCTCACCGGCCTCGAAGGTAACGCGGGAATGCTGGAGGCGGTGCGCTGGCGCGGCCCGTCGGGAGAGGAGGTTCGCCGTCCGATCCGGCATGTTTTTCTGTTCATCGGCGCCGATCCGAATACCGATTGGCTCGCGGGCTCTAGCATCGCGCTCGACTCCAAAGGATTCATCTTGACGGGCAAAGACGCGGGCAGCCATGACGGAGCGCTGCAAACGAACCTGCCGGGCGTTTTTGCGATCGGCGACGTGCGCGCGGGTTCGGTCAAGCGGGTCGCGGCGTCCGTCGGCGCAGGCGCCGAGGTGGTCGCGGCGCTGCACGCCTATCTCGCCGCCGAGGGACACAAGCCCGCGGTGCCCGCGGCCGCCGCATCGGCTTAGGACATCGCCATGGCGCAATCCTGCAAGCACATGAAAGGCATTCGCGACGTGAAGCCGAGCGCGCGCGGCTGCGAGGAGTGTCTGAAGACCGGCGACGCCTGGGTGCATCTCCGCATTTGCCGGACATGCGGCCATGTCGGCTGTTGCGACGAATCTCCCAACCGGCACGCCACGAAGCACTTTCATGCGACCGGCCATCCGATCATCGAGGGCTACGATCCGCCCGAAGGTTGGGGATGGTGCTTTGTCGATGAGGTGATGTTCGACCTGTCTGATCGCATGACGCCGCACGACGGGCCGATCCCGCGTTTCGTCTAGACCGAGGCATCCATGAGCGAACCTCCGATCTCACGAGGCTTTCGCGGACGCAGAAAATCCGGTGCGCCGGCCGATCGCGTGCCGCCGGGCCAGCATCTCGTCTCGGATTTTCCCGTGCTCTCCGCCGGCCCGACGCCGCATACACCGCTCGAGGAATGGACGTTCACCCTGGAAGACGGAAGCAAGGTGCTGAAGGAGTGGACCTGGGCCGAGTTCGAGAAGCTGCCGCAGACCAAGATCAAGACCGATATTCACTGCGTCACCACCTGGTCGAAGCTCGACACCAACTGGGAAGGCGTTTCCATCGACGACCTGCTGGCGGCGGCCGGCCTCTCCGAGCCGCCCGCCCCCTACATCGTCGCCAGTTGCGACGGCGGCTACACGACAAACCTTCCGGTCGAGGATCTCCTCGACGGCAAGGCGATGATCGCAACCCGCTACGAGGGTGCGCCACTTCCGTCTGAACACGGCGGGCCGGCGCGGTTACTGGTGCCGCATCTCTATTTCTGGAAGAGCGCGAAATGGGTGCGCGGGATCGAATTCCGCGAAACCGATGAGCCAGGCTTCTGGGAAGCGCTCGGCTATCACATGTATGGCGATCCGTGGCGCGAGCAACGCTATGCCGGAGACTGAGGTCTCCGCGCCAAAGCGCGTGCAATGGCAAACGGCCGAAGTGCGCGAGATCGTCGAGGAGACGCCGCGCGTGAAGAGCCTCGCGCTCGACGTCGCCGGTTGGCCGGGCCACCGCGCCGGTCAACGCGTTGACGTACGGCTCACCGCCGAGGATGGCTATCAGGCCCAGCGCAGCTATTCGATCGCATCGGCGCCCGAGACGCCTCGCCTCATGCTTACGGTGGAGCGCATCGAGGAAGGCGAGGTTTCGCCGTATCTCACGGATGAGGTGCGGATCGGCGACCAATTTCAGCTGCGCGGGCCGATCGGCGGGCATTTCGTGTGGACCGCGGACCTCGGCGGCCCGTTGTTTCTCGTCGCCGGCGGCTCCGGAATCGTGCCGTTGATGGCGATGCTCCGCCACCGGGCGGCGGCGAAGAGCGCGGTCGAGGCGACGCTGCTTTATTCATCGCGCACATTCGAAGACATAATTTACCGCGCCGAGTTGGATGCGCTCGCCAAGGACGGCAAGCTGCGCGTGTTTCATACGCTGACACGGAAGCAGCCTGCGGGCTGGCGCGGCGGCAGCCGGCGGATCGACCGCAACATGCTCGCGGAAGTGGGATTCCGCCCAGCCCTTCGTCCGCGCACATTTATCTGCGGACCAATGCGCCTCGTCGAAGACGGCGCGCGGCATCTCCTGGAGCTCGGCTACGATCGCGCGTTGATCAAGACCGAACGATTTGGGCCGACGGGAGCGTAGACCATGCCGCGGACCGCCGCCGACATCGCCGCCCGCCACCAAGCCGAGCCCGCCGCGGTCGAAGCGACCGTTGGCGAGTGTTATCGGCGGATCCGCGAATATAACGACCCCGCGATTTTCATCGCGCTGAAAGAAGAGCGCGAGGCGCTTAACGAGGCAAAGGCGCTCGCGAAAGGCGGAGGCAAGGGCCTTCCCCTCTTCGGTGTTCCGGTTGCGGTCAAAGACAATATCGACGCGCAGGAATTCCCGACCACCGCCGCCTGCCCACCCTTCGCCTACCAGCCCAAAAAAGACGCGCATGCCGTGGCGCGGCTGCGGCAGGCCGGCGCCATTATCATCGGCAAAACGAATCTGGATCAATTCGCCACCGGCCTTGTCGGCGTACGCTCTCCCTACGGCATCCCGCGCAATACCTTCAAACGAGCGCTGATCCCCGGCGGGTCGAGTTCCGGCTCCGCGGTCGCCGTCGCCGCGGGCCTCGTCCCGCTTGCCCTGGGAACAGACACGGCGGGTTCAGGCCGCGTGCCCGCGGGCATGAACAATATCGTGGGATTGAAGCCGAGCCTCGGGCTCGTCTCGACGAGCGGGGTGGTTCCCGCCTGCCGGTCGCTTGACTGCGTATCTGTTTTTGCGCTCACCGTTGACGACGCGCTGGCGGCGCTGCGCGCCATTGCCGGCGAGGATGCGTCCGATCCTTTTTCCAAAACCTTCGAGCTTGCGCCATCCGCCAACATGCCTGCGCGTTTGTCGATCGGCGTGCCGCGCGCCGAGGACCGCCACTTCTTCGGCGACAAGGAGGCGCGATCGGCTTTCGAACGGTCAATCGACGAGCTCGCGAATATCGGCGCGGCGGCTCTATCCCTCGACATTTCGCCGCTTTTGGAAGCCGCGAGGCTTCTTTACGAGGGGCCGTGGGTGGCGGAACGCTTTGCCGCCGTCGGCGAGTTCATCGAGAAGCACCGCGAAGACTGCGATCCCACCGTGCGCGAGATCATTCTCGGCGGCGCGAAGGCATCCGCCGTCGACGCATTCCGGGCGTTTTATCGCCTGCAGGCATTGCGCCGACAGAGCCGCGGGATCTTCTCGAATATTGACGCGCTGATGGTGCCGACAAATCCCGTCTCCTACAGCATCGCCGATATCAAAAAAGAGCCGGTTAAATTCAACAGCCACCTCGGCACCTACACGAATTTCGCGAACCTCCTCGACCTCGCCGGTATCGCGGTGCCCGCAAGTATTTCCGCCGGCGGCACGCCCTACGGCGTTACGTTTCTCGGCCCGAGCGGTCAGGATGTTCAACTCGCGAATATCGGCCGCGTTTTTCATGCAATGACAAATCTCAAATCGGGCGCGCCTGCGGCATCTTCTCCTCGTTGAGTTCGAGGCCGTGGATATAGTCGTAGCTCGCCGCGCGCACGACGCCCACATGCGCGCGCATCGCTTCGCTCGCGATCTCGCCGTCACCCTCGATGATCGAGCGCATTATGGCGCCGTGCTCGTCATATGATTTGGAGAGCCGCCCTCTGATGTCGAATTGCGCGCGCCGGAACGGCGCGATGCGCGAGCGTATGGCTAGCGCCGTCGACAGCATGAATTCGTTATGGGCGGCGCGATAAATGGCATCGTGAAAATTGAAATTCAGTTTTCGATAACTTTCGCGGTCGTCGGCCTCGACGGCCTCCGCGCTCTCCCTGTGGATCGTTTCCAGCCGCGCGCGCTCGGCGGGGGAAATGCGCTGCGCCGCGAGCCGCGCGCAGGTCGCTTCCATTTCCTCCATCACCTCGAACATCTCGGCGAGCGCCGTGCGGCCGGGAAGCGAGACGATCGCGCCGCGGTGCGGGCGCATCTCGACGAGCCCAGTGGAAATAAGCTGCCTGAGCGCCTCGCGCACCGGCGTGCGGGAGAGATTGAACCGCCTGGCGAGGCTCATCTCGTCGAGCCGCGCGCCCGGCGGATAAACCCCTTGCAGAATGTCGTCCGCCAATGTCTGGCGGATTTTCTCCGCGAAGGTCTTGGAAGCGGACATGGAGCGGCGTCCCTCTTTGGGTCGAGGTCCAGCAACGGGCGTGCCAGCCCGATTGCTCTTCACTTCATGCGCAATTGGGAGGATTTCCGTCGCGAATGGACGAAGCCTATGCAAGTCTGCCGCTGCTGCCGCTCATATTGTATGCAATTCGAGTTTTTTCTCGCCCAGTCTGAAGATATTTCTTTTCAAATCATTTGGTTAGGTATGCATCGATTGTATGCAGTACCTCCTGAAGAGGCCTTGCGCTTGCTGGCCGCCTGCGCACGCACATTTTTGAGGAAATGCGGCCAAGGTTCTGTTTCTTCAGAATTTTCGCGAAATACAATTTTTTTCGCGGCAACAACGCCCTGCGGCGAGTTCCTCCGAATCCATGTCAAGGCACGCATCGCGGCTGGCACATGCCTTGCACGTTTGTCCGCACGCAACAGGGAGATTCCGTCATGATCCGCCGCCGGGAATTCATGATCGGTGCGGGCTTAGCCGCAATAGCCGCGCCATCCATCGTCAAGGCCGACGAGCCGACCGTCATCAAGATGGGCGCGTTGAAGCTCATTCATTCGATCGCGCCCT
This sequence comes from Xanthobacteraceae bacterium, assembly GCA_035295845.1. Lineage (GTDB taxonomy): Bacteria > Pseudomonadota > Alphaproteobacteria > Rhizobiales > Xanthobacteraceae > Palsa-892. The sequence continues at coordinate 41,333 of DATGIF010000010.1, forward strand.
ATTTCTACGACAAGTTCACGCCCGCGGGTTACCAGGTCGACGTCATCCCGTTCGAGAGCCCGACCGAGGGCAAGAACGCCGTCGTTACCAAATCCGTCGATTTTGGCATGTTCGGCATTGCCGCGGCGACGCTTGGGGCCGCCGCCGGCGAGCCGATTGTCGTGATCGCAAGCGCCTGCAATCGCGGCATGGCCGTGATCGCGGCGAAGGATTCCGGCATCAATACGCTCAAGGATCTCAAGGGCAAGAAGGTCGGCATATGGCCGGGCTCCACGCAGGAGGTCTTCATTCGCGAGCGCCTTCACATGGAAGGCATGTCGATCGACGACATTACGCCGATCCGCATTTCCTTCAGCGAAATGCATCTCGCGCTCTCGCGCGGCGACATCGACGCCTATGTCGGCGCCGAGCCCGGGCCGAGCGTCAGCCTTTCCACCGGCGTCGGCAAGCTCGTTGAATATCCCTACAGCACGTCGATGGGATCCTTGAACATGATCTTCGGCGCTCATCGCGACACACTCGCGGAAAAGCCGCAGCTCGTGCGCGTGATCCTCGACATTCACCGCAAGGCGTCCGAATACGCCATGAAGAATCCGCTGGAGATGGCGGCGATGGCCGTCGCCAAGCTCGGACAGAAAAAAGAGGCGATCGAGATCTCGATCCCCAATGTCGAGCTCACGTGGAAATTCGGCCCGACGCAAATCCAGCAATCGAAGACCTATGCCGAGCACATGCTGGAGCTGAAACAGATCAAGCAGCTTCCCGACTTTGCCAATTTCTTCGACACGAGATTCGTGCAGGAGGAGGAGAAGCAGGCTTGAGCATTTCGCTGGAAACAGCGGGCCCTTCGCTCGCCCCGGCGTCGGCGGTCGAACCGGCGCCGCAGCCTTCGGCGTCGCTCTTTTCACGCCTGCGCAATCCGGCAATCGCGCTCTTGTTTCCGGCGACGGTGCTCGTGTTCTGGCACTTCGCCACCTATGGCAAGAAATACGGCCTGATCCCGCCGCCCGGCGACGTGGCGGTGGAATTGTACGACCTCGCCTTCGGCGGAATTTATGACGACGCCTACAGCAAAACGCTGCTTACGCATCTCCTCGCCTCGGTGAGTCGCGTCTATGGCGGCTTTGCGATCGCGCTCATGGTCGCATTGCCGCTCGGCCTCCTGATCGGCCGCATTGCCCTCGTTCGCAAGCTGCTCGATCCAACGCTGCAGGTGCTTCGCCCGATTCCGGTCACGGCGTGGCTGCCGCTCGCGATGATCATGTTCGGGCTCGGACCGCGCTCGGCCTTCTTTCTCGTGTGCCTCGGCGCCTTCTATCCGATCCTGCTGAACACGATTTTCGGCGTACGCTCGGTCGATCCTAGATTGTTCGAGGCCGCGAGCATGCTCGGCTGCGAGGGGACGGCGCAGTTCTTCCGCGTCGTTCTGCCCGCAAGCCTGCCCGCGATTTTCACCGGGCTGCGGCTCGGGCTCGGCTTTGCCTGGGTCGTGATCGTCGTCGGCGAAATGACCGGCGTGCAGACGGGCCTCGGCGCGATCATCATGGAGGCGCGGCAGCTTTCGCGCACCGAAATCGTGATCTGCGGCATGATCGTGATCGGGATTGCCGGCTTTATTTCCGATCGCGCCATTCTCTGGCTCGGCCGCTATCTCCTGAAATGGAGTCCGAACATTGCCTGAAACGATGCCCATTCTCGATTTGCGCGGCGTCAGCAAGCAATTCGTGCTGCAAGGGCAACGCATCGAAGCGCTCCGCGGCGCCAATCTCCACGTGCGCAAAGGCGAGTTCGTTTGCCTTATCGGGGCTTCGGGCTGCGGCAAGTCCACGCTGTTGCGGATCGTCGCCGGGTTCGAAACGCCCTCGGAAGGCAAGGCGCTCATGTGGGACACGCCGATCGACGGCCCCGGCCCGCAGCGCGGCATGGTGTTTCAGGACTATGGACTTTTTCCCTGGCTCAATGTCCGTAACAATATCGCCTTCGGCCCCGTCTCACGCGGCATTCCGAAAAAAGACGTCGAAGAGGTCACCGAGCGGTTCATTTCGCTGATCGGACTGCAGCGTTTCGCCAATGCCTATCCGCATCAACTTTCCGGCGGCATGAAACAGCGCGTGGCGATCGCCCGCGTGCTCGCGAACGACGCCGAGATCGTGCTCATGGACGAGCCCTTCGGCGCGCTCGATGCCATGACGCGGGAGCGCCTGCAGGATGAACTCCTCGACATCTGGAAGCGCACGGGGCTGACCGTTCTCTTCGTCACGCATTCGATCGAGGAGGCGATCTTTCTTGCCGACCGGATCGTGGTGATGTCGCCGGGCCCCGGCCGCATTGCCAACGAAGTGAAGGTCGACCTTCCGCGGCCGCGCGACGTGGCCGGAAATGACTTCAACGAAATCCGCCGGCAGCTTTCGCTGCAGCTCCACAGCCATCACGGCCGCAAGGCGGCCTGAGCTTGTAAGCGCGGGCGGGATTGGCTTCTATTCGATCCCGATGGACGAGATCATCTGGCGCGGCATGAACCGGCCGCAACTTGACGCCGCCTACAACAACACGGCGGCGGTTGCGAACAGCGCCGCGAAGATCGCAGAGTGGACCGAACGCAGCGCACGCCTGCGCGCCCAAAAAGGCGAGTTGCTTGACCTCGCTTACGGCCCGCGACCGCGCAATCGCATCGATATTTTCAAGTGCGGCGCCGAGCGCGCGCCGCTCTTCGCCTTTATCCATGGCGGCTATTGGCAGAGCCGCAGCAAGGAGATTTTCTCCTGCATGGCCGAAGGCCCGCTCGCCCGCGGCATGGATGCGGCGTTGATCGGCTATACGCTCGCACCCGAGGCGACGCTCACCGAAATCGTCGAGGAAGTGCGCGCGGCCATGCGCTGGCTGCGGGCGGAAGGCCCGCGATCGGGCATTGCCGAGAACGGCGTCATCGCTTCAGGCTGGTCGGCGGGCGGACACCTGACCGCGATGGTCCTTCCCGAAGCCGACGCGGGGCTTGCGATCAGCGGGATTTTTGAGCTCACGCCGTGCCGCTTGAATTATCTGAACGAAAAACTTCATCTCACGGCGGACGAGGTGGTGAAGCTCAGCCCCATACGGCACCCTGGAAAGCGATCGAAGCCGCTCACGATCGCGTTCGGCGAAGCGGAGCTCCCCGAGCTGCAACGCCAGTCGCGCGATTATTATGCGGCGCGGCAGAAGGCGGGGCCCGCCGCCAGGCTCCTCCCGCTTCGAGGCCACGATCACTTCTCGATCCTCGAGGAGCTGGCCAATCCTGCGGGCCGGTTGACGGAAGCGGCGGTAAAGTTGGCCTGATACCCCTAATAGAACGGGCGAACTTACGGTTAACAAATTGTTAGCCGCGCTTCGCTCTAGTCACGCCGACGCTTTCAATCCTTCGATTCGCGACCGGCGGCCAGCATGAAACCGAATGGAACCCCACCCGCGCCCTCGATCTTTATCGGCACCCCTTGCTTCGGCGGCCTCGTCACCACCGGCTATATGATGTCGGCCCTCAAGCTCATGCAGTATGGAGAGGCGGCGGGATTTTCGATCAACCTCAATCTCCTCGGGCGCGATTCACTGGTGACGCGGTCGCGCAATACGCTCGTCGCGCAGTTTCTCACGACGAACGACACGCATCTCATGTTCATCGATTCCGACATCACCTTCGAGCCCGAGTTGATCCATCGAATGCTCGCTTTCGATCAGGACGTGGTCGCCGGCATGTATCCGGCCAAGGCCTTTCGCTGGGACGTGCCGCAGAAAATCAGGGACCGGGAACCGCCGCAGACGGCGGGGCTGCAATACGTCGGAAAATTCTGCGAGGGCGCCGAACTCGAGCGCCGCGGGCCGTTCGCCACCGGCGTTTATTGCGCGACAGGTTTCACGCTGATGAAACGGAGCGTCATTGAGCGGCTGATCAAGGCGTATCCGGAGCGCGCCTACAGTTCCGATCACGTTTACGTTCCTGCAAAATCCGAACAAGAATTCTACGCTCTGTTCGAGTGCATGATTGATCCGGAAACAAAGGAATACCTCAGCGAGGATTTTGGATTTTGCCGGCTGTGGCGCGCGCTCGGCGGCAAGATTTGGCTCGATGTGGAAGGAGCGCTCGTGCACACGGGCCCCTATGATTTTGCCGGCGAACCGGCGCTCCGCTTCGGCAGCTCGCAGACGGCGCAGGAAGCTCCACTGAAGGCGAAAGCAGTCGCGTAAAATTCACCAAGCGATAAAGAATTTTCGCGCAAAGCCCGCGCAAAAAATTTCAGCAGACAATGGCTGAAGAAATCAAATTAGTCTTACCTTACGTGAAGATTACTCCTTATCCGAGCGCATCATTTACACGGCTATAGGGGCAAGTCTATATAGAACCCGCCAGTCTCGGCCCGGGGGTGTGTCGGTGGATATCGCGTACGAAATCAAAAAAATCATTGCTTCCGAAATGAAGGTCCCCATCGAGCGATTGAACGCCGATACCCGCCTCGAGGATCTCGGAGTCGAATCCATCGACATCATCGAGATCGTTTTCGAAATCGAGCAGAAATTCGACATCGAAATCCCGTTGAACGCCAACGAGAACATGGCCGAAGAGTTCAAGACGGTCGGGGCGGTCGCCAAAGCCGTGGAATCCGCGGTGCAGGCGAAAAATTGACCCGCGGGCCGGACGCAATTCCGCTGGCCGGAACTCAACCTCCCGTCATCAGAATCCGGAGCCGCCGGCGGCGAGAAACCGCGATGGGATTTACCTCACGATAAATCCGACGACGCATCCGCCGCCGCCATCAACCGCGGCCTCGCGGTCGCGCGCGGGGGCTCCGCCGGCGCTTCGGCAAGGGCGAAGCTCATGGAGAAATCGGCGCCGCCGCCGGGACGATTTTCGACCGTGATCGTTCCTCCATGCGCCTCGACGATGCGCTTGACGATCGACAGGCCCAGCCCCGCCCCGTCCGCGCGCCTGCGGTCGCGGCGCCAGAAACGCTCGAAGACGAGTTCGCGCTTGGCAAGCGGCACCCCTTCGCCCTCGTCGAGCACACTGAGCGTGCCCTGTTCACCCACGACGACCTCGACCGTCGTTTCCTTCGGCGTGTGATTGATCGCGTTCTCCACGAGGTTGCGGATCGCGCGCCGCAGCATTTCCGCATTGCCCTTGACCCAGACGGGGTCTTCGACGCCGCTCACGGCAATGGTCTTTCCCCGCGCCAGCGCAAGCGGCGCGATGAATTCGGCGACCTCGGCGCAGACCTGCCGCAGATCGGCTTTCTCGGCGGGATCGACGACGAGCGTGTCGAGTTCGGCCGCATCCAGCAGCTGGTTGACGACGCGGCTCATGCCCTCGACATCGCGGCGCACCGCTTCGGTGGCGCGCTCGTCAGGCAAAGTTTCGATGCGGGTGCGGAGGATGGCGAGCGGCGTGCGCAATTCATGCGCGGCGTCCGCGGTGAATTCGCGCTGCCGGCGGAAGCCTTGTTCGAGCCGGTCGAGCGCCTGATTGACCGCGACCACCAGCGGAAGAATTTCCCGCGGAATGTCGTCGATGGGGAGCCGCACGTCGATCTGCGCCGGGCTGATGTGCTCGGCGCGATCCGACACGCGCAGGAGCGGCTGCACGGCGCGGCGGAAGATCGCGATATCGGTCGCCAGCAACAGAAGCAGGATCGGCACCGTGATCCAGCCGACCTTCTGAAAGAAGCTTGCGACCACGTCGTCGATGATCACGTCGCGATGCGCGAGGTCCTCCGCGACCTGAATCCAGACGATGCGGCCGCCGATCTCCTTGCGAATGCTCGCGCCGGAAATGATGCGGTCGCCCCGCACCGTTTCCAGGAGCTGAACGGGCGAGGCCTGATTGTCCGCCGAAAAGACCGGCGCTTGATCCTTGCGTGACGAGAAAAGCACCTGCCCGCCGTCGTCGAGTACGGCGTAAAGGTAGCGGCCATAGGCCTCGGAATAGACATCGTGGATCTCGGGCGGCAGTTCGAACGACCATCCGCCGTCCGCGCCCGGCACCAGATAGCGCGCGAGCACCTCCGCGTTATCGCGCATGGCCTGGCGCTGGAGATTTTCCACGTCGGAATTCAGGAACCAGTAGAGCACCAAGGGCATGACGATCGCGGTCACGACGACCGCGATGACGTGCAAAAATATGATGCGCGACATCAGCGACTTGAAGCGCAGCACGCTACTTGTCCTCCGACATGACGTAGCCGACGCCGCGGATGGTATCGATCTTCACCTTGGCGCCGCGGTTGGCGAGCTGCGTGCGCAGGCGATGGACGTAGACTTCGACGGCGTTCGAGGCGACGTCGCCGGCAAGGCCGAAAATCTGGTCCTCGACGAGCTTTTTCGGCACGACATTGTCCTTGCGCCGCATCAGGAGTTCGAGCACCGCGGTCTCGCGCGCGGACAAGACCTGCGGCTTGTCGTCGATGAAGGTCTGACGGCCTTCGGTGTCGAACACCACATTGGAGAGCCTGAGCGAGCTTCCGAGCAGCTGGCTCGGCCGCCGCAACAGCGCTTCCAACCGCGCCACCAGTTCGTTGAAGGCGAAAGGCTTCACGAGATAATCGTCGGCGCCGCTGCGAAGGCCGCTGACGCGGTCATGCACGCCGCCGCGCGCGGTGAGGACAAGAACCGGAATCGGATCCTTGCGGTGTCGCAGGTCGCGCAGAATCGTAAGACCATCTCCATCCGGCAGGCCGAGATCGAGAATGAGCGCGGCGTAGCGGGTCGTCGCAAGCGCCGCTTGTGCCTCGCTCACACTCGCGAGGAGATCGACGTCAAACCCCGCGGACTGCAGCCCCTTGGCGAGGAGCTGTGCGAGTTCGTCGTTGTCTTCGACAACCAATAATCTCATGGCGGCGTTGCCCGATCGATCCGCACCAAAATACCGTAAAACGAGGAAATGATGACGTGACCACCAAGGCCGAACCAGCGCTGCTGTAAGCTTGGTGTAAGGTTCGCGCAAGGCGGACGCGAAAGCACGCGTAAGGCTGCTGTAAGTCCCACCCCCTAAAAGCCTCGCATGCTAGGCGCTGCTGATTGGCGCGGAAGCAAGCACGTGTTCAGCGCCCTGAAATCCGCGCGCGGCGCCTCGCCGCACTACGCTGGTATGCGGTGACATTCACCGCGAACGCGACTACCGCACGGGATCGCCGGAGATGGAATCCGACATGAGGATCGGGCCGCTCAAGCAAGTCACGTCGCTGCTGCGATCGAAGGCCGTTGCCGCGCTTGCTCACCTGCGCCCGGTCGCCAACGAATTACGGCGCCGGGCGGAGGACGTGATCGAACGGAGCGGCCTCCGGCCTCACCTCGAAAAATTATTTCTGCGATCGAAGGCGCTCGTTGCGCGTCTCGCTCCTCAGCTGCGCGTCGGCAAACTATCGTCTCGATCGAAAGCGGCGATCGGATTTGTCGTCCTCTGCTTCGCCTTCGGCGCCATTCTCATCGGCTCGAAGGCGGATCGCGGACGCGCCGATGCCGATCTCAAGAGCCCGGCCAAGAGCGAGCGCGGCGTATTCCGGCTCACGCCGAAGCAATGGGCGACGCTTACGATCGAGCCGGTGGCGATCCAATCTTTCCGCACCGAGCAGCGGACCGAGGGCAAGATTACCGTCGACGAAGACCGCTCGACGCCGATCTTCTCCCCCTATGCCGGCCGCGTCACCAAGCTCCTGGTGAGCCCGGGCGACACGGTGCAGCGCGGGCAGCCGCTGTTCGTGCTCGAGGCCGCGGATTCCGTGCAGGGGCAGAACGATTTCATCACGGCGGTCACCGCCGTGAACAAGGCGCGCTCGCAGGTCACCCTGACCGAGACCACCGAGCGGCGGCTGCACAATCTCTACGATGCCAACGCCATGCCGCTGAAGGACTGGCAGCAGGCGCAGGCGGATCTCACGGCCGCGAAAAACGACCTGCGGACCGCCGAAACCACGCTCGAAGCCATGCGCAATCGCCTGCGCATTCTCGGCAAGACCGATGCCGAAATCGACACGTTTCAGCAGAGCGGCGCGATCACGCCCGACTCGACCGTCTATGCTCCGCTCGCCGGCACGATCGTGCAGCGCAAGGTCGGCCCCGGCCAATACATCACCGCGGGGTCGAGCGACCCGGTCTTCGTCATCGGCGATTTGTCGACGGTCTGGCTTGTCGCCTTTGTGCGCGAGTCCGACGCCTCCAAGGTGAAGCTCGATCAGACAATCCGGTTCACGGTGCTTACCTATCCCGATCAGGTATTCGAGGCGAAGATCAACTACATCGCGACCTCGATCGACCCCGCGAGCCGCCGGCTCATGGTCCGCGCCACGATCGACAATTCGCAGGCGCTCCTCAAGCTCGAAATGTTCGCGAGCGTCATCATCGTGACCGACGAAGGCGTGCCGATGACGGCGGTGCCGCGCGAAGCCGTCATCTACGAAGGCGACATCGCGCGCGCGTGGGTCGCGGTTGAGGAAATGGCGGTCGAACTCAGGACGGTCAAGCTCGGGCTCTCCAACGGACGGCTGATCCAGGTGCTCGATGGCCTTGCGCCCGGCGAGAAAGTCGTCACGCGCGGGAGCCTGTTCATCGACCGCATGGCGTCCGGCGGCCAGTAATTACGCGTTGAGCGGGGTGCAGCGATGAATGCCATTCTCGCCTTTGCCCTGCATCGCCGGGTGCTGATGCTGTTCCTATTCGCGATGGTGTTCGCGGGCGGTATCGGCGCGTTCCGATCGCTCAACATCGAAGCCTATCCCGACCCCGTGCCGCCGATGGTGGACATCATCACCCAGAGCCCCGGGCTCTCGGCCGAGGAGATCGAGCGCTACATCACAATCCCGATCGAGACGCAGGTCGCCGGCATCCAGAACCTGCGGGTGATGCGGACCATTTCGCTCTATGGCCTGTCGGACGTGAAGCTGCAGTTCACCTTCGACTACACCTACGATCAGGCGCTTCAGCAGGTGTTCAATCGCCTGTCGCAGCTCAACGGATTGCCGAACAACGTATCGCCGCAGATCAATCCCGGAAGCCCGATTGGCGAAATCTACCGCTACAAGCTCGTCGGCCCGCCCGGCTACAGCGTTCTCGATCTCAAGACCTTGCAGGATTGGATGCTACAGCGCCGGTTCCGCGCGGTCCCCGGCGTCATCGACGTCACCGGCTGGGGCGGCAAGACGAAGACTTACGAGCTGCAGGTCGATTTCAACAAGCTCATCGCCTATGGGCTGACGCTGCCGCAGCTTTTGCAAAGCCTGAACAACAGCAACATCAATGTCGGCGGCAACACGGTCAGCCTCGGCTCGCAGTCGGCGGTCGTCCGCGGCGTCGGCCTCATCCGTTCCATCGACGATCTCAACAATACGATGCTGACCCAGGCCGGCGGCAATCCGGTATTGGTGCGCGACGTCGCCACCGTGATCGTCGGCAACCAGCCGCGGCTCGGGATTGCCGGCAAGGACGACGACAACGACATCGTCGAAGGCATCGTGCTGATGCGCCGCGGCCAGCAGAGCACGCCGACGATCGAGCGCGTGAAGGCCGAGGTCAGGCGCATCAACAATTCCGGAATCCTGCCGCCCGGCGTGCGGATCGAGCAAATCTACGATCGCCAGGATCTCATCAACATCACGACGAGCACGGTTCTGCGCAACATGGTGTTCGGGATTCTGTTGATCTTCGTGCTGCAATGGCTGTTCCTCGGCAATCTGCGCACCGCCCTCATCGTCGCCGCCACGATCCCCTTCGCGCTCTTCTTCGCGATCGGCATCCTGGTGCTGCAGGGGGAATCCGCGAATCTGCTCTCGGTCGGCGCCATCGACTTCGGCCTGATCGTCGATGCGACCGTGATCATGGTTGAAAGCATCTTCCGTCGGCTCGGGCAGGCGATGGAAAATTCGCCCGCCAAACAAGAGGCCGCCGCTGCAAGCGGCTTGCAGGGCAAACTGCTTGCGATCTTCATGGCCGGCACCGGCGTGAGCCGCTCGATCCTCTTCGCCGCCGGCATCATCATCGCGGGCTTTATTCCGCTGTTCACACTGAGCGGCGTCGAGGGGCAAATCTTTGGCCCGATGGCGAAGACCTACGCCTACGCGCTCGCTGGCGGGCTGATGGCGACCTTCACGGTGACGCCGGCATTGAGCGCGATCCTGTTGCCAGAGCGGGTCGAGGAGACCGAAACGCGGCTCGTGCGTTTCCTGCACCAGCTTTACAGGCCGGCGCTCGCCTTCGCGGTCGCAAACCAAGCGCGCGTCGTCGCGGGCATGACCGCACTCCTCGTGCTCGCGGGCTTTGCCCTGCATTTCCTCGGCCTGGAATTCCTGCCCAAGCTCGAGGAGGGCAATCTCTGGATCCGCGCCACGCTGCCGGCCACGATCTCGCTCGAGGAAGGCAACGGCTATGTGAACCGCATGCGCGCGACGATCGCCGCCTTCCCCGAAGTGGTGTCGGTCGTCTCCCAGCACGGGCGCCCCGATGACGGCACCGATGCCGCGGGCTTCTTCAATGCCGAATTCTTCGTGCCGCTAAAACCGGTCACGAAGTGGCGCCGCGGCCTCGACAAGGAAAAGCTTACCGATGAAATGCAAGTCAAGCTCGAGGAGGAATTTCCGGGCGTCGAGTTCAACTTCTCGCAATATCTGCAGGACAACGTGGCGGAAGCGGTCTCCGGCGTCAAAGGCGAGAACTCGATCAAGGTCTTCGGCAACGACCTGAAGGAGCTCACCGAGACCGCCGACAAGATCAAGGCGGTGCTCGCGACTGTTCCCGGCATCACCGATCTCGCCGTATTCGCCTCGCTCGGCCAGCCGACGATCCAGATCGAGATCGACCGCGCCCGCGCCGCGCGCTACGGGCTCGCTCCCGGCGATATCAATTCCACCATCCGGGTCGCCATCGGCGGTGACACGGCGGGCGACGTCTACGATCCCGGCAGCGACCGCCACTTCCCGATCGTGGTGCGGCTGGCGCCGCGCTACCGGCAGAACGCCGAGGCGATCAGCAACATCACCATCGGCGCGCAGGGGCCGAACGGGATCACGCAGATTCCGCTGAGCGAGGTGGCAAACGTCAAGCTCGTCTCCGGCCCCTCCTACATCTATCGCGAGCAGCAGGAACGGTATCTTCCGATCAAATTCAGCGTGCGCGACCGCGACCTCGGCAGCGCCATCCAGGAGGCGCGTAAGAAGGTCTCGAAGCAGGTGAAGCTGCCGTCGGGCTCGCGGCTTGAATGGGTCGGCGAGTTTCGCAACCTGCAGGAAGCGATCGCGCGCCTGCAGGTCGTGGTGCCGATCAGCCTCGCGCTGATTGCGCTGCTCCTGTGGATCAATTTTTCCTCGCTGCTCGAGACGCTGCTCGCGATGAGCGTGATCCCCATGGCGATCATCGGCGGCATCTTCGCGCTGTTTGTCACGCAGATTCCGTTCAGCGTGTCGGCGGCGATCGGATTCGTCGCGTTGTTCGGCATTTCGGTGATGGACGGCATCATCATCCTGTCGCAGTACAATCAACTCATCGAGAGCGGCCTCGAACGCACGGCAGCGGTGTTGAAGACCGGCGAATTGCAAATGCGGCCGGTGCTCATGACCTGCGTGATCGCGGGTGTTGGTCTGTTGCCCGCGGCATTGTCGACCGGCATCGGATCGCAGGTGCAGAAGCCGCTCGCCGTCGTCGTGGTCGGCGGCATGCTGCTCGCCCCGGTGATCATCCTGATTACGCTGCCGGTCCTGATCGCGCTCTTCTCGCGGCACACGAAGGCGGGGAGAAACGCGGGAACGGCTCTCGAACCGGCTGAATGATCGAATAGACTGGCGCGGGTGCCCAGTGCGTTCCAGTCGCGATGCGTGCTTGCGTGATGAAGGGATTGGGTAAGGGGATTTGGCCGTGTCACGTCTGCAGGGGTTGGCTGGCGCCGTTCTCGTCGCGTTCATGCAGACGAGCTGCGCCGTCGGACCCGATTTCCATGCGCCGGAGGCGCCGGGCGTCAACACGTTCCTGCAGGGGCGGCCGGACGATCCTGCGCGCACCGACCGCGTGCCGGGGATCGCCCTCGTGCGCGGCGCGGATATTCCGCCGCAATGGTGGGAGCTCTTCCATCAGCCGGCGCTCGATCAATTGGTCGAGGAAGGAATTGCGCACAACGCCGATCTGGAAGCGGCGGAAGCGGCGCTCAGGGTGGCGCAGGCCAATGCGCTTGCCACACGCGGCGTGCTCCTGCCGACCGCGAGCGCGGGTTTCAACGCAAGCCGGCAGCAAACGCCGACCCAAGCACTGAGCTCAAACGCGACCTCGGGCGCTTCGATCTACAGCCTCTACACGCCGCAAGTGAGCGTAGCCTATGTCGCCGACCTATGGGGCGGGACCCGGCGCCAGATCGAAACGGCGGACGCGCAGGCGGAGGCGCTCCGCTTTCAGCGCGAGGGCGTTTATCTCACGCTCACGACGAACATCGCGCTCGCCGCGATTGAGGAGGCGCGGCTCCGCGGCCAGATCGCCGCGACGCAGCGGATCATCGGCTTGCAGAGCGAGCTCCTCCGCATCCTGCGGCGGCAAAACGAACAGGGGCAGATCGCCCTCCCCGACGTGGTCGCGCAGGAGACTGCGGTGGCGCAGGCGCGGCTTCTGCTGCCGCCGCTCGAGAGGCAACTGGCGCAGCAGCGCAACCTCTTGGCATTTCTGACCGGACGCTTTCCGAGCGAATACGGGATACCGACCTTTGCGCTTGGCGCGTTCCGCGCGCCGCGGCAAATACCGCTCAGCCTGCCGGCCGATCTCGTACGCCAGCGGCCCGACATCCGCACGGCGGAGGCAAATTTGCACGCGGCCAATGCGCAAATTGGCGTTGCGATCGCAAATCGCCTGCCGCAAATCGCGATCACCGGCAATGCGGGCAACACCGCCACCAGCATGGCGCAACTGTTCGCGCCGGGAACCGGAATCTGGATGATCGCCGGTAATGCCGCGCAAACGGTGTTCGACGCGGGCACCTTGCAGAACAAGCAGCTGGCGGCGGAGGAAGCGACCAACCAGGCGCTCGCGCAATATAAGAGCGTGGTGCTCGCCGCGTTCCAGAATGTCGCCGACGTGTTGCGGGCATTGCAGGCGGATAACCGCACGATTGCGGCCGCCGTCGCGGCCGAGCGTTCGGCCTCGCAGAACATCGGTCTCGTGCGGCGGCAGGTCGAGCAGGGACAGGCCAGCGTGCCGATCCTGCTCGCGGCCCAACAGGCCTATCTGCAAACTTCGCTCGCCCGCGTTGACGCGCAGGCCGCGCGACTTGCCGACACCGTCGCCCTTTTCCAGGCGCTCGGCGGCGGCTGGTGGAACAGGCTGGAAGTGATCGCGGCCGGAACGGCGTTTTAGCACGCTGATCCGGCGCTATTCGGCGGCGGCGCGGAAAGCGGATCGCCCTTCGATTTCAGCGAGACACCGCGCCAGGCTCTCGCCTTCCGGATCGACCAAAGCGGCGGTGCGGGCGCTCGCCACGGCATCGGTCGCGCGGGCGGCGGCAATTTCGCCCGCAAGTGCTGCGCGGATGACGCGGGTTTCGATCAGATGAAAGTTCGCGGCCCCGCGCTTGTGGGTATCGCCATAGCCTTTGATAAGGCGCGCGCATTCGGCCACCTCGAGCGCGAGGGACGGCGAAATTCCGGCTGCGGCGGCGATGAGATCGAGCCAGGATTCGATCGCGGCCTGCTCCTCGATAAAGCGATGGGTGCGCGGACGAAAGGCGCGCAGCTTCGTAAGCAACCAGAAGCGGAGATAGCCGCTGATCGAGGCGGTATTCACCTCCATTCCCCAATGAAAGCGATCGAGCCAGCCGAACCGGGCTGAAATTCGCAGGATGGGCCGCGCGAGAAACGGCGGCAGGATCTGGCAGAATTCCTCGATGCCGGGTTTCAGAAATTCGTAGATCGCGTAGGGATCGCCGGAAATTCTCATCTCGGCGATGATGCGTGTGATGCGCGCAGGATCGATCTTCGCCTGCGCGACACGGATCACGTCTTCGTAGGACATGCGCACGGCAAGATGGCGTGCGGCCTCGGCGAGGAGCTTGCCGCCGGCGTCCGCGCGATTGTCGGTTTCGCGAATGCGTTGCAAGCGGTCGAGGTAGAGACGCGCATAATTCAAGTCCTGGTAATTGGTGAGCCGCCGCGCGCCTTCGATAATGATTCCGCGCGCCGCTTCCGGCATCGCGGCGATTTCCTTCTCAATGGCCGGCAGCTCGGCCCTTTCGCGCGCGCCGCGCTTGCCGTCTTTTGCCGCCACGGCGGCGCGATTGCGCGCGGCCTCAACACCGGCGCGAAATCCGGAAAGATTGCTCTCGACGGCCTTGGCATCGGCTGCAATTGCCGCCTCGAATTCATCGATCGAAATCGGCAAAAGGCTACTCTCCGCGAGCGCGCCGAGCATCAGCGCATTCACCATCGCGCCCGCGCGTTTCGCCGTCTCCGCTATGTCGAACAGGAGCAGCGACTTCGTGTTGTCGCCGAGCGCCTTGATCAAGCGCTCCTGATCGTAGCGGCCGTCGGCCATCGCAATCTTCTCGTCCATGGCGTAGAAGCGGCTCGTGGACGCAATCAGCGCGGTGCGGTCGGCAGTCACGAAGCCGTTGGCGGCGAGGCGCCCGGCCTCCATCAATTCGCTCGCGAGTGCAATGTCGATATCGGCGATCCCCGGCGTAAGCGCGAGCACCGGCCGTTTGCCGGAAAGCTCCCGCGCCGGCACCGGCACGATCTCGATGTAATAGGTGGTGGCGCCGGTGCGCTGCGCGACGCCCGGAATCGACGTCGACTGCACCGGAAAGCCTTTTCGCTCGGCGGCGGAGACGATCCAATCCGTGAGCACACCGCCGCCCTCGCCGCCAAGGGCCGCGATCAGCAATTTGACCGGCTCGCCGCTCATGCTTGCGCCTCGCGCGCGCCGAGCCAGCCGATCACGCGCTGGCGGAAGCGGTGCAGCGCGCGATCCCAGGTGCTGGCGTTGCGAATGACTTCAGCGCGATAGAACGACGGGCAGAGCACGGCGGCATGTGCGACCTCGCCGCAAAGGCCACAGCCGACGCAGCTCTCGATCACGGTCGCGACCGGATCGGTGCGCAAAGGATCGGGATTTGGCTTCACCGTCAGCGACGGGCAGCCCGAGAGGCGGATGCAGGAGTGGTCGCCGGTGCAGATTTCGTCATCGACGCCGTAACGTGTTTTTACCAAGCGGGCGCCGCGCTTCAATTTCTCCGCATCCTCGGCGCGCACGCGGCGCTGGCGCGCGAGCTGGCATTCGCCGTCGGCGATGATCACCTTGAGGCCGCGCTGCGTGCTCGTCAGCGCCTCCTTCAGCGCCTTGGTCATGGTCGCGACGCTGTAGCTGCGGATTTTTTTCAGCCATTTGACGCCGAAGGCCTGCAGCGTTTTTTCGATGTCCATGCCGGGCGGCGTGCCGTCGCGATTGCTCAAGCTCGAGGGCATGAACTGCTGGCCGGTCGCCGAGGTGTAGCCGTTCTGCATCACCAGGAGCACGCCGTCGCCCTTGTTGAAGAGGCTGCTCGCCACGCCGGTGATCACGCCGTTATGCCAAAAGCCGCCGTCGCCCATGATCGCGATCGGCCGCTTTTTCATGTTGGGACCCACCGCCGCGGCGGAGGCGAGGCTCATGCCGTAGCCGAGGATCGAGTTACCGAGCGAGAACGGCGCGAAGGTCGCGAACGAATGGCAGCCGATGTCGGCGCTCACATGCACGGGCCCGGTCTCGCGTTCGGCGAGCTTGATCGCGGCGAACACCGGCCGCTCGGGACAGCCGGTGCAGAAGGTCGGCGGCCGCGGCGGCAGCTCGTCGACGGCGGCGGCCGTGAGCGGCTTCTTCGCGAGAATTTTATTCGCGCGTTCGTCGACCGCGCCGACGTCGAGGCCGCGCGGATTCGTTTCGGCGAGAAAAGCCGCGATGCCTTTCAGCAACACTTCCGACGTGTATTCGCCGGCTTTCGGCAACGGGCCTTTTCCGATCACGCGCGTCTGCAGATCGGCACGGCGGAGTTCGACGTTGATCGCTTGCTCGATGTAGTCGGGATGCCCCTCTTCGACCACGAGCACCGCGCGCTTTTTCGCGCAGAACTCGCGAATTTCCTCCGGCACCAGGGGATAGACGCAGTTCAGCACGTAAAGCGGCACGCGCGACTCTCCATAGAGGTCGGCAAGGTCGAGGCGCGCAAGCGCGCGCAGCACGCTGTTGGTGAGACCGCCCATCACGACGATACCGATGTCGGCGAGATCGCCCGCGACGAACTCGTTGAGCTTCTCGTCGCGGATGAATTCCTGCGCGGCGGGCATCCGCTCCTCGACCTTGAGGCGCTCCTGCACGAAGGTGACGGGCGGATGCGAAAGCTTGCCGTAGTCGAAGTGCGGCGGACCCGCGAGCCGGTTCAAACCTGAATAGGCGCCGGGGCGATTGTCCTTCGCTTCGAAGGAGCCGGTGACGTGGCAGGCGCGGATGCGGAGCTCCAGCATCACCGGCGCGTGGCTTGCTTCCGAAAGCTCGAAGCCTTTTTCGACCGCGCGCACGATCGAAGGCAGATCCGGCCTTGGATCGAGAAGCCACATCGATGATTTCATCGCATAGGCATAAGAGCGCTCCTGGATGACGCTTGCGCCCTCGCCGTAATCCTCGCCGATGACGATCAGCGCGCCGCCGATGACGCCCGGCGACGAAAGGTTGGAGAGCGCGTCGGCGGCGACGTTGGTGCCGACGATCGATTTCCAGGTGACGGCGCCGCGCAGCGGATAATTGATGGAGGCGGCGAGCATCGCCGCGGCCGAAGCCTCGTTGGTGCAGGTTTCCAGATGCACGCCGAGCTCGCCCATCATCTCCTCGGCATCGACCAGCACGTCGAGAAGGTGGGAGACCGGCGCGCCCTGGTAGCCGCCGACGTAAGAGACGCCGGACTGCAGCAGCGCCTTGGTGACCGCGAGGATGCCCTCGCCGCGGAAGGTGTCGCCCTTGCCGAGCTTCAGCGCCTGCACTTCTTTTTTGAACGAGCGTTCCATGATGCGGCGCCTCACATCTTGGACGGCAAGTATAGCGCGAGGATCGGGAAGGCGATGAGGATAATCAGCCGGATGATGTCGGTGATGATGAAGGGAATGACGCCCTTGAAGATCGTCGCGAAGCTCACGTCGTGCACGACGCTTTTGATGACGAACACGTTCATGCCGACCGGCGGGTGAATGAGCCCGAGCTCCACCGTCATCACGATGATGATGCCGAACCAGATCGGATCGAAACCGAGCGCCAGCACCACCGGGAACATCACCGGCACGGTGAGGATGATCATCGCCATCGCGTCCATCAGGCAGCCCAAGAGGATGTACATCACCATGATCAGCGCCAAGACGCCGTAGCGGCCGAGGCCAAGGCTCGTGAGGAACATCGTCACCTTCTGCGGCGTCTGCGTCACGGTGAGGAAGTAGCCGAATAAAAGCGCGCCGATCAGCACGGTGAAGACGGCCGCGGCCGTGCGCGTCGCCTGCAGGAGCGAACGCAAAATTTCTTCCTTGCCGAGCCGCCCGCGCAAGACGCCGATCACGAACGAGCCGCCCGCGCCCATGCCGCCGGCTTCGGTCGGGGTGAACATGCCGCCGTAAAGTCCGCCGATCACGAAGACGAAGAGCAAAAGCGGCGCCCAGATGTCGCGGACAGCGTCGAGGCGATCCTTCCATTCCGCGCGCGGCCCGGCGGGCAGGAATTTCGGCCGCACGATGCCGATCATCGTGATCGTGAGCATATACATGGAGATCGCCAAGAGGCCCGGAATGATGCCGGCGATAAAGAGCTTGCCGATGTCCTGTTCGGTGATGATGCCGTAGACGGCGAGCACCGTCGAAGGCGGCAGCATCGCGCCAACCGTGCCGCCGGCCGCGATCACGCCGGTGGCGAAGGATTGCGGATAGCCGTAACGGCGCATCTCCGGATAGGCGACGGTCGAGAAGGTGGCGGCGGTCGCCACCGACGAGCCGGAGATCGCGGCAAAACCGCCGCAGGCGGCGACGGTGGCAAAGCCGAGGCCGCCGCGCAGATGCCCGACAAACACGTTCGCCGCGCGGAAAAGCTCGCGGCTCATGCCGGAATTCGACACGAACGCGCCCATCAGCAGAAACATCGGGATGACGCCGAAGGTGTAATCGGTCACCGTCCGCATCGAGGTCTGGCCCACGAGCTTCAGCGCCGCCGTGCCGTTGACGAGATAGGCAAAGCCCGAAACGCCGACGAGGCCCATGGCCATCCCGACCGGCACGCGCAAGAGCATCAGCGTGAAGAGAACGACAAAGCCGATGATGGCAACGGCGTCGGTGCTCATGTTCACTCGACCGGCTTGATGATTTGTTCACGCTTCAAGGAATCCGGAATGAATACGAGCCGCCAGGTGCGGATCGCGATCAAGAGCACCGCCGAGACGTCACCCACCCAGGCGAGCGCGAAGAACGGCCAGTTCGGCAGGCGCAAGTCGAAGGTGAGCACATGATCGCGATAGGTCGCGAGCACCTTGTCGAAGAGCGTGTAGGTCTGCACCGACACGACGAACAGGAGGACGAGGGTCGCGAACACGTCGATATAACGCTGAAAGCGCGGGCGCACCGAGGCCCAGACAAGATCGACGGTGATATGGGTGCCGCGATAGCTCGTCGCGGCGATCCCCCAAAAAATCAAAATCCCCAGCAACAGCCGGCCGAAATCATAGCTGTCGGGGATCGAGGTGCGGAAGAGGCCGCGCAGCATCACCGAAATAAAGATGTCGGCGGCGACCAGGCCGACGAAGCCCGCGGCGATCCATTCGATCGTATCGATGAAGCGGTCCATGCCGCTGCGGCGGGCCCCCACGACCAACGGCTCGGGGCCGCCTTTTTCGTATTTCAGCTCGGGCTCGGCCATCGCTCCTCGCGTTCAAGCTTCATGCGGAAACGGCGGCAGGAAGTCCCGCCGCCGTGCGTCCGCTACGCCGCGCGTCCCGTCGCGATCAGTACGCCGCCTTGTATTGCTGCAGCGACGTCTTCAATTCCTTCATGATCGTGTCGGGGTCGCCGCCGGCCTGCTTGACGTTGTCGGCCCATTTTTTCTCGAGTGGTACTGCGGCCTTTTTCCACTCATCGAGCTGCGCGTTCGAGATCGTGTAGACCTCGTGGCCCGGCTCCGCCTTGATCTTGGCGATGCCATCGTGCTCGAACTGGCCCCAGGGGGCGCCCACTTTCTGCGCCCAATCGGTGTTGCAGTGGTCGTCGATCACCTTCTTCTGCGCCACCGACATCGAAATGTACTTGTCCTTGTTCATCACGAACACGAAGGTCGTGACGTAAAGCGGCACGTCCATGTGATATTTGGTGACCTTGTCGACGCCGAGAAGCACCAGCGAGCCCCACGGGAAGGTCACGGCTTCCGCCACGCCCTTTTCGAGAATGTCGCGGACTTCGGGCGCGCTCGACTGCACGTTGGTGCCGCCGAGTTGGGTGACGAAGGCGGCCATGGTCGCATGCGCCGGCCGGATCTTCATGCCGTTGATGTCGCCCGGCACCATGATTTTCTTCGCGACCGAGTGAAACGAGCCGGGATCGTGGACGAAGGCGAGGCACATCTTCACGTCCTTCATCTCTTTGTCGGCGTATTTGCGATACCAGGCGTCGAGCGCCTGCGAGCCGCCATTGGCGTCCGCCATCAGGAACGGAAGCTCGCCGGCGGCGATGATCGGGAAGCGGCCGGGCTGATAGCCGGGATTGACGTAAGTGAGATCCGCGATGCCGTCGCGCGCCATGTCGTAATGGTCGAAGGCCTTGCCGAGCTGCTGCGCCGGGAACAGCTTGTATTTGATGGTGCCGCCGGAGGCCTTTTCGACGTCGGCGCCCCACGCTTCCATCGCCTTGTGCACGGGATGCGTGGGCGGCAGCCAGTGCGCGAGCTTCAGCTCGATCGTCGCGTCCTCGGCTTTCGAGCTTGGCGCCTGGGCGAAGAGATAGAGCGCCGCACCCGCCGCAGCGAACGTCAATACGGCATATCGCGAGAAACCCGCTGGCATGATTTCCTCCCTGGACCCGAATTTTTCTTGCGGTTGTTTTTTTGGATTGTGCCCGAAGTGGAGCGATTGTAAAGAAGAAAGTTGGAGATCAAACCATTGCTGCATTATAGTGCAGTGCGGAAGGAAACCCCATGGCGAGCCCCGGCCCGCATGGCGCCGACGACGCCATCGATTACGGCCCGCTCGCGCATTGGGTCGCCTTTCACCTGCGCATGGCGCAGGTGGTTTCGTTTCAGGCCTTCGCCCGCCTCGCGCACGGCGAAAATCTCAGCCCCGGCCGTTTCGCGGTTTTGACGCTGATCGGACAAAATCCCGGAATCAGCCAGACCGCGCTCAGCCGCGCCAACCGCAACGACAAGTCGACATTGACCTCGGCGCTTCGCGGCCTCGTGCAGAAGAAACTCGTCAACCGGCAAAGGGCCGCGGGAGACAAGCGATTATACCGGCTGACGCTGACCGCGGCCGGCGAAAAGCTGCTGCGGCGATTGACCGAATGCGCGAAGCAGCACGACCGCAATCTCATGCGCGTGATAGGACCGCGCGACTACGCGCACTTCATGCAAATTCTGCAAAAGATCGCAAATGAAATCGGTTAATCCGGAAGCGGATTATTTCGATTTGGGCGGCAGCACCCAAGCCTCGCCCCGCACCACTTCTTCTCCATGCTGATTGACGAAACGCAGCGCCATGCGCACGGCCCGGCGCTTTTCGTCTTTCTCCGCGACCTCGCCAGTCGCGGTCACATGGTCGCCGACCCGCACGGGCTTGAGATATGTCGAGTTCAGCGACATCAGAAGGCAGCCCGGGCCCGGCAATTTCATGCCGATCACCGGCGCGATCAGCCCGAGCGTCATGGGTCCATGCGCGATGCGACCGCCGAACTTGGTATTTTTCTTCGCGAACTCGTCGTCCATGTGCATCGGATTGTAATCGTCGGTGAGCTTCGCATAGACGTCGATATCGTCGGCGGTGATCGTGCGCGCGTGCGTCGCGCTGTCGCCGACGCGGATTTCGTCGAAAGTCTTGCTCATATCGCCGCCCGCCTTCTCTTCCGGCGCTTTCGGGAAATATATTTCGCGCCGTTGCCCCGCATCCGATTTCAAATCCATTCGCGGCGTTTCCGCAAGTCCGCCGCGGTTGCAGGCGGGCGCAATGTGTAGTCACATGATCGTCAAGGCTCGACGCAAAAAAGAACGGGCTTAGGGGAGAGACGGAATGCTGGCACCCACGGGCAAGCTCGCGAACATCGTTCCGCACAAGGAGAACTTCGAGCCGATCGAAATAGCTTCGCGCGACGAGATCGCCGCCCTGCAATTGACGCGGCTCAAATGGTCGCTGAAACACGCCTATGACAACGTCACGCATTATCGCAAGGCGTTCGACGGCGCGGGCGTGCATCCCGACGATCTGAAGACGCTTTCCGACCTCGCGAAATTTCCGTTCACCACGAAGCAGGATCTGCGCGCCAACTATCCGTTCGGCATGTTCGCAGTGCCGCGCGAGAAGATCGCGCGCATCCACGCCTCCTCCGGCACCACCGGCAAACCCACCGTCGTCGGCTATACCGCGCGCGATCTCGAAATGTGGGCCGACATGATGGCGCGGAGCTTCCGCGCCTGCGGCGGCCGGCCCGGCATGAAGGTACACAACGCCTATGGCTACGGCCTCTTCACCGGCGGCCTAGGGGCGCACGACGGCGCGCAGCGCCTCGGCTGCACCGTTATTCCCGTCTCCGGCGGCATGACCGAGCGACAGGTACAACTGATCATGGATTTCGAGCCCGACATTATCACGGTGACGCCGAGCTACATGCTCGCGATCCTCGACGAGTTCCGCGCGAAAAACATCGACCCGCGCAAATCCTCGCTCAAGATCGGCCTCTTCGGCGCCGAGCCGTGGACCAATGCCATGCGCGCCGAAATCGAAGACGCCTTCCACATGCACGCCGTCGATCTTTACGGCCTCTCGGAGGTGATCGGCCCCGGCGTCGGTTGCGAATGCGTCGAGACGAAGGACGGCCTGCACATCTGGGAAGACCACTTTTATCCCGAGATCATCGATCCCGCGAACGGCAAGCCGCTGCCGGACGGCGCGCAGGGCGAGCTCGTCTTCACCTCGCTCAGCAAGGAAGGCATGCCCATCATCCGCTATCGCACCCGCGACCTCACGCGGCTGCTGCCCGGCACCGCGCGCTCGATGCGGAGGATCGACAAGGTCACGGGCCGCTCCGACGACATGATGATCATCCGCGGCGTCAACGTGTTCCCGACGCAGATCGAGGAATTGATCCTGAAGGACGAGCGCCTGGCGCCGCATTTCCAGATCGAGCTCCGCCGTGAGAACCGGCTTGACGAAATCAAGGTGCGGGTCGAGGCGCGGCCGGAGGCCGCGGACGAAGGCGCCCGAAGAGCCGCGGCGGCGGAGCTTGCGCATCAGATCAAGGCGCTGATCGGCGTCACCGCGGAGATCGAAGTCACCGCCCCCGGCGGCATCGAGCGTTCGCTCGGCAAGGCGAAGCGGATCGTCGACCTTCGCAAGAAGTGAATTCAGAACTTGCGGTTCTGCGCGTTCCAGTGCCGTTCGAGATTGGCGATCAACGCCGGGCTGAAGTGGCAATAGGCCTGCTCGCGCGCATAGACCGCGATGTAGCGGCGGAAGAGATCGAGCGGCTCTTGGCCGACGCGGAAGGCACGGCGGTTGCTCGCGGCACTCACGACCCCCGAACTCGTGAGCCCGTCGATCACGCGATCGAGGGCCGCATCCATCTCGGCCGGCGGCACCACCTCGTCGCAAATCATCCTGCCTTCCGGGCTGTCGCAATCGAGCCTTCGCCCATACATGATCGCTTGGCGCGCGATACGATCGCCGACGAAACGCGGCAGGCGCAAATTGGAGGCGCCCGGAATGATGCCTTCCTTGCGTGCGGGCAGCGTCATGTAGGCGTCTTTCGCCGCAAGCACGTAATCCATCGTCAGCAAATACTGGCAGCCGCCGCCGATCGCGAAAGTATCGACCGCCGCGATCCAGGGTTTTTCGATGTTGGGGCCGCTGATGTCGTCGGGCGTGAGTTCCGGCTTGGCGACGCCGCGGAAGATCTTGTTCACCGGGCCCATGTCGCGGCGGATGTACCAGAGGTAGCCGATCTTGCCGTGATAGAGGTGCGTAAGATTGATGCCGCTGCAAAAGACGCGGCGACCCTTGTATTTGGGATTCTCGACCACGTCGCCGCGGAAGATCGCGATCGAGGTCTCCGGATCGAGGTTGGCAAGATCGATCGCGGTTTCCATCTCGTCGATCGTGAGCTCGTCCTCCGCATTGAGAGACCGCGGATGGCGAAGGGTGACGAACGAGGCTTTGCCCCGGCGCTCGACCGCCGCGGTTTTCATCTCGACACTGCCGCGCGCGAGAAACTGCGAGAGCCGGGCGAGCGATTCCGCCCGCGGCAGGAGCATTGCGTGGCAGAGATGCGTTCCGGCACGCGGGTGCTCAAGGACGCGCGAGAGGAAAATTCCCTGATCGATCTCGACGCCGTCCTTGTCCTTTTGCGGGAACTGCATTTCGTCTTCGACTTCGGCGGCTGTCGGCGTCAGCCCGGGCACGAGCGCCGCCGCGTCGTAGACGAGCCGCTCGGCGCGGATGAAATTGGCATAGTTCTTGGTGAGCGCGCGATAAAGCTCCTCGACGTGAGCGACCAGAAACCGGTCGCGCGCCGCACGGGAAATTTCCAGGATCAAGGCGGCGGCGCGTTGTTCCTCGGCCTTGCGCGCGGGCTTCCGCGGCGGCATCGCGAGCAAATTCGCGCCTGTCTTCCAGAAATGCGAAAAGGTCTCGATGTCGCGCTTGAAGTCGGCGCTCGCTTCCGGCCGCGCCGCGAGCCAGGAAGTGACGATGTCCTTCGGCAGGCCGGCTTGCAGGAGCGGTTCGCGGGCGTCAGGGTGTTCGTGGGAAGTCGCGAGTTTTTGCATCACTCGACCGTGTTTTGCGGATGACGTTTCCGGAACGTAACATGACCTAAATGCGCGGCGCGGTCCAGGAACCGAAACCCCGCCCGCCGATTATACAAGCGTCCCTGCCCTGCAATGATCGATGCCGCCCGTGAGCCAAGGAGCATGTCATGAGCCGACAAGCCGCCGTGAAGAGAACGAGCCAATTCACTTCCATCAACCCGGCCACCGGCCAGGAGATCGCCTCCTATGACGAGATGGAGCGCGGCGAAGTTGCACGCATCATCGAGCGGGCGAACGCGGCTTTCCTCGACTGGCGCCGAAAGAGCTTTGCCGAGCGCGCGAAACCGATGAAAGCCGCCGCCAAGATCCTGCGCGATCGCGCGGCCGAGTTCGGCAAGCTCATGGCCGAGGAAATGGGAAAGCCCATTTCCGACGGCATTGCGGAGGCGCAGAAATGCGCGACCGGCTGCGACTTTTTCGCCGAGAACGCCGAGAAGTTTCTCGCCCGCGAAGAGATCGCGACCGACGCCAAAAAGAGCTTCGTCACCTACCAGCCGCTCGGCGTGGTGCTCGCGATCATGCCGTGGAATTTCCCCTTCTGGCAGGTCTTCCGCTTCGCCGCGCCCGGCCTGATGGCCGGAAACGCGGGCGTCCTGAAACACGCTTCGAACGTCATGGGCTGCGCGCTCGTGATCGAAAAAGTCTTCCAGGATGCCGGCTTTCCCGCCGGGCTTTTCCGCACGCTGCTCGTGTCGAGCCGGCAGATCGACGGCATTCTCGAAAATCCGCTCATTCGCGCGGCGACCTTGACCGGCAGCGATGCCGCCGGCCGGGCGGTGGCGAGCAAGGCCGGCGCCATGCTGAAGAAGACGGTGCTCGAGCTCGGCGGCAGCGACGCCTATGTGGTGCTCGACGACGCCGACCTCGAAAAGGCCGCGGGCACGAGCGTCAAGGGCCGGCTCGTGAATGGCGGCCAGAGCTGCATTGCGGCCAAGCGCTTCATCGTCACCGAGAAGACGCGCGCGAAGTTCGAGGAACTGTTCGTCGAAAAAATGCGCGCGATCCAGCCGGGTGATCCCATGGACAAGAATACGAAAATCGGCCCGATGGCGCGGCATGATCTTCGCGACGCGCTGCATGCGCAGGTGGAAAAGAGCGTCGCCAAGGGCGCCAAGCTCCTCCTCGGCGGCAAGGTCCCCGCCGGCCCCGGCGCCTTCTATCCGCCGACGGTGCTGACCGGCGTCAAGAAAGGCATGGCCGCCTATGAAGAAGAGCTCTTCGGGCCGGTCGCGGCGATCATTGCAGTGAAGGATGAAGCCGAGGCGCTAAAGACCGCCAACGACTCGGTTTTCGGGCTTGGCGGCGCGATTCTCAGTTCCGACATCGCGCGCGCCGAAAAACTCGCGGCGGAGGAAATGGAAGCGGGCTCGGTGTTCGTCAACGAGGCGGTGAAGTCCGACGCGCGGCTTCCCTTCGGCGGCATCAAGCAGAGCGGCTATGGCCGCGAGCTTTCCGTTCACGGGATACGTGAATTCGTCAATATCAAAACGGTCTATGTCGCCTGAAGAGGCGGCCGTAAGTGCGGTTCCCGGTGAGAGAATTTGACAAGCGGCTTCAATCGCTTGGCAGCGTCCGATGAATCATCGCCGGAGAATTCGGACCGTTCGCATTCTGATTCAACGCGGCTTCAAGTGTTGATTCAACAACCCTGAAGCCCCGGATTAAGCCGCCCGGCTGGCCGCCGCCTCTTGCAGCCGCCGGAAACGCACGAGCGTGAAGAAGCCATAGGGCTTGATCACCCGCCGTTCGACGAGCGCAACCCCGCCATGGTCGCGCGCCCAGTTGGCGAGGCGCGAAAACGGAAAATCCGGCCGCAATCCGAGCGACCGCGTCGGCCGCGCAAACCAACGTTCGATCGCAGCCGTCATTCCGCGCTCGGAATAGAAATGATTGACGAGGATGATCTCGCCGCCGGGCTTCACCACCCGCGCGCATTCCGACAGCACCCGCTCGGGATCCGACACCAGCGTGATGACGAATTGCGCGACCACGCAATCGAAGCTCGCGTCTTCGAAGGCGAGTTCCTGCGCGTCCATCACGCGGATGTCTTCCACGTGCGGATAGCGGCCGCTGGCGAGGCGCTTCCTCGCCTTTTCGATCATCGGCTCCGAAATATCGATGCCGACGATGCGGTTGCCGGCGCCGTAGTCGTCGAAGGAGAGACCGGTGCCTACGCCGATTTCCAGGATGCGGCCGCCGATCCGCCGTGCGGCCGCGGCGGCCGAGTGCCGGCCGCGCTCGAAAAACGGCCCGCAAACGGCGTCATAAACCAGCACCCAGCGCGCATATGCCTGTTCCACCAGCGGCCGTTCGAGATCGGCGGTCGAATAATTCTCCATTCCATTCCCCTTCCCGTTCGCGTATGGCCGGGCCGCGTCGATGCGGTCACCGATTCCGGCGTCATGCGGACGCGACGCCCTTCCTGACGCACCACCGGTTCATGCAGCCTCGGCGTCCACCATATCCGGATGCTCCTCGGCTTCGATCTTCGGCTCGCGCTTCGCCCAGTTGATGATTTCGAAGCTGCCGTCGGGATTCTCGCCGATGGCGGTGCAGCTTTCGACCCAGTCGCCGCAATTGATGTAGGTGAAGCCGTATTCGTCATGCACCGCGGCGTGATGAATGTGGCCGCAGATCACGCCGTCGAGCCCGCGGCGGCTCGCTTCGGCGGCGAGCGTTTTCTCGAAGTCGCCGATGAAGTTGACGGCGTTCTTCACCTTGTACTTCGCCCATTGCGACAGCGACCAATATTGCAAGCCCAGGCTGCGGCGCACGCTGTTGAAGGCGGTGTTGGCGAGGATCGCCCAATCATAGGCCTTGTCGCCGAGATAGGCGAGCCAGCGCGCGTGGCGGATCACGATGTCGAAGAGGTCGCCATGGGTGACGAGATAGCGGCGGCCATCGGCGGCAGCATGAATCGCGGATTCGGCGACCTCGACGCCGCCGAAATGCGTGCCGTAATAATCGCGCAGGAATTCGTCGTGATTGCCGGGGATGTAGATGATCCGCGCGCCCTTGCGCGCCTTGCGCAGCAACTTCTGCACCACGTTGTTGTGCGCCTGCGGCCAATACCAGCTCGAGCGCAGCGCCCAGCCGTCGACGATGTCGCCGACGAGATAGATCGTGTCGGCGTCGTTGTGTCGGATGAAATCAATAAGCCGGTCAGCCTGGCAGCCGCGCATGCCGAGATGAACGTCAGAGATGAAGAGCGTGCGATACCGCTTCGTCGTATCCATCACAGGAGAAATGCTCCATTTTTCTTCAGCGGTTCGCATGCCCACCCGATATACCGTTCACGTGAGACGGGGTGCGCCCGCCGCGCCGGCTGAAAAGCCTGATCATGTTGAAGCGAAGCCCGACGGGCTCGGCTACGTTCGTGAGGCGATGGCCCGCGGCTTTTTGTGCGCCCGTCATCAGCTGCATGCGGTTGCCGCGCCAGACGAACTGCTTTCCAAGCCAGCCATTGGCCCAGATCGCGGGGATCATCAGGTCGCGCAGGACCCACAGGAAGGGTGAGCGCCAGCCGAGGAACCATTCGGCCTCGTGCGCGAGGAAGGCTTCGGCCCCGTACCAAAGCGCAAACAGCGCGGTGACGCTCGCGCTCAGCGGCAAGCCGAGTGCAGCGCAGGCGAAGGTGCCGGCCGCGAGCGGCAGCACGCCGCTCGAGAAAATCTCGGGCGTGTAGAAGAAGGGAAAGGTCGAACGCCGCATTTGCGCCCAGCGAACCTGGCGGCGCCAGACTTCTTTCAGGTTGCGTTCGCCGGTCGGCTGTTCGAAGGGCTGATCGACGAGACGGATTTGCAAGCCCGCCCTTGTCAGCATCTTTGTCGCGGCCGCATCTTCCGCGACCTCGGCGCCGAGCGCCGCAAGGCCGCCCGCACGCTCGAAATCGCTCCGCTTCATCAGCATGGTCTTGCCCTGGGCGAAGCCCCATCCGACGGTGTCGGCGGCGTATTGCCAGCGCGCCTGATAGGTATTGAGGAAGGCGCACTCGAGCTCCGCGGCAAAGCCCGCGGGGAAGAAACCAACGGGCGGCGAGCACACAAGTCCCGTGCCCGGCCGCCATTTCGCAAGCAAGTGCTGAATGTAATCGCAGGGCATCAACACGTTCGCGTCGGCCATGACAATCCAGTCGAAGGAAGCCGCGCGCCAGCCCTTGGCGACATTGTCGAGTTTCGGGTTGCCATTGACGACTTCGTCGCCGATCAGGAGCCGCGCCCGAATCTTGGGATATTGGCGCATGAGACGGCGCACGAGCGGCACCACCGGATCGTTGCGGTCGGAAGCGCAAAAAAGAACTTCATAATGCGGATAGTCGAGCTGAAAGCTCGAGGCGAGCGTTTCCTCGATGAAATTGTCGAGCCCGCAGACCGGGCGGAGAATCGTCACTTCCGGCAGATCCGGCAGCGGCCATTCGCCGCGCCCGTTTTGCCGGAAGCGGGCCGCAACCACGACCGCGCTTGCGATGTGCAAGCCGAGCGCAACAAGGAAAAACAACCCGGCCGCCCAAATCGCAACAATCATGCGGTCGTGGTTAGGATGGCGGCGTGAATCTCACATGACGAAAAGATTTCAGTTCGATGACGGCGGGCGCCGGCATTAACGATCGTTAACTATTTCGAGAGCGCTTTGGCGCGGATCGCCGAAAGCGTGGTCGCCGGCGTGATCGCCTCGGGATCGAGCTTGACGTGGATAACGGCCGCAGCCTTTGCGGCGAAGGCGGCTTCCAGCGCGGGCGCCGCGTCCTTGTCGTTTTCGATGGTGAAGCCCTCGGCGCCGAAGGCGCGGGCATAGGCGGCGAAATCCGGGTTGCGCAAATCGGTGCCGAATACGCGGCCCGGATATTCGCGCTCCTGATGCATGCGAATCGTTCCGTACGTGCCGTTGTCGATCACGAAGAGACGCACGGCGAGGCCGTATTGCATGGCGGTGGCGAGTTCCTGCCCGGTCATCAGAAAATCGCCGTCGCCGGAAAACGCCATCACCGTGCGCTCGGGATGAATGCGCTTGGCGGCGATCGCGGCGGGCACGCCGTAACCCATGGAGCCGGAGAGCGGCGCGAGCTGCGTCCCGAATTGCGGATAGCGATAAAAGCGATGCAGCCAGGCGGAGAAATTTCCGGCACCGTTGCAGACAATCGAGTGAGGCGGCAGGCGCTCGCGCAGCCAGGAGAGGATGGTGCCCATCTGCACCGCGCCCGGATGCTTCGGTACCTCTTCCGACCACGCAAGATAATCGGCGCGCGCCGCCCTCCGCCATTCGCGCCAGCGGATTTCCTTCGGCGGCTCGACCTTTTCAAGTGCGGCGGCAAAGGCCGCCGGTGTGGCGTTGATCGCGAGCGCCGGTTGATAGATGCGGCCGAGCTCCTCGATGCCGGCATGCACGTGCACGAGCGGCTTTCCGGGATCGGGCGCCGTCAAGAGCGTGTAGCCCTGGCTAGGCCATTCCGAGAAGCGGGCGCCGAAGACGAGCACGAGATCCGCGTTCTTCACGCGCTCGGCGAGCTTCGGATTGGGTCCGGTGCCGAGATCGCCGGCATAGCAATCGTGGCCGTTGGGAAAGAGCATCTGGCGGCGGAAGCTCGCCGCCACCGGCAGATCGAAACGCTCGGCAAAGCGCACGAGCGAAGCGACCGCCGCTTCGTTCCAGCGCGCGCCGCCGACGATGACGAGCGGCCGCTCGCTGGCGGCAAGCATTTTCTGCAAGCGCTCCAGGTCGGCCGATGAAGGCGCGATCTCCGCGAGCTCGAAGGCGGCAATGTCCCCGGCGGCGGTCTCCTCGACCAGCATGTCTTCGGGAAGCGTGATCACCACGGGTCCCGGCCGCCCTTGGGTGGCGACGCGCACGGCGCGCGCGACGAATTCCGGCACGCGCGCCGGATCGTCGATCTCGACCACCCATTTCGCCATGGTTCCGAAGACCGCGCGCACGTCCACTTCCTGGAAGGCCTCGCGGTGGCGAAAATTGCGCGGGATCTGCCCCGCGAGCAGAATCATCGGTGTTGAATCCTGCTGCGCCACATGCACGCCCGCGCTCGCATTGGTCATTCCCGGCCCGCGGGTGACGAAGCAAAGGCCGGGCCTGCCGGTGAGCTTGCCCGCGGCCTCCGCCATCATCGAGGCGCCGCCTTCCTGACGGCAAACCAGAAAATCAATTTTCGAATCGAGGAGCGCATCAAGGGCGGCAAGATAGCTCTCGCCCGGCACGCCGAAGGCGTGGGTGAGGCCGTGGCCTTGCAGCGCATCGACGAGGATGCGCGCTCCCGTGCGGGAATTGCCGCGAGGCTTGTGCATCCTCTCAGCCTAGCTTGCGGAAGACGGGACGGCCAGCACGCACGGCGTCGCGCACCTCGGCGCTGTGCTCGCCGAGGCGCGGCGACGGATGCTCGTAACGCAATGGCGTCTCGGACAGCGTGATCGGCGTGCGCACGCCGGGAATGGTGACGCCGCCGGCGGTGCCTTCCGCCAGATCGACGCGCATCTTGCGGTAATTCACCTGCGGGTCGGCGAAGGCATCGGCAATGTCGTTGATCGGGCCAACGGGCACGCCCGCTTTCTCGAGCGCGGCGAAAAGATCGGCGCGCTTATGCTTCCGCGTTTCGGCGTGCATGAGCTCGATCAGGAGCGGCCGGTTTTTCACCCGGTCGGAATTGGCGCGAAAGCGCGGATCGTCGGCAAGCCCGGGCACGCCGAGAACAGTGCAGAGGCTGCGATACTGGTTGTCATTGCCGACGGCGATGATCATGTAGCCGTCGCTCGTGGGGAACACGCCGTAAGGCACCACGGTCGCGTGCGAATTGCCGAGGCGGCGCGGCGGCGTGCCGGAGACGAGATAGTAGAGCGCCTGGTTCGCGAGCACGCTGATCTGCACGTCGAGGAGCGCCATGTCGATATGCTGGCCCTCGCCGGTGCGATGGCGCGCGAGCAACGCCGCTTCGATGGCAAGCGCGGAATAAACGCCAGTGAAGACGTCGGCATAGGCTACTCCTGGCTTCTGTGGCTCGCCGCCGGCCTCGCCGGTGATATCCATGATGCCGCCCATGCCCTGGATCACGAAATCATAGCCGGGGCGGTGCGAATATGGCCCGCTCTGGCCGAAGCCGGTGATCGAGCAATAGACAAGGCGCGGATTGATTTTCCGCACGCTCGGGTAGTCGAGGCCGAATTTGGCGAGATCGCCGACCTTGTAGTTTTCGATCAACACATCCGCCTCGCGCGCGAGCGCAAGCACGAGCTGCACGTCCTCTTCCTTGCGGAAGTCGGCCGTCACCGAGCGCTTGTTGCGGTTGATCGCGTGATAATAAGCGGAGGAAAGATTCTCGCCGTTATTCCCCTGCACGAAGGGCGGACCCCAGGGGCGCGTTTCGTCGCCCACGCCCTCGCGCTCGATCTTGATCACGTCGGCGCCGAGATCGGCGAGGATCTGCCCCGCCCAGGGCCCCGCGAGCACGCGCGCGAGTTCAAGCACCTTGATGCCGGCGAGCGGCGGCATGGCGTTTCCTCTTTTTCTATTTCAATCCGACATCGGCCGCATGCCGAGCTTATCGAGAAGCCGCGTGTCGCGGTCGCGATCCGGATTCGGCGTGGTCAAGAGCTTGGGGCCGCAGAAGATGGAATTGGCGCCGGCGAGAAAGCAAAGCGCCTGCGTCTCGTCACGCATGTGGTCGCGGCCGGCCGAAAGCCGCACGACTGAGGCGGGCATGGTGATGCGCGCGGCCGCGATCATCCGCACGATGTCGAAGGGATCAGTTTCCTGGCCATGCGACACCGGCGTTCCCTCGACCTGCATCAGAAGGTTGATCGGCACGCTTTCCGGGTGCTGCGGCAGGCTTGCGAGCACCGAAATCATGCCGATCCTGTCCTCGACGGTCTCGCCCATGCCCATGATGCCGCCGCAGCAGACATGGATGCCCGCCTCGCGCACCGCCGCGAGCGTGTCGAGGCGATCCTGATAGGTCCGCGTGGTGATGATCTTCTCGTAATATTCCGGCGAGGTATCGAGGTTGTGATTGTAGTAATCGAGGCCCGCGCTCTTCAGCCGCTTCGCCTGCGCCGACGTCAACATGCCCAGCGTGACGCAGGTTTCCATGCCGAGCGACTTCACGCCCTCGACCATGGCGCAAACCTGTTCGAGGTCGCGGTCCTTGGGCGAGCGCCAGGCGGCGCCCATGCAGAAGCGCTGCGCGCCCGCGATCTTCGCCGCGCGCGCCTCCGCGAGCACGGCTTCGAGCCGCATCAGTTTCTCGGCCTTCACGCCGGTTTCGTAATGGACGCTTTGCGCGCAATAGGCGCAATCCTCCGGGCAGCCGCCGGTCTTGATCGAGAGCAACGTCGAAATCTGCACCTCGCGCGGATCGAAATAGAGCCGGTGGATGCGCTGTGCCTCGAACATCAAGTCGGCGAACGGCATTTCGAACAGCGCCCTCACCTCCGCGCGCGTCCAATCGTGACGCACGGCACCGAGGGGGCCAGTCGCGGCGGGCGAAGCGGACAGTGATACGGACATACAAACTCCCTACCGCATTATCTTCGATCTCGCGCGCCGTTCAAACCGCCGCCATGGCCTGAATTTCAAGCAGGTACTTCTCATTGACGAGCCGGTTCACGACCAGAAGCGTGTTCGGCGGATAAAGGCCGCCCGGAAACATCTTGGGGAACTCGCGCAGCCGATACTCATAGATGCCGGCAATATCGGAGGCCCGCACGAGGTAGGTGATCGACTGCACGACGTTCGCCCAGGATGCCCCGGCGGAGGCGAGCGCCGCCGCGAGATTGGCGAATACCTGGGCGCATTGCTTCTGAATATCGCCCTCGCCGACCAGCTTGCCGCTTTTGTCGACCGCCACTTGGCCGGCGATGAAAACGAGCCGCGCCCCGCCCGCGACTGCGACATGATTGTAGGGGCCAACGGGCTTTGCCAGCTCCGGCGGACTGTAAATTTTAATCTCGGCCATGTATGCCCTCCCGGAACGGTTTGCATCGCTGTTGGTTGTCCAACGAGAGTTTAGTGTAGCGGGGCGCCGCCTCAAGTAGCTGGGAATTGCATCATGGCCGTCGAACTTGCCTCAGCCCAATGCTGCATTGCGGGCGGCGGGCCGGCGGGAATTATGGCAGGCGTGCTTCTGGCGCGCGCCGGGGTCGATGTCCTGGTGCTGGAGAAGTACCCCGACTTCTTCCGCGACTTCCGCGGCGACACCATCCATCCCTCCACGCTCGAATTGATGTACGAGCTCGGCTTCGACCGGGCCCTCCTGCGGCTGCCGCATCAGAAGGTGACCGAGATCGCCTTTCACGTCGGCGAGCGCGAATTCAAGGTCGCCGACTGTTCTCACCTCAATGTGCACCATCCCTTTGTCGCGCTGATGCCGCAGTGGGATTTTCTCAATTTCCTCGCGGAAAGAGGCGCGCAATATCCGGGCTTCCGCCTGCGCAAGAGCGCGGAAGTGACGGGCCTCGTGGAACGCGAGGGCCGCGTCACGGGCGTGCGCGTCAACACCCGCGAGGGCGATCTCGAAGTGCGCGCCGATCTCGTGCTCGGCGCCGACGGCCGCCATTCGACCGTGCGCGAAAAGGCGGGCCTCGCGCTCGACGATATCGGCGCGCCGATCGACGTCTTGTGGTTCCGGCTGTCGCGGCCGAAGAGCGACCCCGCGGAAACCATGGCGCGTCTCGGCGCCGGGCATTTCATGGTGATGCTGAACCGCGATGATTACTGGCAGTGCGCCTTCGTGATCCCGAAAGGAGACGCGGAAAAAGTGCGGCAGCGCGGGCTCTTCGCCTTTCGCAAGGACATCGCGGAGCTTGCGCCTTTTGCCAAGGATCGCGTCGAGGAGTTGAGCGATTGGGACGGGGTGAAGCTATTGACCGTTCAGATCAATCGCCTCCAGCAATGGTACCGCCCGGGCCTCCTCTGCATCGGCGACGCCGCGCACGCAATGTCGCCGGTCGGCGGCGTCGGCATCAATCTCGCGATCCAGGACGCGGTGGCGGCGGCGAATATTCTGGCGGCGCCGCTGCGCGAAAAACGGACGCGGCTCGACCATCTGCGCGCGGTGCAAAGGCGGCGCGAATGGCCGGCGAAGATCACGCAGGCGGTGCAGGTACAGGTGCAGAACCGGATTCTGCGGCCGATCCTTGATGCTCGCGGCGAGCCGAAACCGCCGTTCCTGGTCCGGCTCCTCGACCGCTTCCCGCTGTTGCGCCGCCTCCCCGCTTACGCGATCGGAATCGGCGCGCGGCCGGAACACATCCGCACGCCGGTCTTCGCGGGCCATTAAACATCACGGCTGGGCTTGTCGCCGCCATGACGCCGGCCGCATTTTTCTAAAAGAACGCCTGGATGCCGGTGATCGCGCGGCCGAGGATCAGCGCGTGCACGTCGTGGGTGCCCTCGTAGGTGTTCACGGTTTCCAAATTCGCCGCGTGGCGCATGACGTGATACTCGATCGAAATGCCGTTGCCACCGAGCATGTCGCGGGCGGTCCGCGCGATGTCGAGCGCCTTGCCGCAATTGTTGCGCTTGACGATGGAAACGGTTTCCGGCGGGCAGCGCCCCTCGTCCATCAGCCTCGTCACGCGGAGGCTCGCTTGCAACCCGAGCGAAATCTCGGTCGCCATATCGGCGAGCTTCTTCTGTACGAGCTGGTTGGCGGCAAGCGGCCGGCCGAACTGCTTGCGGTCGAGCACGTAGTTGCGGGCGATCGCATAGCAGGCCTCCGCCGCGCCCATCGCGCCCCAGGAAATGCCGAGACGAGCCCGATTGAGACAGCCGAACGGCCCTTTCAGGCCGGATACGTTGGGAAGGAGCGCGTCTTCCTTGACCTCGACGCCGTTCATGGAAATCTCGCCGGTGATGGAAGCGCGCAAGGAGAGCTTGCCTTCGATCTTGCTCGTCGAAAGCCCCTTGGCGCCGCGCTCCAGGATAAAGCCGCGGATCTCGTCGTTGTGCGCCGCCGACTTCGCCCACACCACGAACACGTCGGCAATCGGCGCGTTGGTGATCCAGAGTTTTGAGCCGGTGAGCCGGTAGCCGCCGGGAATTTTCTCCGCGCGCGTCTTCATGCCGCCGGGATCGGAGCCGAAATCGGGCTCGGTCAATCCAAAGCAGCCGACCCATTCGCCGGAAGCGAGCTTCGGCAGATACTTCTTTCGCTGCGTTTCGTCGCCATAGGCGTAGATCGGATACATCACGAGCGAGGACTGCACGCTCATCGCCGAGCGCATGCCGGAATCGACGCGCTCGATCTCGCGCGCAGCCAGCCCGTAGCAAACGTAAGAGAGACCGGCGCCGCCATATTCCTCCGGGATCGTCACGCCGAGGAGCCCGAGCGCGCCCATCTCGCCGATGATGCCGCGGTCGAAACTCTCCTTGAGGTAGAACGCATTGATGCGCGGCAAGAGCTTTTCCTGCGCATAGGCGCGCGCGGTGTCGCGCACGGCCCGCTCCTCCTCGGAGAGCTGGCTTTCGAGGTCGAACGGATCGGCCCAGTCGAAGACGGCCTTCGTTGCCTCCGCCGCCTTCTTCGTTTGCGACTTGCTCATGGCGCCGCTCCTTCGTTCCGCCCCGCAGAATTGGTGGATGGCATACTCTACCAAGCTGTTATGATAGCCGCAAAAGAAGGCGGACTTCGAAGCGCCGCCGCCAGGGAGTGAAGCGATGAATCTGGGCCGCCTGTTGAAGCAACGCGCCGCCGAGGGCCGCCCGGTGCGCGTCGGCGTGATCGGTGCCGGCAAGTTCTCCTCGATGTTTTTGGCGCAGGCGCGCACCACACCCGGGCTGCATTTGCTGGGCCTCGCCGACCTTTCGGTGGAGCGCGCCGAGAAGGCGCTTGCGGCGACCGGCTGGGATTTGAAGGCGCAGCTTGCTGCGAGCCTCGACGATGCGCTGAAGAGCGGCCGCACTTTCATCACCGACGATGCCGAAAAGCTGATCGCGGCGAACGGCCTTGACGTGGTGGTCGATATCACCGGCAGTCCCGCCGCCGCCATCAAGCACACGCTCGCGGCGATTTCGCTCGGCCGCCATGTCGTCAACGTCACGGTCGAGGCCGACGTGCTCGCGGGTCCATTGCTCGCCGAACGCGCCAAGCGGGCGGGCGTCGTCTACGCGCTCGCCTATGGCGACCAGCCGGCGCTCGTCTGCGAGATGGTCGATTGGGCCGAGGCCTGCGGCTTCCGCGTCGTGTCCGCGGGCAAGGGCACCAAGTATCTGCCGCACTACGTGCGCTCGACGCCCGCGACGGTGTGGGAGCATTACGGGCTTTCGGCCGAACAAGCGGCCGCGGCCGGCATGAATTCGCAGATGTTCAATTCGTTCCTCGACGGCACCAAGTCGGCGATCGAGATGGCGGCGATTTCGAACGCGACCGGGCTCAAGGCGCCGCGCGA
Organism: Xanthobacteraceae bacterium; assembly: GCA_035295845.1. Classification (GTDB taxonomy): domain Bacteria; phylum Pseudomonadota; class Alphaproteobacteria; order Rhizobiales; family Xanthobacteraceae; genus Palsa-892. The sequence continues at coordinate 77,755 of DATGIF010000010.1, forward strand.
CGGCCTCGCCTTCCCGCCCGTCGGCGTCGATGATCTCGCGCGCGTGCTGATCCCGCGCGCCGATGGCGGCGTGCTCGAGGAATCGGGCCTTGTCGAGGTTGTGTCGAGTCTGGCGCGCGACGGCAAGCCGGTGCCGCGTGACCTGCGCTGGGGCGTTTATGTCGTGTTCGAGGCGGCGAACGATGACGCGCGCGCCGCCTACACCCGCCGCTCGTTCCGCGAATACGGCATGATCACCGACAAGTCTGGCCGCTACACGGCGCTCTACCGGCCTTATCACCTGATCGGGCTCGAGCTCGGCATTTCGGTGGCCGCGGCGGCACTTCGTAGGGAGCCAACCGGCACGCCCGATGCTTTCCGCTCCGACGTCGTGGCGGTCGCGAAGAAGGCGCTCGCGCCCGGCGAGATGCTCGACGGCGAAGGCGGCTACACGGTGGGGGGCAAGATCATGCGCGCGGAGGATTCGCTGGCGCGCCGCGCGTTGCCGATCGGGCTCGCGCACAAGGTTGCGCTCGCGCGCCCTGTCGCCGAGGGCGCGGTCGTGTCGTGGGACGATGTGGTGATCGCCGAGGATGAAACCGTGCGCGTGCGCCGCGAAATGGAGCGGCGCTTCGCGCCAAAGAAGGCGGCGGCAGCGTAATCCGATTTATTCGTGAAACTCGGCCGCCTCTGGCACGCGCGTGAAAGCGATCTTGGAGCCGAGATATTGCAGCGACAGATCGCGCTGCGACGCAAGCGCCACTGCTCCGCGGCCGAAGCGGGCGCCGAGCTTGTCGACCGCGCGCCAGAGGATTTCGCTGCGCGTGAGCCCGCCCGCCGTCCGGGCGACGAAAAGATCGGGGCTCCGCGCCTCGACCGGCACCAGCCGGTAGAGCCAGATCGAAGTCCTGAGAAGGCGCGCGCGCCCTCCGCGCTCGGCGAGGAAACGCCGCCAGAGCCGTTCCAGTTCGCCGAGCAAAACAAAACTATCCTGGGTCGGCGGCAGCCGCGCTTCCTGGGCAAAGCGCCGCGCATCGATCGGGCGCACGGAAAGGCCGAGGCCGCCGGCGGCATAGCCGTAACGCCTCAGCCTTACCGCGGCTTTCAGCAACAGCGCGCGCGTGACGAGGCGCGCATGCAAGGGCATGCGCATTTCCGGCGCCAGCACGCGGCTATGACCGATCGAGCGCCGGTCATGTTCGGCGTCGGGCAGATCGACGCCATGCAAGGCGTAGAGAAAACGCTCGCCCATGACCGACCTCCAGATCGAGCGCGCCTGTTTCGGCGCGAGCGCCCAGAGGGCGGCAACGCTGTCGACGCCGGCGCTCACCAGATGCGTCGCCATGTTGTTGCCGATGCTGGGAAGATCGGTGAGCGCGAGCTTCAAGAGCGGCCCCGGCAATTCGTCCGCCGAAAGCAGCGTCAGCCCGTCGGGCTTTTGCATGTTGGAGGCGGTCTTGGCGAGCAGGATCGTGGGCGCAATCCCGATCGAGCAGCGCAGGCACTCGCCGACATTGGCGCGGATGCCGGCTTTCATCGCCTGCGCGATTCTGCGCGCATTTTCAGGTTCGCGCTCGGTGCCGATCATGCGGCAGGCGGCTTCATCGATCGACATCACCCGGTGGATCGGCAGATGGTTCGCCACCTCCTGCATCAGGCGTTCGTGGTAATCGACGTAGATGTCGTGGCGCGCATGCACGAGCAAGAGATCAGGACAGAGGCGGCGCGCTTCGCGGATGCGCATGCCGGTTTTCACGCCGAAGGCCTTGGCCTCGTAGCTCGCGGCAATGGCGCAGGTGGTGTCGGTGCCGGCCATGGGCACGACCGCAACCGGGCGGCCGCGCAGTTCGGGGCGCTCCTGTTGCTCGACGCTCGCGAAATAAGCGTTGAAGTCGATGACAAGGTAACGGAGGGGATGCATGGACCGGTCCCTTGGGCGGGACCGAAGAGCCTAGAACAAATCAAGAACGATTGGGAAGAGAAAAATTCACGCCGGCAAATCGCGAGCGATTTCAGTCCGCTATTCCGCCGCCACCGGCCGCTTGCCCGCATCCTTGGGGCCAAGCTCCGGCTCGTCCTCGCCGACGGCCTTTGCGAGCCTGCGGTCGTAGCGGTCGAGATAGAGATAGATCACCGGCGTGATGTAGAGCGTGAGCAACTGCGACAACAAGAGCCCGCCGACCACCGCGACGCCGAGCGGCTGGCGCAATTCAGAGCCGGCGCCGGCGCCGATCGCGATCGGCAGCGAGCCGAAGATCGCGGCGAGCGTCGTCATCATGATCGGCCGGAAGCGTAAGAGCGCCGCTTCGCGGATCGCCTCCAGGGGCTCCATGCCGTGGCGGCGGCGTTCGATCGCGAAGTCGATCATCATGATCGCGTTCTTCTTGACGATGCCGACGAGCATCACGATGCCGATGATGGCGATGACCGAAAGGTCCATCTTGAACAGAAGCAGCGTGAGCAGCGCGCCGATGCCGGCCGACGGCAAGCCCGACAGAATCGTGATCGGGTGGATGAAGCTTTCATAGAGGACGCCGAGCACGATGTAGATCACAAGCACCGCCGCGATGATCAGGAGCGGCTGGCTCGACAGCGAATCCCGGAACACGGCGGCGGTGCCCTGGAAGCCGGTGGAGATGCTGGCCGGCAGATCCGATTGCCGCTCGATTTCCTGAATCGCCGACGTCGCGTCGCCGAGCGCGACGCCGGGCCGGAGGTTGAACGAGATCGTAACCGAGGGAAGCTGCTGCAAATGATTGATCTGCAAGGGCCCGATCGACGGGCGAATCTTGGCGACGGCTTCGATCGGCACCAGGCGCCCGCTCGACGTGCGGATATAGGTTTGCGTCAGATCGGCGGCGCCCTTTTGGAACTTCGGGTCGTTCTCGATGATGATCTGGTATTGGTTCGACGCGGTATAAAGGGTCGCGATCTGGCGCGTGCCGAATTGGCTATAGAGGGAGCCGCGTACCTGATCCTCGGTGAGGCCGAGGGCCGCCGCCTTGTCGCGGTCGACGTCGATCGAAAGCTGCGGATTGGTGATCTGCAAATCGGAGGTGACGTCGCGCAGAATGTCGAGCTGCGCGATCTTATCCAGCATTTTCGGCGCGGCGCTGTAGAGCGCCTGGGTATCAGGCCCGAGCAAGGTGTATTGATACTGGCTCTTCGACACCGTAGCGCCGACGGTGATGTTCTGCACCGGCTGGAGGAACACGTTGACGCCCGGAATGCCCTGCACCGTCGACCGCAGGCGCTGCAAGAGGTCGTTGGCGCTCAAATCGCGCTCGCCTCTCGGCTTGAGGCCGACAAAGGCGCGGCCGGTGTTGGTCGTTGGGCTGATGTTGGTCGCGCCCGCGATGGTGACGGCATAGGCAACGGCGGGGTCCTTGCGAACCGCGGCGGAGACATCGCGCATATGCTGGCGCATCGACGGGAAGCCGATGTCGGTCCGCGCCTCCACCGTGCCGGAAATGAAGCCGGTGTCCTCGATCGGGAAGAAGCCCTTCGGCACCCAGGCATAGAGCAGGACGGCGACGAACAGCGTCACGAAGGTGATGGCGAGCGTGACCGGCCGGTGATGCAGGACGAGATCGAGGCTCGCGCGGTAGGCGGCAAGGCAACGATCGAACACGCTTTCCGACCAGCGCAGGAGCGCGATCGGCTTCTTGTGGTGGTCCGGCTGCTTCAAGACACGCGCGCAAAGCATCGGCGTCAGCGTCAGCGAAACGAAACCCGAGATCAGGATCGCGACTGAAATCGTGATCGCGAACTCGCGGAACACGCGGCCGACGATGCCGCTCATGAACAGGACGGGAATGAACACCGCAACCAGCGAAAGCGTCATCGAAATGATGGTGAAGCCGATCTCGTGCGAGCCCTCGATCGCCGCGCGGAAGGGCGGCATGCCGCGCTCGACATAGCGATAGATGTTCTCGAGCACGACGATCGCGTCGTCGACCACGAAGCCAACGCAGAGCGTGAGCGCCAAGAGCGTCATGTTGTTAATCGAGAAGCCGAACAGCCACATGGCGCCGAAGGTGGCGACGATCGACAGGGGCAAGGCCAACGAAGGAATGATGGTGGCGCGTACGTCGCGCAAAAAGAGAAAGATCACGAACACGACCAGGGCCACCGCAAGCCCGAGCGTGAACTGCACATCATCGACCGATTGGCGGATCGAGACCGAGCGGTCGATCAGCACATCGATGTTGATGGCGCCCGGCACTTGCGCGCGGTATTCCGGCAGATGATGCTTGATGAGATCGACGACCTCGACCGTATTGGCGTCGGGCTGGCGGTAGATTCCGAGATTGACCGCGCGGGTGTCGTTGAACCAGCCGGCGATGCGTTCGTTTTCGACGCCGTCTTCGACGGTCGCGACTTCACTCAGGCGGACGGGCGCACCGTTCCGATACGCCACCACGACGTCCTTGAACTTTTCCGAGCTTCTGGTCGGAAGACCCATGTCGAGGGTGAGGGTTTGCTGGTCGCTGCCGATGAGGCCGGTCGGCGTGATCGAGGAAACGGCGGCGACCGCGTTCTGCACGTCCTGCAACGACACGCCGCGGGCGGCGATCGCATCGGGCTTGAGACGAATGCGGACGGCGTATTTCTGGCTGCCGAAAATATTGACCTGGGCGACGCCGGGAAGCTGCGAGATCTGCTGGCCGATGATGGTATCGGCATATTCGTTGACCGCGGAGAGCGGCAGCGTATCCGACTGCACCGAGAGGAAAAGCACCGGCGCATCAGCCGGATTCACCTTCTTATAGCTCGGCGGCGTCGTCATCTCGATCGGCAACTGCTTTTGCGCGACCGAAAGCGCCGATTGCACGTCGAGCGCCGCGGCATCGATGTTGCGGCTCAAATCGAATTGAATGACGATCTGACCGTTGCCGGTGGTGCTGGTCGAGGCCATCGAGCTGATGCCGGCGATCGTCGCGAGCTGCCGCTCGATCGGCGTCTGCACCGAAGCCGCCATCGTTTCGGGGCTGGCGCCCGGAAACGTCGTCGTGATCTGGATGGTGGGAAAATCGACGCGCGGGAGCGCCGCGACCGCCAAGAGGCGATAGCCGAAGACGCCCGCCATGATCAGCGAGACCATCAGGAGCGTGGTCATCACCGGGCGGCGGATGCAGAGTTCCGAAAGCGTCATCGCTTCAGGCTCCGGCCTGCCGCTTGATGTCGACGCGCGCGCCGTCGCGCAGCGACAGCTGCCCGTCGGTCACGACCGTCTCGCCTCCGTTCAGCCCGTTGGCGACGACCGCCTCGCCGTCCACCGTGCGCACAACCGTGACATCGCGCACGCGCGCCATGCCGTTCTCCACCACGAACACGAAGGTGCCGCGCTGCCCGTTTTGCACCGCATCGCTCGGGATCGCGACCACGTTCTTGTCCACGCGCAACGAGACGCGAATGCTGGCGAGCGTGCCGGGCCAGAGCTTTTCGTCCGCGTTGTCAAACAGCGCGCGCACCAAAATCGTTCCCGTTTGCGGATCGACGGCGTTCTCGATGAAGGCGACGTTGCCGCCCGAAATCACGCTGCCGTTCTGCAAGGTCGCTTCGACCGTGGCGTTGCCTCCTGCGGCGCGGAGATCGGGGATATAGCGTTCGGGCACGCCGAAGGTGACGTAGATCGGCGCCATCTGATTGACCACGGCAAGCGGCGTACCGGTATCGGCGGCACGGACCACGGTGCCGGGGCGCACGCCGGATATGCCGACGCGGCCGGTCGCCGGCGACGGAATGTCGTAGTAGGTGCGCTGGGCGCGGAGGTTGTCGAGATTGGCCTCGTCCTGCTTCACGCTCGCGGCCAGCATGTCGGCCGTGGTCTGGGCGTCGTCGAGGGTTACTTTCGCGGTCGAGCCCTTGGCCACGAGGCCGGTATAACGCTCGACGTCGCGCTTCGCTTTCACCAGCGAGGCCTGATCGCGCGCGAGCGTCGCCTCGGCCTGCGCGATCTGCGCATCGATCGCGCGCGCATCCAGCTGAAAGAGCATGTCGCCCGCCTTCACGGCGGCGCCGTCCTCGAACAGAACCTTATCGACCTGGCTGTCGACACGAGCGCGGATCGAGACGCTCACCACCGGCTGCACCGAACCCGGCGCCTCGACGCGATAGGGCAAGTCCTTGATCGTGGCTTTGCCGACCGCAACCGCAATCAGCCGCGGTGGCGGGGATTGCACGGCGGCGCCGGCGCCCACGAGCCACCAGCCGAGGCCGCCGACGAGAAGAAGCAAGCCAACGCCGATTACGGCCTGCGCCGGCTCGAGTTTCGCGGGCAGTTTCATGAATTGCCTTCGACCATCCAACGGATCAATGCTGCGGGACTCCGAACCCTCCCGGCGGCCGCCTTACCATCCGTCGCCCTTCACGCGGCTTAACATGGGCCCTCGCGATTTGTCTCACGACCGCCGCGCACAAATCCGCGAACGCATTAGCCCAAGACCATGATTTTCAACCCTTAAGAAGGCTAAACCCTGCGGATTCCGCAGTGCATATATCGAGCGTGACCGTAACCTCGCAGCCGGCGGTGCGGTTGAGCGCGGCCAGCATACAATCCGCAAAGGCGGCCTTGCCCGATCTGAATTCCGCCACCGCCGCGAGGGCCTCCTTGGCATTGGGAATGGTGAATTCCGGCGCCCGCAGAATTCGCTCCAGATATTCGGCGACGGCTTCGCGCTTGAGCCTGAAAACCCGCTCGAGTTGTGAGGCGACTTCGACGAGCGCAAGCGGGTGCACGAAACATCCGTCCTCCGGCGGGGCGATGGCGACAAGGGCTTCCACGCGATGGGTGAGCGCGGGATCGCTCCGATCAAACAGCCGCAACAGGGTTCCGGCATCGAGGCCGATCATTTGGCCGCCCCGCCGCCCGGCCGCTTCAGCGGCGGAAGCTGCTCGCGAGCCTCCAGGATGGAGCGGCGCAGCCACTTGCGGACGATGACGCGGCCATCGTCTTCGAGGCTGAAATCAATGCAATCGCCGGGCTTCAAATCCCAGCGGCGGCGTAATTCCACCGGAAGCGTGATCTGTCCTTTGGACGTAAGGGTTGAGCGGGCTTTATAGCTCATGTAAGGAATATCTCCTTTCCTTACTTAATTCCTTACTTATAATAATTCCTTACTCCCTTGTTCCACGATCAGCCCATGGAGGCAATAGCCATCCAAGCCCTGCTTGTGGTCAGCGATCAGTCAGGCGGCTGGGGCCAGCCAGGCGCGCCTAGACCTTCACGTCGAGGGCAAGGGTGATCTCCTTCACGCCGGCCAGTGCCTTCGAGACCGGGCAGCCTTTCTTCGCGCCTTCGGCTACTTCGCGCACCTTGGCGGCGTCGGCGCCCGGCACCTCGACCTTGCAGGTGAGCGCGCTTTTCGTGATGTCGGCGCCGGCCGAGCCCATCACGATCTCGACCTCGCAGCTCGTATCGATCGATTTCGCCGGCATCTTCGCGCGCATGAGCCCGAAGCCGAGCGCCATGGTGTAACAGCCGGCATGCGCCGCGGCCATCAGCTCCTCGGGGGTTGTGCCGGGCACGCCGCCCTCGAAGCGGCTTTTCGCGCTATAGGGCGCGTCCTTGAAGAGGCCGCTGCCGGCGGTGATCTTGCCGGCTCCTTCGGTCATCGAGCCGGCCCATGTTGCTCTCGCTGTGCTTTTCATCGTGATGCTCCTTTTCCTTCTCCGGTTTCGATCGCCGCAACATGTAACATTTTGCGGCGGCCGCGGCGTGAAAACGTTCAGTGCTTCATGTCCATGTTCATGTGATCGCCGCCGGTGGGACCCATTCCTTCGACGTCGAATTCAACGTCGATCTTGCCGGCCTTCTCGAAGACAAGCGTGCCTTTGAAAAACTTGCCTTGAACGGGCGGCTCCTTGAGGTCGAAAAACATCAGATGATAGCCGCCGGGCTCGAGGGTCACGCTCTTGCCGGGCGCGATTTCAAGGCCGCCTTCCAGCGGCCGCATCTTCATCACGCCATCCACCATCGTCATCTGATGAATTTCAAAACGGCCGGCGATAACGCTCGAACCGCCGACGAGGCGGTCGGGAACGGCGCCCCTATTTTCGATCGTCAGGTAGCCGGCGGCGACATTGGCACCCTTGGGCACGACCCGCGACCAGGGATGCTCGATGTGAATCGAGCCGACGGTAAAATCATGGGCGAACGAGGTCGAGGCGAGCGCGAAAAAGATCGCGCCGATGATTGCTACGAAGCGCATGGCTGTCTCCTTGTGGCGGAGCGATCGACGGGCTCCGGATCTGATCAAAGGGTTGCGGCAGGGATCAGATGCTGGCCGGAGGCGCGCGTGCGGACGGCGCGCTCTTGATGGGCGGGCAAAGAAAGGCCGCGCTATCTGCCCGCCAGGCAATGCGCATGGGCGCGGGTAAGGAGATATCGGCGGCACCGGCAACCGGCAGGGCCGGCGAGCCGCCGCCACAAGCGATGCAGCAGTCAAGATCGTGCCGCGCCGGCGCACCCGGAAACTCACCGCCTGCCGGGCCGGAGGCGCAAATCGATGGAGCGCCGCCCGCGGCCGCATGCGCTGCGGAAGCCGCGGCGAATATCGCCGCGAGCATGATGCTATAGGCGGCAACGAGCGCGATCAGCGGTCTTATGCGGCGGTGCATCGATCAGAATGCTCAACGATCCGCCACAGTCTTAGCCGATTGCAGCCCCGCTTGCGAGCGGATAGGTAAGCAGCAACAAAGGCCAAGGCCATGAGCAATCAATTGCAGAAAAACAAGCGCACCGTCGTCGATTTCTACGACATGATGTTCAACCAGTCGAAGCCGATGGAAGCCGTGCGGCAATTCGTCGGCAAGGAATATGCCCAGCACAATCCGAAGGTCGCCGACGGCAAGGACGGCTTCATCGCCTATTTCAGCAAGATGGCGAAGGACTATCCGGGCAAGAGCGTGCAGTTCAAGCGCGTGATCGCCGAGGGAAACTTCGTGGTGCTGCATACGCACCAGAAATGGCCGGGCGGACCGGATTGGGCCGGCATCGACATCTTCCGCCTCGACGAAGAGGGCAAAATCGTCGAGCATTGGGACGTCTTGCAGCAAGTCCCGAAGAAATCGTCGAATTCCAATTCGATGTTTTGACCGGCGCTATCGCTTGGCGCCGCCGCTCCGCGAAGCGGCCTCCAGCAAAGCGACCAGACCCTGCAGGATTTCGACCGGCCGCGGCGGGCAGCCGGGGATGCGTAAATCGACGGGGATTACGTTCTCGACCGCGCCGACGCAGGCATAGCTTCCCTTGAACAGGCCGCCGGTGCAGGCGCAATCGCCGGTCGCCACCACCCATTTCGGCGCGGGTGTCGCGTGATAGGTGCGTTCCAGCGCCGTTTTCATATTGGCGGTGACGGGGCCCGTGACCAGCAGAACGTCGGCGTGACGCGGGGAAGCGACGAATTTCAACCCGAAGCGTTCGAGGTCGTAGACCGGATTGTTGAGCGCGTGAATTTCAAGCTCGCAGCCGTTGCAGGAACCGGCATCGATCTCGCGGATCGAAAGCGCCCGGCCGAGCACGCGGCGCGCGGTATCTGCGAGCGTCTTCGCAAGCTCCTCGGCGGCCGCCTCCCCCGCGGCCGGGCCCGCGATTGTCGCGGGCTTCGCCACGAGCGCCTGCAGCAAGAGTTTTTCGAGCCGCGCGCTCACAGATCGTGCCCCGAATAGGAACAATTGAAGGACTTATTGCAGAGCGGGAAATCGGCGACGATGTTGCCCTCGACCGCCGCCTCCAGAAGCGGCCACTGGAACCAGGATGGATCGCGCGGATGGCAGCGGAGAACGCTGCCGTCGGCGGCTAGCCGCAGCCAGACGAAGATATCGCCGCGGAAACCCTCGACCATGGCCGCGGCTTCGCGTTCCTCGCGCGCCTCGGGAAGCGAGGCCTTGATCACGCCGCCCGGCAGGCGGTCGAGAATTTGCTGGATCAAGGCGAGACTCTGTTCGATCTCGCGAATGCGGATCCAGACGCGGGCATTGACGTCGCCCTCCGGAAGCACCGGCACGTCGAACTGCAGCTCGTCGTAGGGCGGATAAGCGAGCGCGCGGCGCGCGTCGAAAGCGCGGCCCGAGGCGCGGCCCACATAGCCGCCCGGCGCGAAGCGGCGCGCAAGCTCCGGCGTGACGATCCCGGTCGTCACGGTGCGATCCTGCAAGGACGGCGTGTCGTCGTAGATCGCGACGAGATCGGGGAAATGCCGCGAGATCGTCGAAAGCAGCGCGCGCAGGCGCGCCTCGCCCTCCTTCTTGAGATTGACGGCGACCCCGCCCGGAACAATGCAATCGCGCATCAGGCGATGGCCGAAGGCGGCATCGGCAGCCTGCAAGACTTCCTCGCGCAGCACGCCGCAATGAGCATGGATCGCGACGAAGGAAGCGTCATTGCAGATGGCGCCGAAATCGCCGAGGTGATTGGCGATCCGCTCCAGCTCCGCCATCAGCGCGCGCAGATAAACCGCGCGCGGCGGCGGCGCGGCGCCAAGGGCGGCTTCGGCGGCGCGGGCGAAGGCGTAGGCATAGGCGACCGTCGAATCGCCGGATACGCGGCCGGCCAATTTCGCCGCGTGCTCGAGCGGTGCGCCTGCCATCAGCCGTTCGGTGCCTTTATGGACATAACCGAGGCGCTCCTCGAGGCGGACCACGGCTTCACCGTTCGCCGTGAAGCGGAAATGGCCGGGCTCGATGATGCCGGCATGCACCGGACCCACCGGAATTTCATGCAGGCCCTCGCCCTCGGCGGGAAGAAAGGCGTAGCCGGTGTCGTGGATTTCGCGCGCGAGCCGCCGCTTCTCGGCGAAGGGCATGGTGATCGCCCACTTGCCGTGATCGAGCCAGGGGCGCTCGTCGGGAAGCCCCTGCGGCGCGTGCCCGAAGAGATCGCGAATCGCGCGCTCAAGCCGGATCGCGGGCGCGTGATGCGCGCCGACGGAAGGATAGCGGCCGCCCTCCACTTTCACCGTCAGGATGCGCGTGGCGTCGTCGCCGGCGCCGCGCAATGCCATGTGCACGCAATCGGCCTCGGCGAAAAGCGCGAACAAGACGCCCTCGCCGCCGCCCAGCGCTTCCGCGCATTCGTTCCATGCCGCCTTGTCGACGACCGTGCGCGGCCAGAAATTTCTGCGTTCCACCGCTTTCGCCATCGCCTCACCCGAGCATTTTCGCGACCGCTTCGAACCATCGTACAAGGGCCTCCGGCAAATAAATTCCCGCCGCGAGCACGATCGCAAGATGCGCATAGAGCGGGATGAGCGTTGCCGTTGCAATTCTCTCCGAGGGCGACGGCTTGCCGAACAAAACGTCCTGCAGACGGATGATGAGCGCGCCGAAGGCGACGAGGATGCCAATGCCGAAAATAACCGCGAGCCACGGCGCGCGCGCGAAGGTCGAGGTCGCGAGCAGAAATTCCGCCTTGAAGATGCCGAAGGGCGGCAGTCCCGCGATGGCGATCACCGCGAGTGCAAACGCGAAAGCAAACGCGGGATCGCTCACCGACAGTCCGCGGATTTGAATGAAGCGCTGCGTGCCCTTCGCCTGCGCGATGTGGCCGACCGCGAAGAAAATCGCCGACTTGGTGAGCGAATGCATGGTCATTTGCAGGAGGCCGGCGAAATTCGCAATCGCGCCGCCGAGGCCGAAGGCGAAGGTCACGATGCCCATGTGCTCGATCGAGGAATAGGCAAAGAAGCGTTTGATGTCGCGGCGGCGGTAAAGCATGAAGCCCGCGAAAACGAGCGAGACGAGTCCCATGGTCACCATCAGCGGGCTTGGCGCGACCGTGCCGGGGTTCGCCGCGAGCAGAATCTTGAACCGCAGCAGCGCATAGAGCGCGACGTTGAGGAGGAGGCCCGACAGCACCGCTGAAATCGGCGTCGGACCCTCGGCGTGGGCATCGGGAAGCCAGGCGTGCAGCGGCGCGAGCCCGACCTTGGTGCCGTAGCCCAGAAGCAGAAAGATGAAAGCGAGATTGAGAATGCCCGCGTCAAAGGCCGCCGCGCGCGTGACGAGCACGGTCCACACCATCGCGTCGAACCCCGGCCCGATCACCGGCTGTGCCGCGAGATAAACGAGAATGGTGCCGAAGAGCGCGAGCGCGATGCCGACGCTGCCGAGAATGAAATATTTCCAGGCCGCTTCCAGCGCTTCATGGGTGCGGTAGATGCCGACCATCAACACCGTTGTCAGCGTCGCAATCTCGACCGCGACCCACATCAGGCCGATATTGTTGGCGACGAGCGCGAGATTGAGCGCGAACATCAGCGTCTGATACATCGCGTGATAGAAGCGGAGATTAGCGGGCGTGAGCCGGCCGATCTTCAGTTCGTGGGCGATGTAGCTCGCGCCGAAGGCGCTTGCGGTAAAGCCGACGAAGGTCGTGAGCGTGATGAACACATTGTTGAGATCGTCGATGAAGAGATAGCTCCCCACCTCCGGCCGCTGGAACAGAAACGTCAAAGCCGCGAGGAAGGTGAGAAACGCCGCGGCGACGTTGATCGCGGCACCAACGCGATAGCTCGGCAGAAACGCAAGCAGTGCCGCGGCGAGCGCTGGGATTGCGAGCACCGCTGCAATGGCTGCATCCGCGGCGTTCATGCCCGGTCTCCACGGAAGCGATCGAGCGCTCCGACATCGACGCTGTCGAAGCGCTCGCGGATGCGGAAGAGAAAGATCCCGATCACGATGAAGGCGATCAGGATCGAGAAAGCGACGGAGATCTCGACCACGAGCGGCATGCCCTTGGCGCCGGTGGCGGCGAGCACGAGGCCGTTTTCGAGCGACATGAAGCCGACGACCTGGCTCACGGCATTGCGCCGCGACACCATCATCAGAAGCCCCAAGAGGACGACGGAGAGCGCAAAGGCGAGATCCTCGCGCGCAAGCGCATCGGCGCCGCCGGTGACGCGCAGCATCACCATGATCGAAAGCGCGACGAGGCCGATGCCGGCAAGCATGGTCAGGCCGATGCCGCCGACGGTCTCGATCTCGCGGTGAATCCCGAGACGGACGATGATCCGGTGCAGCGTCACCGGAATGACAATTGCCTTGAAGACGAGCGCGATCGCGGCGGTGACGAAAAGATGTGGCGCTTGTTGGACGTGCGCCTGCCAGGCGACCGAAAGAGCGAGTACGAGCGCGTGCAAGGCGTAGACGCGAAGGAGCGCCGTGAGGCGGTCCTGATAAAGCTGCAGGAAGCTCACGAGCACAAGCGAACCTGCGAGGAGATGAGCGATATCGAAATCGAGGCTATGCATCACAAGCTCTTCGAAACGAACAAAAGAAGAGTTGCGAGCAGTCCGAGCATCAAGGCGCCGCCGAGAAATTCCGGCACGCGAAAGACGCGCATCTTGGCGATCGACATTTCAAACGCGGCGAGCAGGAACCCGATGCCCGCTAGTTTCACGAGATAGGCGGCGAGGCCATAAGCATAAGCGGCCGGACCCGCGTCCACCGTCGCAAGGCCCCAAGGCAGGAACACGCAGGCGATCAGCGAAGCATAGAGGACGAGCTTCAACTGTGCGGCGAGCTCAATGAGCGCGAGGTGGCGGCCGGAATATTCCAGCACCATCGCTTCGTGCACCATGGTGAGCTCGAGATGGGTGGCGGGATTGTCCACCGGAATGCGCGCGTTCTCGGCGATCGCGACCATGATCAGTGCGATCAGCGCGAGCCCGAGCGACACGCGCAGCCCCACTTCATTCGAGGCCATGAAGGCGGCAATGGCCGAGAGCTGCGTCGAGCCGGCCATCAAGGCAAGGGTGAACACGATCATTAGCATCGCGGGCTCGGCGAGCGAGGCAATCATCACCTCGCGCGAGGAGCCGATGCCGCCGAAGCTCGTGCCGACGTCGAGCCCCGCGAGCGCGAGGAAAAAGCGGGCGCTGCCGAGGATCGCGATGATGGCGATGAGATCGGCCGACCAGCTGAACAGAAGCCCGCGCGCGAAAGCCGGCACCAGCGCCGCCGCGACCCAGGTGGTCGCGAACACGATGTAGGGCACGGCGCGGAAAAGCCACGAGGCGTTCTCGGCGAGCACCGCTTCCTTGCCCAGGAGGCGCATGAGTTCGCGATAGGGCTGCAACAGCGGCGGCCCGCGCCGCCGCATCAGGCGCGCCTTTACCTTGCGCACGAAACCGGTGAGCAGCGGCGCCAGCAGAAGCACAAGCGCCATTTGCGCGGCTTCGACCGCAAGATTTTGGGCGAAGGTCACGGCCATAGCAGAAGCACCAGCAAAAGCAGGATGAGGGCGAGAAACACGAAGCTCAGGTAACGGCGGATGGTCAGAAACTGCAGCCGATTGAGCTTTTCCGCCGCATGCGCCACCAAGCCGATCACGGGCGCATAGAGCGCATCCCAGATGGGGTCGTGAATGGCGGCTTCGAAATGCGCGGCCTTCAAGGAGCCAGGCGGCGGCATCTCCACATGCTCGCTTGCGCGAAACACCACGGTGCCAAATACGCGGCGGATCGGCTGGGCAAAGGAGGAGGCGGAGTATTGCGTGGCCACGCTCTGATCCGGGAAGCCGCAGTCCCACGCCGGCCCGCGCCGGACTTTGTTCGAGGCAAGCGCGTGAATGACGAAGGCCGCAAAAAATCCATTGAAGACGATGAACAGGAAAACCAGGAGGCCGTTATAGGAGCTGCGGCTCTCCGCCACGGGCACGAGCGTGAGCCAGGGCTGCGATGTCTGCACCGGCATGCGCGCGTCCGCGATCTCGCTGATCGCGGGCGCAAGTGCGTCGATGAAGAAGCCGGAGAAGATTCCGGCGGCGATGCAGAGTGCGGCGAGCGCGAACATCGCCGCTAGCGAGAAGCGATCGGCATCATGCGCTTCGCGCGCCGCGCGCGTGCGCGGACGGCCGAGAAAGACAATGCCGAACGCCTTCACAAAACAGGCAGCGGCGAGCGCCGCCGACAGCGCGAGCAGCGCGCCGACTGCCGGCACCAGGAGCTTCAGGCCCCATTCGGGAAGATCTGGACTCAAAAGAATTGCCTGAAAGGTGAGCCATTCGGAGACAAATCCGTTGAGCGGCGGCAATGCCGAAATCGCAACGCAGCCGACCAGGAAGGTGAGCGCGGTGAGCGGCATGCCGCGGATCAGGCCGCCCAGATTTTCCATGTCGCGCGTGCCGCTCGCGTTCTGCACGGCGCCGGCGCCGAAGAAGAGAAGGCTCTTGAAGACCGAATGGTTGAAGACATGGAAGATCGCGGCGGTGGCGGAAAGGGCTGCCGCCGCCGGAAATCCATGCGCCTTGAAAGCGAGCGCAAGACCAAGCCCGATGTAAATGATCCCGATATTCTCGACCGTGTGGTAGGCAAGCAGGCGCTTCAGATCGTGCTGCATCAGCGCGTAGAGCACGCCGAGCACGGTGGTGGCGCCCGCGAGCGCGAGCACGACCATGCCCCACCATGGCGCGGGCGCGCCCATCAGATCGAAGACGATGCGGACGAAGCCATAGACCGCGACCTTGGTCATGACGCCGCTCATCAGCGCCGAGACGTGGCTTGGGGCCGCGGCGTGCGCGGGCGGCAGCCACGCGTGCAGCGGCACGAGGCCGGACTTTGAGCCCGCGCCGATGAGCACGAGCACGAGCACGAAGGCGGCCGAGAGCGGCGAAAGCGCGTGCCCCCGCATCGCACCGAAGAAATAATTTCCGCCGCCCGCGGCCATCACGCCGAAGGCGAAAATCAGTGCCAGCGCCCCGATGAACGCCATGACGAGATAGAGCGCACCGGCGCGGCGGTTTTCTTCCTCCTCATGCCGGAGCACCACGAGCGCCCAGGAAGAGAGTGACATGAATTCCCACGCCACCAGAAACGAAAATGCGTCGTCGGCGACGAGCACCAAATTCATGCCAAGCAGGAACAACGCGTAAAACGGCAGAACGCGCGCGGGCTCTTTTTCCTCGTGGCCGTAACCCATTGCGTAGAGGCTCGCGAGCGCCGCCGCCACATTGACGATCACGGCGAAGGTCGCGGAAAGCGCATCAAGGCGGAGGCTCACGCCGGTTTCCGCGAGCCCGATCGGCAGCGCTGCGGCCGAAAACTCGCCTTTCCAAAGCACGAACGCGCCGGAGGCCGCCGCCCCTATCGAGACAAGCATGTTCAGCAGGTAAAAAATCGACGGGCCGCGCGCACTCCGCGCGAGCGGCAGGCCCGCGGCCGCGAGCGCCAGGAATGCCGCCGTGATTGCCCCGGCATGGTTCGCGACATTCATCGCCCTTCTCCCATGCCGCGCTTTGCCAAATGACCCCGTCAGAAGACGGCGTCACGATATCACAATGCGCTCCGCCGATGCAGCAATGCGCGGCGCGCCTCTGCGAAGCCGGGCTTCAAATCCGGAAGGGCTTATTGCGTTTGCGAAGCGGGGTGCGAAGGCGGCGAGGCGAGCACCGGCCGCAGCGTGTCCGCGGGCGGCTGCGGCATGGTCCCGGTGGCAGCCGCCGGCATCTGCGCCGCCGGCGGCGAAGAGGGAACGGAATCGAGGGGCCTCGGGGCGGCGATCACCGGCTTCGGCGTCGCAGGGCGGCCGAGACCGAGCACGCGGCTGATCACGATTTCATGCAAGCGCGCAGATTTGTCGATGGTGGTGTGGCTGAGATTGGCGCTGGAGCGCAGATCGACGTTCGAAAGGTCGCCATGGAAGCCGGAGCCGCGCGGCACGGCCGCGCCCCAGCCGTTGTTCGACTGATACAGATTGACGAAGCGCGCGGTAGTGCCGCCGGTCAGCGGCACCGGATGCACCGGATCGAAGGCAACGACGAGCGCCACCGGAATGCCCATCTGGCCGAGGCGGTTCGCCATGTAGATCACGGCATCGCCGCCGAGCGAATGGCCGACAAGCACGATCTGCGTCTTCGACGAACGCCAGCGCGCGGCGGCATCCTGGCAGAGCGATTCCCATTGGCCGTATTCGTAGACATTGGCGGCGATCCCGCGCCGTTGCAGCTTGGCGGCAAGATCATCCATGCCGAGCGAGAAAATGTTCATCAGCCCGCGCAGAAGATAAACGTAAGGCCGGCCGGAGTCGGAAGATGTCGCTCCGGTCGTCGGCGTCGCCGCCGCGTGCTGCACGGAAGCGGAACGCGGCGTTGGCTGCGGCGGCCGGGCGGCCGGCAGCGGAGCGGTGGGCTGCGCGG
>DATGIF010000011.1:0-64846 GCA_035295845.1 Xanthobacteraceae bacterium
TTCGCCTGCCTCGGCCTAGGCTACATCATGGTCGAAGTAGGCCTCATCGCCGTCTTCATTCTGGCGCTGAGCAACGCCACGGTTTCGGCCTCCGTGCTCATTACCGGGATGCTGGTTTTTTCGGGCCTCGGCGCCTTGGCATCGGAACGCTTCCTTAACCACGCCCGCGTCATCATGCCGATCGTGTTTCTCGCCATCGGCTCGATCTTGATCGGCTATGGCCTGTATCTCGATCGTGTGCTCGATCTCATCGGGACGTTCGACTACGGCTGGCGCATGGTCTTCTGTTTCGGGTTGATTTTTCCGCCGGCTTTCCTGATGGGATTCCCCATGGCGACCGCGATGACGACGCTCGGCCGTCTCGGCAAGGACCACATGTTCCTGTGGGCCTGGGGCATCAATGGCTGCTTCTCGGTGATTGGGGCGGCCCTTGTGCCCATTCTCGCCACATCGTTCGGATTATCGACGGTGCTCGTCGCGAGCGGCTGTGCTTATCTTCTGGCGATGGTCGCCTTCTTCGCCGTATTATTGCCGCTCGAAGTGAAGAGCCCTGCCGCCGCTGCAGCGTGAACGCCATGCGAGCTTTGTTGCCAAACTTTGCCCGGCTAATGGCGGTCGCTTTCGTCCTGACTGAGACTGCGGCACTCACTCAGGCTCACGCGCAACCCATGCCGCGGACGAAAACCTCTCTCGTCACCTTCGAGAATTCGCCGTTCCCCTATGCCGGCGACATCCCGGAAAAAAACGTGGCGTTTCTCGACGCCGTCGATGGCGACAAGCACGGCCACACCGCGCCGCGCGGACGCGTCTATTGGGACGAGACCTACAGCGACCGCCGGGTGCTGCTCTCGGTCCCGCGCGGCTTCGATCCGCAGAAGCCGGCGGTGATCGTGCTCTTCTTCCACGGCAACGGCGCGAGGCTCATGCGCGACGTCAACATCCGCCAGCATGTGCCGCGGCAGGTGGCGGAATCGGGATTGAACGCGGTGCTGGTGGCGCCGCAATTCGCCGTCGACGCCTTCGATTCAAGCTCCGGCCGTTTCTGGGAGCCGGGCTTCTTCGCGCAATTCATGCAAGAAGCCGCGCAAAAGCTTGCGGTACTTTACGGAAAGCCGGAAGCGCAAGCGGTCTTTGAGCACGCGCCGGTGGTGATCGTCGCCTATAGCGGCGGCTATCAGCCCGCCGCCTGGTCGATCTATGCTGGCGGCGCCACCGAGCGCGTACGCGGCCTGATCCTGCTCGATGCGCTCTACGCGGAGACCGACAAGTTCATGGCGTGGATTCTCGCCGCCAACCCGCCGGTGTTTTTCGTCAGCGCCTACACCCGCTTCACGCGCGGCGAGAACGAGGCGATGCAGAAAATGCTCACCGACAAAGAGGTGAAATTTCAGATGTCGCTGCCGCCGAAGCTCGCCGAGGGCAGCATCGCCTTCATCAGCAACGGCGACGAGATCGTGCACAATGATTTCGTCACGCAAGCATGGATCAGCGATCCGGTGAAGCGCTTGCTCGCGCGCGTGCCGGGATTTTCGAAAACGGCGGCGAAAACGGCGGTCGCCAAGAAACCCTGATCTTAAGCCAGCGCCCGGCTCTCTTTTTTCCTGCCCGAACAATTATTTTTTGTGCTTGCGTTTTTTCTTCTTCTTTTTGCCGTTGTCGTTGTCCTCGCCGCCGTCTTCGCGCTCGTCCGCCTCCTCCAGCTCGAGCTCGCGCTCGGCCCATTTCTCCGCCTTGCGCTTTTCCTTTTCCTCAAGCTTCCGCGTTTGCTTGTAGTCCTGCCAGGCCTCGAAGACGAGATGCAGCCAAGGCACCACCTCGTCGATCGTGGGCAGCCGCCCGGGCGGGCCGGCGGGTCCGGGTTTTCCCTGCGGGCCGGGTTTTCCTTGTGGCCCCGCTTCGCCGCGTTTTCCCTGCGGCCCGGGCTTGCCCATGGGGCCGCGCGGTGCGGCCGGACCGGGCTTTCCGATCGGTCCTGGATGACCCTGGCGGCCCGGCTTTACCCGGCAAGCCGGGATGCCCGCGCGGGCCCTGCAATCTGCGAAGCACCAATGCCTTTTTAGCCACGACTGCCCCCTCCCCGTTTCAATATGACAATGTTTTATCAGGCCTATTTATCAGGAATATTTCCCAGCCACGGCCGGTGATTAACCGCGGAAACGCGCCAGTGGCCGCGGCTCGCATCGCCGATCCGGTCGACCCGCGTCACCGAACAGTTGTCGATCACGAAGGCGAGCACGGCGTCCGCATCCAGGCCGAGCGCATGCGCGAGTGCCGCGCGAATGCTGCCGCCGTGGCCCACCGCGACGATGTTCCGCCCGGCATATTGCGCCGAGAGCCGCTCGATCGCCGGTGCCACGCGCGCGCACACTTCGGCGTAGGTCTCGCCGCCCGGCGGCCGCTCGTCGGCGGGCCCGAACCAGAACGGATAACGCATCCGGTCGCGGCCCGCGAAAAAATCGGCGCGCACCTGCCCCTGCCATTCGCCGAGATGCTGCTCGGCGAATTCCGGAACCGCCCGAAGCTCGGTCGCATGCTTCATGGCGGCGAGAATCACCGCCGCCGTCTTCTGCGTGCGGGAGAGGTTGCTCGTGAGCCACACCGCGTCGCGTGGAAGCTCGTTGGCGAGTGCCGCGAACACTTCCGCCGACGAGCAGTCGCAATCCACGTCCTCCTGGCCGTAGATGCGCACGGAATCCGGCACCGGCGCGTGCCGGATCCACCACCAGCGGGTTTCGCGCGGGCCCTGGTTCAAGTCGAAGCTCTTGCTTGATTCACGCACATCGCATTTCTCAACCGGACGGCTCGCCACGCGTGGTGAGATAGGCGGGAAGGATAAGCCCGCCCAATCCCCCGAGAATGACGGAAGCGGCAATCACGACGATCAGCGTTCCATAGTATTTGGGATTGAGATGGCGTTACACGATAAAACGGATTCCGCGAAGCGCATTTTGCGCGCGTGTCCACGCGGTCCTTGCCGGTCTCGGTGAAGATTCCTCGCATCGAAAGTCTGCTTTGCAGCGGCCCCCGCTTCCCCTACAAGAGCGCCCGAGCAACGGGCTTATAGCGGGGCAAATCTTCATGGCCATTGAACTCTCGGGAAAAGTCGCGATCGTCACCGGCGCCGGCGGCGGGCTCGGCCGCGCGCATGCGCTGGCGCTCGCTTCGCGCGGCGCCAAGGTCGTCGTCAACGATCTCGGTGGCGCCCGCGACGGCACGGGCGGCTCGGCGACGGCGGCGGAAAAAGTCGTCGATGAAATCCGCAAGGCCGGCGGCGAGGCGATCGCCAACGGCGCTTCCGTCACCGATTACGCCGCGGTCGAAGCCATGGTCGCGGAAGCCATGAAGAAGTGGGGCCGCGTCGACATCCTCGTGAATAACGCCGGCATCTTGCGCGACAAGACCTTCGCCAAGATGGAGATCGACGATTTCCGCGCCGTCATCGACGTGCATTTGATGGGCGCGGTGCACACCACCAAGGCGGTGTGGGAAATCATGCGCGCGCAAAATTACGGCCGCATCATCATGACCACCTCGTCCTCGGGCCTCTACGGCAATTTCGGCCAGTCGAATTACGGCGCCGCCAAGATGGCGCTCGTCGGCCTCATGCAGACGCTGTCGTTGGAGGGCGCCAAGCACAACATCCGCGTCAACTGCCTCGCCCCCACCGCGGCGACGCGCATGACCGAAGGTCTGATGCCGCCGGAGGTGCTGGCGCGGCTGAAACCCGAGGCCGTCTCGCCGGCGATCGTTTATCTCGCTTCGGACGGCGCGCCGACGCGCGCGATCCTCTGCGCCGGCGCCGGCTCCTTCGAGCGCGCGTACATCACGCTCACGCCCGGCGCCTTCCTCGGCAGCGGCAACGGCGCCGCCGACGAGCTCGCGGCAAAGATCGAGACGATCTCAAGCCGCAAGGGCGACATCGTCCCCGACAGCGCCATGGATCAAGGCCGCATCGAGATCACCAACGCCCAGAAGGCCGGCTGAGAATTTCCGTGGATCAGGAAACCAGGGATCCAAGGCTTTACGCGCCGCTCGCGGCCTTCGGCGGGAAGGAGCCGCCGGCGCCGCTGTGGTTCAACCGGGCGATCGAGGAGAAGCCCGAACGGAGCTTCGTCGAAGTCGCGGGCGCCAAGATCGAAACGCTTGCCTGGGGCGAGCGCGGCAAGCCCGGCATTCTGTTCATGCACGGCAATGGCGCGCATGCCGATTGGTGGAGTTTCATCGCGCCGTTCTTTTCCGCCCACTGGCGCGTCGCCGCACTTTCCTGGTCCGGCATGGGCGGCTCCGACTGGCGCAAGCACTACACGCTCGAAAATTTCGTCAACGAAGCGCTCACGGTTGCCGAAACAACCGGGTTGTTCGCGGCGGCGGAGAAACCCGTCTTCGTCGGCCATTCCTTCGGCGGCGTGCCGACGATCGCCGCCGGCATGATGCATGGCGAGCGGCTGCGCGCGGCGATCATCGTCGATACCCCGCTATGGTCGCCGGAGGAGCGCAAGGCGCGGCGCGAGCGGCGCAAGGCGAAGGGCGGCGAGCCGCGCCCGAACCGCATCTATCCGGGCTTCAACGCCGCACTCGCGCGTTTCCGGCTGGCGCCGATCCAGGGCTGCGAAAACGTCTTCATCGCCGACTTCATCGCCCGCCATTCGCTGAAGGAGGTCGACGGCGCCGGCGGCAAAGGCTGGACGTGGAAATTCGATCCTTTCATGTGGCACCAATTCGAGCTCCCCGACCTCGCGCTGGAGCTCGCGGCGATCAAATGCCCGGTGGCGCTGATGTGGGGAAGTCACTCGAAGCTGATGTCGGGGAAACTCCTCGACTACGCGCTGAAGATGGCGCCGGCGGGCACGCCGAAAATCGAAATCCCCGATGCCGAGCATCACGTGATGATCGACCAGCCGCTCGCCTTCGTCGCCGCCTTGCGCGGCCTTTTGGCCGGCTGGCCGCGTTAGCCCGCGAAGCACGGCCAATGGCCGAAAAGCAGATCCGCTTCGACGACGGCGACGCCTATGAAAAAATGATGGGCGTCTGGAGCCGGTTGGCGGGCGAAGTCTTCCTCGACTGGCTCGCGACGCCGCCGGGCCTCGGCTGGATTGACGTCGGCTGCGGCAATGGCGCCTTCACCGAGTTGCTGGTCGAGCGCGCTGCCCCGGCCAAGGTCGAGGGGATCGATCCCTCCGAAGGCCAGCTCGCCTTCGCGCGCGCGCGGCACAAGGCGGGCGTCGCCGAGTTCCGCGCCGGCGACGCCGCGGCGCTTCCCTTTCCGGCGGAGAGCTTCGACGCGGCCGTCATGGCGCTGGTGCTTTTTTTCGTGCCGGAGCCCGCGAAGGGTGTCGCCGAAATGGTCCGCGTCGTTCGCCCGGGCGGCATCATTGCCGCCTATCTCTGGAACTTTCCCGGCGGCGGATTTCCGCTGGAACCCATCATGGCCGAGATGCGCGCGATGGGCCTCACGCCGCTCTTGCCGCCGAGCGCCGACGCCTCCCGCATGGAGATGCTGCGCGGTTTGTGGAAGGACGCTCGCCTCGATGCGGTCGCGACGAAGGAAATCATCGTAGAGCGAAGCTTCCCGAGCTTCGATGACTTCTGGGAGACAAGCCTCCTGAGCGCGAGCGTGGGCGCGGCCATCAAGGCGATGCCGCCCGCCGATGCCGAACAGCTGAAGGCGCGCGTCCGTGCGCGTCTGTCGGCGGATGGAACAAGCCGCATCGTTTTGAGCGCGCGTGCCAACGCGATAAAGGGCCGGGTGCCGAAGTAGCCGGCCAGGCTATCGCGGCCGCGCGATCGAATGGGATCGACATTAACGTTTGGCGCCCAGAAGCTGCGCTTCCCAAGCAACAGCAGCCCCCGTGCCGCCTGCGTGCTGGACCAATATCTCTCCGAGTTCCGACGCGGTTGCTTCACGAGCCCAATCACGTTGCCATTCGCTCACCACAGCCAGCCACGTAATCGGAACAATACCGGCCTGAACCATGCGTCGAACAGCCATGTCGTGAGCTTCGACCGACACGCCGCCGGAGGCATCGGTCACGACGTACACATCGTAGCCCTCGCCCTGTGCCTGGATGGCCGGCATCGCGAGACAGATCTCAGTCCACAGCGCGGCCAACACCAGTTTCTTTCGGCCTGTGTTCTTTACCGCTTCGACGACGCGGCTATCCTGCCACGTGTTGATAAATGTGCGGTTGATCGGTTTCTGCTCCGGGAAAACATCCCGCAATCCCTTTATCAGGTAGCCCCCGCGCTCCTCCACGACCGTGGTCAATATTGTCGGAACGCGAAACACTTTGGCGCTCTTAGCCAAACCGACGACGTTGTTCACGATCATCGTGGGTTCGTGACTGTGCAGGTTGGCGAATTGAAACGGCTGATGGTCGATGAGAACAAGAACGCTGTCCTCGGGCGTGAGCAATGCATCGAGGCCAGTTCTTGCGGTGGTCATGGAGCTTCCTTTTCGCTGCGTTGGCTATGGGAGCGGGGAGCGCTCAGAGCGGACCGGGATCGAGAAAGACGTGCAGAGACTTAATCCGGCCTGCCTCGACTTGGACGACGTCCGTGCCGGTGATGGCGGCAGACCCACCCGGCGGCCCTAATCGCCACCGTAGCCGTCCAAGGCCGTGATGACCGACGGCAATTCCATCGGGGGTAAACACGAACTCGGGAGGTATGCGAGCGATGAGCGCCTCCACCGCGCCGTTGATCGCGTCTCGGCCCGTGAACACGTTGTCGGGCTCATACAGTTTGGCGTCAGCCGTATAAATTTCCTCTAGCGCGGCGCGGCGACGGCCGCGATCCCGCTCGCCAAAGACACGAGTGAGGTTGGCCCTCATCAACGCCTCGAAATCGATGACCTTACTCAAAGTCAGTCTCCCGAGTTTTTTGTTCCGATTAGAAGCTGCGGCGCGCCGTTCAGGCCGCACGGCTGCTGGCAGCGGCTGCCGCCTGCCGCGCCGCTTTCAACGCCACGCCCCACCAAACCAGGTAGTCGAACATGACGCCGCGGCTTTGCACCAGATATTCGTAGTCGTTGAGGGTGGCGCCCTTCTGGATGATGCCGAGATACGGCTCCATCCCGATGTTCACTTCTTGCTTGATCGGCGCCATCTGCAACTCAACGACGACGCCCCGCAGGGTCTCGATCGCGCGCGCACCGCCGACGCCGCCATAACCCACAAAGGCAATGGGCTTCCGTTGCCATTCGAGACTGGCGCTGTCGAAAGCGTTCTTCAATACCGCCGTGGGACCGTGATTGTATTCCGCGACCGTGGCGATAAAGCCGTCGAATTCGCCGATGCGTTTTCGCCAAGCCTCGGCCTGAGGCTCCGTATAGACCCCGCCCGTATAGGCCGGCGGCGCTGGCTCGTTGAAGAACGGCAGTTTGTAGTCGCGAAGGTCCAGTGCTTCGAGCTTGAGGTCGGTGCGCGTGGCGGCGCCCTCAAGCAGCCATTTCGCGGGCGTATCGGCGAAGCGGTTCGGTCGGGTGCTGCCGATGATCATTCCTATCTTCAGCATGACTTGTCCTCGGATTAGGGGTGGTTACAAACAAGAACTGAGGATAGGCTGGTACCCACCAGGACAAGCCGCAAGGAGGCACATTTTTGGGCGCTAGTTCTCTCCATGATACCGTGGGCTGCAAGACGGTCGGTGAAATCCTCGGCCGTGTGGGCGACAAGTGGACGGTGCTTGTCGTTATGTCGCTGAAGGACGGCTCGCGGCGGTTCTCGGAAATCCGCCGCGCGGTCCCGGGCGTGTCGCAGCGAATGCTGACCTTGACGCTCCGGGGCCTGGAACGCGACGGCATGGTCACCCGCAAGGTGACGCCGACGGTCCCGCCGCGGGTGGACTACCAACTCACGGCGCTTGGACGGTCGCTACAACGGCCGGTCGTCGAGCTTGGACAATGGGCTCTAAGAAACATGTCGCGTATCCACGCCGCCCGCGCCGCTTTTGATGCGCACGGCAAAACCGGTTGACGCGCTCCGGCAATCTTCGCAATACGTGGCGATGAGCGAAACCAAGCGCTACGCCGGCGGCTGCCTCTGCGGCGCGCTGCGCTGGGAGGCGGACGGCGCGCCGAAATTCATGGGTCACTGCTACTGCGCCGATTGCCGCAAGGCGTCGGGCGGCGGCTTCATCGGCTTCATGGGATTTGCGGCGGGCGCCGTGCGCTTCACCGGCAAGCCGCGGCAATTCGTATCGAAGTCCGCGCGCGGGAGCGACGCCGTGCGCAATTTTTGCCCGGCCTGCGGCGGCCTCGTCTTCGGCGGCGAGATCGGCAAGGACGAGACGTTCACGATCTACGCGGGCTCGCTCGACGATCCGTCGCTGTTCCGGCCGACGATCGCGATCTTCACCCGCGGCCGTCCAGACTGGGCGGTCATTCCGCCGGGGCTCAGGGTTTTCGAGGGCGGGATTTAACGCCGATCCTCGGCGACGGCTACTTCCTGGCGCCCACGAGCCCTAAAAGAATTGCGCCGCCGGTCCCGCCCGCGATCGCGCCGATCGGCATGAAGGTGAAGAAAATCAGCATGCCGCTATAGCCTTCGAAATCGCTCACCTTGAAAATAGATGTGTAGGCGAAGCCGAGCCCGACGCCGATCGCGGCGCCCAGAAGCGCGCCGAAAATCAATCCGACAAAGGTGAGGAAAACCGGCATTGATTAAAGTACCGACGTATCAGGCGGCCTGGCGTACCTGCGAGATGATGGTGGGGATCGTGTCGCCGTTCGTCGGGCCCATGATGTGCACGCCGGAAATCCCCTTGATGCTCGCGTAGCGCTCGATCAACTCGAGTGCGATCCGGCGGCCCTCCGCGACGGGATCGGCGGCGCGTTCCATGCGCTCGATCACGCGGTCGGGGATCACCGTGCCGAAGAGGCGCTCGCGCATCCAGTGCGCGGAGCGCGCCGATTTCAGCGCCGCGATGCCCACGAGGAAGTGCAGCTTCCCGGCCACGCCGTGATCGGCGAGCGCGCGCATATAGCGCGCGATGAGATCCGCATCCATGCAGAACTGCGTCTGGATGAATTCCGCGCCCGCGTTCATCTTGGCGATCAGGCCCGCGGGTTTCCAGCCCGCCGGCGGATCGATCGGCATGTCGGCGGCGCCGATGAAGAAATCCGCTTTCCCCTTGACCTTGCGGCCGCCCGGAAGCTCGCCGCGCTCGGACAGCGTGCGCGCCGTCTGCATCAGCGCGGTCGGCGTGAGATCAAAGACGGACTTCGCGTCCGGCTGATCGCCGGCCGAAGGGTCGTCGCCGCGCAGCACGAGGATATTGCGCAGGCCGAGCGCCGCCGCCGCCATGAGGTCGCTCTGCAACGCGATGCGGTTCTTGTCGCGGCAAACGAACTGCACGATCGGCTCGATGCCCTCCGCCGCGACGATCGCGGCGGCGGTGATCGCCGAAATGTGGGGCTGCGCGCCGGCGCCGTCGGTCACGTTGACGGCGTCGGCGGAGCCCACCAAGGGGCGCGCGAGAGAGACCAGGTCCTCGCGCGCGCAGGAAACCGGCGGCGTGATTTCGGCCGTGATCACGAACTGCCCGGCGGCGAGCTTGTCGCGGAATTTTTGCGGTTTCGCCCGCTGCGAAAAGCCCGGCATCAGCCCGCTGCCGCCCGCTTGCGGGTGCCGCTCGCCGCGGCATTGATCGCGGGCAGCACTTTTTCCGCCATCAGGATCATCGAGCGGCGCGCAAGCTTGGGGTCGCGCCAATCCTTGCCGGCGTACAAGAGCGTGCCGAAGTCGCCGATATATTCGCGAAACGCCAGCAACTCGTCGATGACCTTTTGCGGCGAGCCGTAGATGACGAGCTCGTTGCAGATGCCGTCGATCGTCACCGCCTCGTCGGGCTGCTCGCGCGAGGTCTTGAAGAGCTCGGCACGGCCGCTTCTAATCAGCTTGGTCGCGAGCTGGTTGTAATAAAAGCGATAGGGGCTTTGCGCCGAGGTCGCGTATTCTTTCGCCGTCTTGTCGTCGTCGGCGACGAAGATGCTTTTGGCGACGCGCCAGTTGGCGGGATCGGCGCGGCGGCCGGCGCGCTCGCAGCCTTCGGCGTATTTCGGCCAGTGGCTCTTCACCCAGGCCGGCATCAGGAAGTTCGCCGAGATCGGATCCCAGCCGCGCGCCGCGGCTTCGGTGACGCCCTTCGAGAACGGCGCCACCGCCGTCACCACGATCGGCGGATGCGGCTTCTGAAACGGCTTCGGCAGGAAGCCCTGGCCGAGTTCGGGGATGAATTGCTTCTCGACCGAGATATTCCAGTATTTGCCCTTGAGATTGTACGGCGGCTCGCCGGCCCAGATCGCGAGCACTTGGTTGATCGCCTCGAGGAACATGGCGTTACGGTCGGCCTCGAGATTGCCGAACGCTTCCGCGTCGGAAAGCAATCCGCCGGGGCTGATGCCGAAGATGAAGCGGCCGTCGAGGAGATGGTCGAGCATGGCGATCTGCGAGGCGACCGCCGCCGGGTGCGTGTTCGGCAAATTCACCGTGCCGGTGCCGAGCTTGATGCGCTTCGTCGCCTGCGCCAGCGTGGCGATGAACATCGCGCAGGAGGTGATGTTCTCGGCGCGGTCGGTGGCGTGCTCGCCCACATAGCCTTCGGCAAAGCCGAGCTCGTCCGCGAGCACGAAGGCTTCCCGATCCTCGCGCAAGGACTGGCGCCAGTCCTTGTCGAGCGGATGGATGGGCATGGTGAAAAAGCCGAGCTGCATCGGCATCCCCAACTCGTTTCTCCGGCTCCCCCGCCGGTTTCGTTAAAAATGTAGGGGATTGGCCGCCTTCATTTGAAATAATATCTTTGATGGATTATCATTAGAATTTCTAATGAGCGAACAATTGAGCCTCCGCCAGGTCCGCGCCGTCATCGCCGTCTGCGAGGAGGGCTCGTTTACACGCGCCGCTCTGCGCGAAAATGCCACCCAATCCGGCATCTCCCAGCACATCGCCGCGGTCGAGCGCGCGACCGGCGTCAAGCTCTTCGAGCGCTCGGCGAAGGGCGTGCGGCCGACGCCCGCGGGCAGCCGCTACTATCGCCGCTGCATCGAGGCGATCGGCACGTTGCAGACGGCGGGCGAAGAAATGCGCGCGCTTGCCGGCCGCGTTTCCGGCAATCTCCGCATCGGGCTGATGCCGACTTTCACGCGCGCCGCACTCGCTCCGGCGCTGAAGGACTACGTGCGCGACTACCCCGACGTGAAGCTCAAGATCGTCGAGGGCTACAGCGCCGTGCTCACCGACATGGTGCTCGCCGAGGAACTCGACTTCGCCGTGGTGCCCACTTTCGAAGGTCGCGTCGGCCTGAAGTCGCGGCTCTTGGCGCGCGATCGTGAAATGCTGATCTCGGGCCGCGCCCGCGGCTTCAGGCCGCTCGTGCCGATGCGCCTTGCCGATTGCGTGCCGCTGAAAATCGTCGTGCCCGGCCCGCACAACATCCGCCGGCGCAATCTCGAAACCTATTTTCAAACCAACGGCATTCCGATCGAGGATACGATCGAGATGGACGCGATGATCGGCACGCTCGAATTCGTCGCCCACTCGGATTGGGTCACCGTGCTGCCGGGCATCATCTGCATCAACGATGTCGGCCGCGGCGAACTCGTCGTCAACCCGATTGTCGACCCGCCGCTCTTCGCCGAATTCGTGGTGATCGCGCCGGCGCGCCGTCCGCTCGGCGGCGAGGCGAAGCTATTCCTCGACCGCATCGAGGACGAGATCGCGGCCATCCGCACGCGCTGGAAGGAAAAAATTCACGCGCGCACCCGCCAGACCCCACGAAAAAATTAGGGCGCAGACTCATTTCCTGGCTGAAACAATCACCGACGCGCCAAAGATCAGATATTCCACCCGGATATCCGAGAACTTGTTGGCCCGAAGCGCGCGCGTCAATTCATCGACCCAGCGAGTTTTTGCAAGCAAAAGCGGAAGGTCGCGGAAAGCAACTTCCCACTCGGGATATTTCCATTTTCCATAGGTCTGCAGAAACTTGAAGTGCAGCTTCCAAAATCCAACGAACAGCGGGTTGGTTGGACGCGTGAGTTCATGCGCGACGAAGACGCCGCCCTCACGCAGCATTGTTCGCGCGTGCGCCACCAAAAGATCGAGGTCGACATATTTGGCTAGATAGTCGGACACGATGCAATCGAATTCCCCGTCCAAAATCACGTCTTCCGCTCTTCCCTGAATAAATTCGACATTGGTCAATCGCAGATCGCGCGCCTTTTTTCTGGCGATGTTCAGATACTCCGCCTGAAGTTCGACGCCGATCACGCGGCCCTTGGGAAAGCGCCGTGCAATTTTAAAAGTCAGAATACCGGTGCCGCAGGCCTGCTCGATGATGCGGTTGGATGTCTTCGGTATTTTATGGAGGAGCTTGCGTTTCCACCAACCGTCAAGCCCCAGGGTCGAGAAGCTGGCGATTCGATCGTAGCTGGCGGCATTACCCGAGAAAAACTGCTCGGCCAACGCTTCGCGATGTTTACTCATCGGGCGCCTCAGTCTTGACACAACAGCGAAACGGAAAAGCCGGTTTCACTAGAGAGTAGATCGACAAATCGGTTCAGTTTCGGATATCGAGTAGTGCAGTCATCCGGGGCTAGAAAACAAGGGATCGATCAAGATGCTGCCGCGCAGGTTCGCTGCGGGATATGCGGGTGCCGCAATTCTGGCGGCCGCGATTTGCAACGGGCCATGCAATTCCGCTCATGCGCAAGGCCGGCTCAACGCCGAATATACCGCCTCAATCGCCGGCATTCCGGTCGGAAACGGAGTTTGGACCGTTACCATCGGCGATAAGGAATACACGGCGGAAGTGACCGGGCGCGTAGCCGGCTTGCTGAGTTGGGTCACGTCAGGGGAAGGCTCGATTGTTGCGCAAGGCACGGTCAACCGCGGACATCTGTCGGCGACGGATTACGCGGCGGACGTGAAATATTCAGTGGGCATAAAGTCCAAAAAATTTGCCGCGGTAAGAATGAAGATCGAGTCCCGAACGGTGAAGGATCTCGCGGTCGAAGCCTCGGATCCGCCAAATAGAAAAAATATTCCCGTTACCGAAGAGCATAAACGCGGCATTGTCGATCCGATCACCGCTTCGCTGATACCGGTCGCTGGCACAGGCGAGGCCTTAACGCCTCGCGCGTGCGAACAGACACTGCCGGTCTTCGATGGCAACCACCGTTTTAATCTGGCGCTGTCGTTCAAGCGAATGGAAGACGTTCAGACCGACCAAGGGTATCGCGGGCCGGCGGTGGTGTGCGGCGTGAATTACCAGCCGATCGCGGGCTACAATCCCGATCGCTCCACGATCAAATATCTCATGAATAACCGGGACATGGAGATCTGGCTGACGCCGATTGCCGGCACGCGCATCCTCGCGCCATTTCGTATCTCGGTCCCAACGAAAGTTGGCATTGCGGTGCTGCAGGCGAAGCAGTTCGTCACGGTCCCGCAAGAGCCGGGTAAGCCCACGTCACATTGATGCGCGCCTACGGAACGATCGTTCGGTGGCGCGCTAGTGCCCGATTTTCGCGGGCGCGCCCGGCTGTTTCAGCGGGTGCGCTTTCGCGAACGTCTCTTCCTTGAGACAGGCTTCCGTGATGCGCGCGACGTTGGGGTAAGGCGCGGGCCCGCGATCGAAGAACTCGCCGCCGACCGAATGGCTGACGAGACAGATGTCGGCGAGCGTGATCGCGTCGCCGCAGCAAAAGCGCCCCGTCACGCCATCATTTGCCAAATGTGTTTCCAGGGCCTTGTAGCCTTCGGTGAACCAGTGCCGGATCCATTGCAGCCGCGCCGGCTCATCCAGTTTGAATTCCTGCTCAAGGAAATTGCGGATGCGCGGAACGATCAACGGATGCGCATCGCAGGCGACGATCCCCGCCATCCCCCGCACCCACGCCCGCGCGCGGGCGTCCTTCGGCAGAAGTGCCGGCTTCGGATGCGTCTCTTCGAGATATTCCAGAATCGCCAGCGACTGAAACAGGATCGGTCCCTTGCCGTCATCAAGGGCGGGAATGAGCATTTGCGGATTGACCCGGCGAAAAGCGTCCGTACATTGCTCGCCCTTCAGGATGTTGACCTGCACCACCTCCGCTTCGATCGCCTTGATGTTGAGTGCGATCCGCACGCGGAACGAGGCGAGCGAGCGCCAGAACGAAAAAAACTTCATGAAAATGCTCCGCGCCCCGATCAGACCGCTTGCAGCGTGAAATCGTATTTCACGTCGTAAAATGGCGTGTTGCTCGTCTCGCCGGTGGGGGTGCGGCCGTCGGGCCTCTTCTCGAAATTCACGATCAACGGCTCCTTCACGCCAAAGACGACATCGCTGTCGATGTACTGGTCGCCCTTCTGGAAGATGTGGGTGATGATGCGGTGATAGCCCGGCGCCTCGACGAGGAAATGAATATGCGCCGGCCGCATGTGGCTGATCTTGGTGCGCCCCATGAGTTCGCCGATCGTGCCGTCCATCGGGATCGTGTAGCCGATCGGCGCCACCGTGCGGATGACGTAAGAACCGTCGGGGCCCGAGCGGTAGATCGCGCGCAGCCATGGGCCGTCGGTGTCGCGTTGCGCTTCGTAAAGCCCGTCGCCGTCGGTCTGCCACACGTCGAGGACCGCGCCCTTGATCGGCTTGCCGTCGAGGCCGCGTACGAAGCCGGAAACGAAACACGGGATGCCCGGCGCGCCGTCCGCCATATTGGCGCCGTTCGCAAGCTCCGGCGAATCGTGCACGTGGAACGGTCCGGTGACGGTCGTGGGCGTGGCACCGGTGGCGAGCCGGTGATTGATCGCGTCGACGAGCATCGACACGCCGAGCACGTCGGAAGCGAGGATGAACTCCTGGCGCTTGTCGTTGCACATCTTGCCGGTGCGCGTGAGCCAATCGATCGCAGTCGCCCATTCCGCCTCGGTGAGCTCGACCTCGCGCACGAAGCCGTGCAGATGCTTGATCAGCGAGGTCATGATCTGGCGGAGCCGCGCGTCCGGAATGTTCTTCCACCGCTCGATCGCGATATCGGTAAGGTTGCTTTCCGTCACAAAGGGCATGGCTCTTCCCTGCTCGCGCGATTTTTTACGGCTTAGTTGGGCGCGGTCATTTCCGAGGCCATCACCGCGGCTTTGCGGCCCTTGGCTTCGGCGGCGGCGAAGTTGAGTTCGACCTTCACGCCGTTGGGATCGAACAGAAAGAGCTGGTAGAGGCTCTGGTCGTCGACGCGGCGCTCCTTGAACTCGATGTTCAGTTTTTTCAGATGCGCGATCAAGTCGTCGAGGCCGCTGGCGCGAAACGCGACATGATCGATCACGCCCGAACCCTTGGTCACCTGCGATTCCTGGCCGAGATACTTCATCCGGTTGTCGGAGACCTTGCCGCCGCCGGTGGTGAGATGCAGCACATCCTGGTCGCCGAGATAGAGCCAGTAGACCGGAAACTTGAAATCCGGATGCGGGCCGACCTTGAAGCCCAGCACCTTCACGTACCAGTCCTTGGTCGCCTCGATGTCCTCCGCCTGGATCAGGAAGTGCTCCATGAAGGAAAGCGGCATGATATCCTCCTCGTAAATTTCACATTTTGCGCTTCGCGGTTTTCCCCGCGATTGCAGCGATGTCGGGGCCAGTTTCCGCCCATCCGAAGTTTCTGTCCAGGAGCAAGCAATGCCCGCCTATTGGGTTGCCCGCGCCAAGATCAACGATCCGGTCGAATACAAGAAATACACCGATCGCGTGCCCGAAATCATAGCAAAGTACGGAGGCCGGACGCTCGCCCGCGGCGGCCGCTTCCAGCGCATGGAGGGGCCGGACAAGTTCCACCGCTTCATCGTCATCGAATTTCCGACTTTCGATCAAGCCGTGACCTGCTTCACCTCGAAGGAATACGATGAAGCGGCGGCTTTCCGCCGCGGTGGCGCCGGCGAGGTCGAGACCATCATCGTCGAGGGCGGCGACGCGACAACCATCTGAACGCGGCGCAGCAATCCCAATAAAGTTCTGGCCTCGATGCGCCGATTACGCCTAAGATATTCAAAAATAACGTCATTCATAACGTCATCGGGGAGGAGACGAAATGCTTGCACAACTCAAGCACAAGATGCTTGCGGCGGCCGTGTTTGCCGCGGCCGCGGCGTTCGCGTGGGTAACCGGCGCCGCGGCGCAATCGGGCGAGCCGATCAAGATCGGCTACAGCATGGCGCAGACCGGCGGGCTCGGCGGCAACGGCAAGTCGGCATTGCTCGCGCAAAGAATCTGGGAAGAAGAAGTCAACGCCAAGGGCGGTCTGTTGGGCCGGCCGGTGAAGCTCATCTACTACGATGACAAGAGCACGCCGTCCGAAGTGCCGGCGATCTACACCAAGCTTCTCGACGTCGACAAAGTCGACCTCGTGATCGGCGGCTATGCCACCGCCATGCTGGCGCCGGCGATGCCGATCGTGATGCAGCGGAAAAAGGTGTTCAT
This sequence comes from Xanthobacteraceae bacterium, assembly GCA_035295845.1. GTDB lineage: Bacteria > Pseudomonadota > Alphaproteobacteria > Rhizobiales > Xanthobacteraceae > Palsa-892. The sequence continues at coordinate 16,449 of DATGIF010000011.1, forward strand.
CGGGTTGCTCGGGCTCGCGGTCAATTCCGAGTTCAACTATCCGAATTACTTCGCGATGATCCCGTCCGGTCCCGACGCCAAGCCCGCCTTCACCAAGGGCTTCTTCGACACGGCGATGGCGCAGGACCCGAAGCCGAAGACCGTCGCCATCGTCGCCGCCGACCAGGAATTCTCCCGCAACGCCTCCGACGGCGCGCGCGAGAACGCCAAGGCCGCAGGCCTCGAGGTCGTCTACGACCAGGCCTATCCGCCGTCGACCACCGACTTCACCCCGATCGTGCGCGCGATCCAGGCGAAGAATCCCGATCTCCTCGTGATCTGCTCCTATCCGCCGGATTCCGTCGGCATGGTGCTCGCGATCAATGAGATCGGCTTCAAGCCGAAGATGGTGGGCGGCGCGATGGTCGGCCTGCAATCGACCGCGATCAAAACGAAGCTTGGCCCGGCGCTCAACGGCTTCGTCAATTACGATTTCTGGCTGCCGGTGCCGAAGATGCAGTTCTCGGGCAACGCCGAGTTCATGGCGAAATATCAGTCGCGCGCCGCCGCCGAAGGCGTCGACGCGCTCGGCTATTACATGGCCCCGCAGGCCTACGCCCAGATGCAGGTGCTGCAACAGGCGATCGAGGCGACGAAAAGCCTCGACGACCAGAAGCTCGCCGACTACATCCGCGCCAACACCTTCAAGACCGTGGTCGGCGACGTGAAGTTCGGCAAGGGCGGGGAGTGGGCGCAGTCGCGCGTACTGCAAACCCAGTTCCAGGGCATCAAGAGCAACGACGTCAGCGAATTCAAAAATATCGCGACGCAAGTGGTGCTGACGCCGACCGAATACGCCTCGGGCAAGGTCATCTATCCCTTCGAAAAAGCGAAGTAAGCTTCGGCCGGAAACAAAAAACGCTGCGGGAGATTGCATCTCCCGCAGCGTTTGTTTTGCGCCGCTCGGGTACGGATCAGGCTTCAAGCCCGAGATAGAACTGGCGGATCAGGTCGTTGTTGTTCAGCTCGTCCACCGAGCGGCCCTCGAAGGCGATCTTGCCGTGCACGATCACGTAGCCGCGGTCGGCGATACGCAAGGCTTGCGTGAAGTTCTGCTCGGCCATGAGCACGGTGAGCTTGTAGCGGTCCTTCAGCTCCTTGATCTTGTCGATGGTGCGGCTCACGAGAATGGGCGCAAGTCCCACCGAGGGCTCGTCGACGAGAAGAATTTTCGGATCGAGCATCAGCGCGCGACCGAGCGCCAGCATTTGCTGCTCGCCCCCGCTCATCGAGCCCGCGAGCTGCTTCTTCCGCTCGGCGAGCCGCGGAAACGCCTCGTAACAGAAATCGAGATTGGATTTGATCTTCGCCCGCGCCTTCGGGCGGAAGGCGCCAAGCAGAAGATTTTCCTCGACGCTGAGCCGCGGAAACAGGCGCCGTCCCTCCGGCACGAGCGCGATCCCGAGATCGACGATCTCCTCGACCGTGCGGCCCACGAGATCGTGGCGCACCCCGTCGATCTCGGCGACGATGCGGCCGACGCTCGGCCGCAAAATCCCCATGATGCATTTCATCAAGGTGCTCTTGCCGTTGCCGTTAGTGCCGAGGAGCACCACCGTCTCGCCGTCGGCCACCGTGAGCGAAACGTCCTCGATCACGCGCACCGCGCCGTAGGCGGCATGAATGCCTTCGATGAAGATGCTATTGGCCAAGATACGCCCTCTCCACTTCGGGATTGCGCATCACCTCCTGCGGGCCGCCGTCGGCGATCTTCTTGCCCGAGACGAGCACGGCAACGCGCTGCGAGAAGGCCATCACCGCGCGCATGATGTGCTCGATCAGGATAATGGTGATGCCGCGCTCGTTCAGCCGCACCAGGAGCGCGAGAATGTCGTCGACTTCCACATGCGAGAGCCCCGCCATCGCCTCGTCGGCGATCAAGAGTTTCGGCTCCGCCGCCATCGCGCGCGCAAGCTCAAGCTTGCGCATCTCGACCATGGATAGATCCCGCGGCAGCTTTTTCGCCTTGTCCGCAAGCCCGACGAGCCTGAGAAACTCGCCGCAATGGTCTTCCATCTCGGCATGGGTGAACTTTCGCCCCTCGCGCGCATGCACCGTATAAAGGAGCGGCACCCGCAGATTGTCGGCGACCGACAAGCTCATGAACGGGCGCGGCAACTGGAACGAGCGCGCGAGCCCTAGCCGCGTGCGCTGATGCGCGGTCATTCCGGCGAGCGATTTGCCGTCGAATTTCACGCTCCCCGCTTCATTGTGCAGCGTGCCGCAAATGCAATTGACGAGCGTGCTCTTGCCCGAGCCGTTCGGGCCGATGAGGCCGAGGCGCTCGCCCTTCTTGACCGCAAGATCGATTCCGTCGAGCGCGACGAACCCGCCGAAGCGCTTGGAGAGGCCGCCGATTTCGAGCAGGTCCGTCATCCGCCGCTCCCCGCGCGCCAACGATCCTGGAAGAAGCCGATGATCCCTTTCGGCGCGATGATCACGAAGGCGACCATCAAGACGCCGACGATTAAAAGATTGACCGCCGAGGAGATCGTCACCGTCGCGACTTGCTGCACGATGCCGAGCAAGATGGCGCCGATCAGGGGGCCGGCCCAGCTCGTGGTGCCGCCAATCATCGGCATCGCGATCGAGTTCACCGCATAGGCCAGCCCGAAGGTCGAGGCTGGCTCCACATAGCCGATGTAATAGGGAAACGGCGCGCCGGCCATGCCCATCAGCGCGCCCGAAATGGTCGTCGCGATGAGCTTGAGCCGAAGCGTCGGGACGCCCGAGGCCTCCGCCGCCACCTCGTCGTCGCGGATGGTGGCAAAGCCGTAGCCGAGCTGCGAGCGCTCGATCGCGCGCGCCGCGGTGATGGCAAGGACCGCGAGCGTAAGCATGATGAGAAACAGATACTCGATGTAATTGCCCAGGATCGGCACGGTGGCCGGCCCGATGATGTAGGCGCCGCGCGAGCCGCCGACAAATCTCCAGTTGACGACGAGCGTCTGCAGCACGACCGCGAGCGCGAGCGTTGCAATCGAAAAGAACGCGCCGCGTAACCGCAGCGTGAGATAGCCCATGCCGAAACCGGCAATGCCGGAAACGACGCCGCCGATCAGGATCAGAACAGGGATCGGCAGCGGATAAAGCTTATAAATCGCGACCGTTGCATAGGCGCCCATGGCGAAGAAGGCGGCGGTGCCGAAATTCACATAGCCGGTATAGCCGCCGAGGATATTCCAGGCCGTCGCCAGCACGACGAATTGCAACACGGTGTAGCCGGCGAAGAAAAAATAATCGCTGCCCAGGAAATGCCCCGCGGCGAAAACAGCCGCGGCGACGGCGGCCATAACCAGGAGAAAGGCGGATGTGCGCAAGATCTACCGCCCCAAAATTCCCGCCGGCCTGAACGCGAGCGTAAGCAGGAGGAAACCGAAAGCGACCGCCGGCGCCCATGACGGCCCGTAAAACGTCGAGGTGATGCTTTCCATAAGCCCGAGCAGCATCGCCCCGATCAGCGTGCCGGGAAGGCTGCCGAGCCCGCCGAGCACGCAGATCGCGAAGATGCGGCCGATATATTCGCGGCCGACCGAAGGCTCGACCGGCTGGATGATGATGAGGCAGGCGCCGGCGAGCGAGCAGGTGGCGATCGAAATCGCGAATGCGATCCGCTTGATGCGAACGGGATTGGCGGCCATCAGCTGCAGCGCGAGCTGATCCTGCGACACCGCCATGATCGCGCGGCCGGTGAACGTGCGCGAAAGGAAAATCTGAAGTGCCGCGAGCAGCACAAGCGAAATCATGCAGGGAACGAGAAGCCGCAACGGCAGATCGATCATGCCGAAATGCAGCGTGGGCCCGAGATAGGAGGCCTCGACATAGCGGTAGTCGACGCCGAAATAGAGATTGAGCGCGACCTCGGTGATGAAGAGGAGCCCGAAGAAGAAGGCGAGCCCGCGCAGCGCGTCCTGGCCGCGTTTTTCGAACGACTGGTAGTAGACCTGATAGACGAGCGCACCGAGCGCGTAAAACGCCGGCAGCGCCAGGACGCTCACAAGAATCGGGTCGAGGCCAAATTGCGCATTGAAAATATAGGCGACATAGGAGCCGAGAATGATGAAGGCGGGATGCGCGATGTTGACGATGTCGAGAATGCCGAAGGAGATCGAAACGCCGACCGTGACCGCGGCGTAAAATCCGCCCAGCAACAGGCCGGCGACCAGCGCGCCCACCAACAGATCAAGCGGAATATGCAAGACGGCGCGCCCCCTCCCCGGCCCCGCGGTTCTAAGGCTCGCGGTGTGCCCTTCGGGACGGCAGTTTAAACGAAGCCCCGTGTCTGGCTAGCCTAAGGAAAGCGCAATCTCAGGCCGCAATCAGACGAACCTTGTCGGGAATGGCGAGCGGCGGATTGGCGCTCTGCAGGAACTCGATCGTGGTGAAGACGAGCTCGCTGTCGCCGATGTTCTCGAGATCGTGGATCTTGTGTTCGCCGGCGCGATAGCTCTCGTGCCTCGTCTCGCCGGGATAATATTCGGTCTCCACCGTCGAGCCGTCCTGCTGGTGCGAGCGCGCGCGTCCGGGCGTGATCGCGGTCCAGAAATAGTCGAGCTGATGGCGATGGAAGCCGATCCGTTCGCCGGGCGCGAGGCGAATGTCCCACACCCGCACGCGCTCGTCCTCGGACAACAGGCGCGTGCCGACGCAGCCATTTTGCTGGTTTTTCTCGAATTCGGCCTTAACCCACTGCGGCCAGGCGGCCTCCGAGCGAGCGGCCTTCTTTGCTTTCATGGTGAGGGCCATGGCGTTCTCCCTTGCTTTGACGGTTATGATAGACCGGAAAGAATCGGCGAGGAAGGCGACGTGACGAAGTGCTCCCGCGCCCTCATCATCGGCGGCTCGATCAGCGGCCTGTTCGCGGGCCTTTTGCTGCGGCGCGCCGGCTGGCAGGTGGACATTTTCGAGCGTTCCGCGGCGGAACTCGCCGGCCGTGGCGCCGGCATCGTGACGCATGCGGAACTGCTGGACGCGCTGCGGTTCGCCGGCGTCGATCCCGACGACGGTCTCGGGCTCACGGTCGAAACCCGCCGCATGTTCGATCGCGAAGGCCGCGTCATCGCCGAGCGGCCGTTTCCGCAAATCGTCACCTCGTGGGACCGCGTGTTCCGCGTGTTGCGAAACGCCTTTCCGGCCGCGAGCTATCATGTCGGCAAGGAATTCGTCCGCGGCGAAGATCGCGGCGGAGGCATCACCGCGCATTTTGCCGACGGCACCCGCGCCGAAGGCGAACTCCTGCTCGGCGCCGACGGCATCCGCTCGACCGTGCGCTCGCAATATCTTCCCGAGGCAAAGCCGCTCTATGCGGGCTACGTGGCCTGGCGCGGTCTTGTGCCCGAGCGCGAAGTGAGCGCGCGCACCCACGCCGACCTCTTCGAATATTTTTCTTTTTGTCTGCCCGACGGCGAGCAGATGCTCGGCTATCCGGTCGCCGGCCCCAACAACGAGCTTGAGCGCGGAAGGCGGCGTTACAATTTCGTCTGGTACCGCCCCGCCGACGAGGAGCATAAGCTCCATCGCCTGCTCACCGACGGCAGCGGCCACACGCATCAAGGCTCGATCCCGCCGCCTTTGGTGCGGGCGGAAAATATCCGCACGCTCCGCATCGCTTCCGAACGCCTGCTCGCGCCGCAATTCCAGGAAATGGTGGCGCTGACCCCGCAGCCTTTTCTGCAGCCGATCTACGATCTCGAATCGCCGAAGATCGCGTTCGGCCGGACGGCAATCCTGGGCGATGCCGCTTTTGTCGCCCGCCCGCATGTCGGCGCCGGCGTTGCCAAGGCGGCCGCGGATGCGATCGCCCTGGTCGAGGCACTTGCGGCGGGCGTTGATACGGAATCCGCCTTACGCGCGTTCGAACGCGCGCGCATCGGGATCGGTCGGCGCATCATCGAGCGCGCCCGCCACCTCGGCGCCTACATCCAGGCACGGCAACATACCGTGGAAGAACGGCACTCCGCCGAGCGCTACCGCACGCCCGACGCGGTGATGGCGGAAACCGCGACGATGGATTTTTTGCGCGGCTGATCAGTCGCGCTTCACGCCGGCCTTCTCTTCAAGCACGGCGCAGACCGCGCCCGTATCCTGCGGGCCGTAGCCCGCGGCGAGCGCGTCGGCATAGAGCGGCAGCGTCGCGTCGAAAGTCGGCGTCGGAACGCCCAGCGATCTCGCGAACGCGCTGATGATGGCGAGGTCCTTCTGCCACATCGAAATCCGCATCGTCGCTTCGTCATATTCGCCCGCGACCATCATCGGCCCGCGCACCTCGAACATCCGCGAAGTGCCGGCGCTCGTGGAAATCACGTCGAACACTTTCTGCGGATTGAGGCCCGCCTTCATGCCGAGCACCATCGCTTCCGCAGAAGCGACGTTGTGGATCGAGACGAGAAGATTGGCGATGTATTTCATCCGGCTGCCATTGCCGAAGGCGCCGAGATCGTGGGCCTGGCGCGAAAAATCCGCGAACAACGGGCGGAGCGCGGCGATGCTCGCGCGATCGCCGCTGGCATAGACGACGAGGTCCTTCATCCTGGCCTGCGCGCCGGTGCCGCTGACAGGGCAATCGAGCATGACGTGGCCGGCTTCGCGGAGCGTCTTCTCGGCTTTCATTTTGTCTTCAAGCGCGAAGGTGCTCATTTCGACGACGGTGAGCTTTTTTGCGCCCGCCGCGGCGATCTCACTCACGACCTCTTCCAGCGCTTTCGGCGAGGGCAGGCTCATGATGATCGCCGGCACCGAGCGCGCCATGGTGGCGACATCAGGCACGATCTCGACCCCGGCCGCGGCCAATTCCGAGCAACGCGCCGGATCGGTATCGCGGCCTTTCACCTGCCATCCGGCGGCGGCGAGATGATGCGCGAACGCGCCGCCCATGATGCCGAGACCGATAATTCCAACGGCGCCCTTCTTCGCACCACTCATGACAAAATCTCCTCGCGCCAATATCGCTTCAAGAAAAGGGATTCCCCGCGCCTTCCGGCAGCGGAACCTCGAAGGCATTAATGGTCATCGAGATCAATCCGTAATAGCCCAAAATGCCGACGAGTTCGACCACGCTTTCATTCCCGAGCAGGCCCGCAATGCGCCGATAGGTCGCATCGGAAACCTGGCGCTGCGTCCACAACTCGCGGGAAAATTCATAGACCGCATTCTCGTCCTGGCGCGCGAATTTTGGAGCTTTTCCAAGCCGGATAGCTTCGATCGCCTCGGCCGGAACGCCCGCCTCAAGCGCGATCGGCGCATGCGCCTGCCATTCAAACCCCGCCTTCCAAAAGGCGCCGGTGACAAGGATCGCGAGCTCCGAAAGCCGCGGCGGCAGGCTGGTATTATAGCGGCAGAAGGCGCCAAGTTCTTGCGCCCGCTCGGCAAGTTTCGGGCTCATCAGCCACACGCGCAGCGGCCCGATGACCTTTCCGCGCGGCCCGGCCACGATCGCGTCGTGGACTTTGCGCTGCGCGGGGCTCAGATCCTCGGGTTTCCAGTCGGGAATTCGCATCGCAACCTCGCTTGCCTAGCCAACGAATTTTCGCTTATCGCATCGGGACATGGCAGGCGAGGAGAATTAGCGCAATGTTGAATGCAGCGGTCATCGGCCTCGGCTGGTGGGGAAAAGAACTCGTCCGCTCGATACCAAAGGATAGCAAGCTTCTGCGCTTTTCGCGCGGCGTAACGCTGCAACCCGAAGCGGCGAAAGAATTCGCCGCGCAAACGGGGCTTGCGATCGGAACCTCCTACGAGGACGTGCTCGCCGACAAAAAAATCGATGCCGTGGTATTAGCCACACCACATACACAGCACCGCCGTCAGGTCGAAGCCGCGGCCGCGGCGGGAAAGCACGTGTTTTGCGAAAAGCCCTTTGCGCTGTCACTCGCCGATGCGAAAGCGGCGCTCGCTGCTTGCCGGGCGGCCGGCGTCGCGCTCGGCGTCGGCCACAACCGCCGCCTGTGGCCGTCGATCCGCAGCATGCGCGATCTGATGGACGAAGGCCGCTTCGGCAAGATCATGCACGCCGAAGGCCATTTCAGCCACGACTGGCTCGCCGACCAGCCGGCCAATGACTGGCGTTCGCAGCCGGAAGAAACGAAAGCCGGCGCCGTCACCGGCATGGGCATCCATCTCATCGACTGTTTCAGCTTTCTGGCCGGGCCGATGCGGCGCGTCGCCGCGTTATCGACACGGCGGACGCTGCCACTCGCCTCGGGCGACACGACCTCGGCGTTGTTCGAGTTTGCCAACGGTGCCACCGGCACGCTCGCGACCACGCTGAAGACGCCTTACTTGTGGCGGCTCGCGATTTACGGCTCGGACATGTGGGCCGCAAGCCTGAACGAGACGAGGATCGCGACTCGGCGCTCCGGCCGCGGGATCGAGACGATCGAACTCGATGCGACGAACAGCGTCGGCCTCAATCTCGAATCCTTCGCGCGCGCGGCGCTCGGTGAAGGCAGATATCAAATCGACGACGAAGGAATCCTGCACACGGTGGCGGCGCTCGACGCGCTCTTCCGCTCCACCGCCGCGAACGGCGCCTGGCAGGAGATCGGATAAAGCTATTCCGCCGCCTGCGCGTAGGCGACGTTGCGGCCGCCGTAGCGCCGCACGCGCACATTCGCTTGCTCCGCGTGACCGGAAAATCCCTCGAGGATGCAGAGCCGCGAGCAATATTCGCCGATCAGCGCGCTTGCCTCGTCGGTGAGCACTTTTTGGTAAGTGCAGGTCTTGAGGAATTTCCCGACCCAGAGCCCGCCGGTGTAGCGCGCGGCCTTCTTGGTCGGCAGCGTGTGGTTGGTGCCGATCACCTTGTCGCCATAGGCGACGTTGGTGCGCGGGCCGAGAAACAGCGAGCCGTAATTTTTCATATTGTTAAGGAAATAATCCGGGTCCCCGGTCATCACCTGCACGTGTTCAGAGGCGATGCGGTCGGCTTCGCGAACCATCTCCTCGTCATTTTCGCAAACGATCACCTCGCCGTAATCCTCCCACGCCTTGCCCGCGGCATCGGCGGTCGGCAGGATCGACAGGAGCCACGCAACCTCGGCCATGGTCGCGCGCGCGAGCTTGTCCGACGTGGTGAGCAAAATCGCCGGCGATGTCGGACCGTGCTCGGCCTGGCCGAGGAGATCGGTGGCGCAGATTTCGGCGTCGACCGTATCGTCGGCGATGATCAAAGTTTCTGTCGGCCCCGCGAGCAAATCGATGCCGACGCGGCCGAAGAGCTGCCGCTTGGCTTCCGCGACATAGGCATTGCCGGGGCCGACGATCATGTCGACGGGCGCGATCGTCTCCGTGCCGAGCGCCATCGCCGCCACCGCCTGCACGCCGCCGAGCACGAAAATTTCGTCGGCGCCGCCGAAATGCATCGCCGCGACGATCGCCGGATGCGGCCCGCCCTTGAACGGCGGCGCGCAGGCGGTGATGCGTTTGACGCCCGCGACCTTCGCGGTGACGATCGACATGTGCGCTGAAGCCACCATCGGATAGCGGCCGCCCGGCACGTAGCAGCCGATGCTCGTGACCGGAATGTGCCGATGGCCGAGTACCACGCCGGGCAGCGTCTCCACTTCGAGATCGCCCATCGTGGCCTTTTGCTTCTCGGCGAAATTACGCACCTGCGCCTGCGCGAATTTGATGTCGTCAAGATCGCGTTTGGGCACTTGCGCGATGGCGCGTTCGGTCTCCTGCGGTGAAAGCTTGAAGGACTTCGGCGACCAGTTGTCGAATTTCTGCGACAGCTCCCGCACGGCGGCGTCGCGGCGCGCCTCGACTTCGGCCAAAATACCCTCGACCGTCTCGCGCACTTTTGCGTCCGCCGCCTTGATCGCGCTCGCGTCGAGCCCGCGTTTGAGATGACGAGCCATCACGCTCTCCTTTTCACTTGATCGCCTGCGGATTGATCGGCGAGCCGGTGCCGCCGGTGATGATCAGCGGCGGCCCGCAAAAGAAGAACTCGTAGACCTTGTCCTTGGCGCAATCCTCGGCGAGCTCCTTCAGATAGAAGATTTCGCCCATGCACAGGCCCGTGGCCGGGATCACCACCCAGTGCCAGGGCTGGTTCGCCTCTTTCGTTTCGTTCGGCCGTACTTCGACGCCCCAGGTGTCGGAGCAGATCGCGGCGATCTCCTTCTCCTGGCACCAGTAGCAGTTCTCGAACCTGACGCCCGGCGCGTCGCCGCCGGCATAGCCGCCCCATTTCTTTTCGGCGAGACAGCGCTCCATCTGGCCGGTGCGCAGGATCACGAAATCGCCCTTGCGGATTTCGACCTTCTGCGCTTTCGCGCAGGCGTCGAGTTCGTCGTTGGAAATCCCCTCGCCGTCCTTGAGCCAATCGACACCGCGATGGCGCGCGATGTCCAGGAGAACGCCGCGGCCGATCATCTTGCTCTTGGCGTGTTCAATGCCGAGCACGCTCAGGCCGCGCGCGTCGATGAGCTTGGCGTCATGGCCGTTATAGGCCTTGTCCTCGTAGAAGATGTGCCCGAGCGCGTCCCAGTGCGTCGCGCCCTGCACGCACAAGTTCAGGGTGTCGTCGGCGTAGCGAATCTTGTTCCAGTCCTGGCGTCCCGCGATCGCGTCGGTGCCGGTGGCGAGCATCTGATGGATCGGGTTGAAGCGGCCGCCGAAGAGCCCCGTTTGCGGGCCGTTCTGATCGAGCGGAATTCCGAGCGCGAACACGCGGCCGGTGCGGATCAGTTGTGCCGCCTTCACGATCTCCGCCGGTCCCACGTGGTTGAGCGTGCCGATCTGGTCGTCCTTGCCCCAGCGGCCCCAGTTGGAAAGTTTTTTCGAGGCCTCCTCGATCGCCTTGCGGCCGACAGTGATGTTCATCTTCTTCTCCTTAAACTTTGCCCAGCGCCTTTAGCACGACGCCGGGCGTGATCGGCATTTCCGTGATGATCGCGGCAGCGAGCGGCCGCAGCGCGTCGTTGACCGCATTCATCACCGCGCCCGGCGCGCCGGCCGTGCCCGCCTCGCCCGCGCCCTTGGCGCCGAGTTCGGAATCGGCGGTCGGCGACACGACGTGGCCGACTTCTATGTCAGGCATCTCGCCTGCCATCGGCACGAGATAATCGGCCATGTTGCCGTTCAGCAACTGCCCGCGCGCATCATAGATGCAGTGCTCGTAGAGCGCGGCGCCGATGCCCTGCACGATGCCGCCGCGAATCTGCTCGTCGACGAGCTGCGGATTGATGACCGTGCCGCAATCTTCCACGCACCAATGGCGCAGGAGCTTCACGAAGCCGGTGTCGACATCGACTTCGAGATACGAAGCCTGAATGCCGTTGGTGAAGGCGAAGGGCCACGCGCGCGGCACGTAGTGGCGGGTGGCGACAAGTTCGGCCTGGAAGCCCGGCGGCAGCGTGTCCGGCCGGAAATAGGCGATCCGCGCCACTTCGTCCAAGCCGATGCGCTCGCGGCCGGTATCGGCGTCGACCACGAGACCGTTGCGGATATCGAGTGCCTTCGGCTCCGCCTGCAGGATGGAAGCCGCGACCGCGAGCACGTTCTGCCGCAGCGCCTTGCCCGCCTGCCACGCCGCCTCGCCGCCGATGCCGGCCGCGCGCGAAGCCCAGGTGCCGCCGCCATAAGGCGTGTTGTCGGTGTCGCCGGTGACCACGCGCACGCGCTCGATCGGTACGCCGAAAGCGGAGGCCGCGACCTGCGCCAGCACGGCTTCGGCGCCCTGTCCCTGCTCGGTGACGCCGGAATGCACGATCAGCGCGCCCTGGGCGTCGAGCCGCATCGTCGCGCCGTCCTGCGCCGAGATCTTGGCGCCGCCGACGCCGTAGAACGCGGCGGACGGATTCGTCACCTCAATGAACGAGGTGAACCCGAGGCCGCGATAGGTTTTTTTCTCGCGCAACGCCGCCTGCTCGGCACGAAGCTTGTCGTAGCCCATCATCTTCGCGAGCTTTTCCAGCGAAGCATGGTGCGACAACTTCTCGAACTTGATGCCCGAGGGCGCGGCGCACGGATAACCGTCGTCGGGAATGAGATTCTTGCGGCGGATTTCAAGCGGATCGATTCCGATCTTCGCCGCCGCCAATTCCACGAGCCCTTCGGTCACCGCCGTCGCGATCGGATGGCCGACGGCGCGGTACTGGCACATCACGTTTTTATTCTGGAACACGACGCGGGCGAGCGCGCGATAGTTCGGGCACCTGTATGGGCCGCCCACGAGGTTCACCACCTGGTTCGCTTCGATCCCGCTCGTGCGCGGATAGACGGAATAAGGCCCGATGCCGGTGAGGTCGTCGATCTCGAAGGCGGCGATCGTGCCGTCCTTCTTCACGCCGACCTTCGCCTTCACGCGATGATCGCGGGCGTGGATGTCGGTGGTGAAGCTTTCAAGCCGGTCGGCGACGAACTTCACCGGCCGCTTGAGCAATTTCGACAGCGCCACCGTCGCCATCTCGTCGGCATAGGTGTGCACCTTGATGCCGAACGAGCCGCCGACGTCCTTGGTCACCACCCGCACCTGATGCTCGGCGAGCGAAAGATGCTTCGCGAACAAATTCTGCATCATGTGCGGCGCCTGCGTGCCCTGATAGACGGTGAGGCGCTCCTCGCCCTCGTTCCAGTCGGCAACGGTCGCGCGCGGCTCGTTGGTCACGCCCGTGTGGCGGCCGAAGACGAAAGTGGCTTCAACGACCGTATCGGATTCCTTCAATGCCCTGTCGACCTCGCCCGTCTCGTGCCTGCGCTCAAAGGTGAGGTTGTCGCCGAGCTCTGCGTGAATCACGGGCGTCCTTGCATCGAGCGCGGTTTCCGCATCGGTGACCGCGGGCAGTTCCTCATATTCGATCTCGAGCAACTCGACCGCGTCCTCGGCCTCGGCGCGCGTCTTCGCGACCACGGCGCAAACCGCCTCGCCTTGCCAGCAGGCGCGATCGACCGCGATCGCGTGCTGCGGCGCCGACTTGATGCCTTTCAAATGCGTGAGCACGCCGACCCAGGGGGTGATCACCTTGGCGAGTTCCGCGCCGGTCACGACTGCGATCACGCCCGGCGCTTTTTTCGCCGCCGCGACGTCGATGTTCTTGATTTTCGCGTGCGCGTGCGGCGAGCGCGCGAACGCCACATGCGCCATGCGCGGCAGCGAAAGGTCGCTGACATATTGCCCGCGGCCTTTCATCAAGCGCGCGAGATTCGGCCGCGGCACCGAGCGGCCGATATAGCTGTTCGGCCGGTCGAGGGCGCTGAGGCCGGAGGCAACGTCGTCGGTGATTTTCACTTTCGCCCTCCCCGTGCCTCTGCCACCGTGTCGATTGCATCGACGATCGCCTCGTAACCGGTGCAGCGGCAGTAATTGCCGGAGATATGCTCGCGGATTTTCTCGCGATCAGGCCGGCCGCCGGCGGCGAGCAGTTCTTCCGCCGCGAGCAGCATGCCCGGCGTGCAATAGCCGCACTGCAAGGCGTTGCGCTTCTCGAAGGCGTCTTGCAGATCGGCGATCGCGCCGGAATCGGAAACGCCCTCGATGGTCTCGACATTCGCGCCCTCGCACTGCACCGCGAGCACGAGGCAGCCGCGGACGACGGTGCCGTCGATCCGTACGGTGCAGGCGCCGCACACGCCGTGCTCACAGCCGACATGGCTGCCAGTAAGGCCCAAATCCTCGCGCAGGAAATCGACAAGCGTCTTCCGCGGCTCGACCGCCTCACGCACGGCCTCGCCATTCACCGTGAGCGATATTTCCTGCCGCGCGCTCATGCGACGATCTCCGGCGCCACGCGGCAGAGCAGCGTCTTCGCAAGATGCTTTTTCACCGCTCCGCTCGAATGGATGTCGTCGGGCGGATCGAGATCGCGATCGAGCGCCGCCACCGCTTCCTCGAGCGAGCCAGCGACAAACGCTGCTTCCGCTTGGCGTGCGCGCGTAGGCGTCGAGCCGACGCCGAAAAACACGAGCCGCACATTCGCGTTCTGCCTGGAGGCCGCAACCCCGGCCATGGCGAAATCGCCGTGGCGGCGCGCGAGCTCGCCAAAACCCGCGCGCGCGTCTTTTGCCGCCGCCGGAACCCGGATCGCCGTCAGCACATCGCCGGGCCCGAGCGCGGTCTCGTAGAGATCCTTGAAGAAATCGTCGGCCTTTACCGTGCGCTTGCCCTTGGCGCCTTCGATCTCCACCTCGCCACCGAGCGCGAGCAGGCACGCCGGCAACTCCGCCGCGGGATCGGCGAGCGCGATCGAGCCGCCGATCGTGCCGCGATTGCGGATGGCGAAATGCCCGATATGCGGCAGCGCCTTGGCGAGAAGCGGCGCGTGCTTTGCGATATCCGGCGACCGCTCCGCCTCCACTTGTCGCGTGAGCGCGCCAATCCGCAGCCAGCCATCCTGGAGCGAGATGCCCTTGAGTTCGGAGAGCGCGCCGATGTCCACGAGAAGCGCGGGCGACGCCATGCGCATGTTGAGCAGCGGCACCAGGCTCTGCCCGCCGGCGATAATCCTCGCCTCCGCGCCATGGCGCGACAACGCGGCCAAAGCCTCCGCGAGCGATTTTGCGCGCACATAATCGAAACTGCGAGGCTTCACCGCGTCACCCTTACGCCGCGCGGAATGTTAGGGCGGCCCCGGATTGCGCGCCATCGTGCAGTGCGGCAAGAACGCGCTTCCCGACGCGAAAATATTTGCTGCTATAGTAGGCACCATGGCCACCATGCTCCCGCGCGAACGCGCCGAATATTCCGCGATCGTCGACCGCCCGCCGCTGAAATTGCCGGGCGGCGCGCGCCTCGTGTTCTGGACCATCGTCAACCTCGAAGTGTGGGACATCGGCCGCCCCATGCCGCGCCAGGTGCTGCCGCCGCCGACCGGTGTGTCGCTGCAGCCCGACGTGCCGAACTGGGCCTGGCACGAATACGGCATGCGCGTCGGCGTTTGGCGCTTCTTCGAATTGTTCGAGCGGCTGCACATCGCGCCGACGCTCTCGATCAACGCCCGTGTCTGCGAGGACTATCGCCGCGTCGCGGAGCAAGCGCGCGACGCCGATTGGGAGTTCATGGGCCACGCCTACGATCAGTTGCCCATGCACAAGCACGAGGACCAGGCGGGAATGATCAACCGCTCGATGGACATTCTCGAGCGTTTCACCGGCAAGCGTCCGGTCGGCTGGCTGGGGCCGGGGCTGACCGAGACTTTGGAGACGCCGGAATTGCTTGCCGCCGCCGGCGTCAAATATATCGGCGACTACGTCTATGACGACGAGCCGACCGAAATCGCCACCGCCAAGGGTCCGCTCGTCACGCTCCCCTATTCGGTGGAGTTGAACGACATCCCGATGATGCTCGTGCAGCACCACGAGAGCGATTATTTGCTCCGCCGCACCATCGACCAGTTCGACCGGCTTTATGCTGAGGGCGAGAAGCGCGCGAAGATCATCGCGCTCGCGATCCACCCCTACATTTCCGGCCAGCCGCACCGCATCAAATATCTCGAGCAGATTTACGAATACGCCAACCGCCACAAGGGCGTGTTGCACTGGAACGGCACCGAGATCCTCGACTGGTACCTCGCCGAGCGCAGCAAGCGGCAGAAGGCGGCGGAGTAGTCGCCGCTCTTATCCCTCCCCTTGACGGGGAGGGTCGGACCGCTGAAAGCGGTCCGGGGTGGGGTGAAGCCAAACGCTCCGCTGTCACCCCCACCCGCCGGGCTTCGCCCGGCGACCTCCCCCGTCAAAGGGGAAGGTAGAAGAAAACGGACCGCTCCCACTTTCCGCGTCCGGCGGTTTATACTCGCAACAAAGACACTCACCCTTCCAGGGAGGAAGGCATGGACAAGATTCTGCGCAAGCCCGTCGAGCCCTCCGAAGACGATCTCGAGCCGAACTATCGTTGGGATCGCGCGCTGCCGGCCTGGGGCACCATGGGCGTCGACTTCGAGCTTCGCGTCGATTTCGACCGCCTCCGCCGCTATCGCATCGGCCGCGCCAAGCAGGCGCTGGAAAATTCCAAGCTCGGCGCGCTCCTCCTCTTCGACGTCAACAACATCCGCTACGTCACCGCCACCAAGATCGGCGAGTGGGAACGCGACAAGCTCTGCCGCTTCGCGCTTCTGCCCAAGGGCGGCGAGCCGATTCTCTGGGACTTCGGCTCGGCCGCGGTCCACCACCGCCTCTATTCGCCGTGGCTCTTGAAGGAGCACTGCCGCGCCGGCGTCATTGGCATGCGCGGCACCATTCCGCCCGCCTTCGGCCTGATGCAGCACTACGCGGAAGAGATCGCCTCGCTCTTGCGCGAGGCGGGCGTCGCCAAGGAGCCGGTCGGCGCCGACATCATCGAGCCGCCGATGATGTTCGAGCTGGAAAAGGCCGGGTTGAAAATTCAGGACGGCCAGCAGACGATGCTGGAAGCGCGCGAGATCAAGAACGTCGACGAGATCGCGTTGCTCAACCGCGCCGCCGCCATGGTCGACGGCGTCTATCAGCAAATCTACGAGGAGCTGAAACCCGGCGTGCGCGAGGCCGACATCGTCGCCAACGCCAACCGATTCCTCTATGCCCACGGCTCCGACGACGTCGAGGCGATCAACGCCATCTCCGGCGAGCGCTGCAATCCGCATCCGCACAATTTCACCGATCGCATGATCCGCCCCGGCGACCAGGCCTTCTTCGACGTCCTGCAGAGCTACATGGGCTATCGCACCTGCTATTACCGCACGTTCAATGTCGGCCGCGCGACGCCCACGCAGCACGACGCCTACAAAAAAGCGCGCGAGTGGCTCGACAACGCCATTGCCCTGATCAAGCCCGGCGTTTCCACCGACAAGGTCGCGAGCGTCTGGCCGAAGGCGGAGGAATTCGGTTTCCCCGATGAGCTTTCGGCCTTCGGCCTGCAATTCGGCCATGGCCTCGGTTTGGCGCTGCACGAGCGGCCGATCATTTCGCGCGTGATCTCGCTCTCGCACCCGATGGAGATCAAGACCGGCATGGTGTTCGCGCTCGAGACCTATTGCCCGGCCAAGGACGGCTTCTCGGCTGCGCGCATCGAGGAAGAGGTCGTGGTCACCGACAAGGGCTGCCGCGTGATCTCGCTCTTCCCGGCGGAAGAACTGCCGATCGCGAACAGATATTGATGCTCGGCAAGTTGAGGCCCGACAAGAACCGCAAACCGCGGCGCCCGTCGACGAAGGCCGAAGTCAAACTCTGGAGCCATCTTCGCTCCCGCGCGCTCGACGGCCGCAAGTTCATTCGAAGACATCCCATCGGACCCTATATCGTCGACTTCGCTTGCCGTGAGCAACGGCTGGTCATCGAAATTGATAGCGCATGGCAAAGGCCGGACGAGCCTGAACGGCCGCAGGATCAGCGGCTTCTGGAGCGCGGCTATCGCGTGCTGCGTTTTCGGGATCGCGAAATTCTGGAAAATATCGAGGGCGTGCTCGAAGCGGTCAGGTTTGCGCTCGCTGAAACGGCCCCTCATCCGGCGAAATACGCTCGCCGAACTCTCCCCGTTAACGGAGAGAGGTAAAGAGCGAATCACTCCGCCGGCGTCTCGGCCTCCGCCGGCTTGAAAATGGCCGCCGCTTTGGGCCTGCGCAACCGCACGTAAATCTGGCCGACAATCAGCACCACGCAAAGCCCGAGGAACACGGCGCTGATCGGCCGCTCGACGAACGTAAAAATATCGCCGCGCGCCAGGAGCATGGCCCGGCGGAAATTTTCCTCGAAGCGCGGCCCGAGCACGAAGCCCAGGAGGACGGGCGCCGGATGAAAGCCGAGACGCAACAGTCCATAACCGAAGATGCCGATCGCAAGCGTCTCGCCCACCGCGAAGAGATCGTTCTGCGCGCTGTAGACCCCGATGCAGACGAAGAAGAGCGCGCTCGGATAGAGATAGCGGTACGGAATCGTGAGGAGCTTCACCCAGATCCCGATCATCGGCACGTTCAGCAGCACGAGCATGATGTTGCCGATCCAGAAGCTCGCGATCAGGCCCCAGAAAATATCCGGATGCTCGCGGATGAGCTGTGGGCCGGGAACGATGCCCTGGATGATGAGCGCGCCGAGAAGAAGCGCCATCACCGAGTCGCCGGGAATGCCGAGGCTCATGGTCGGGATGAAATCGCCCTGCACCGAGGAGTGGGTCGAGGATTCGGGGCACGCCACGCCCTCGATCGCGCCGCGGCCAAAGCGCTCGGGCGTCCTCGAGATTTTCTTTTCGGTGGCGTAGGACACGAACGAAGCGATCGTCGGGCCGGTGCCGGGGATCAGCGCGCAGAGGCTGCCGATCAGCGTGCCGCGGATCATCGGGAACGCCGCCTGCTTCAGGTCGGCGGCGCTCGGCCGCAAATCGCGCAGCCGCACGTTGGCGTATTGCAGGTTCAGCTCGACCGTCTGATTGACGCTCTTCAGGAACTCGGCGATCCCGAAGAGGCCGAGCGCGAGCGCCACGATCTCGATGCCGTCGTAAAGCTCGGTCATGCCGAAGGTGAAACGCGGCACGCCCGTGTTGACGTCGGAGCCGACGATGCCGAGCAGAAGCCCGAATACGGTCATCGCGACGCCCTTCAACGGCGAGCCGCGCGCGAGCGTCGAGCCCGCGAGCAAGCCCAACAGCATCAGCGAACAGATTTCCCACGGCCCGAATTGCAGCGCCACCTGAACGAGCACGGGCGCGAGAAAGATCATCTCGGTGATGCCGAAAGACGCGCCGATGAAGGAGCCGAGCATGGTGATGCCGAGCGCCACGCCGCCGCGCCCCTGCTGCGTCATCGGGTAGCCGTCGAGACACGTCACCGCGTGCGGCGGATGGCACGGCAGGTTCAACAGGATCGAGCAGATGGCGCCGCCGTATTGCGCGCCGTAATAAACGCCCGCGAGCATCAGGATCGCGGGCACCGGCTTCATCGCGAAGGTGAGCGGCAACAGGATCGAAATCGTCGCGAGCACGCCCATGCCCGGCAGCACGCCGACCATGTTGCCGATCACGACGCCGACGAAACACCACATGATGTTGTGCGGCTGGAGCGCGATGTCGAAGCCGTACCACAGGCCGGCGAGCGCGGTTTCGATCACAGCAACACCAGATTGAATAACTTCAGGATCGGAAACGGCACTTTCAGGACATACGCAAAGAGCAGCACGCCGAAGATCGTGATCGCGAGCGCAAGCAGCGCGGCACTTTTCCACGTGGCGGTGCGGTCGCCCATCGCCGAGACGAACACGCAGGCGAAGGTTGCGGGCGCGAGCCCGCCGTATTTTCCGAGGAGTATAAAGAGGGCCGGCCCCGCGATGATGCAGAGGTAGCCGCGCCAGTCGCGCCGCGCGGGCAGCGCTTCACTGTCTTCGGTGCCGCCGGTAATGCCGGTTCCCGCGATCAGGATTCCGAGAAAGACAAGCAGGATGCCAAGCGCGACCGGCATGAAGCCCGGTCCCATCTGCCGCATGGTGCCGATGTTGTAGGTCTGGCCTTCGATCACGGCCACGAGCCCGATCAGGACCATCAGGCCGCCGGCACGGAACTCGCGATTGGACGCGGGACCCAATGCACTCCCCCCTACTCGCAGCCGCTTTTCTGGCGCGTAAAATTTTTTGCGCGAGATAGCAGGAACGCCGATGCAAGACAATATGTCGCACGCGACGGCAATGCCGGATGCAGCGAATTAAGGCGCCGCCGCATATTCCTGATCCGTAACGTATTCCATCCAGTCGACGTATTTGCCCTCTTGCGCTTCCTGCATCGCAATGTGGGTCATGCCGGTCGTGGGCGCGGCGCCATGCCAATGCTTTTCGCCCGGCGCGATCCACACCACGTCGCCGGGGCGGATTTCACGCACCGGCCCGCCTTGCAGTTGCACGCGGCCGACGCCCGCGATCACGTACAGCGTCTGGCCGAGCGGATGCGTGTGCCACGCCGTGCGCGCGCCGGGCTCGAAGGAGACGCGGTTCGCGACGAGCCGCGCCGGTGAAGGTGCCTGCACGATTGGATCCTGCCACACCGTGCCGGTGAAATACTCCTTCGGCGCGCGGCGTGTCGGCCGCGAGCCCGCGAGGTGGATATCCATGGCGTCCTCCGTTGGGTCGCCGACAGTGTAGCGGAGAATTCTTTCGCGTCTGCCCGGCTTTATGCCGCGCGATGACAATGGAATAACCCCGGCGATCATGGGATTGGCAACCGAGTCACGAATATTGAATGGGCGCGCCGCGGCAAGCGCTTGACATCGTCGGCACCAGTGACAAGCTGAGTTGTTGTCGTGTCCCCGGAACGCGGCACGGCACGCAAGCGAAACGGAGGTTTGAATGACGCCACCGGATCAGCTTGCCGCGATGACCGCCTAGGCACCCGTTCGGGCCGAAGCGTAGCGGCGTTTCACGAACGTCACGCCGGGAGCGGCTCTTGGGCCGCAGCAGTGAGGCAAGGCCCTACTCGCCCCTCCCGGCGCGCATTTCTGCGAGACTGAATCGGCTGAACGGGCTGGGTTCAAACCTCAAGGCCCGAAGGCACGTTCTTGTTCTCGCTCTTGAGCTTCATGCCGGAGGCGAGCGCAAGCGTTTCGAGAAGTGCGGCGAAATCGCCGGCGAGGTATTTCGCGGGATCCGGCTTCAGCGTCGCGGCACCGAAATGCGTTTGCAGTACCTCGCGCGTCGTTGCCGTCACCGGCATCGGCACGTCGAGTTCGCGCGAAAGCTCCAGGCCAAGATCGAGGTCCTTGCGCAAGAGTTCCGGCGTGAAGGTCGTGGTCCAGTCGAGGTTCACGAGCGCCGGCGATTTGTAGCGGGTGAAGATCGAGCCCATCACCGAATTGTTCATGAACGCGAGAAACGCGTGGCGCGGCACGCCGGCTTTTTCGGCGAGCAGCGTAATTTCGCAGAGATTCTCGATCACGACGCCAAGCATCACGTTGTGCGCGATCTTGCAGATGCGCGCGAGATCGCCCTCGCCGACATAGGAGACGCCGCGCGGCGCGAACGCCTCGATGATCGGCTCGACCAGGCGCGCCGCCTTCTCGGGACCCGAAATCACCGAGGAGAGCTTGCCGGCTTTGACGCATTTGCCGTTGCCCGAAACAGGGGCGGCGATGAAATCGACGCCCTTCGCGGCGAGCTTCTTGCGGATCGCAACCGACTCCTCGACCGCGATCGTCGAGCAATCGACCATGATCGGCGGCAGCTTCCCGTTGCCCGCAATGAGTCCGTCCTTGCCGAAATAGATTTCCTCGAGATCCTTGCCGGTGGAAACGATGGAGAAGAGAACGTCGACGCCCGCGAGGTCCGCGACCTTGTCGACGATCTTGCCGCCTTCCTTCGCAAGCGGCTCGGCCTTGGCGCGCGTGCGGTTCCAGATCGAAACGTCGTGGCCCGCGCGCAACAGGCGCTCGGCCATGGGAAAGCCCATGCGGCCCATGCCGATCCAGCCGATCTTCTGCGTGTTCTTCGCCATATCGAACTCCTCGGCCGCGCCGCGGCCCGGCAAAATTTCAGGATCGAGATACCTTACTTGCGCACGGCAAGCCAGACGCCGGTCAAAATCAGGGCAAAACCCACGGCGTGATAGGCCATCAGCCGCTCGCCGAGGAACAGGCTCGCGAACACCGCGCTGTAAAGCGGAATGAGATGCAGAAAAGGCCCCGCGCGATTGGGGCCGATCAGCTCGATGCCGCGGGTATAGGCGGCGTAAGAAATCACGCTCGGAAAAATCGCGACATAAACAACGGAAAAGACGGTGAGCGCATTGAATTGAAAGTGATAGCCGGAAAGGTCTTCCCACACCGCGAAGGGCAGCGTGAAGACCGCCGAAATCAGCGCGAAGACGAAAATGAAGGACAGCCAGTGCAGCGGCGGCAGCTTGCGCATGTAGGAGGTGTAAACGCCGACCAGCGCCATGTTGGCGACGATGATGATATCGCCTTTGTTAAAGGTGAGATTGAAGAGCGTCTGCGGCTCCATCTTGGTGACGATCACGATCACGCCGCAGAACGAAACCGCGATCCCCAAAATTTGCTGGAGCCTGAGATGATCGCGGAAGATCAGCGCGCCGCAGGCGAGGATCACGACCGGCGCGAACGAGTTCAGCACCGAGACGTTGAGCGCCGTGGTGTATTGCAGCCCGACATACTGCCCGACCGTGAAGATGGCGCCGCCGGTAATGCCGAGAAAAAGGAGCAGGCCCCGATGCGCGGCGAGGCGCGGCCAGTCGCGGAGAAGATGCGGCCGCGCGAACGGCCACAGCACGATCGCGGGCAACAGCCAGCGCAGCGCCGAAACGCCGAACGGCGGCACGACGCCGGCGATCGCGCGGCCGACAATGTGATTGCCGGACCAGAAGAGCGAAGCGAGCGCGAGCAAAAGATAGGGATTGCCGGGAATTACGCCCGCGCGATCGTTTTCCTCGCCAACGCTCTTCTGTTCAACGCTCATGTCTGAACCGTTACGATAATTCCAGCATCACGAGCGCGATGACGGCAGCGGCCGCGGAGAACGTCAGCAACGCGGCACGCCCATTGACGAAGCGATCGGGCAAGGGCCTGAGCAGCAACGGCGCAAACAGAACCGGCGCGCCGCCGCCGATCACCGCTGCGTACCACGGAATCGTTTGCGAAGCGAAGAGAAGCCCCTCGAACAGCGCAAGCACCGTGATCGCGATCGAACCGAACAGGATCGCGGCGCCAACGCGCGCGCGGAATTCCGCCGCGCGATGCTCGCGCGGGAACTGGCCGCTCGCCGCGAGCCCATAAAGGCTCACCGCGGCGAGCAGGAGCATGAAGAGGAGGAGCGCGAGCCAGGCTTGCGGCGACATGCTTGACCGACCGGAATGAACCCGTAACATACGAGACATATATCAGCGGCCAGAGCAAGCGCCGCGAGGGGAAGCGATGCCGAAAGCAGTCGAGGCGAAGGCGGGCCAGGCCGCCTCCGCGGCCGCCAAGAAAAGCGAAGCCGCGGGCGGCGAGAAGCGCGAAAAGCGCACCATCACCGAAATCCGCGAGTCGAAAAAGACCGGCGAGAAGATGGTCTACATGTCGGTGCCCGACTACACCTCGGCGAAATGGGCCGAGATGGCGGGCGTCGATGTCGCCGTCGTCGGCGACAGCCTCGCCATGGTCGCGCACGGCCATCCGAGCACGATCCCCGCGACCATGGACATGATGATCATGCACGCGCAGGCGGTGCGCCGCGGCGCGCCCAACACCTTCGTGCTCGGCTGCATGCCCTATCAGAGCTACAACACCGTCGACCGCGCGCTCGTGAACGCCTCGCGCTTCATGCAGGAGGCGCTCTCCGACGCGGTGAAGCCGCAGGGCGGCAAGTCGCAGGCGCATATTCTGCGCGCGCTCGTCGACGCCGGCATTCCGACCGCCTCGCATATCGGGCTCACGCCGCACACCATCGCGATGTTCGGCGGCTTCAAGATCCAGGGCCGCACCGCGGAGGCGGCGATGAAGATCCTCGAGGACGCGCTCGCCATCGAAGACGCCGGCTGCTTCATGCTCGAATTCGAGGCGGTGCCGGCGAAGATCGCGAAGCTCATTTCCGAGCAGCTGACGATTCCGACGATCGGCATCGGCGCCGGCGTCGGCACTGACGGGCAGATTCTCCTCTGCTACGATCTGTTGGGCGTCTTCACCGATTTCAAGCCGAAATTCACCAAGCGTTACACCAAGCTCACCGAGGTCGCCGTCGACGGCATCAAGCGCTACGTCAAAGAAGTGAAGGAAGGAAGCTTCCCCGACGACGACCATTCCTACGGCGTAAACGAGCCCGAATACGAGAAATTCGCCGCCCTGGTGCAAAAGCGCCGCCACGTCTGAGCGCGGGGACGATCGATGACCAAACACGTGACGATCCCCAAGGAGAGCCTGCGGTCGGCCGAGACCCTGGTTGACCTCGCCTACCGGCAGATCGAAGAGCGCATCGTCACGCTTCGATTGAAGCCGGGCGAGGTCTTGTCGGAGCAATCGCTGTCGGCGGCGCTGAAGATCGGCCGCACGCCGATCCGCGAGGCGCTGCAGCGGCTCGCGCTCGAAGGCCTCGTCCGCATCCTGCCGCGCAAGGGCATCCTCGTTTCCGAGATCAATCCGCGCCAGCAACTGCTCGTGCTGGAAGTCCGCCGCGAGCTCGAACGGTTTCTCTCCGCCACCGGCGCCGAGCGCGCCACCAAAGAAGAGCGCGCCCGCCTCATGGAAACCGCGCGCGCCATGGATCAGGCGGGCAAGGCCAATGATGACATCGCCTTCATGCGGCTCGACCGCGACCTCAACGTCCTGATGATCGAAGCCGCGCATAACGATTACGCGGCGCGCGCGATGAAGCTCCTGCAGGGCTTGTCGCGGCGTTTCTGGTACCTGCACTACAAGGAAGCCGCCGACCTGCCGCTCTGCGCGCGGCTGCACGCGGAACAGGCGCGCGCGATCGCCAAGGGCGATCCCGCCCGCGCCGCCAAGGCCTCCGACAATCTTCTCGATTACATCGCGAGCTTCACGCGCGCGACCGTGAATGTTTGAGGCGGCGATGAAAACCTACGAAGGAAAACGCACCATCGACGGCCTCGTCGTCACCGCCGACGGCAAGCGCCTCGACGAGCATTATGAGGTGAAGCGCTTCACCAAATACGGCTTCGAATGGACCTATGAGGGCGAGAGCCCGCAGCAGCTCGCGCTCGCGATTCTCGTCGATTATCTCGGCGACAAGGACCGCGCCGTCCGTCTTTCCGAGCCGTTCATGAAGTCGGTCGTTGCCAATCTCGACAACGACTGGATCCTGAAGAGCGACGAAATCGACAAGGCAATCAAGGAAATCGATAAAAAATAATCCGCGTAAAAAGGGAGGGAACGACATGAAGCTTTCACGCCGCACTCTGTTGAAGTCCGCGCCGCGAGCCCCAGCATTTCCGGCATTCGCGCCGCCGACCCGCTGTCCACAGCCGGTTGACGCGGGCGCCGATAGTGATAGACTTGTGATATATCAGAGCCGGAGCCCCGCGCCTCCCCTAGGATAGGGCGGGTCTGCGCGAAAATGATGGCCCGGTCCACGACGGAGGATGACATGATCAGCGAACGGCAAAAGGCTTTTCGTCAGGAATACCGCTCCCGGATCATCGGCTGGTACGACGGCTATTTCCATATCCTCATCATCTACGCGATGGGCGCCGCCGCCTTCTACATTTACGTCCAGCACATCCACAACGTGACGCTGCTCGAATGGCTGACCGTGCCGGTCACCTTCCTCTTCACCAACCTCTTCGAGTGGGCCGTGCATAAATACGTGATGCACCGGCCGGTGAACATCAAAGGGCTCCGCGCCGTCTACGAGCGCCACACGCTCAACCATCATCAATTCTTCACCGACGACGAGATGCGCTTCCGCGATCACAAGGATTGGCGCGTGACCGTGTTCCCGCCTTACGCGCTCGTCGTCTTCATCCTGATGTCGCTGCCGGCGGCGATCGTTCTCGGCGCGCTGTTCTCGCCGAATGTCGGCTGGCTGTTCATGAGCGTGACCACGGGCATGTATCTCATCTACGAGTTCATGCATTTCTGCTGCCACGTCGACGAGAACTGGTTCGTGCGCAACTTTCCGTTCGTCAACACCCTGCGCCGCCATCACACCGCCCATCACAACGCCAAGCTGATGATGGAGGTGAACATGAATCTCACCTTCCCCATCGCCGATTGGCTGTTCGGCACGTCCGACGTCGATCGCGGATTGATCGGCACGCTCCTGAACGGCTACGACGAGCGCTATCTCAGGAAGAACCTGCGCGGCGCGCCGAAGCGGCCGGACCTTGCCGCCGCCGCACCCGTCGGCACCGACTGAGCGGCGCCGGGCGGAACGGGAGTTCGAAATGCCCAGCGACGTCAAAGCCGTCGTTTCGGTCGTCGTCCTGATCATCGCCGCCGTGCTCGCCTATTGGAGCCACTCGCCCATTCGGCCGGAATTCGGCACTTTCGTCATCGCCACCGCCATCTTCATGGTGGTGGCGATGTGGATTTTCCCGGAAGCCGGCGTGAAGAAGGGCGATTTGAAGAAGTAAGAAACGGCGGCGAGCGCCGCCTCTATCCCTTGCGCAGCGTGCACGCCGCCCGCAATCCGACCGAATCGAGCCGGTAAGACCTGTGCTTCTCATTGGAGGTGCGGGGAATATTTCCCATTGTCTCGAATGAGATATCTTCGAGCCTGGTCGAGAACGCGCCGCCCATCACGTTACCGTCCGTCGGACAGCCGCCATTGGCGAGCATGTCGGCGGGCTTGCATTGATTGCCGGGCGCTTCCACCCATTCCCACAGATTGCCGATCATGTCGTAGAGCTCGAAGGCGTTCGGCGAAAAACGCGCGACCGGCGCCGGGCCCGTGCCGTCCCAAATCGAGCCGCAATTCCAGCAATTCGCCTGATCGGCCTCCGCCCGCTCGCCCCAGGGATAATGCGTGCTCGTGTTGCCGCGCGCGGCAAAAGTCCATTCGGCGGGCGACGGAAGCCGGTACTCTTCGCAAGGCGACCTCTCCTTTTTCGCGTTGAGCCAGGAAATGAATTGCAGCGCGTCCTGCCAGGTGATTCCCGCAACCGGCCTGTCGCCGCGCCCGAGGCCGTGATCGTCGATCCAGCTGTGGCAGTAGAAATCGCGGTAACACGCGTCCCATTGCGCGAATGTCGTTTCGGTCTGCGCCAGCGCGAAAGGCGGAATTTTGGGCGTCGCCTTTTCGCCGTCCGCAATCTTGATCATGATCGGGCAATCCGGACAATCGATGGATTGCGTTTTCGGCAGTTTCTGCTGGAGCGCGGAAAATCCTTCATTCTGCGGCACGTCATGCCGCCGCCCGCGCGGAGAGACAAAGACAAAATCGCCATTCTGCGCGTAGTCAATCACGAGCGAGGGCAGCTTGAGGTCGCTTCTCGGTTTGCCCGGCCCGATGACCTTCGGCACGAAGGCAAAGACCGGATCGTTGGGGTGCAGTTTTTTTCTGGTTTCGGCTGCGACGCGCGCGCGGATGTAAGAGGCAAGCTCGCTTCCCAAAATCAGGCCGTCTCCATCCTGATCGGCCGCACCGGCGAGACCCTCGATCACCGCCTTGGAGAACGGATTGTTCACGTCGGGCACCGTCTGATCGTCGCTGCCGGCCGTAATGATCAGGCGCGCGTTGTGCGCGAGCAGCCTCTGCGCCCAGTCGATGACGTTTTCATCGACGCCCTGCAGCACGCCGCTTTCGGTTTTTTCGCGCAGCTGGATTTGCGGAACCATGGCGCCGGAAAAGCAGGCATTGAAAAAGAAATAGATATGCTGCGCTTCCACGGTCACGAGCCCGTCCGCCAGGTCCTTCACTGAAAACGCATGCGCCGCGAAATCCTCCGCCCGCGGATCGGGGCTATCCTTGGTAACGAGGTAGCCGTAGCCGCCCGCTTCCGCGTTTCCCTTCGGGTCGCGCGCCGCGTGCCCGTGCGTGGCAACGTAGATCACGAGGCGGTTCGCGGCATCGCGGCCATAGCGGGCGAGGAAATCGCCGATCTTGTGCCTGAGATCCTGGGCGTTGAGCGGCGCGAGATAAGCTTGCGCGCCCGAATTCGGCGCTGCCTCGTCATTCGCGCGCAGGTTCGTTTCCACATGGAAGTCCTGCGCCTCGAGCGCCGCGCGAATTTCCTGGATTTCGTTGAGCACGCCGGCGAGGCGCGGCCAGGCGGGCTTGTCGAAGGTGTCGATTCCGAGCACGAGCGCGAAGCTATGGTTCGCGCTCAATTTTTCCCTGATCTTATCGATGCGCTCATCCGCCGCTTTCTTCGCCTTGTCCTGATCGACGAAAATTTCGACGCCCCGCGTGGAGGCTTGATCTTTCTGGGGCTCGACCCGTGCGCTGGTCGGCGAAAACAGCGCGAAACTCGCGGCGAAGACGCCGAACGCGAGCGCCGCGATCGAATGCCGCGGGCGCAAGGCAAGTCCTCGCGGATCAGGCGAGCCAGCCCGCATCGACAAATCCTTTTTCGCTGTCCCACTTCGCGATGGCCCGATGCGGCGGCGCGGGCTTCATATCGCTTTCAATCACGAGCGCTTCGCAGAATTCAAAATGGTTGCGCCGCTCCCCGGGTGGTGCATTGAGCCCTGCCTCCGGGGCCAAAATTAGGTGCTTATCCGCCGATTTCATGATGCGGGCGAGCCGGGAAAGATAGTCGCTATCCGCCATGATCGCGCTTCTTGCGCCTTCGTTGCGGTCATGGATGACCCCGAGTGAAAGACCCGCCCGGCCCAAGGCTTCCGCCAGCGAAAGCATACGGGCGTTATCCGGCGCGATCCATATCACCGGATGCCGCACCGGATTTCGGTCACGCCAGGCGAGGAGCGGCGCGATCAGCGTATCGAACTGGTCGGATCGCGCCGGGCCTTCGGCGAGAACAACGGCGCAGGCAAAATCCTCGACCACGCGCTCGTTCACCAAGGCAAGCTGCTGCGGCACGAGAACGATATTGTTGCGGTCCTTCTGCTTATCGCTTTCGGAAAGCTTGTCATACTCCAGCATGCTCGGATTGAGCCGCCGCTTGTCGTCGCGCGGCGTCCCATATTTCCATCCATCGAGCGATTTTCCCGCCATCCAGCGCGCGTGCTCGATGTTGGCAAGCAGCTCGATCTCTTCTTTCGAAAGCGCATGCGCCGGCAGGCTCACACCGGCGACGGACCGGCAACCGATCATCATCAGCTTGGCATCGAGATGATCGGCCACGGCGCGGTTGTCGTCCTGAAATTCCGCCGGCAGCTGCGGCCAGGGTGCGTGGCTCGCCTGATTGGGAAAGCCCGCGCCCAGCCGAGCGCGTTCCTTGGCGAGGAAATCGTCGTGGATCGCGCGCGCGTGACGGTCGATCTTCTTCGCGACATCGCGCACCGCCGTGATGTCGATCGGCGGCGACCATCGCCACATGCCGCTCTCGCCGATCGGCATTGCCGCCTCGTCGATCGCGGCATTGGGATAGATCACGATCGGCGGCACCGCCTGCCCCAATTGCCGCAAGGATTTTTCCCATCGCCGGGCGAGGATTTCTGCCTCGCCATCATGTTCCTCGGCGCAGTGGATGGCGAAAATGGGATTTTGATCGAAGCCGATCTGCGCGATCGCCCGCTCGAAACCGACGGCGTCGCTCGCGTCGCCCGAGATGATGCGAATATCCGCGGCCGCCGTTGCCGCTTGCAACCTTTCAATGACGGCCACCGAAAATCCATCGCGTCCAAATTGCACGATGGTCAAAATGGGCGTTTTCGATTTCAGTTCGTAAGCTTGGCGTGCGATCTGCATCACCAACGCCTGCAGCAGCGGACCCGCGCCCGAAATCACCACATGCACCCGCTCGGCGCCCGCGACGTCGAACTGATAAGGGATCGCCGCCGCGATACCGAGGCGGATTTGCATTTGGCCGAACGAAACGGCGATCAAATCGGCGCGCCGCGCCGCCGCATCCCGCGCGAGCTCATGCGCGCGCAAATTGCGAAGCGCCGCCTGCTCGATAACCGTTACAATATCGGGCCGCGATGAAGCGTCCGGCTTGACGATCCGAATGGCGGCCTCGCTGATCTCGATGTTCGAGACATCGCTCGCGGAAGCCGCAATCACCTCGCGCGCTTTGTTCGCGCCGAGCCTTGCGAGCACCTTCGCAACGCCGCCCGGCCCTGCGATGGGCTCGACCAGGGAAAGCCAGAAACGGCGGCGAAGCGCTTCGAGATTCTCCGCATTGATCGCGAGAAACACGACCCCGCCATGGCGCCGCGCCTCGCGTGCGGCCGCACGAATGGCCTCCGGCTCGCCCGCGATGATCGTGTGGTTTCCCCGCTGCCGCAACCACCACCGGTAAAGCGAGGAGCCGGCGGCGAACCAGCCGGCGAATAAGAACGCAAGAACGATCAGCGCCGGAATCGTTTGCGTGGAGGTTCGAACAAACGTTCCGCCGATCGTGTTGCCGGTAAAACAGTCAAAGCCGGACCCCGCGTGCCAGGCACCAAAAACCAATTGCACCGCCTGGTGATAGCGTTGCCATTGGGTCCAGGTTTCGTCTCCGGGAAGTGCTGCCGGCGAGCAAAGCCCTGATCCAAAATCCGCGGCAACGAGGCCCAATAATAAAACGGCACCAGCAACGATCGCGAATAAAACGAAGCGCTTCAGCAGCATCGAAAATCCGCAGGCATGGAGCTATTCACCGTGCGTTCTCTGGGACGATTCAACATCAATGGCTAGGGGATGTGGAGATTATTGCATCGTTATTAAGCGATCCAGATGCCGGCTTGACCCGCAAATGCGCGTTGACGGCCCCAAGCTTACCAGCGCATTACCCATGCGTAAGGGCAATCGTCCTTGTCGGAAAAGCGGAGCGGCCATAAGCTTGCGTGACGCAGGGCGGCTCGGGAAAGGCTTTTGATGAAAAGCGCGCTTGTGTGCGGCGCCGGCGGATTTATCGGCACCCATTTGGTATCGCGGCTGAAGCGCGAAGGTTTTTGGGTCCGCGGCGTCGATCTTAAACGTCCGCAATTTTCCGAGACCGAGGCCGACGAGTTTGTCGTCGGCGACCTTCGCGACCAGGCGCTTTGCCGCACCGTGATCGACCGGCGCTTTGAGCAGATCTATCAGCTCGCCGCCGACATGGGCGGCGCCGGATACATTTTTACCGGCGAGCATGACGCGCACATCATGCACAATTCGGCGATGGTCAATCTCAACGTCCTCGACAACGTGAGCAGGCAAAAATGCGGGCGGATCTTTTACTCCTCTTCCGCCTGCATCTATCCGGCACATAACCAGGAAAGCACGAGCGCGCCCATCACCAGCGAAGAAAGCGCCTATCCGGCGCATCCCGACAGCGAATATGGCTGGGAAAAACTCTTCAGCGAACGCCTTTACCTCGCCTATGGCCGCAATCATGGCACCGAGGTGAGGATCGCCCGCTACCACAACATCTTCGGCCCGTTGGGGACCTGGCGCGGCGGGCAGGAGAAGGCGCCTGCCGCGATTTGCCGCAAGGTGGCGGAAGCACCCGACGGCGGCGAGATCGAAATCTGGGGTGACGGCGAGCAAACCCGCTCGTTTCTGTTCGTTGATGAATGCGTGGAAGGCACGCTCCGCCTCACCCGCTCCGGCTTTGTCGGCCCCCTGAATGTCGGCTCGGAGGAAATGGTTACCATCAACGACCTTGCGCGCATGGCGATCGACATCGCCGGCAAGAAGCTCGGCATCCGGCACGTTCCCGGCCCGACCGGCGTGCGCGGCCGCAACTCCGATAACCGGTTGATCCGCAAGACGCTGGGTTGGGAGCCGGAAAAGCCGCTGCGCGCCGGCATGGAGAAAACCTACGCCTGGATCGCCGAGCAAGTAGCGCGGGCGCGCAACAGCAATCAGGCAGCGGCGTGAGCGGGCTCGAAGTTTTCCGGCGTTTTCGGGCCGCAAACCGGCCGTTGCTCTACGCGCAAGCAATTGCCGATTATTAATGCAGCATTACGGCGCAGGTCAGCGCCTTGACGCTTGAAGGCCCTCAATTATAGTCAAATTGCACTTCGCTCGGCGGCACTCAACGGATTGCATCGAGTGGATTGAATGAGGCGGCGGCCTGCGGAGCGGAGTCCCGAATTTTAATGACCGCCGAGTTTCGTTCCCCCCTAGGAACAGCAGTTCCGACTGTAAGCGCGCGCAGGGTCAGTTCGTACCGGCGCCTCTTTTTTCTCCTCCTTATCATCGCGACAATCGCATCTCTCACGGCCTGGCTCATCTCGATTACCGCCGCGAACGGATTTGGCGTTCTTGAATTCGTGATCGTCGCGGCGTTCCTGGTTTACTCGCCGTGGCTCGCGATCGGCTTCTGGAACTCGGTGATCGGCTTGTTTGTATTGCACGGCTCCGACGGCTTCGCCGGAGCGATCTTTTCCGATGATTACTGGAAACGCGACAATCTTCCGATTTTGTCGCGCGTCGCGATCGCCATGACCATCCGCAATGAAGACCCACGGCGCTCCTTCGCGCATCTCAACGAAATCATGGAAAGCGTCGACCGCACGAGCGATGCCGCGCAGTTCGATTACTTCATATTGAGCGACAGTTCCGACCCCGCGGTCATCGAAGCCGAGGAAACGGCCGTCGCGGCTTGGCCGCGCGATGCCGCCGGCAAAATCCGCCTGCATTATCGCCGGCGCGCGGAAAATATCGGCTTCAAAGGCGGCAACGTGCACGACTTCTGCGAACACGAGGGGCGAAATTACGAATTCATGGTGCTGCTCGACACCGACAGCCTCATGAGCGGCGAATTCGTGGTGCGCCTCGTGCGCATCATGCAATCGCATCCGCGGCTCGGAATCCTGCAAAGCCTCGCCGTGGGACTGCCGACCTTGAGCTTCTTCGCCCGCGTGTTTCAGTTCGGCCACCGCCATGGCATGCACTGCTTCGCTGCCGGCGCGGGATGGTGGCAGGGCGACCGCTGTCAGTTCTGGGGGCACAACGCGGTGATCCGCGTTGCGCCGTTCAGGGAGCATTGCCGGCTGCCGGTGCTCTCCGGTGGACCGCCCTTCGGCGGCCACATCATCTGCCACGACCAGATCGAGGCAGCGCTCATGTATCGCGCCGGCTACGAGGTGCGCCTCCTGCCGAAGGAGGACGGAAGCTACGAAGGAAATCCGCCGACGTTGCCGGACTTTGTCCAGCGCAACAATCGCTGGTGCCAGGGCAATCTGCAAAACATGAAGCTCATTGATCTCCCCGGCTTTACCGCCATGAGCTGGTTTCACCTCGCCTTCATGGCGCAGAAATTTTTCGGCTCGGCGGCGCTTGTGATCCTCGTGACCGCCGCGGCGTTCGCGGCGGTGCTGGCGCCTGCGGACGCGAATTTTCCGACCGCCTCGGCGCTGGCGTTTTACCTTGTTTGTCTCGGCATGTATTTCTCGCCGAAACTCGCCAGCATTGCGGAGGCGATGATTTGGTCGCGCGATGCCTATGGCGGCGCCGCATCCCTGATCATCGGCGCGATCGTCGAAATCATCTTCACGATTCTGTTCGTGCCCGTGACCATGTACGCCGCCGCCTGGTTCATCATCGTCCTCCTCTGCGGCCGCACGATCTCCTGGGGCGGCCAGCAGCGGGACAGCCACCTCGTTTCCTGGCGGGACGCGCTCGCTTACTTCTGGCACCCCACCGCATCCGGCCTTGGTTTATTGTTGCTGCTGTGGCTGTGGGCGCCGGCCGCCATTCTCTGGTTCTTGCCGTTTATCGCGGGGCTCATACTGGTCATCCCATTTTCCGTGATCACTTCATCGCATAAGCTCGGCGAATACGCCGCGCGCTGGAAAATTTGCGTGACACCCGAAGAAGTGCAGATGCCGCGAGAGATCAGAGCGATTCTTGGCGTGCTGAAATAAGAGAGATTAGGTCCTCGCGCGATGGCGCTTGACGTACCTCGTTCCAACGAAGCGCCGCCGCTGGCACCGGAAGTCATCCAGAGCCTCTTTCACCGCCGGCTGCTGATCGGCACGCTCGCCGTTGCGCTCGCCGCGATCCTGGCGGCGTGGCTCGTTTCGATCCTTGCGGTAAACGGCTTTGATATCATCGACGCCATCATCGTTCTGGCATTCCTGATCTACTCGCCCTGGCTCGTGATCTGGCCGCTCACGTCGCTGCTCGGCCTTTTTCTCCTGAACGCGACGGAAAATCCGATCGCGCGCATTCTTCTCGGGGTCAAGCTGCCGAAAGGCGACGAGCCCATCGTTCTGCGCAATGCCATCGTCATGACCGTGCGCAACGAAGATCCGGCGGCGGCGCTCGCGCATCTCAAGGCGACCCTGGCGAGCTTGCAGGAAACCGGCGAGAGCAAGCACTTCCATTACTTCGTGCTCAGCGACAGCACCTTGCCCGAATTGATCAGAGCGGAGGAAAAAGCGGTCGCCGCCTTGCGCGCCGAAGTCGCGGGCAAAGCCGAGCTGTTTTACCGGCGGCGAACCACGAACGAAGGCTTCAAGGCGGGCAACGTCCGCGATTTCTGCGAGCGCTGGGGCAATGACTACGACGTGATGCTCCTGCTCGACGCCGACAGCATCATGCGCGGCGAATTGATTGTCCGCCTCACGCGCGTCATGCAGGTCAATCCGCGCATCGGCATTTTGCAAAGCCTGACGGTCGGACTGCCGACCTCCGCCTTTCTCGCGCGCGTCTTCCAGTTCGGGCACCGCGTGGGGTCGCGCTGTTTCATCACCGGCGCGCTATGGTGGCAGGGCGATTGCTGCAATTTCTGGGGTCATAACGCGCTCATTCGCCTGCGGCCCTTCATCGAGCATTGCCGTATGCCGCGTCTCAGCGGCGACCCGCCGTTCGGCGGAGACATTATCGGCCACGACCAGATCGAAGCCGCGTTCATGCGCCGCGCCGGCTACGAGCTCCGGGTATGGCCGGAACAGGGCGGCAGCTATGAAGGGAATCCGCCGCGCCTCACGGAGATGGTGCAGCGGACGAGCCGCTGGTGCCAGGGAAACTTTCAGAATCTGCGGCTGCTCACGGCGCCCGGCCTCGTCCCGATGAGCCGCTTCCATCTCTTGTTCATCGCCGATCAGAATTTCGGCTCGCCGGCGATCGTCACCCTGGTGATCGCCGCCGCCGTCGCGGCGGCCCTCTGGCGCGATGACGCGGCCTTTCCAGCCGCGTCCGCGCTCGCGCTTTACGTCACCTGCGTGCTGCTTTACTTGACGCCGAGGCTGACGGGGCTCGCCGATATCGCGATCCGGTCCGCTACGCAATTCGGCGGCGCCGGACGCCTCCTGCTCGGAGGCCTTATCGAAATCGTGCTCACGATCCTGCTTGTGCCGCTTTCGATGTTCATGTCTGCTTTTTCCACCGCCGTCTTGTTGCTCAAGCGCACGATGCATTGGGAAGCGCAGGATCGCAGCACGCGCGGCCTTGCCTGGAAGGACGCGATCGCGAGCTTCTGGATACCGACGGCATTTGGTCTTGCGATTCTGCTTTTCCTCTACGCCTTCAAGCCCGATGCTATTCCGTTGTTTTTGCCGTTCCTCAGCGGACTGCTTCTTTCCGTGCCCTTCGCCGTGGCGACGTCATTGCCGGAAGTCGGCGCATTGACGGTGCGATGGGGGCTCTGCGCGGTTCCTGAAGAAATCGATCCGCCGGTGGAAATTCGCCCGGTCTTGTCGATGCTCGTTCATGAAGCATGAGCCTTGGTCGGCCAATGAGTTCGAACGCAAACGAATTGGTTGTGACCCGGTTGACGGGCGGCCTCGGCAATCAGCTTTTCCAATATGCCGCGGCCCTCGGGGTCGCGCACGCGTCCAGCGCCAAAATCGCATTGGACGTTTCCGCCTTTCTCACCTGCGGGCCGGACCGCAAATATTCGCTCGCGCCCTACAATCTCGGCCTGCCGCTGATCACCGGAAGCTCCTTCGACCCACCCTATCGGACCGCGACCATTCCTTTGCAGGAGGAACTTGCCCGTTACGGGATACAAAACTCCATCGAGATTCCGGTCTTCCGGGAGAACAATTACGAGTTCGATCCCTCGATCCGCTCGCTCAGCGGCAGCTGTTATCTCTACGGGTTCTGGCAATCGTGGAAATATTTCAGCGACGTGTCGCAACAATTGCGGCGGCAGCTACGGATCGCGCCGAAGCGCAACGATCACAACGATCTCATTCTCGGGCAAATCTCGGCGAGCGAATCCGTTTCGTTGCATGTTCGCCGCAGCGATTATCTGCAGCCGCATAACTGGCTCGCATTCGGCACTTGCGAGCCGGCCTATTACGCCGCCGCGGTCGCGCTGATGCGCGCGCGAATTTCGAATCCGAAGTTTTTCGTCTTTTCCGACGATCCCAAATGGTGCCGCGAATTTTTCGACGAAAAAGACCTCGCCATCGTTTCGACCGCGGCCAGCGACCCGGTGGACGATCTCGCGATGATGGCGCGCTGCCGCCACCACATCGTTGCGAATTCGTCCTTCAGCTGGTGGGGGGCGTGGCTTGCAGAGCACGGCAACGCCGTCGTCGCGGCGCCCATCCCCTGGTACAGCGAAGCGCCCTTTGCTTCCGATCTCGTTCCGGAGCATTGGATCCGTCTCGACCGGCAGCGCGGCACGGATTGGTCCGCCGAGCGCGCCTCGGCGCCGGCGGATAAAGTATCGGTGATCGTTCTCGCGGCGAGCGGCCCGGCGAATTTGAGCCGCGCCTTGTCGAGCGTAGCCTCGCAGACATACCGCAATATCGAAGTGATTCTCGTTTCGGAGGGAGACGCGGAGAATCTTTCCGGCATCCCGCAAGATATGGCGGGCCAAATTCAATTCGTTCGCAGCTCGCGGCGGGGCAAGGCCGCCGCGCGCAACGCGGGGGCAGCGCGCGCCGCCGGCGAGTGGATCGCCTTTCTCGATGATTGCGACGTCTGGCTGCCGCGCAAGCTGCAAGTCCAGGTCGATGCCGGACGGTTTGTCGGCGCGGACGCGGTATCGTGCCGGACGATCCCGATTGCCGGCCCCGCCGGAATGCCCGCGCTCTTCCCGCCTCCCGGTCCGCCGGAATGCTCGCTCGGCGAAATGGAGGAGAAAGGTTACTTCGTAACCGGCGTCTCGCACATGCTCGTGCGCCGCGCGCTTCTAAAGGCGCTCGGCGGCTTCGATGAATCCCTGCCCGCGGACGAGGACCAGGAATTCTGGAGCCGCGTGTCGCGGCAAACCCGGCGGGTGATGCTGTGGGAGCGGCTCGTCATGAGCCCGATCCCTTTTGTCGCGAGACAACGTCAGGCGGCTTGATCAACCCGGCTCGGCGCCGCGTCTAGCGAACGCCGGACACGCAGCAGACGTTGGGCGTCGCCGGTTTCACTTCGGATTTCAGCCAGCAGCCCGCCCGCAAGCCGCGCACATTCGGCTTCATGTAGGTCCAGGCGACGCATTCGCTCGTATTCAGGCAGGCTTCCTGGCAGAGCCGCGGCCAGGGCTGCGGCATCGTGAACCAGTTGAAGTCAGAACCCGGACGATCGGAATCCTGCTCGAAGGTGGGCTCCGCCGAAGCCGCAGCCGCAAAGAATAAGGCAACAAGCAGTAACAAAGCGGCGCGAAGCCCGGTCATGTTCAAATTCCTAGCATAGATATCGAACCGCGCCACTCCGGTCGCGGGCCGGCGGTGCGATGCAACGGGATCTTTCACCCCATTAAGATTACAAATCCAAATCCCTTCGCAAAACAAATCGACCGAAATAGATTTACCGTCTAAATTGCGCGGCGCCTCGAATACTGCATGCAGGGGTGGACACAGTAGATCGGCATGGCGGCCATATTCATCAGCTACTCCCATCGCGATGAGGACATCGCGAAAAAGATCAAGACGTGGCTCGACGGTCAGCAATACGAACAGGTTTTTCTCGACGCCGATCCCAAGACCGGCATTCCCATCGGCGAGGACTGGCAGCAAAAGCTCTACGAGGGCCTGTCGCGCTGCCACGTGATTATTCTCGTGCTGACGCCGAGATGGTGCGAGTCGACCTGGTGCTTCGTCGAACTCGCCTATGCGCGCGCGCTCGGAAAAATCATCCTGCCGGTGCTGTTTGAACCGATCAAGGATCAGCAGGTGCTGCCCGAGATCCAGGCGAAGATCTTGCCCGATTTCAAGGCGGGCGAAATTCGCGACTGGAACGAAGCGCTCGATGACATCGCCGAGCGGCTGAAATCCATCACCTCGGAGCTCGCGCGCGGCTTCAACTTCGACCGAAACCGTTCTCCCTATCCGGGAATTCAGTCATTTGAGTCCGAGGACGCGGCCATTTTTTTCGGCCGCGATCAGGAAACGCTCGCCGTCATCGAGCGCCTGGAGGCGCGCCGCATCCAGGGCGACACCCGTTTCCTCGTCGTCGCCGGCGCTTCGGGTTCGGGCAAATCCTCGCTCCTGAAAGCGGGCGTGCTGCCGCAACTCTCCCGCCGCAAGAAAGCCTGGCTCGCGCTGCCGCTGATGCGGCCGGAAAAGGCGCCGATCGAGGCGCTCGCCAAATCGATCGCGCAATATCTGGGCAAGCCCGGCGATTGGGAAGCATGGAACGAAAAGCTCGCCGATGAGAAAAAAGCCGTCGCGCATTTCGAAAAATTTCTGCAAGACATTCGGATCGGCGACGCCGCCTCGGCGACCGTGCTTCTCCCCATCGATCAGCTCGAGGAATTGTTCAAGGTCTGCCCTGACGACCAGCGCATCGCTTTCCTGCGGCTCCTCGCCGATTTTCTCGACAAGAAAAACAATCTGCCGTTCATGGCGCTGGCGACCGGCCGTTCGGACGTGCTCGAACGCCTGTCGGCGGATGTGCTCGACCCGTTGCTGAAAGCGCAGGAAACCGACAAGGACGCCGATGCCGGCCAGCGCGATCTCGCGCGCATTTACGAAACCTACGTGCTTGCGCCCATGCCGCTTAGCCGCGTCAAGGATTTGGTGGAAGGTCCCGCCGGCGTTGCCGCCATCAATTTCGAGCCGAAGCTCGCGCAACACATCGCCGGCGACGTCAAGAGCCTCAGCGCCCTTCCGCTGCTCGCGCTCACGCTGTCGCTTTTGTATCAGCGTTGCGCTTCGAAGAAAATGATGACGGTCGCCGACTACGACGCGCTCGGCGATGCCAAAGCGGAACTAAGTCCCATCGAAAATTCGGTGCGCCGCGTCGTCACCAGCGCCCTCGGCGGAATCAAGCCGCCGGCAACCGACG
Source organism: Xanthobacteraceae bacterium (assembly GCA_035295845.1). Lineage (GTDB taxonomy): Bacteria > Pseudomonadota > Alphaproteobacteria > Rhizobiales > Xanthobacteraceae > Palsa-892. The sequence continues at coordinate 55,092 of DATGIF010000011.1, forward strand.
CCGAAATGTCGGCGCTCCGCGACGCCTTCGTGCCCCATATGGTGCGGCTGCAGGTCGAGAACGGCGAGCCGCTGCGCCAATCGGCGCTGAAATCCGAATTGCCGCCGGAATCGTTGCGTCTCATCGAAGCGCTGCGCGACGCGCGACTGCTGTCCGAGCGCGCGGTCGACACGCCCGGAAACAAGACGCCCGACACCATCATCGAAGTCAGCCACGAAGCGCTGTTCAAATCGTGGAAGGACCTCGAACAATGGCTCAATGAGGACCGCGGATTCCTGCTCGATCTCGAGCGCATCCGGCAGCTCTACGACATTTGGGCGCACGCCTCCGACGACGAGGCCGCGAGCACGGCGTCGGCGAAATCGTGGTTCGCCCGGCTTCTCGGCCCGCTGCAAGCCGTTTGGGGTCCCGCGGCAAAAGGCGGCAAGGCCAGCGCGCTCTTGCACGGCCTCCTGTTGTCGCGGGCGCATAACTGGCTTCTGACCTATCCGCGGCGCTTTCTCGGCCCCAACATGGCGCCGATCCGCGAGTTTATCGAAGCAAGCGTCGCGGCCGAGGAAGCCGAACGCCGGAGCCGGGAAAAATCGCTGCTTCTCTTGCTCAGATGGGCGATCGGCGCGGCGGTGATCTTTCTGATACTGAGCGCCTTGTCCATCAGCGCGTTTCTGCTGGCGACCGCGCTCAGCAACGAAACGCAAATCACCGAATCACGGTTTCTCGCGCGCGATGCGAGAGCCGCCGTGGCGAACGGCAACGACTCGCTGGGGCTCGATCTCGCGCTCGCCGCACTGCCCGGCGACATCGACCACCCCAGCCGGCCGTTCGTCCCCGAGGCGGAATACGCCCTTGAGGAAGCCGTCGCCAATCACCGCGATGTGTCGGTGATCGACAAGCGGACGAGCGCCATCTCATCCGCGATCTATTCGAACGACGGATCGCTCATCGCGACAGTTTCGGGCGACAATGTCGTGAGAATCATAAAGGCGGCGGGCGGCGAAACCATCGCCGAACTCAAGCATGACGCTCCCGTCTCCGCCGCCGCCTTCTCGCCCGACGGGACGCGGATCGCCACGGCCTCCCACGACAAGATCGCGAGAATTTGGAAGCTCGCCGGAGGGGAGCCGCCGCTCGAACTCCGCGGCCATGAAGGACTGCTGACATCAATCGCCTTTTCTCCGCTCGACGGACAATATGTTTTGACGGGATCCGCGGATGGAACGGCCCGCTTGTGGAACGCCGCCACGGGAGCGGTCGTTCGGTCATTCCAGGATCAGGAATCCCAGGACAAGGAGCACAAGAGCACGGTGTGGAAAGCGGCCTTCTCGCCGAATGGCGACCGCATCATCACGGCCTCCTGGAACCTCGCGCCGAAGGACAAACGCCCGGCCGGCGTTTCGTGGGACAGAACGGTGGTGTGGACGACCCGGGACGGAAAAAAAGTTTCGACGATGCAGATGCCGCCAAGCCCGGGCGGTCAGGACAACTGGGTTCTCGACGCGCAATTCTCGCCGGAGGGAAAATACATTGTAACGGCGGGCGTCGATAACACCGCCCGCATTTGGGACGCGGGCAACGGCGCGCAAGTCGCGGTCCTGAGCGGGCACGAGGACTGGGTCAACTCGGCGGCGTTCTCCCCGAACGGCCGGCTCGTCGTCACCGCCTCGAGCGACAAAACGATCCGGATCTGGAGCGTGGCGGCGGGCTCCGTCATCGCCACCCTCAGCGGCCATGAGGGCCCGGTCTATTCCGCGCAATTTTCGCCCGACGGCGCGTCGATTTTGTCGGCGTCCGAGGATCACACCGCGCGGACGTGGAGCGCGAACCCGGCGGCGCTCATTCGGGTGATTTCTCCGCACCTGCAATGGGTCAATGCCGCGGCAATCTCCCCCGACGGAAAGTATGTCTTGACGGTCGAGAATATCGAGGTCGCCGGCCAAATGGAGCCGGATGGCGAAGCGCGGCTGTGGGATCGCGCCGATCCCGGCAAAAACCAGCTTCTATTCCGCGGCAAGCAAATTCGCTTCGCCACCTATTCGCCCGACGGCACGCTGATCGTCACCGCCTCCGACGACAAAATGGCACGGCTTTTCGATGCCGCGAGCCTGAAGCTCATCGCCACCATGCCGCACGACGGCAACGTGTGGTCCGCCGCCTTTTCGAAAGACAACAAGCACATCGCGACGACTTCGGGCGACGGCAAAACCCGATTGTGGAAGGCGGGCGAAATCACGCCCTGGATGACGCTCTCGGGGCACACGGCGCTCGTGTCGGCGGCGGACTTTTCCAAGGACGGCAAGCATCTCGTCACCGCGTCATGGGATCAGACGAGCCTCCTGTGGGATGTCGGAAATCCCAATCCCGTGCACAAGCTCGAGGGCTCCCGCTTCACGTCGGCGGCTTATTCACCCGACGGCGATCATGTGGCGACGGCTTCCGACGACGATCTCGTGCGCATATGGGACGCCCACACTGGCGCGCTCGTTGCGACCTATGGCGGCCACACGGATGCGCTCTATTCGGTCGCCTATTCGAGCGACGGAAGATTCCTGCTCACCGCTTCCAAGGACAGGACCGCGAGGATTTGGGACGCGCACACCGGCGCCGAAGTGATCGTGCTGCGCGGCCATGACGAAGACGTGCGCTACGCGGCTTTCTCGCCCGACAACAAGACCGTGGTGACCGCGTCGTCCGACGGCACCGCGCGCCTATGGAGGCTGCCGCCCCGCTGCGAAGCGCTGCTCAAATTCGCGCTTGCCGAACACCCGCGCCCGCTGACGGCGAGCGAGAAAAAGCAATATTTCCAGAACGACAAGCGCGGCTCGTGGGCGCCGATGCTCGCCGGCAAGGGCGAGCATTGCGACTGATCCCGTCTCCGCGCCCTCAGCTCATCGGCTGGATCGGGCGCTGGCGGTAGATCGCGACCCACTCGGCGTTTTCCTTCATCGCCTCGGCGCCGAGCTCGATATAAAGCGCGCGTATGAGTGGCGCGGTTTCCGCATCGATGGTCTCCGGCAGAAGTTCAAAGGCGCGCCCGAACAGCATGCGCATGCGGTCGTATTGCCGCGCCTGCGCCTTGAGCGCGAGCCGCTCGGAATATCCGGCAAGTACCGCCGCGAGACCCGGCAACAGGCCGCTGATGATGATCAGAATCAGGCGGAGGATCGATTGATGCCCTTCGTGCGGCGCCGAGGTGAAGGCGAGCAGCACCGGTACGATCAGGAACGGCGAGAGCGCCGATAGCAGGATCGCGTTGCTTTCAAAAATTTCCGCGATGTGATTGTGGCGGAAACCCTGCCGCCGGAAATAGGAATATTGGCCATACACCCAGAAATACCGGGCGATGGCGTGGCCGGCCATGTCGAGCGCATTGCTGGACGCTTGCCGCTCGTTTCCGTCAGGCAGCTCCAGCGTGCGCAGGCAAATTTTCACCCAGGCAAGCTCGTTCGGCTGCTTGATCGGATAGGCGCTGGCCGGCACGCCGAGCGTATCGGGCGTGACCGGGGACCCGCTGTCGCTGAACCCGGTTTTGGCGTCGCGATAGCGCCGACCAATGCCGAGAAGCTCCCAGAAAACCGCGACGCGCAGCGCTTCGGCAAGCGCCCGGTAATCGAGGAATCGCTCCTGATGCTGACCGATGCGCGCGGCGCCGAACAGAATGAAGATCACGATGAAACTCACGCAATACAGGATCAGCAGCACGTCCGATTCGAGCCCGATATGGGAGAACAGCGCGAAGCAGACGAAGGCGACAAACCCCAGGAGAAACAACCGCCGCCAGTCGAGCCTGAACTGCGCCTGCCGCTCTTGCGCCAGCGTATCGGCGATCGCATACATGCGGCACCAGCGCTCGGCCCGTTCGATCGCGGTTTTTTGGGCGCTGGCGGGATCGACGCGCGGCTCCCGGTCGCCCTTGGCGAACAGATCATCAAGGTTTCTTCGCGTGCGCGCCCGGCCCTCCGCGTTCTTGGCGAGCCTCGCCGTTTCCTCGTTGAATTTTTGCGTGAGTGCGACGAGCGGCGCGAAGGTCTCCCAGCGATCGAGCTCGCGCCTTTCATCGTTCGATAGCCGCGGCTTTGCGTCGGCGAATTCCTGGCCGAAGACGCGGGCGACAAACGCGGCGACGCCGCGCAAAATCCTCCGGATTGATCCGCCGCGATAGCGCTTGATCATTTCGCGGCCCCACGGCTTGACGGCGATTTCCGCCGCCGGGCTTCCTGCTTTCTTGCGTGGCACGACGATATGGATGACCGGGCCGATTTCGGAAGCATCCAGGCTCGCCCGCGCCGAGCCGCTCACCGCAAGCGGAATGCCGTTTCGCTTGAACGACACCACCTCCGCGGTGCCTCCGGCCGCCATGTCTTGATCGTCGCCGTCCCACAGCGCGATCAACACATCGCTGTGCAGCGCGATGTAGAGGCCGACCGCGCGGTACTGTTCATCGCGCTGTTTCGGATCCGCCCGCACCGCTTCCAGCGAATTGCCGCGCGTGAACGGCATGACGGGCGCGGCAACCGCTTGCGCGAAGAGCGCGTCGAATTCGGCGGTGGAATTGACGCCCGCCCCGTGATCAAAATCACGCCGATACTCCTCGAGCGGCATCGGCAACGGCGCGATCAACCGCGCCCCTTCCGCGAGCGCTGCGCGCGCGACCAGCCGGTCGGCGCCTTCGGCCAGCGCGGAAAGAACGACGACCGGGGTCTCGCGGCTTTTTGCAAGAAAATCGCGCCGCAAGCGGGCGATTGCGCGTGAAACCTCTCTTTCGAGTTGCGGCAGGTCTTCGTCGCGGAGGTCGCGGTGTCCTGTGACGCCGATCACGAGCGGCAAACGATCGGGCGGTGATTCCATCAGCACTTCATGCGGCGCGACATCCGTCATCCGCTCGCGCGCATGGCGTGACCCGCCAATGTCTTCCCGAGCGACCAGATCGCGCCCGGAACACGATGGCTGTCGGCGATGACCGAATCGAACGCTTGCAGGATCCAATCGCAATCTTCATCGGATATGACGAAAGGCGGAAGCAGCTTGATCGTGTGGCTCGCATGCCCCGCGACCTGGCACAGAATCTTATGATCCTTGAGGAGCGGGATCGTGATGAGTTGGCAGAAGAGGCCTTTGTTCGCGGCCTCGATCAGATTCCAGGACGATTTCAGCTTGAAGGATTGCGGCGCGCCGAATTCGACGCCGATCATCAACCCCTTGCCGCGGACTTCCCGCAACAGCTCGTAACGCCCGACCATGGCGGCGAGCCCCTGCAACAGACGCTCGCCGGTGCGCGCCGCATTCTCGATGAGCTTCTCGGATTCGAGAACGTCGAGCGTTGCGATACCCGCCGCCATGGCGAGATCGTTCTTGCCGAAGGTCGAGCCATGCACGACGGCGCGGTCCATGCGATCGAAGACTTTCTCGAAGATGTGCTTGCGCGCGAGCACGGCGCCCACCGGCACGTGACCGCCGGACAGCGATTTCGCAACGAGCACCATGTCGGGCTCGACATTCCAGTGTTCGACCGCGAGGAAGCGGCCGGTGCGGCCCAATCCGGTCTGGATTTCGTCGGCAACGAATAAAGTGCCGTGCCGGCGGCAGAGCTCCGCCGCGGTCTTCAGGTAGTCGTCGGCGGGCAGCGTCACCCCTTTTCCCTGGATCGGCTCGACGATGAACGCCGCGATCTCGCGCGACCTGAGCGCCCGCTCGAGCGCAAGGAGATCGTTAAACGGAATGCGGACGCAGCCGGGCAAGAGCGGCTCGAAGCCCTTGCGGAATATGTCGTCGCCATTGAGCGACAAGGCGCCATAGGAGAGGCCGTGGAAGGCGTGATCGCAGTGGAGAATCCCCGGCCGGCCCGTCGCCGCGCGCGCGAATTTGATCGCCGCTTCCACCGCCTCGGCGCCGGAATTGGCGAAGCACGCCTTGTCGAGATAGGGCGCGCGCGAAAGCAGGCGCTCGGCGAGAATGCCCGCCAGCGTCGATACGTCCATCTGCACAAGATTGGGAAGGTCCGCGTCGAGAATGCTTTTCAATGCCTCGCGGAGGGCGGGATGATTGCGTCCGATCGCGAAGACGCCGAAGCCGCTCAGGAGGTCGAGATAGCGAGCGCCGTCCCGGTCGTAGAGATACTGCCCCTTGCCGCGGCAAAAACCGACATCGTAGCCGATCGCCCGCAGCACCCTGACCATCTGCGCGTTGAGGTGGCGGGTATGCATTGCATAACGCTCGCGCTCGTGCTGCGCGAACAGATCTGCAACGTCATGGCTCATGCGGGCATCCGTGCTCGTTTCCCGCCTTCACAACTAGGATAGCGACAGGTTGGTTGCCCGCGCCTCCGCCGCATGGGAATCGAGCGCCGGCAGCGGCGCCACGTGGTAGCCCGGCAGGCCAAAGCTCGCATCGAGCAACTGCCGACTGCGCAGGAGCGCGAAACTGCCGACGAGGGCGTCGCGCGCGGTGCGGAAGAGCATCGGCAATTCGCCCGGCGCCTTCACGATCGAACGAATCATGGCGGCAATGTCGATGGTGCCGTTGGCGCGCATCGCGGCGAGCGCCGATTGCGGCAGTCCGCGCGCGGCGGAATCGGTGATCACGCGGATCGCCGCCACCGGCAGGCCGCGCGCGGCGGCGACGCTCGCCACCACATGCGATTCCATGTCGACGGCCATCGCACCCGTGCTCTCATGCAGGTCGCGTTTCTCTTCCGGATGCGCGACCGGCGCGGGAACGCCGACGATGTCGCCGTGCACGGCGCCGGGAATGGTCTGCAACAGGCTCCGCGACCAGTGGTGGTCGGTCGTAAACGGTGTCGCGCCGCCGAAAATCGTCGACCCCACGATGCAGGTCCCCGCGCGCAGATGCGGCGCAAGTCCGCCCGCGACGCCGAAGCTGATCAGGCCGCGGCAGTCCTTGCCGATGGCGCGCGCGATCGCGCCCGCCAGCGTCTCTTCATTGCCTCTGCAGATGACGCGCGCCCCTGCTCTTGCGGCAATACGCGCCTCAAACGCCATCCCGGCCACTGCCAACACTGCCATTCGTCGCTCCCCGGTCCCGCGCCCCAAGCTTATAGCACTTCTGTCGATCCTGCCGAGCCTCGGCGGACAAGAATTTCGTCAGATATCGCCAGATATAACGCCTGAACCAATTAAAGAGCCAAGCGTTTATCTCCGCGCCGGGCAGGTATGCCTGACCGGTTGGCGGCAAACGCTTTTTCGCCATGAAGAGCTTCAACAAATGAGGGCCTGCCCTGTGAATTATAGATGGCTGGAACCCGGGGCGAACAAACAGTATGCAGGAACAGCCACCGCTGATTCTTCGACTTTGAAATGTTTTGAACGATGTCATTGGCGATAAAGCAGGCAGCTCCGACAGCACAGATCGACCCGCCGCGGCGGGGTACGCGGCTCGAAATTGTCGAGCGCGACGATCTCGCGAAATTTCCGTACTGGCGAGAGGCCTTCGCGAACGAGCGCAAGGATCATCGCTATTACGAGCTGGTCGAAGACACGATTCATCCCGAATTCGAGTATCGCTATTTCGTCCTTCGCGACGCCGGCGGCGAAGTGCGCGCCGTGGAGCCTTTTTTCGTGCTCGATCAGGACCTCCTGGTCGGCGCCGGTCAGCGCTTCGGCAGGATCATTGAAGCGATCCGCCTTCTATGGCCGCGCTTCATGCGCATGCGCACGCTCATGGTCGGCTGCGTTGCCGGCGAAGGGCACCTCGACGGCGGCGAAACGCGCGGCGGCATCCTTGCCCGCCAGCTCGCCTCACTGATCGCCGGCCGCGCCCGCGCGCTCGGCGCCTCGTTGATCGTGCTCAAGGAATTCCCGTCGAAATATCGGGCGGCACTCGACTGTTTCCTCGCCAACGGCTTCAGCCGCATTCCCAGCATGCCGATGACCAGGCTCTCCATCGACTATGCGAGCTTCGACGACTATGTGCATCGCGCGCTCAGCGGCCGCACCCGCCGGGACTTGCGCAAGAAATTCAACGCCGCCGAGCGCGCGGCCGCCCTGGAGATGAGCATCGTCGGCGACGTGACCCCGATCATCGATCAAATCTATCCCCTTTATCTGCAGGTTTACGAACGCTCGACGCTGCATTTCGAAAAACTCACCGAACGATATTTTTGCGAGCTGGGCCGCCGCATGGGCGACAAGGTCCGGTTTTTTCTCTGGCGCCAGAACGGCAAGATCATCGCCTTTGCGAGCTGCATGATGCAAGGCGATTCGATCTACGCGGAATATATCGGCCTCGATTACGACGTCGCGCTCGACCTTCACCTCTATCATTACATATTCCGCGATGTCGTGACCTGGGCGATCGCCCACGGCTATAAATGGTTCCACAGCAGCGGCCTCAATTACGACCCGAAATTTCACCTGCGCCACTCGCTCGACCCGGTCGACCTTTACGTGCGGCACACATCGGCTGCGATCAACGTCATCATGAAGTGGTTATTGCCGTTTCTGGAGCCCACGCGATACGACAAGACGCTGGCTAAATTCAGCAATTATCATGAGCTATGGGCAAGCCGCTGAAAGACGATCCCCTCTTGCGGCTCGCGGAACCTTAGGACGGTGATCGTTGTTGAACCCGCGCCGGCGCCCTTAGCCGTCCGCTCCATCGAGGGCTGAAACATGTTTTGCAGGATTTTTCTCGCGCTCGCGCTCACGCTAGTGGCAAGCGAGACGGCATTCGCCCAAGAGCAGAAATCGCCGATGGGCCAGCAGCCGAACATCTTCCAGGGCACGCCGGCGGAACAGGCGGCGTGCCGACCGGATTCCGTGAAGTTCTGCCGCGATGCGATCCCCGACACGTTCCGCGTGCTTGCCTGCCTGCAGCAAAATCGCGAGCGCATCAGCAAGGCCTGCCGCGAAGTGCTCGAAAGCCACGGCCAATAGCGGCGGCTTAGGCCGCGGCCCGCTCAAATCGAATGCCTGTTTGCCCCTAACGTCAAAAGCCTGCGCACGAGGCCCTGTTGCGGGCCCGGCTGCAGATGCAGATGGCCGCCCGGGGCGTCGGCATCCCCGAAACAGCCGCGATACTTGATTACGCTCCAGATCAACGGATTCCATTTTCGCCAGACGTGCTCCGCTTCTTTCTGCAAGAGGCCGGCGATCACTTCCGGAACCGGCCCAAAAGCCTCGGGCATCGCCCTCGAAATTTCGTTGTCGCGCAATACATTCCATTTGGAGAAACCGCCCATCATCGGCGAGCTGATGGAATAGATGACGCGGCTGATGCGGGTTTCCCGCATGGGAAACGAACACATCACGCAAGGCTCGACGTTCGAATAGATCGTGAGATTCGATAAATCCTTGCGGCCGAGCCGCTTTTGCGCTTCCGAAATGGCGAGGAGCTCCGCGTGCCGGGTGACATCGGCGTCGCGCGCGACCTGGTTCGTCGCCTCGGCAATCACCTGGCCGCCGTCACAGATAATCGACGCAAACGGAAACTCGCCGCGCTCGCCGGCGAGCGCCGAAAGCCGGATGCAATGCCGCATCATTTCCTTGTCGAGCTCGGATTGATCGACGTCGCGGCTTGAAACAGCGGTCATGAGACTGTGCTTCGCCTGAAATAAATGAATAGGCCCATCCAACGCGGTGCATTAATGCGGATCGGCCTTCAAAGTTCCCTGGCGAACATAGTCATATTGTTTTGATCATCATAGGCAGTCCGCCTTCCGGCCGCAGCGTCACTTTCTGCATTGGCCAGACGGCGTGTCCCGGCGCAAGTTCCAGGCTGAAATGCCGCACGATCGTGGCAAG
>DATGIF010000012.1:0-138018 GCA_035295845.1 Xanthobacteraceae bacterium
AAGAAGCCGGCATAATGCACGCGGAATTCGCCGACCAGGGGATCGAACGGCACCATCTCGGCGGCGTGATCCGGCGGCACGTGCACCGCCTCTTTCGAGGCGAGAATATAAAAAGCGTCGGGATCGAGGATGAGGCCGCGCGTGCCGTGGGCGGGCAGCGGCTCCCAGAAATCAGCGACGTCATAGGCGCCGCGCCTGTCAACGTCGATCAAGCCCGTGTGCTTCTTCGCGCGAAAGCCGGCGAGGCCGCCCGAGCCTTTTCCCGAAAGATCGACCGATACCGCAACCGCGCCGGAGCCGAGATTGGCGTCCTCCGCATCCACGAGCCGCTCGCGGGCCTGTAAGGCGGCGAGCGACTTGCCGTCGAGCCTCGCATCGCCGCGGCGGAAACGAATTTGCGCGAGCTTCGATCCGCGCCGCACCAGGATCGGAAACGTGCGCGGGCTCACTTCGAGGTAAAGCGGCCCCTCGTAGCCGGCGGGCACCGCATCGAAAGCAGCGACGCGATCACCGATCACGCGGGTGAAGACGTCGAGCCGGCCGGTGGAGCTTTTCGGATTGGTCGAGGCGACGAGATCGGCGGGGAGCTTGAAGCGCTCTTCGAGCTCGACGAGATAGACGCAACCCTGTTCCAGCACCTCGCCCTCGGCGTCGAGTTCGAAGCGATGCAGCGAAAGGTTCGCGAGCCGCGCTTCAATGCTCGTGTGTGAAGACGGCAGAAAGCTCGCGCGCACGCGCCAGGCATGGCGGCCAAGCCTGAGGTCGAGGCTCGCGGGTTGCACCTGGCCCGCCTCGAAGGCGGGGCCGAGGATTACGCCCGCTTCATGCAGCGCCGAAATCGCCTGGCCCGGCAGGATGCCTGCTGCCGCCGGCATTTCCTTGCGTGCCGCCATCGCCATCATTCGCTCCTGCCCGATGAAGGCTTAGCCGCGGGCCGTCTTGACGCCAAGCCGGTGCGCGCGCTAATCCCCTTCTCGTTCGTGGTCATTTGAGCCGGCCGGCTTGCAGCCACGTTAAACAACTCGCTAAAAGGCCGGGGAGACGTGCCGAAGCCCGGCCGGGTCGTCCCCCGGTACCGGGTTTTTTGTTGTCTGGAGGCACGCCATGAATTCGATTCCACGCCCCGTCCTCGACGCCAAGGGGCTCCGCCCCGAAACGCGGCTCGTACACGCGGGCATTTCTCGAACGCAATTCGGCGAGAACGCCGAGGCGCTTTTTCTCACCCAGAGCTTCGTCTACGACACCGCCGAGGAATGCGAGGCACGTTTCGCCGGCCGAGATCCCGGCTACATCTACTCGCGCTTCTCCAATCCGACGGTGGCGATGTTCGAGGGCCGCATGTGCGCGGTGGAAGGCGCCGAGGCCGCGCGCGCGACCGCGACCGGCATGGCGGCGGTCACCGCTTCGCTGCTGTGCCAGCTCAAGGCCGGCGATCACGTGGTGGCCGCGCGGGCGCTGTTCGGCTCCTGCCGCTATGTGATCGAGGAACTGCTTCCCCGCTTCGGCGTGCAATCGACGCTCGTCGAAGGCACGGACCTGGCGGCGTGGAAGGCGGCGGTGCGGCCGAACACAAAAGTGTTTTTCCTCGAAAGCCCCACCAACCCCACGCTCGACATCATCGACATCGCGGCGGTGGCGAAGCTCGCGAAAAGCGCGGGTGCGCGGCTTGTCGTCGACAACGTGTTCGCGACCCCCTTGTTGCAGAGCCCGTTCGAACTCGGCGCCGATGTCGTTGTCTATTCGGCCACCAAGCACATTGACGGCCAGGGCCGCTGCCTCGGCGGGGTGATCCTCGCCTCGGAGAAATTCGTCGCCGATCATCTGCACACGTTTTTGCGCCAGACGGGGCCGGCGCTGTCGCCTTTCAACGCCTGGGTGTTGCTCAAGGGCATCGAGACGCTTCCGTTGCGCGTGGAGAAGATGCAGGCGAGCGCCACGAAGCTCGCCGATTTCCTCGCCGGCGAGAAAAAAATCGCCAAGGTGCTCTATCCCTTCCGCCCCGATCATCCGCAAGTGAAGCTCGCGAAAGCGCAGATGAAGGGCGGCGGCACGCTCGTCTCCTTCGAAGTGCCGGGCGGCAAGGCCGCGGCGTTCCGTTTCGCCAATGCGTTGCGGCTCATCCGCATTTCCAACAATCTCGGCGACGCGAAGAGCCTGCTCACGCATCCCGCCACCACGACGCACCAGCGCTTCACCCCCGAAGCCCGCGCCGGCATGGGCATTGGCGACGGGCTGTTGCGGCTTTCGGTCGGCTTGGAGCATCCCGACGATCTCGCCGACGACCTCACGCGCGGGCTGAAAGCGGTCTGACCAAGAGCCAGTTGCGTGCGCGGCACGAACCGGTTTGACTTGCGGGTATGTACCGCGCCGTCACCCGCGACATCCGGGTCACTGTCACGCCGCAATATCTCGCCGACCGCTCCTCGGCGGAGGACGGCCGCTTCTTCTGGGCCTACACGATCGAGATCGTCAATCTCGGCACGGTGACGGTGCAGTTGAAGACGCGCCACTGGAAGATCACCGACGCGCACGGACACCTGCAAGAGGTGAAGGGCCCCGGCGTCGTCGGCGAGCAGCCGGTGCTGCGGCCGGGCGAGCGCTTCGAATATACGAGCGGCGTGCCGTTGACGACACCGACCGGCATGATGACGGGCACGTATCAAATGGTGAGCGAAGGCGGCGAAAACTTCGACGTGGAGATTCCGGCGTTTTCGCTCGACAGTCCGCACAGCAAGCGGGTGCTGCATTGACGCTATGATGTCCGTCATGCCCGGCCTTGTGCCGGCCACGACCTACTAAGCGGCCCCGATCTCCTTCGGATCGAAATCGTACTGGCGGCCGCAGAACTCACACTTCACGGTGACGCGCCCGTCCTCGACCATGCCGGCGCGCTGGGCGGGGTCAAACGTCTTGAGCAGCCGCTCGATGCGCTCGCGCGAGCAGCGGCAGCGGGCGACGATCGGTTGCGAACGGAAGACTTTCACCCCGCGTTCGTTGAAAAGCCGCCACAACAGACGCTCGCTGGAAAGGTCGGGATCGACCAGTTCGTGGTCCTCAACGGTCCCAACCAGCGATTGCGCTTCCAACCAGGCATCGTCCTCGCCCACCTGATGCCGCGGCGTGCCTTTCGGCGCATCGCCAGGATCGAGATCGGCGACGCGCGCGCGGGCGGGCTCGCGGGGCAGGAACTGCACCAGCAAGCCGCCGGCGCGCCAGCCGGAGGCGCGGCCCGCATGCATTTCTTCGGCGACCGCGAGCCGCACGCGCGTCGGGATCTGCTCGGATTGCGCGAAATACTGATGCGCCGCGTCTTCCAGACTGCCGCCTGCGAGCGCGACGATCCCCTGATAGCGGTTGGCGTCGCCGGCGCGCTCGATGGTCATGGCGAGATGGCCGCTGCCGGTGAGCGCGCCCGCGTCATAGGCGCCCTGCATCGCGGCCACGCGCTTTTCGTCGAAACGGGCATAGGCGCGCACCTGATCGGGCGCGGCGATGTCGACGACCAGCATGTCGACCGGGCCGTTGGTCTGCGTTTGCAGGGTGAAGCGGCCGGAAAGCTTCAGCGTCGAGGACAAAAGCACGCCGAGCGCCGAGGCCTCCGCCACGAGGCGGGCGACTGGCGCGGGATAATTATGGTTCGCTAGCAGCGCATCGAGCGCGGGCCCGAGCCGCACCACGCGGCCGCGCACGTCCAAAGGCTCGACCGCGAAGGGCAACACGCAGTCATCTTCCGCTTCGACGCGAGGGCGGCGGACGGGTACGGTCACACCGCCTCCGCTTCCAGGCACCAGGCAAGGATGCCCTTTTGCGCGTGCAGGCGGTTTTCCGCCTCGTCGAAGACGACCGACTGCGTGCCGTCGATCACCTCGTCGGTGACCTCCTCGCCGCGGTGCGCCGGCAGGCAATGCATGAAGATCGCGTCGCGCTTGGCGAGTTTCATCAACGAACGGTTGACCTGATAGGGCTTGAACACGTTATGCCGCTTCTTGCCGTCGCGGTCGCCCATCGACACCCAGGTATCGGTGACGATGCAATCGGCGCCCGCAGCCGCCTCCTCGGGGTCGCGCAAAAACGTGACCGCGGCACCGGATTGCTGCGCCCAGTCGCGGAGCGCCGGCCGCGGACCATGATCCCTGGGGGTCGCGACCTTGAGCGCGAAATCGAAACGCGCGGCGGCATGCACCCATGAGGCGAGCACGTTATTGGCATCCCCGCTCCAGGCGATCGTGCGGCCGCGGATCGAGCCTTTCTTCTCTTCGAAAGTGAAGACGTCCGCCATCACCTGGCAGGGGTGCGAGAGCTTGGTGAGGCCGTTGATGACCGGAACGGTCGCGTGCTTGGCGAGTTCCGCGAGCATCGCATGATCGAGGGTGCGGATCATGATCACGTCGACATAGCGCGACAAGACGCGGGCGGTGTCGGCGACGGTCTCGCCGCGGCCGAGCTGCATCTCCTCGCCCGAAAGCGTGATCACGTTGCCGCCGAGTTCGCGCATCGCGACATAGAAGGAGACGCGCGTGCGCGTGGAGGGCTTGTCGAAGACCATCGCGAGCGTGCGGCCTTCGAGCGGCTTTCGCGCGATGAGCGAGCGGCGGCTCTTCTTGAAGGTGCGGGCAAGCTCGATCATCCGGCGCAATTCCTTGGCCGGAATCTCGGAAAGATCGAGAAAATGCTTCACCGGCGCGTTCATTCGGCGGCTCCGCGCGTCGTCGCCGCGAGCGACAGCTCGATCTTGCTGCAGGCGGCATCGAGCTTCTTCACCGCCTCCGAAATTTCGGCTTCGCCCACGATCAGCGGCGGCAAGAGGCGTACGACGTTCTCGCCGGCCGCGGCCGTGAGCAAGCCTTCCTCGCGCGAAGCCGCGATCAGATCCCCTTGCGGGACGGCGCTGCGGAGACCCACGAGCAAGCCTTCGCCGCGCACCTCGGCGATCACGGCGGGATGGCGGTCGCGCAGTTCGGCGAGCCGCTGCTTGATCAGGAGGCCGCTTTGGCGGACGCGCTCGAGGAAGCCGGGCGCGAGAATGACGTCGAGCACGGCGTTGCCGACGGCCATGGCGAGCGGATTGCCGCCGAAGGTCGAGCCATGGGTGCCCGCGGTCATGCCCTTCGCCGCTTCTTCAGTGGCAAGGCAGGCGCCGAGCGGAAAGCCGCCGCCGATTCCCTTGGCGGTGGCAAGAACATCCGGCTCGATCCCCGTCCACTCATAGGCGAAGAGTTTGCCGGTGCGGCCCATGCCGGTCTGCACTTCGTCGAGCACCAAAAGGAGGCCGTGCTTGTCGCAAAGCTCGCGCAAGCTGCGCAGAAACGACGGCGGCGGCACGCGCACGCCGCCCTCGCCCTCAATCGGCTCGACGAGGATCGCGCCGGTCGCGGGCGAAATGGCTTTCTTCACCGCCTCGAGATCGCCGTAACGCACCTGGTCGAAGCCGGGTGCGGGCTCGCCGAAGCCTTCGAGATATTTCTGATTGCCCGCGGCGGCGAGCGTCGCGAGCGTGCGGCCGTGAAAGGAGCCATCGAAGGTGATGAAACGGCTTTTCTCCGGCTTGCCGGAGACGGCTTGATACTTGCGCGCGACCTTGATCGCGCATTCGATCGCCTCGGCGCCGGAATTTCCAAAGAAAACCGTATCCGCGAAGCTCGCGGCGACGAGACGCGCCGCCAGCCGTTCCGCTTCCGGAATGCGGAAAAGATTGGAGACGTGCCAGACTTTCGCCGCCTGTTCGGTGAGCGCCGCCACCAGCGCCGGATGCGCATGGCCGAGCGCATTCACGGCAACGCCGCCGGAAAAATCGAGATAACGCTTGCCGTCCGTGCCGAATAGCCACGCGCCCTCGCCCCGCTCAAAAGCAAGATCGGCGCGCGCATAAGTCGGCATCAAAGGAGCGATCAAGACCGCCTCCAAAGTCCGGACCAAGCCGGAGCGGCAAAACGAAAGGTGCCGCCCGGCGGTACGAGCGGCACTTTCGGCAATGTATTGGAGCCGCCGACCCTGTCAACTCGCCGCAAAATGCGCGTTTTGCCCTGCAAACACCGCAGTTTTTGGGGAAAACAGCGCGCATCCTGGGGGAAAGACGTGCGTGCGCCCTCAAGGACTCTTGTCGCGGCGAGTCTGCCTATTGTAGCGTAAGCCTCGTCGAATACGACATCTCGTGCGGCGGACTACTTCAGGCGTGTGGGCGTGACGGCAGAAAGCCGGAGCGGGGAAGCCCGATTCCGGCAACCTGAAGGGATTCCGTCGGTCAGGGCGGCAAGCGGCCCCACAGGAAGGCCGCAGGAGAACCGGCGATGAATTGGACTGACGAACGGGTCGAATTGCTGAAGAAATTGTGGGCCGACGGACTTTCGGCGAGCCAGATCGCGGCCGAGCTGGGCGGCGTCACGCGCAATGCGGTGATCGGCAAGGTGCACCGGCTCGGGCTTTCGGGGCGCGCCAAAAGCCCTTCCTCGGCGGTGCCACGGGTGCGCAAGGCGCGCCCGGCTTCGATGCGCCCGCGCATGCGCTTCAACGGCAATACGGCGCTCATGCCCAGCTTCGAGGCGGAGTTCGAGGCCGACATTGATCCGCTCGCGCATGTGGTGCCGATGGGCCCGCGGGTTTCGATTACCGAGCTTTCGGAAGCCACCTGCCGCTGGCCGATCGGCGATCCGGGCGCGGATGGCTTCGCCTATTGCGGTTCGCAGACGAAAAGCGGGCTTCCCTACTGCCCCTATCACTCGCGCATCGCCTATCAGCCGCTCGCCGAGCGCCGCCGCGAACGGCGCGCCATGCGGGGCTAACGCGCCGACGAGATAAAGCGCTCGTTGAAGGAATAGCCGGCGCCGCGGACGGTGCGGATGGGATCGGCTTCGCGCCCGCGCGAAAGCGCCTTGCGCAGGCGGCCAACATGCACGTCGACGGTGCGCTCGTCGATATAGACGTCGCGGCCCCAGACGCCGTCGAGCAATTGCTCACGGGAAAATACGCGGCCAGGGCTCATCATCAGGAATTCGAGCAGCCGAAACTCGGTCGGGCCGAGTTCGATCTCGCGGCCGGCGCGATGCACGCGCCGCTTCTCGCGGTCGATCTCGATCTCGCCCGCCTTCAAGGATTTCGCCACCTGCTCGGGTTTGGCGCGGCGCAATAATGCGTGCACGCGCGCGACCAATTCCGGCACCGAGAAAGGTTTCACTACATAATCGTCGGCGCCGGTTGAAAGCCCGCGCACGCGCTCGGCCTCTTCGCCGCGCGCGGTAAGAATGAGAATCGGCAGCCGCGCGGTCTCGATGCGCGTGCGCAGGCGGCGAGTCAGCTCGATGCCCGAAAGGCCCGGCAGCATCCAGTCGATGATCGCGAGGTCCGGCGTCTGTTCCTTCAGCCGTGTGTCGGCCTCGTCGCCGCGCACGACCGTCTCGACCTCGAAGCCTTCCCGTTCAAGGTTGTAGCGAAGAAGCGTCGCAAGCGCCTCCTCATCCTCCACGATCAGGATCCGCGGCTTCATGCAGGCGTTTTTCTCAGCGCGAAACGCTCATTTTGGTCAGGCTCGACGTATCGGACTTCGGGCGCTCGTCGGACAGCTGCTCGCCCACCACGAGGTAATGCACCGTCTCGGCAATGTTGGTGGCGTGATCGCCGATCCGCTCGATGTTCTTGGCGGCGAACAACAGATGGGTACAGAGCGTGATGTGGCGCGGGTCTTCCATCATGTAGGTGAGCAACTCGCGAAAGAGCGAAGTGTAGATGGCGTCGATCTCGCCGTCCCGCCTCCACACCGCGAGCGCACGCACGTCGTCATGGTTGCTGTAGGCGTCGAGCACGGCTTTCAACTGCTCGATCGCGATTCCGCTCATGTGCTCGACGCCGCGCAATTGCTTCTGGGCGTGATATTCGCCGTCGAGCGCGAGCGCGCGCTTGGCGGTGTTCTTGGCAAGGTCGCCGATGCGCTCAAGATCGTTGGCGACGCGAAGCGCCGAGATGATCTCGCGGAGGTCGGTCGCGAGCGGCTGGCGGCGCGCGATCATCTCGATCGCCGTCTCTTCGATCTCGCGCTGCAGCGTGTCCACGTGCTTGTCCTGAACGATGACGCGCTCGGCGAGCTCGGTGTCCCGCTTCAGGAGTGCGGCGACCGAATCGGAGACGAGCCTCTCGGCGCGGCCCCCCATCTCGGTGACCTTACGGCTGAGCTCGCGGAGCTCGTTCTCGTAAGTGGTGACGATGTGTTCTTTCATGGAGTCGTACCTCAACCGAAGCGGCCGGTGATGTAATCGAGCGTGCGGCGATCCTTCGGATTGTTGAACATCATGCTCGTCGGACCTTCCTCGATCAAATTGCCGAGATAAAGGAAGGCCGTGCGGTCGGCTACACGCGCCGCCTGTTGCATGTTGTGGGTGACGATGATGATGGTGAAATCGCGCTTCAATTCGTCGATCAGATCCTCGACCTTGGCGGTGGAGATCGGATCGAGCGCCGAGGTCGGCTCGTCGAGCAAAATCACTTCCGGCTTCACCGCGATGGTGCGGGCGATGCAAAGGCGCTGCTGCTGGCCGCCGGAAAGGCCGAGGGCGGAGGTGTTCAGCCGGTCTTTCGCCTCTTCCCACAGCGCCGCCTTGGTCAGCGCGCGCTCGACGCGCTCGTCCATTTCGGCGCGCGAAAGCTTTTCGTAGAGACGCACGCCGAAAGAAATATTCTCGTAGATCGTCATCGGAAACGGCGTCGGCTTCTGAAAGACCATGCCGACCTTGGCGCGCAGGAAATTCAGATCCTGTCCGGGGCCAAGAATGTTCTCGCCGTCGAGCAATACCTCGCCTTCCGCGCGCTGGTTGGGATAGAGCGCATAGATGCGGTTCAGGATCCGCAGGAGCGTCGACTTCCCGCAGCCCGAGGGACCGATCAGCGCGGAAACCTGCCGCTCATACATCTGCAGATTGATGCTGTGCAGCGCCTTGCTCTCGCCGTAATAGAAAGAAAGGTCGCGGATCGAAAGTTTTTCGCGCGTGTTCGGTATGGTTTCGGCTGACGCACGTACGGCAATCGAATTCATCGCTCTACTCCCTTCGAGGCCAGCGCGCGGGCGACAATGCTCAAGCTCAGCACGGCGACGGTAATGATCAGCGCGCCGGTCCAGGCGAGACGCTGCCAATCCTCATAGGGGCTCAAGGCAAACTGGAAGATCACCACCGGCAGGCTCGGCATCGGCGCGTTCAGATTGACGCTCCAGAACTGGTTGTTGAGCGCGGTGAACAAAAGCGGCGCGGTTTCGCCCGAGATGCGCGCGACCGCCAAGAGCGCGCCGGTGACGATCCCCGCCTGCGCCGCGCGATAGACGACACGCGAGATCATGAACCATTTCGGCGCGCCGAGCGCAGAGGCCGCCTCGCGCATCTGATTGGGCACGAGCAGAAGCATGTCCTCGGTGGTGCGCACGACGACGGGGATCACAATCACCGCGAGCGCGACCGCGCCGGCAAAACCGGAGAAGTGTCCCATCGGAACGACCAGAATCTCGTAGATGAAGAGGCCGACGATGATCGAAGGCGCCGAGAGCAGAATGTCGTTGATGAAGCGGATCACGAAGGTGATGCGGTCGTAGCGGCCGTATTCGGCCATATAGGTTCCGGCCAAAATACCGATCGGCGTTCCGATCGCGACCGCGAGCGCCGTCAGGACCAAGCTGCCGACGATCGGATTGAGCAGCCCGCCGTCGCTGCCGGGTGGCGGCGTCATCTGGGTGAAAACATTCAGGTTCAACCCGGCAATGCCGTTCCAGACGAGCGTCGACAAAATCAGCACGAGCCACAAGAGGCCGAAGGCCCCGGCGCCCATCGAGAGGCCGAGCCAGATCTTGTTGCGCAACAGGCGCCACGAATAGAGGGTCATCGTGTCACCGGGTCTTCAGCTCGAGGCGCGAGAGCATGTAACGGGCAATCGCAAGTACGATAAAGGTGATGACGAACAGAATGAACCCGAGCGCGATCAGCGAAGAAGTGTAGAGATCGCCGACCGCCTCGGTGAACTCGTTGGCAATCGTCGCCGAGATCGTCGTGCCGGGTGCGAGAACGGAAGCGGCAATCTTGTGGGCGTTGCCGATGACGAAAGTGACCGCCATCGTCTCGCCGAGCGCGCGGCCGAGGCCGAGCATGACGCCGCCCAGAACGCCCGCGCGGCCATAAGGTATCACGACGTTGCGGATGACCTCCCACTTGGTGGCGCCGAGCGCGTAAGTGGATTCCTTCAAGACCGAGGGCGTCGTTTCAAACACGTCGCGCGCAATCGAGCTCACGAAAGGAATGACCATGATCGCGAGAATGAGGCCGGCGGTGAGCATGCCGATGCCGTAGGGCGGCCCGGCGAAAAACTGATTGAGCAACGGCACATTGCCGAAAAGGCCAATCAGCGCGGGCTGCACGTGCTGCTGCAGGAATGGCGCGAAAACGAACAAGCCCCAAATCCCGTAAATGATGCTGGGGATGCCCGCGAGCAATTCGGTGGCGATCCCGATCGGCTGCCGCAAAAGACGCGGACAGAGTTCCGTCAAAAAGATCGCAATGCCGATCCCGACGGGAACTGCGATCAACATCGCGATCAGCGAGGTAAGGATGGTGCCGTAGATCGGCGGCAGCGCGCCGAACCGCTCGGTCACCGGGTTCCAGGTCTGCGCCGTGAGAAAATCGATGCCGAAGGTGCGGAAGGCGGGCCAAGCGCCGACCGCAAGCGAAACGAAGATGCCGAAGAGGATGGCAAGAACGGTGATCGCCGCCGAGCGGGTGAGATACCGGAAGTAGGAATCGGTGGCGATGAAGCGCTTGAGCGTGTTCGAGCGCCCCGCAAATTCCACCGTTCCCATCGTCAACTCGGCCATTGGCTTGCCTACCCGACTGCTCACGCGGAAAGCCCGTCTTCACACGGAAAGGAGGCCGGCGGCGGACCCGGCCTCCCGAACGACGCGAACGCTACTACGCTACGCGAACGCTACCCTTACGCCTTACGCGTGACTTACATCGTGCTTGCGTAGATCGGCTTGCCGTCGGGGCCCTTGACGCTCTCCGACCACTCCTTGCGGATGAGCGCGACAAGGCTCGCGGGCAGCGGCACGTAGTCGAGATCCGATGCCATATGGCCGCCGTTCTTGTAGGCCCAGTCGAAGAACTTGAGAGCTTCCTGCGCGGCAGCGGCGTCATCGGGTTTCTTCGGGATCAGGATGAAGGTGGCACCTGCGATCGGCCAAGACTCGGCTCCCGGCGTGTCGGTCATGATCATGTAGAAGCCAGGCGCATGCGCCCAGTCCGCGCCGGCCGCCGCCGACTGGATGGCCGCAGGAGCTGCCGTAACCGCCTTGCCGTCCTTGTTGATGAGCTTGGTGGTCGTCAGTTTGTTCTGCTTGGCATAGGCGGTCTCGACATAGCCGATCGCGCCCTTGGTCTGCGTGACGTTGTTGGCAACGCCTTCGTTACCCTTGGCGCCGATGCCGCCCGGCCATTCGACCGAGGTGTTGGAGCCAACTTTCGACTGCCAATCCGAGCTTACCTTCGAGAGATAATTCGTGAAGATGAAGGTCGTGCCGGAACCATCGGAGCGATGCACGATCGCGATCGCCTGCGAGGGCAATTTCGCATTCGGATTCAGCTTCTTGAGCGCGGGATCGTCCCAGGTCTTGATTTCGCCGAGGAAAATCTTGGCGAGCGTCGGACCGTCGAAGGTCAGATCGCCGCTGTTGATGCCGTCGAGGTTCACGACCGGGACGATGCCGCCCATCACGGTCGGGAACTGAATGAGCCCGTTCTTTTCGAGGTCAACAGCCTTGAGCGGCATGTCGGACGCGCCGAAGGTAACGGTACGCGCCTCAATCTGCTTGATGCCGCCGCCGGAGCCGATCGACTGATAGTTCAGTCCGACGCCCGTCTCTTTCTTATAGGCGTCCGCCCATTTGGCGTAGATCGGATAGGGGAAGGTCGCGCCGGCGCCTGAAATGTCGGCGGCGCGTGACTCACCCGCGAGCGCGGAGCCCGCGATTACGAAAGCTGTGGATAGGAGAATGGATGCGAGCCGCATGATCGTTCCCTGTCGCTGGTTATGCTTTTGCCTCCCATCCCTAGGGCCCCGGGGTCACGGCTCTGTGAAAATTGGATGACACTTTGATGACGATTTAAGTAACTGCATCAACTTCCTTTTTATGAATTCCAGAATCGTCCAGTGGAATGCGTGCTGTGAATATCGCGCCCTTCCCCAATTCGCTGTCGATCGAAAGGGTTCCACGGTGACGGGCCAGAATGTGCTTCACGAGCGCAAGCCCAAGACCGGTGCCGCCCTGGCCGCGGCTCTTCTCCACGTCGACCCGGTAGAAGCGCTCGGTGAGCCGCGGCAGATGCTCGGGCGCGATCCCCGGGCCGAAATCGCGCACCGAAACGGCCGCCTCGCCCGCCGCGGCGGAGAGCGTGACATCCACGCGCTTGCCGGAAGCCCCGTATTTGAGCGCGTTCTCAACGAGATTCTCGAACACGCGGATCAATTCGTCGCGGTCGCCGAGCACGAAGGCCTCCGCAGCCTCGCGTTTCAGCTTGAGCGTGACCCCCCGCTCCTCTGCCAGCGGTGCCAACGTGTCGCAGACCTGGGCGACAACGCCTGCCAAATCAACGCGGCTCTGCGGCAAAAGGTGAAGGCTGAGTTCGATGCGCGAGAGCGACATCAGATCGTCGATCAGCCGCGACATGCGGCGCGCCTGTTCAGCCATGATCTTCAGGAACCGCTCGCGCGCCTTGGTGTCATCGCGGGCGGAGCCGCGCAGCGTGTCGATGAAGCCCAGGAGCGAGGCGAGCGGCGTGCGCAACTCGTGGCTTGCATTGGCGACGAAATCGGTGCGCATCTGCGCAAGCCGCCGCTCCTGGGTCAGGTCGCGGAACGAGAGCAGAAAAAACTCGGGCAGCTCGTGCGCGAAAATGACCGGCGCCACATGCGCCTCGAGCGCGCGCTCGACCGGAAAGCGTTCATTGATCTCGAAGCGCTGGGTCTGGCCGCCGGCGGCGGCTCTGATTGCTTCGAGAATCTGGGGGTTGCGGACGGTGAAGGAAATCGGCTCGCCCGAGCGGATACGGCCAAAAGCCGCCGCTGCCGGCACATTGCCGGCGATCACGGTGCTTGCGCGATCGACAAGGAGGGCGGGCTCGGGCAGCGCGTTGACGAGCGCCGCGAGTGCAGCCGTCGGATCCGCCGCCGCCGGAACGAGGCGCGGGGCCGCGTCAATGATCATGCCGCGCGAGGCTGAGCGTATTTCGACCGCCATCAAAGTGGCCAGCACGGCGAGCGCGGGCAGCGCGATATAGGACGCCAACCAGCCGAAAGCCGCGAGCAGGATGATCGCGAACATCACCGGTGCCGCGAACCACCATCCGCGCACGCGCCGGGCGTGCGGCGCCGTGAGAGGCGCGCCGGCCGGCGAGGTATCGTTGGACGCTGCGTTCATGCCGCTCCTCTAGCGCGCGCGGAGGCTGAGCGCGAATCGTCGTTCCGCCAACAATCTCCAAACGCCCGCTTCTTGTCTCCCGATTGCAAGCCGGGCCAAAGCATGACATTCCGGCGCCCGGATTTGGCAAAGGGAGTGATTTGAAATGCAGCACGTCCTGCGCGCGGCCGCACTCATTTTTTCGCTTTATCCGGTTTTGACCGGGGCGAGCACGGCCTCGGCCGAATCGATCCCGCTTCCAAGCGTCGATTACGAAGCCAAGGCGACGATGATGGGCGGCTCCGCCGTTACGATTCATCACTCCGGCGGCAAGATGCGCATGGAAATCCAGCCGCACGGCCTGTCGCAGACGATCACCGGCATTGTCGATTTGCCGGCGCACAAGATGATCATGCTCGGCGCCGTGCCCGGCATGAACGAAATGGCGATGGAAATCGATGTCGGCAAGGATGCGAGCTACGGACAGGTCTTCGGCGAAGGCAAGCGTGTCGGCAGCTCGACGGTGGCGGGCGAAAGCTGCGAGCTTTGGGAAGTTGAAAGCAAGGTCAGCTTCGACACGGGGCCGGTCACCGCCTGCATTGCGCGCGACAACATTCCGCTCCGCACCGAGACGACCATCCAGGGCCAGCGCCGCGCGGTGATGGAGGTGACCGAATTGAAACGCGTGCCGCAGGATCCGGCCCTGTTCACGGTGCCGGCGAACATCCAAGTGATCAAAATGCCGAAAGGCTTGCTGCCGGGCATGGGCGCGCCCGCCAAGCAATAATTTCGCGCCTATTTTTTACGGCGAGACGCAGCCGTGGGGCGCCGCGCCGAGGGGCGCCGGAAAACCTTTTGCTCAAGCTTCGCAGCGACGGGTTTCAGATCAAGAATGAATTCGCGCACGCCGAGGATCGCGAGCGAAAGCGCGAAGGGGACGATGTAATAATAGAGCCGGAACAGAAGCAATGCGCCGAGGACATTCTCCTTGCCGAAGCGAATGAGCGACTGCCGGTCGAAATGCATGAGTGCGATCAGCATGGCGGCGTCGAACACGCCGAGCCCGCCCGGCGAGTGGCTGGCAAATCCTAAAAGCGTGGCGGTGACGAAAATCACCGAGAGCGAGAGAAAATCGATTTGCGGCGCGGCCGGCATCAGCATGTACATCGCCGCCGAAGCGCAGCTGAGGTCGAGGATGCCGAGCGCGATCTGTATGAGCGTGAGCCGTCCGCCGGGCAGGGTCACGTGCCAGCGCTCGCTGCCGACGCCGATCGAACGCGGCGCCGTGCTGACCCAAACCACATAGCCGAGAAGGGCGAGAAGGGCGGCGGCGCCAAGCCAGCGATTGGCGAAAGTGGGCAGCTTGTCGATGGCATTGGCGGCGTACGGATCGACGATCAGGCCGAGACCGAGGAAGGCGACATTGCCGAGCCAGAAGGTGAGCCCGGCGATGAAGCAGATCTTCGCAACCTCGACGGCGTCGAGGCCGTTCACCGAATAGATGCGATAGCGCACCGCGCCGCCGGAGAATACCGAGAAGCCGACATTGTGACCGATGGCATAGCTCGTGAAGCTCGCGAGCGCGGCGGTCGAGTAAGGAATGTCCTCGCGATTGATCGAGCGGAGCGCAAAATAATCGTAGAAGGTGAGCGTGATGTAGCCGAAGGCGACAAAAATGCCGGCCAGTACGAGCGCGTAAGTGGGCGTGCGGCGAAGTGCGGCGTAAACCTGGCGTGGCTCGATATCGCTCAGGAGGTGGTAGAGGACGTAAGACGCGCCCGCGATGATGAGAATGCTGAGCGCGATACCAACAGCCTGCCAGCCTACCCTTTCGCGCAGATATTGAACGATCGCTCGCGGGTTCATGGCTTTTCTATGCGCGGCGATTTCGGTGTGGCGTGAAGCGGATTGGTGTTTTGCGGCAGATTACGCATAGTTCGCGCCGAAACGGAAACAGAAAAACGGACACCGGTTGGAGGCTCGATCGCTCGCGAACGAAAGGCGGGAGAAAGTGGCGCGCCGGGGAAGATTCGAACTCCCGACCCCCAGATTCGTAGTCTGGTGCTCTATCCAGCTGAGCTACCGGCGCCCTTGGGGAAGGCGGAGGACTACACAGCCCATTCTTTATTTGCAAGCGCGCGATCTTCCGCGCGGATGCGCCAGATCAGGATCGCAGCATTGGCGAGCGAAAAAATGGCGGCATAGGCGAGAAGCCCAAAGACAAGCGGCAAGAGCGCAATCTCGATCGCCACGACGAGATAATTGGGGTGCTTAAGAAAGCGATAAGGACCGGCCTGCACCAGCGGCGCACCGGGGAGCACGATGATACGCGTGGTCCAGCGCGCGCCCAGCGACGCGATCACCCACACGCGCATGAGCTGCAGCACCGCATAGGCGCCGACCAGCCACCAATTCGCCGGCCGCGGCCAGGCGAGAATCCAAAGGCCCGCGAGCCAAAGCGCGTGCAGCAGAACCATGAGCGGATAATGCGCGGCACCCGCTTCATAAGCGCCGCGGGCGCGCAGGCGTTTTTCGTTGCGCGCGGAAAACCACAATTCCGCCAGGCGTTGCAACGTGACGAAGCCGAGAATCGGCAGCGCGTCAGGCACGGGCCGGATCGAGCGCAACGAGACTCGCCGTGAAGCCCGGCCCCAGCGCCGAAAGCGCCAGCGCGCCCTTGACGGGCGCGCGCAGCACGCGCTCAAGCGCGAACAGCACCGTCGGCGCCGACATGTTGCCGAACTCGCGCAAGACATCGCGTTCGTGATCGAGCGAGCCGCGCTTGAGCTTGAGCGCCATTTCGACGGCATCGACGACCTTGCCGCCGCCGGGATGGCAGATATAGCGCCCGACCTCTCCGCTTTTGAGGCCGGCCGCCGCGAGCAGTTTCTTGGCGACCGGCGGAAAGCGGCGTTCGACGAAAATCGGCACCGAGCGCGACAGCACGACGCCGAAGCCGATCGGATCGAAGGTCCAGCCCATGACATCGAGGGTATCGGGCCAGATATGCTCGGCGGAGCCCCGCACCTGCGCGAGGCCCGCGTCCCCGTTCGCCCGCAGGACAACGGCCGCGGCGCCATCGGCGAAGAGCGCGCTCGCCACCGCATCTTCCTTGGTGCCGCGATCGATGCGAAAAGCGAGCGAGCAAAGCTCGACCACAACCACGAGCACAGTCGTATCTGCTTCCGCCGAGGCAAGGCGCGAAGCAAGCGCAAGACCGCTGACGCCGCCGGCGCAGCCAAGGCCGAACACCGGCACGCGCCGCACGTCGTCGCGCAGCCCGATACTTTCGGCAGCGCGCGCCTCCAGCGTCGGGGTCGCAATCCCGCTCGAACACACGGTGACGACGCAGTCGATTTCTTCCGGATCAATTTGCGCGCGCTCGATCGCCGCCTTTGCCACGCTTTCGAAGAGCGCGAGACCCTCTTCGTGAAAAACCTTCGAGCGGTCTTTCCAGTCGCGCGGCTCCAAATACCATTCGAGCGGCCGCACGGTGCGGCGGCGCTCGATGCCCGAATTACCGAAAATATCGAGCATCACCGGATAACGGCTGAACAGCTCCGGAAAGACATCGGGAGCGAGTGCGACGACTTTGCTTTGCTCGACAACGTTCGACGGCGTCGCGGTGGCGAGCGAAAGAATTGAAACTTCACGCATGACTCAAGAACCCCGCGCGCGCCGTGCTTGTTCCCATTTCAGGCGCGAGCGCGTTCGGCCCGTTTTTCATCGAGCGCAACAGGCCGGTCGGGAATGGTGATGCGAAACGTCGCGCCGAGCGTGCCGTCGAGAAGCCTGATTTCGCCGCCTTGCGCCTGAATTAATTCGGCCGCAATCGCGAGCCCAAGGCCGGTGCCGCCGCGCCGCGCCGAGGCATGAAACGGCTCGAAGAGATGCGCGCGCGCCTTTTCCGGAATGCCGGGGCCAGTATCGGCGACCTGCAGGACCACAACGCCACCCTCGCGGCGCCCGATGATACGGATCTGATCGCGTTTGGGATCGTTCGGCGCGCGCGATTCGAGCGCCTGCTTACTATTGCGCGAGAGATTCAGGAGCGCGCGGAGTAATTGATCGGGGTCGGCATCGACGATCAGTCCGCGCTCGACCGAGGGCACCCAACCGATCGGCGAGCCCGGTTCGAGCCCGAGCGTCTCGCGTACATCTTCGAGCAGACGCGCGACATCGACCGGCCGCCGGTCGGCCGGCGGCTCCTGCGCCCTGCCGTAAGCAAGCGTCTGCTGGCAATAGGCGATCGCGCGATCGAGCGCCGCCATCAGTTTCGGCGCAAGGCTGCGCACGCCGGGATCGGCGATTCGGGCGAGGCGATCGGACAGGAGTTGTGCCGAGGCCAGCAAGTTTCGCAGATCGTGATTGATCTTCGACACCGCGAGGCCAAGGGCGGCGAGACGATTCTTCTGCTGCAGCGTTTGCGCGAAGCCCGTTTCCATCACCGCGAGCTCGCGTTCGGCGATGCCGATTTCGTCGTCGCGTCCAGACGGTAGGACGATGCGCGCCGGATTCTCCGGATCGGCGGCGAAGGCGACCATATGATCGGTGAGCCGGCGCATCGGCCGCACGAACAGCCATAACAGGCTCAAATAGACGAGCGTGCCGCTGATCACGGAGATGGCGAGCGAGATGAGGAGAATGGTCTTCGAATATGTCCACATCGCCTCGCGCAACGGCAGCTCGTCGATGATGATCTCGACGAAATCGCCGCCCATGGGCGCGGGGCCGACGACAAGCAATGTCGCGTTATCGCGGCTGAACATGGTCCGGAAACCGTCCACGATCGTGTTCATCATCGGGACGTTGCGCATGTCGATCTGGTGATCGACCTCCGGCGGCATGTCGGAGAAAGCAAGCAAGAGACGCATGTTATCGATCTTGAGCGCGACGGTCTTGGCACCGACGCTGTCCAGCAGCTTGCGCTTGAGGTCGTCCGGGACCATCCGGTTGGGGGCGGCATAGAGCACGAGGGCCGCGGTGCGCGCCGCGGCAAGCTTGTCGGAAAGCCACATCAGCCGGTAATTCGCGATGAACGGCACGGCAATCAGAATTTCCGCCATCAACACGAAGAACGTCGTGATCAAAAGAAGCTTGCCGGAAAGACCGAGCCTCAGGAGCTTTCTTGGCTGATCGGTTACAATTTCGTTCGATTTCGATGACATCCGATCAATTCTCGGCGGGCCCATGGGCCGCAAACATTACGGCGGAACCATGCGCCCGCATGCCAGGATCGTCAAACCATGCAAAGCCAAGCTTTGCGGCGAAGAGATGAAGACAGAAGCCGCCTCGCTTTGCATTGACGGACGGGGTGTGCGGCCCCTATAAGCCGCGCGAGTTCCGGAGATCGAAACGTGAAACGCACCTATCAACCGAGCAAGCTCGTGCGCAAGCGCCGGCACGGATTCCGCGCGCGCATGGCGACGAAGGGCGGCCGCAAGGTCATTTCCGCGCGCCGCGCGCGCGGCCGCAAGCGGCTTTCGGCCTGAAGGCTTTGCGGCCGGAGTTCGAGCGCGATCATGCAGCGCCTCAAGCGCCGCGCGGATTTTCTCGCCGCCCGCGACGGTACGCGCGCGCCGACGGGCGCCTTTTTGGTGCAGGCGCGTGACCGGCATGATGCCAACGAGCCGCGCCTCGGCTTTACGGTCACGAACAAGACCGGCAACGCGGCTGAGCGCAACCGCATCCGCCGGCGCTTGCGCGAGGCGGTGAAACAGGTGATGCCTGCCGCCGGAAAGCCGGGATTCGACTATGTGCTGGTCGCGCGGCGCGAAGCGCTGGCGGCCCCGTTTGCGGCACTGGTCAAGGATTTGCAGCGGGCGCTGAACAAGATTCACGCGCCGAAAGGCTGACGGAGAAGACGATGGAAGACAATCGCAACATCATGATCGCGATGGGCCTGTCGATCCTCGTGTTCATCGGCTGGCAATTCTTCTTCGGCGTTCCGCAAATGGAAAAGCAGCGGGAAGCGCAGAAGCTTCAGCAGCAGCAACAGACGCAAACCCAGATCACCCAGCCCGCACAAAGCGGACAACCGCTTCCCGGCAGTCCGCAAAGCTCGGCCGGCGTCCAGCCCGGCACCGTCTCGCGCGAGCAGGCGCTTGCCGCTTCTCCGCGCATTCCGATCGCGACGCCGCGGATCAAGGGTTCGATCGCGCTCAAGGGCGCGCGCATCGACGACGTTTCACTCGCTGATTACCGCGAGACCGTCGACCCGCTGAGCCCTAACATTCTGTTGCTTTCGCCTTCAGGCAGCCCGCATCCGTTCTATGCCGAGTTCGGCTGGGTGAACGGCAGCGGCGGCCAGGCCAAGCTTCCGAACGCCGACACGATCTGGACCGCCGCGAGCGGCGCGCCGCTTACGCCCGAACGGCCGCTCGTGCTCACCTGGGATAACGGCGAAGGGCTTCTCTTCAAACGCACGATCGCCGTCGACGGCGTCTACATGTTCACGATCACCGACGAGGTGGAGAACACCGGCGCCAATCCCGTGACGCTTCACGACTATGGCCTGATTTCGCGTCACGGCATGCCGCAGGTGCAGGGCTATTACATTTTGCATGAAGGCCCGGTGGGCGTGCTCGGCGACGGTAAGCTTGTCGATCCCGCCTATAAAGACATCGAGAAGCCGATGGAGCCGATCAAATCGCAGGACGGCTGGCTCGGCATCACCGATAAATACTGGGCCGCGACGCTCGTCCCCGACCAGGGCATGGGTTTTTCCGGGCGCTTCTCCTCCGACATGGTCGGCACGGTGCGCGCCTATCAGGCCGACTTCCTGCGCGATGCGACGACGGTCGCCGCCGGCGGCAAGGCGTCGGTGCAAAGCCGGCTGTTCGCAGGCGCCAAGGAAGTGGCGGTCGTCGACGGCTATGAACGCGACCTCGGCATCAAGCGTTTCGATCTTCTGATCGACTGGGGCTGGTTCTATTTCATCACCAAGCCGCTGTTCAAAGCGCTCGACTACTTCTCGCACGTGCTCGGCAATTTCGGGCTGGCGATCCTCCTGGTGACGGTGCTCATCAAGCTCGTCTTCTTCCCGCTTGCCAACAAATCCTACGCCTCGATGGCGAAGATGAAGAAGGTGCAGCCGCTGATGCAGGCGCTGCGCGACAAATATCCGGACGACAAGGTCAAGCAGCAGCAGGAAATGATGGAGATCTACAAGCGCGAGAAGATCAATCCGCTTGCCGGCTGCCTGCCGATCGCGATCCAGATTCCGGTGTTCTTCGCGCTCTACAAGGTCTTATTCGTCACCATCGAGATGCGGCAGGCGCCGTTCTATGGCTGGATCAAGGATCTTTCGGCGCCAGATCCGACCAATATCTTCAATCTGTTCGGTTTGATCCCGCTCGATCCGACGGTGCTGCCGGTGATCGGCTCGTACCTGCATCTCGGCATCTGGCCGGTGGTCATGGGAATCACCATGTGGGCGCAGATGAAGATGAATCCGGCGCCGCCCGATCCCACCCAGAAGATGATCTTCGATTGGATGCCGATCTTCTTCACCTTCATGCTCGGCAGCTTCGCCGCCGGCCTCGTGATCTACTGGGCGTGGAACAACACACTGTCGGTGCTGCAGCAGGGCGTGATCATGCGCAAGAACGGCGCCAAAATCGAACTCTTCGATAATCTGAAATCGCTGTTCAGGCGAACACCGGCCGGTTGAAGGATCGGACCGTCAACGAAAGGTGCGAGGAAAGCTCGTGCCGGAAACCTTCACGCGGAACGAACTCGAAGCCGGCCGCAGGCTGTTCGCCGACGGATGGCAATTCGTCCGGGGCGCTGCCTCTGTCGGCTCGCTGCCGCCGCCGGGCGGCATTGAGATCGCCCTCGCCGGGCGGTCGAATGTCGGCAAGTCGAGCCTCTTCAATGCGCTCACCGGAAGACAGGCGCTTGCGCGCGTTTCCAACACGCCCGGCCGCACGCAGGAAATCAATTTCTTCAAGGGTGCGGGCGAGCTCGTGATCGCGGACCTGCCGGGCTACGGCTACGCCGAGGCGCCGCATCAGAAGGTCAAGGCATGGACGGCGCTGATCCATGATTATCTCGCCGGGCGGGCTAACCTCGCGCGCGTCTTCGTGCTCGTCGACAGCCGCCACGGCTTGAAGCCCGCCGACCGCGAGTTTCTCGATCTCCTGGATCGCGCCGCGGTGAGCTACGCGATCGTGCTCACCAAGACCGATCACCTGAAGCCATCCGAGGAAACCGCGCGCGCCGAGGAAATGGCGGCGGCGATCAACAAGAGGCCGGCGGCGTTTCCGACCGTGTTCCCGACTTCGGCGAAGGAGACGTCGGGGATCGAAGCCTTGCGCGCGGCGATCGCGCGGCTCATCGCCGAGCGCAAGGAGCGTGGCTGAATCGCCTGCTCAATCCTCGCTTTTATCGTCCTCGTCTTCTTCCCGCGGCTTGACGTGATCCTCTTGCGGTTTGCCCGCCGTCGCGGTTGCGGTCGCCGTCGTCGCCGCCTCCGCCGAGCGATAGAGCTGAAAGCGCGGGCCTTCGGCCACGAGCCGAAGATGAACGGGGTCGGGGTTTTCGGCGCCGGGCTCGGTGAAGAGCACATAGACGTAGTCGAAGTGCTTCGGCCAGAACTCCCAATAGTGCTCGCCCTCTGACTTGTCGGCGGCGAGCACCAATTGCTCGACCGTCGGCGGCGAGCCGTCCTCGGTGTCGGCATGATCGGCATATTCTTCACGCACATGCATGATCTGCTTGCCGGACACGGTGAAGGCGGTGGTGACGAGCGCCGAGCGCTCGATCATGGCGAGGCACGCCGCATGCACGAGGCCGAAATCGCGCACATCATCACCGCCGGAAGGATCGGCATAGGCGACGAGCACGCTCGCGCCGCGCTCGATCTCGGGCATGGTGCCGTAGACCGACTCGACGGGGCGCGAGAGCTCGTTCCAGGAAAGCTGCACTTCGGCCACGCGCGCGGCGACAAGCACGAGAAGCATCGCGGCAAAACCCTGCCGCACGATCCGGTGCCGCAGCTCAAGGTCGAGGCAGGCGACGAGCATGAACACGAGGCCGATGGGCAGGCGCTGGTCGGCCATGTAGGTCGAGAACAAAACGCGCGGGAGCGCGAGATAGACGATGCCGCCAACCGCGAGCAGCAGCCATCCCAGCGGATGGAAACGCATGATGCGGTGACGCACCGCCCAGACGAGGGCGAGCACGGCGATGCCGGCGATGATGAGCGCGACGACATCGTTATAGACGTCGAACACGAAAACGAGGCCGTCGATCTTGCCGGTCGGCTCCCAGCTGTATTCACTCACGAGCTCCATGGTGGGGCTCACCATGAGAAGCGGGATCACCGGCAGGAACGGCAGGGTGCTCGCGCAAAAGTCGGCAAGCCGCGGCGCGAGCGGCCTTGCGCGCTCCGCCCACAGCCGCTGCAACTCGAACGCCAAAATCCCGATTCCGTAAACGCCGACCGCGAAGAGATGACAAAAGAAGAGCGCAAGCACGAACGCCGTCGCCACGCCGAGGCGGATGTACCAGGCGCGTTCGCGCAGCGCGATCCAGACGGCAAGCGCCCACAGCGCGACGCCGATACCGAACAGATAATTGAGCACGCCGACGAGCAGCGCGTTGTTGTAGAGGAGCGGTGTCGCGGCGAGCGGCAGCGCCGACCAGCGGCCGGAAAGCGCGCGGTTCAGCGCGAGCGTGCCCGAGAGAATCATCACGAAAATCGAGATCAGAAAAAACTGTCCGGCGTGATAGATGCTAAGGACGCGCGCGAGCAGAGGCACGATCGCGTCCATCACGAGATTAGGAATGATCTGCCACTGAATCTCGTAGAATCTCGCGAGATAAGGATCGGAATCGACCGCGTCGATGACGTGCATGCGCGCCAGGTGATTCACATAGTCGGAGAGCGGCGGCAGCCGGTGGGTGAGCACGGGGATCGAGATTGCGCCGATCAGCAACGCGAACAGCGCCAGGATATGCAGCAAGCGGAAATCCCCGCGGCCGCGGGAAGGAGACGTCAAGGGAATGGAAGGCATCATGGCGCGAATCCCCATGCGCCGGCCGTACGCCGGCGGTTCAGAAACGATGCTCCCTGACGGGGATGGAGCGGAACTTTTGGAGGCCAGGCACCCGGCGTTTGTCGCGCGCGAATCAGCGCAGCCAGATAGTGCCTCGTTTACGGCCTTCTACTTCCTCTTCCGTTCCCCACGCTTAATCTCTAGAAGATGACGCCTGAACGCCAAATGAACACGAAGCCCTCCGCCATGGCCGACGACATTCCCACCGACGCGCATCTGCAGGCACGCATTCTCGTACAGGCGCTACCGCACATGCAGCGCTACGACGACGAAATCGTCGTGGTGAAATATGGCGGTCACGCCATGGGCGACGAATCACTCGCCCGCGATTTCGCGCGCGACATCGTGCTTCTGGAACAATCGGGCGTGAACCCGGTAGTTGTCCATGGCGGCGGCCCGCAGATCGGCGACATGTTGAAGCGGCTCGGCATCAAATCCGAATTCTCCGCCGGATTGCGCGTCACCGATTCCGCCACCGTCGAAGTCGTCGAGATGGTGCTCGCGGGCGCGATCAACAAGCAGATCGTCGGCTTCATCAACGAAGCGGGCGGCCGCGCCGTGGGGCTCTGCGGCAAGGACGGCAACATGGTGCTGGCGAAGAAGCTCACGCGCACCGTTGCCGATCCAAGCTCCCATATCGAAAGGCACATCGACCTCGGCTTTGTCGGCGAACCGGCGAAGGTCGACACCACCGTGCTCGATCAGATTCTCGGCCGCGAGCTGATCCCGGTGCTGGCGCCGGTCGCCGCCGGCATCGAAGGCGGCACCTTCAACGTCAATGCCGACACGTTCGCGGGCGCGATCGCCGGCGCCTTGAAGGCGAAGCGGCTCATCCTGCTCACCGACGTGCCGGGCGTGCTCGATAAATCGAAGAAACTGATCAAGCAGCTGACGCTTGCCGACGCGCGCAAGCTGATCGCCGACGGCACGATCTCGGGGGGCATGATTCCGAAGGTCGAAACCTGCATCGAGGCGCTCGACCAGGGCGTCGAGGGCGTCGTCATCCTCGACGGCAAAGTGCCGCATGCGGTGCTTCTGGAGCTTCTCACCGACCATGGCGCGGGCACGCTCATCCGGCGGTAAGCGCATTCGTTTTCTTGCCGCGGCGTTGTTCGCCGCCCACTTCCGCGAGCCATAGGCGCGGTTGACTTTCGCCGCCTTGATCCTGCAAATCGCGCGGCTTGGGAGGGCGATATGTCCGCCGAACTCGTCCGCATCATTGACGAGGCTTTCGAACGCCGCGCCGAAATCGGCCCCAAGACCAGGGGCCCCGTGCGCAAGGCGGTCGATACGGCGCTCGATCTCCTCGACCGCGGCGAAGCGCGCGTCGCCGAACCGCGCGCCGACGGACACTGGCACGTCAATCAGTGGCTGAAGAAAGCGGTGCTTCTGTCCTTCCGCCTCACCGACATGGGCGCGATCAAAGGCGGCCCCGGCAATGCCGCGTGGTGGGACAAGGTGCCCTCGAAGTTCGCCGGCTGGAAAGCGGCGCAGTTCAAGAAGGCGGGTTTTCGCGCAGTACCCGGTGCGATCGTCCGGCGCGGCGCATTCATCGCGCCCGGCGTCGTGTTGATGCCCTCCTTCGTCAATCTCGGCGCCCACGTCGGCGAGAACACCATGGTCGACACCTGGGCGACCGTCGGCTCCTGCGCGCAGATCGGCAAGAACGTCCACATCTCGGGCGGCGCCGGCATTGGCGGCGTGTTGGAGCCGTTGCAGGCGGGGCCGGTGGTGATCGAGGATGGCTGCTTCATCGGCGCGCGCTCGGAAGTGGCCGAGGGCGTGGTCGTGCGCAAGGGCTCGGTCCTGTCGATGGGCGTCTTTATCGGCGCCTCCACCAAGATCGTCGAGCGCGCGAGCGGCAAGGTTTTCATGGGCGAGGTGCCGCCCTATTCCGTCGTCGTGCCGGGATCGCTGCTGGCAACCCGATCCATCGGCAATGAGCCCGCACCATCGCTCTACTGCGCGGTCATCGTGAAGCGCGTCGACGAAAAGACGCGCGCGAAGACATCGATCAACGAATTGCTGCGGGATTAGCCGGAACGTGATGTAATTCAATAACGGACAAGGGGGCAGCATGGACTGGAAATATCTCTTCACCAGCTTCGACGGCCGCATCAACCGCAAGCCTTACTGGATCGGCGCCCTGATCCTCGTGGTTGCGGCGCTCGTGGTGCAGGGGATCGCCTACGGCGTCGGCGGCGAGGCGCTTGCGATCATTCTCAGCCTCGTATTCCTGTATCCATCCTTCGCGCTCAATGTGAAGCGCGCGCATGACCGCGATATGCCGTCCCTCCTGGTCGCGATCTTCTTCGCGATTCTCATCGTCGTCGACGTGATGCAGCTCCTCGGCGTTGGCCAGACCGAAGAAGGACCGACCACGCCTTATCTCTTGGTCACGATCCCGTGGTCCCTCCTCGCGATCTACATGTTCGTCCAGCTTGGCTGCCTGCGCGGCACCGAGGGCGCCAATCAATACGGCCCCGACCCGCTCGAAGGGCGCGGATGAGCAAACGCGCCGGCGGAACGAGGCGCAAAGACGGGCCGAGCCATTGCCGCGAGATTAGCGACAGGAGCCGCCTATGAATTTAACCCGTCTTCTGTTCAGTTTTCGCGGCCGTATCAACCGAGGGAAATATTGGCTCGCGACCTTCATCATTCTGTTGATTTATTTCGCCCTCGTTCTGGCCGGCTGGCTGATTTTCTTAGCTCTTGGACCCAGCGCGCTCATTATTTTAGTGGCGCTCGCGCTCATTCCGATTCTTGTGTCTCTCTTGGCGATCGGCGTCAAACGATTGCATGATCGCGACAAGAGCGCCTGGTGGTTGCTGCTGTTTTATTTGCTGCCGGCCGGGCTTGAGGGTATCGGCAGAGGGCTGGAAAAGGCGGCGGCCGATACGGACGCGTCGTTATTGGTCGTGGCTTTGGTCGTTTCGCTTGTTTCGCTCGCGATCTCGATTTGGGCATTCGTCGAGATCGGCTGCCTGCGCGGCACGGTCGGCGACAATCGATACGGTCCCGATCCGCTCGCGGGACGCCAATGAGCGAAGGCGCCGATCCGGTCGAGATCGCAAAGGCGCTCGTCCGCTGCCGCTCGGTGACACCGGTGGAGGCCGGCGCGCTTTCCTATCTCGGCGACCTCCTCTCGCGCGGCGGCTTCGAAGTTCATCGCGTGAAGTTCTCGGCGCCCGGCACGCCGGATGTCGAAAATCTTTTCGCCAAGATCGGAAGCGGCAAGCCGCATTTCGTTTTCGCCGGCCACACCGATGTGGTGCCGCCGGGAAACGAATCGAGCTGGCGCCATCCGCCGTTCGGCGCCGAGACCGCGAACGGAAAACTGTTCGGCCGCGGCGCCAGCGACATGAAAGGCGCCATCGCCGCCTTCGCGGCGGCGGCACTCGATTTCACCGCCGGGAAAAAACCCAAAGGCACGATTTCATTGCTCATCACCGGAGACGAAGAAGGCCCGGCGGTGAACGGCACGGTGAAGCTCCTGCAATGGGCGAAGGCGCGCGGCGAGAAATTCGACCACGCCATCGTCGGCGAGCCGACCAGCGTTTCGCGTCTCGGCGACACGATCAAGACCGGCCGGCGCGGAAGCCTGTCGGCGACGCTGACGGTGTCCGGCAAGCAGGGCCACGTCGCCTATCCCGATCGCGCGGACAATCCGATGCGGCCGTTGCTCGCGATGCTCGAAGCGCTCACGGCGAAGCCCTTCGACAAGGGCACGAAAGAATTTCAGCCAACGAACCTGGAAATCACCTCGGTCGAAAGCGGCAATCCGGTTTTCAACGTCATTCCGGCGGAAGCGAAAGCGCGCTTCAACATCCGCTTCAACGACAGGCACACCTCCGCGAGCCTAAAAAAAATCGTCGAGACGCGCCTGAAGCGCGCCGCAGGGAGCGCGCGCTACCGCATCGATTACGAGCCGCCGAGCGAGCCTTACCTCACCAAGCGCGGGGGCTTCATCGACCTCGTGATCAAGGCGGTGGCCGAAGCCGGCGGCGCGAAGGCCAAGCCCTCGACCTCGGGCGGCACATCGGACGCGCGCTTCATCAAGAACTACTGCCCGGTGATCGATCTCGGCCTTGTCGGCAGCACCATGCACCAAATCGACGAGCATGTGCCGGTCGAGGATTTGCGCCGGCTCGCGAAAATTTATCGCCGGATTCTCGAGCGCTATTTCGAGCGCCCGCCCGGCTCGTAATCGACGCGCACGAGATAAAGCCCGTGCGCGGGCGCGACCGGGCCGCAGGCAGAACGGTCCTTCGCCGCGAGCGCCTTCGCCAGATACTCCGCGCTCCAGCGTCCCTCGCCCACGAGCGCCAGCGATCCCACCATCGAGCGCACCTGATGATGCAGGAACGAGCGCGCGGAGGCATGGATGCGGATTTCATCGTCCGCTTGCGTCACGTCCAGCCGATCGAGGGTCTTCACCGGCGACTTTGCCTGGCACTCGGCCGAGCGGAAGGTGGTGAAGTCGTGCCGGCCGACAAGTTTTTGCGCGGCGGCGTGCATGGCGCTGGCGTCGACGGGCTTTGAGATCCGCCAGACGCGCTCGCGCTCGAGCGCAAGATCGGCGCGGCGATTGACGATGCGATAGCGGTAATGCCGCGCCGTTGCCGAGAAGCGCGCGTGGAAATCATCGGCCACGCGCTCCGCCGAAATCACCGCGACGGGCAGCGGCCGCAGATGCGCGTTCAGCGCGTCGCGAACGGTATCCGTGTCCCACTCTTTTTCAAGATCGATATGCGCGACCTGGCCAAGCGCGTGGACGCCCGCATCGGTGCGGCCGGCGCCCGTTACGTCCACTTGTTCTTCGGTAAAACGCTCGATCGCATCTTGAAGCGCGCCCGCGACCGACGGGCCGTTTTCCTGCACCTGCCAGCCGACGAACAGCGTGCCGTCATATTCAAGGGTGAGCTTGTAGCGCGGCATCGGTTCAGCTCACGCGAGCTTGGAGCCGGCAGGAACGGGAGTGCCGCGCAGAAATTCTTCCGAATTCATCGCACGCGCGCCCGCGCGCTGAACCTCGGTGAGCCGCACCGCGCCGTCGCCACAGGCGATGGTGAGATGATCGTCGAGCGCGATACCCCGCTTGCCCGCGCCATCGCCGCGGGTTGAGCGGAGGGCGCGAATCCTCGTGCCGCCGATCTCGAACCAGGCGCCGGGAAAGGGCGAGAGGCCGCGAATGTGATCGTGCACCTCTTTCCACGGCCGCGACCAGTCGATCCGCGTCTCGTTCTTGTCGATCTTGTGCGCGTAGGTGACGCCGGTTTCCGCTTGCGGCTTGAATTCAAGCGCGCCGCGCGAAAGTGCCGCCAGCGCCCGCGTCATCAGATCGGCGCCGAGCTTGGCAAGCCGGTCGTGCAAATCGCCGGCGGTCGCGTCGGCGGCAATCGGCACGCGTTCGATCAGCGCGACCGCGCCCGTGTCGAGGCCTTCCTCCATCCGCATGATCGAAACGCCGGTTTCAACATCGCCCGCCATGATCGCGCGGTTAATAGGAGCCGCACCCCGCCAGCGGGGCAAGAGCGAGGCATGAATGTTGAGGCAGCCGAATTTCGGCACCGCCAAAATCGATTTCGGCAAAATCAATCCATAGGCGACGACGACGGCGACGTCGGCTTTATGCGCGCGAAACGCCTCCGCCGCCGCCTCGCCCTTCAGCGTCGCGGGGTGGAGCACCGCAAGGCGCAGCCGCTCCGCCGCTTCATGCACAGGCGAGCGGCGCTCGGCCATGCCGCGGCCCGCCGCCTTCGGCGCGCGGGTATAGACCGCGACGATTTCGTGCGCGCCGGCAAGCTCGACGAGCGCCGGCACGGCGAAATCGGGCGTGCCCATGAAGACAATGCGCACAGTCGATCCTCACTCGCCGCGCGAGACAATTACTCGGCGGCCTCGCGCTTCGCGGCCTTGGCGAATTTCTTCTCGACGCGGGCCCGCTTCAGTTTCGAAAGATGATCGATGAACAGGACGCCGTTGATATGATCGATCTCGTGTTGCAGCACGCGGGCAAACAAGCCCTCCGCCTCGACCTCGATGGTGCGGCCCTCGAGATCGAGGAAGCGCGCCTTGACCTTTTCCGGCCGCTCCACCTCGTCGATGAAATCGGGAATCGAGAGACAGCCTTCCTCGTGAACGTTTTTTTCCTCCGACGACCAGACGATCTCGGGATTGATCAGGGCGACCGGCTTTTTTTCTTCCTCGCCGCGCGTCGCGTCGATGGTTACGACGCGCTTCGGAACGCCGACCTGGATCGCGGCGAGCCCGACGCCCGGCGCCGCGTACATCGTCTCGAACATGTCGGCGACGAGCGTCTTGATCTCACCGTCGATCTTGACGACGGGCTCGGAAACAAGCCGCAGGCGCTTGTCGGGAAGCTGGATGATCGGGCGGACGGACATAGGGGCGAGATAGGGGATGAAGCGGGGAGCGTCAATGCGCCGCGTCTAGCGCGCCGTCACCGCGTTGCGGAGCTCGATCGGCGAAGCAATCATGTGCAGCGGCTCGAAGCCGACGCCCGTTCCGCGCACCAAGACGTCGCCGTAATCGAAGAGGCGCCCGAGCACCGATTGGTTCACGTCGACGCTTTCGACCTTATCCATGTTCATCTCGATGGTGTGGCGGCGGAGGAAGCCGCGCTTGTAAATGATGCGCCGGTCGGTGACGGCGACCTCCGTGGTCCAGCGCCGGAACCAGGCGCGCGCGGCGCTCAACAGGCTCGCGGCAAAGCCGACAACCGAAATCGACTGCCAGAGGAATTCATGTCCGCTCGCGACGAGCGACATGGTCACGATTGCCAGGATCAACAGGAAAATCGCGGGCAGATAAACGAGCCAATGGATGGTGCTCGCGAAAAGAACCGTCTCGCCCGGCTGCAGCACCTCTTTGACGTAACTCATGGACGGCTCCCGAAACCGCGATGTTCGCAAGTTTAGCCTGAAACTGGCGTCCTCAAGAGCCGGGCGTTACCGTTCGCCCTTCGTTCTCAGGCGCTCCGAATCAGGCTAGAAAGCTCCCATGTCCGACATTGTCTTCATGATCGGCGTCACGCCGGTGACCGTCGCGGAAATTCTCCTCGCCATCGGCGCGGCGGCGCTGCTGCTGCTCTTGGCGCTCGCGATCGGGCTGTGGCGCTCCGGCAAACAGCGCGCGCGCGAGGCGGACGAGCAGACCGCGCGCGCCGACGAATTCGAGACGCGCATTTCCGAACTCGTCCGCGCGCAAACGGAAATGAGCGGACGCGTGCAATCCTTCGCCGAGCTTGTGGGCGGAAGGCAGGCCGAGCTCGCGCGCACCGTGACCGAGCGGCTCGATTCGGTTTCGCATCGCCTCGGCGAAGGCATGTCCAACGCCGCGCGCGCGACGGTCGAAAGCCTCGGCCAGTTGCATGAGCGGATCGCCGTCGTCGATGCGGCACAAAACCGGCTGGCGGAGCTTTCCTCGCACCTCGTCACGCTCAAGGACGTGCTCGCCAACAAGCAGTCGCGCGGCGCCTTTGGCCAGGGCCGCATGGAAGCGATCGTCAGCGACGGCCTGCCGAAAGACGCCTTCGCCTTCCAGCACACGCTCTCGAACGGCAAGCGGCCGGATTGCGTCGTGTTCCTGCCGGGCGATGCGCGGCCGCTCGTGATCGACGCGAAATTCCCGCTCGAATCGATCACCGCCTTCCGCGAAGCGAAGGGCGAGGCGGAACGGCGCGCTTGCGGCCAGCGGCTCAGGCAAGACATCACCAAGCACGTCGCCGATATTTCCGAACGCTATCTCCTGCACGGCGAAACACAGGACATGGCGTTGATGTTCGTGCCGTCGGAATCGCTCTACGCCGAGATCCACGAGAATTTCGACGACCTGATGCAGCGGGCGTTTCGCGCCCGCGTGCTCCTGGTGTCGCCGTCGCTCTTGATGCTCGCGATCCAGGTGCTGCAGGTGATCGTCAAGGACGCGCGCATGCAGGAGCAGGCGGAAGTCATCCGCAACGAGGTCGGCAAGCTGATGGAAGATGTCGCGCGGCTCCGCGACCGCGCGCTCAACCTGCAAAAGCACTTCGCGCAGACCTCCGACGACATCGCCCAGCTTTTGATTTCCACCGACAAGGTGGTCAAACGCGGCGCCCGGATCGAGGCCCTGGAGTTCGAGGAAGA
Organism: Xanthobacteraceae bacterium; assembly: GCA_035295845.1. Classification (GTDB taxonomy): domain Bacteria; phylum Pseudomonadota; class Alphaproteobacteria; order Rhizobiales; family Xanthobacteraceae; genus Palsa-892. The sequence continues at coordinate 31,623 of DATGIF010000012.1, forward strand.
GTCCGGCGCGCGCAAGCGCCCTGAAATTCCGGCGCCGCTCGGCCTCAAGCTCGGCGCCGCCGAGTAAGTTCGCGGCCGATGGCCGAAACCGTTCCCGCCGCACCCGGCCGAGGCTTCTTCCGCGCATGGAGCGTCTACTGCCGCCCGCGCGTGCTCGTGGTCATGTTCCTCGGCTTTTCGTCGGGCCTGCCGCTCGCGCTCTCGGGCTCGACGCTTCTCGTCTGGATGCGGGAAGCCGGCGTCGATCTCGGCACCATCGGGCTCTTCGCGATCGCGGGCACGCCTTACGCGATCAAGTTCCTGTGGGCGCCGCTCGTCGATGCGCTCGACGTGCCGCTGCTCTCCCGCCTTTTGGGGCGGCGGCGCGGCTGGCTCATCTTCTCGCAAATTCTCCTGATCGCGGCGATCGTCTTCCTCGGCCTTTGCAACCCGGTCACATCGCTCCGCCTGGTTGCGCTCGGCGCGCTTCTCGTCGCCGCCGCCTCGGCGACGCAGGACATCGTCATCGACGCCTTTCGCGTGGAAAGCCTCGCCGAGAACGAACAGGCGGCGGGCATGGCCTCTTATGTCGCCGCCTACCGCATCGGCATGCTCGTCTCCACCGCCGGCGCGCTGTTTTTGGTGAGCGGCTTTGAAGCCTGGGGCTACGCGAGGCCCACGGCCTGGACGCTGGGCTATGCCGTAACCGCGCTCTTCGTCATCGTCGGCATTGTCGCGACGCTCTTCGCCACGGAGCCGGAAAAATCCGCGGCCGCGAACGCGGCGCTCGCCGGCGAAAGCGCGCTTGCGCGCGTGGTGGGAGCCGCGTTCGGCGCATTCTCCGAGTTCCTGTCGCGCGACCTGGCGGTGATCATTCTGATTTTCGTGGTGCTGTTCAAGTTCACCGACGCGCTCGCCGGCGCCATGACCGCGCCGTTCGTGATCGATCTCGGATTTTCGCGCAACGAATACGCGACGATCATCAAGGGCGTGGGGTTGGCGGCGACGCTCGTCGGCGGCTTTGCCGGCGGCCTGGTCGCCCGCGCCTACCCGCTTTCCACGAGCCTTTGGATCGGCGGCATTTTGCAGGCGGCCGCGAACCTTGCTTTCTCGTTTCAGGCGCTGATCGGCAAGAATATCGCCTGGCTCACCTGCGCGATCATCGCCGAAAATTTCACCAGCGCGATCGGCACGGTGATTTTCGTCGCCTATCTCTCGGCGCTCTGCAAGAACCCCCTGCACACGGCGACGCAATTCGCGCTACTCACGGCGCTCGCCGCGATCGGGCGGACGTATCTGTCGGCAGGCGCGGGGTTCATCGCGGCGGCGGCAGGCTGGGCCGCGTTCTTCGCGATCTGCGCGATCGCCGCGATTCCGAGTCTTTTGCTGCTTGCGTGGTTGCAGGCGCGCGGGCATTTTCGCGCGCTGGATAAGCAAAGCTAATCGCGGACTCATAAACGGCCGTCGAATGCCGATATGGGTGGTCCTCGGGTCCGTCATTCCGGTAAAGCGGACGCTAGGTATTCGCGCGCAGGATTCCCGCCTTCATTGCGAACAGGCGCCCCGGCCCATAGGCCGCCGCGAATAAAAGCCCGGCGGCGAAAGTAAAGTGATCGACGAAGAACCCGAACTCCGCTTGGTTCGCACCCCAGTGCGATGGTCCATGGAAGGAAAATCCAAGAAACAAGACATAGGCGGCCGCAAGCAGACAAGCTTCGGAAAAATATGCTCCGGTGAGAAAACAGGCGATGAGGGCAAGCTCGAAAGCCGCGGCGAGCCAGGCAAGCGCGAGCGGCAGCGGAAATCCAGCCGACGCAATGAAGCTCGCCGTTGCATTGATGTCGATCAGCTTGAAGCTGAGCGCCATGACAAAGACAGCCGCATAGATCAGCCGCCCCGCAAGAGCGGCGGCATTTGCCCATCCCGAGCCCGGTGAATTCATTGTCATCAAAAGCTCCCTTTTGATCGCCGACCAACGCCGTCGAATTCATCGACGTTGAGCGTTTTACCGGGCCGCCAGGTTCTCCGCAAAGGCCGCGGTACCCTCGTCAAGATAATCAAGCTCACCGCCGTCGTGCGTACCTATCTCTCATCGGGGGCGGGTTTCGTCGCGGCAGCGACGGGCTGGACCGCCTTCTTCGCGATTTGCGCGATCGCCGCGATCCCCAGTCTTTTGCTGCTCGCGTGGTTGCAGGCGCGCGGGCATTTCAGTGGACTGGATAAGAAAAACTAGAGTCTGTGTCGCAACGCTCGGTCTCGCCAAAGCTTTAACAAGCGGGCCATTTCGTCAGGGTCCAAATCGTACATATCTGTAATGAAACTGTTCCCGCGCGACAGCGTACTGTTAAATATTCCGCTGAAGGTGCCATTAACAGCACGATTATTAAAACTCACAAACCCTGCTGATGTCGACCCCGTCTGAATTTTCGTAGCCGAAATTCGTGAGACATCCGGCCATAGGTCCCTGCGGCGGAAAAGCCCGTTGACAATTGTCATCCCATCTTTGTCGAGTGTGAGTTGAGATCTACCGGGAAGGCATGCAATCAAAATATGAATGCCGAAAAGTGGGAAGAAAAAAGTACCAATCCAACCGATGACTAATCCGCGATCGTCACTCACATACACCAGGAGCAGGCTGCCAAACCAACTAAGTGTCACGATGAGCATCGCGATCATCGCTCTCCTAGTCTTTCTTTTGGTTGGTCTCATGACGACTGGTCGCGGAAATTGAGCCAAGACACGCCTCACTGCGTCGGAGACTTTCATGTCTTTGGACATTTCCTATCTCACCCTCGAAACAATCCTCGATAGAATACATTTTGAATACCAAATTGGCAGCGGCATTGGTTGGGGCAGAACGTCCGCCCTTGGCGGTGAGGCAGACATTGGTCGGTGGTTGCAGCAAGATTTGTGGGTACGCGCCCTAGAGCGGCGTGCGCGCGCGGATCGCCGCCGACAACGTGCCCTCGTCGAGATAATCGAGCTCGCCGCCCACCGGCACGCCGTGGGCAAGGCGCGTGACCTTCAGCTTCATATCGCGCAGTAGGTCGGTGATGTAATGCGCCGTGGTCTGGCCGTCGACCGTGGCGTTCAGCGCCAGCACGATTTCCTTCACCGCGCCGTTCTGCGCGCGCGCGATCAAGCTCGCGAGATTGAGATCGTCGGGGCCGATGCCGTCGAGCGGCGACAGCGTGCCGCCAAGCACATGGTAGCGGCCGGGAATCGCGCCGGCGCGCTCCAGCGCCCACAGATCCGCGACGTTCTCCACGACGACGAGGATCGACGGGTCGCGCGTTTGATCGGCGCAGACCGTGCAGGGATCGCGGGTGTCGACGTTGCCGCAGATGCCGCACACCTCGATCTTGGCGTGGGCGTCGGCGATGGCCGCGGCCAGGGGCTCCATCAATTCTTCGCGGCGCTTGACGAGATGCAACGCCGCGCGGCGCGCCGAGCGCGGGCCCAGCCCTGGCAGGCGGGCGAGCAACTGGATCAGACGCTCGATTTCAGGACCGGCGACGGCGCGGGGCATCAGAGAACTATGGCTTCAGGTTGGATGGGTTTGCGCCCCTGATATTTTTCCTGAAGCATGATCTTTTCCGAAAACCGGTTTCCACTTTTCGAGATCATGCTTCAGAACAATTTCAACCCCGGCGGCAGCGGCAGGCCGCCGGTCAGCTCGCTCATCTTTTGCTGCATCGCGCGCTCGGCCTTGGCGCGCGCATCGGCGTGCGCCGCCGAAATCAGATCCTCGAGGATTTCCTTTTCCGCGGGCTTCAACAGGCTCGCGTCGATCGAAATTTTCTTCAGCGCGCCCTTGGCGGAAAGAATGACCGAAACGAGGCCGCCACCCGCGGTGCCCGTGACCTCGGTCGCCTCAAGCTCGGCCTGCATCTTCTCCATGCGGCCTTGCAGCTCCTGCATCTTGCCCATCAAGCCCATGAGGTCAGCCATCAAGGTTCTCCGCGCTCGTCGGGAAGGCGGTCGTCAACGCTTGGCTCTTCGATCTCGGCCGCCGCGGACGCCGCATCCTCACGCCGCCGCACGTCGACGATCTCGGCGCCGGGGAAGCGATCGAGCACCGCCTTCACCAGGGGATCGGAGCGGACGTCATGCGCGCGGGCGTCGCGCTCGGCGGCCACCCGTTCGGCGAGCGTGGGAGCGCCCTCCTCGTCGGAAAGCGCCACGAACCAGCGCCGCCCGGTCCATTCGGTGAGCTTGGTCGATAGTTCGCTCGTGATTCCCGCGGGCGCGCCGGCGACGAGCGCGATCTCGAGGCGCCCTTCCTGGATGCGCACGAGCCGCACGAGATTTTCGATCGCGTGCTTCACCTTCAAGTCGCGCCTTTGCACCGCAAGCGCTGCAATATCCTCGAGCGAAGCGAGCTTTGGCGCGGTTGCGGCCGCCACTTGCGCCACGGGCTCGGCCTGCGGCGATGGACGCGCGCGGCTGCCGCCTTCGGCGGCAAGCGAAAGCTTAGGAGCCGGACCGGAGCTCGCTTTCGATGGCGCGCTGGCACCGCCGCCGGCCGCACCGCCATTGCCGAGCGCCCGCAGCGCCTCGTCGGGCGTCGGAAGATCGGCGGCGAAGGCGAGGCGCACGAGCACCATTTCAGCCGCCTGCGCGGGTTTTGAGGCGGCCTGCACCTCGGCAAAGCCCTTGGTGAGGATTTGCCAGGCGCGCGAAAGCGCGCGGATCGAGAGATTCTCGGCAAACGCGCGCCCGCGCTTTTTTTCCGCCTCGACGAGGCTCGGATCATCCGCCGCCGACGGCACCAGCTTGAAGCGGGTGACGAGGTGGGTGAATTCCGCGAGATCCGCGATCACCACCGCGGGCTCGGCGCCGGTGTCGTATTGCGCGCGGAATTCGGCGAGTGCCGCGGCGATGTCGCCCTTCATCAACGCCTCGAAGAGGTCGATGATGCGCGCCCGGTCGGCGAGGCCGAGAAGCCCGCGCACTTCTTCCGCCGTGACCTTCGCCTCGCCGTGCGCAATCGCCTGATCGAGGATCGAGAGCGCGTCGCGCACGGAGCCTTCGGCCGCGCGCGCGATCAGCGCGAGCGCCTCGGGCTCGGCGGAAACTTTTTCCTTCTCGCAGATCGAGGCGAGATGCCGGGTCAAAAGCGCGGCGTCGACGCGGCGCAGATCAAACCGCTGGCAGCGCGACAGCACCGTCACCGGCACCTTGCGGATTTCGGTAGTGGCGAAAATGAACTTCACATGCGGCGGCGGCTCCTCGAGCGTCTTCAGGAAGGCGTTGAACGCCTTGTCGGAGAGCATGTGCACTTCGTCGATGATGTAGACCTTGTAGCGCGCGAGCACCGGCGCGTAGCGCACGCCTTCGAGAATTTCGCGCACGTCGTCGATGCCGGTATGCGAAGCCGCGTCCATTTCGAGGACGTCGACATGGCGGCTTTCCATGATCGCTTCGCAGTGGCGGCCGAAGACGGGCATTGTGAGCGTCGGTCCGCCGCCGCCTTCGAGCGGCTCGTAATTGAGGGCGCGGGCGAGGATGCGCGCGGTGGTCGTTTTGCCGACGCCACGGACGCCGGTGAGGATGTAGGCTTGCGCGATGCGCCCGCTGTCGAAGGCATTGCGGAGCGTGCGGACCATCGCGTCCTGGCCGATGAGATCGTCGAAGCTCGCTGGCCGGTATTTGCGCGCGAGCACGCGATAGCCCGTTGCGGCATCGGCGCGTGCGGGAGCCGCGCTCTCGCGCGATTTGCCTTTTGCGGTTTTTCCGGCGGCTTCGCTCATGATCTTTTCCGGAGCATGATCTTTTCCAAAAACCGGTCCCCACTTTTTGGGATCATGCTTTTAAAAAAATTCGCTCCGATTGCTGCGCAGTTCGAGCGAGGCGAGGTGGGAGGTTGGACCGATAACCCGAACCGGTCTCGTTAGGGCTGCTTCCTTCCGGACCTGACCCGGTTGGCGAGTGGCTCGTCCACCGCCAACCTCCCGCACTCTATATCGGCTCTCCGCGCAGGGAAGGCAAGCGAGGCGCGATCCATGTGAACATCGCGAAATGCCTGCTAAGAACCCGCCGTCATTCGAGTGAAGATCGATGCCCGACGCCTTTATTCTCGACCCTCGTCTTGCGGCCGAATCGCTTCCGCTCGGCGCGCTCGAACTATGCGAGGCGCGGCTTTTCAACGATGCGCGGTTTCCGTGGCTCATCCTGGTGCCGGCGCGCGCGGGGCTCGTGGAGATCATCGATCTAGATCCGGCTCACCAAGAGCTTTTACTTCAGGACGTCGCGCTCGCCTCGCAGGCGCTCAAGTCGGTGACCAATTGCCACAAGCTCAACGTCGCGGCGCTGGGCAATCAGGTGCGGCAATTGCACGTGCATGTGATCGCACGGTTCGAAAGCGACGACGCCTGGCCGAGCCCGGTCTGGGGCCGCGGCGCGCGGGTGCCTTACGCGCCAGAGGCGGCCGCCGCCTTCACGCAACGAATGAAATCGGCGCTGGGCTTGCGCGGACGGCGCGCCGCTTCGGAACCTCGGCGTCAGACGAAATAGGTCACCACGAGCATCACGGCCGCCAGCGCCAGGAAAAGGACCGGCCAGTAGCGCGTTTCAATCCAGAACAGCGAGTCCTTCTGCGAAACCCATTGCTGCTGGCCGGTCTTGGGATCGGTCACGAGCTTCGGCTCGCGCTGCTTCATGATGAGGCGGTCGAGCGGAAAGGTGAGGATGGCCGACAGCAAGGCGGCGATCGCAATCGAAAGATTGACCGTCTTGTCTTCGCCGAGATGGAGCGCCGGATCGATTTCGATGACCGCGAACGGAACGGCGGCGAATAAAGTAGCGATGAAAATCAGAAAAATGAGAATACCGCGTCCGGTCCAAATAATCATGGATGCCCCCTTCCCCTGAACGTGCGATGTTGCGATGAAAGTAAGCCGGAAGCAATGAAACCCCCGCCACCCTTCTCTCGCCGTGCGTCACGGCGACGCCGCGCTGCTTGTTTGAGCCGAACCGGATGAACGATCCCCGTTTCGATCTCGGGCCGTGGCCGCCGCTCGGCTATGTCGGCGGCGCACTCGACCGCGCGGCGGAGCGGCGCGGCGACGCGGCCTTCATCGCGGCGGCGGAACAACATCGCAACGCGGGCGTCTACGCGATCAGCGGCGAGGTAATCGTGCTCGCGCGGCGCGGCGAGACTCTTGATCCGCTGCTTTCGCCCGGCGAGGCGCAGAGCCTCGGTCCCTCGCGCGAGCGGGTATTCATTGGCGTCGCCAGCGACGGCGCCGCGCGCTCGGGCCTGGCGCTCGCGCACGACACCGCCGAAGCGTTGAAGGCACGCGGCGATCTTTTGATCCTCGATTTACGCTCGATCGCAATCCAGGGTCTTGCACCCGATCATTTGCCCGCGCTTGCCGCCGCCAAGGCGCTGCTCACCTGGCACGCGACGCACCGCTTCTGCGCGAAATGCGGCGCCGAGACAAAAAACACCGAAGCCGGCTGGCGGCGCGATTGTCCGGCCTGCGGCACGCACCATTTTCCGCGCACGGATCCGTGCGTGATCATGCTCGCGATCGACGGCGAGCGTTGTCTCGTGGGCCGGCAGTCGCGGTTTCCGCCGGGCATGTGGTCGTGCCTCGCGGGCTTTGTCGAGCCCGGCGAAACCTTCGAGGAAGCGGTGCGGCGCGAAATGTTCGAGGAGGCCGGCATCCGAACCGGCCGCGTGTCCTATTACGCCTCGCAGCCCTGGCCGTTTCCGATGTCGGTGATGATCGGCTTTCACGCCGAAGCGACGACCACGGACCTCAACATCGACAGGAACGAGCTCGAAGGCGCGCGCTGGGTCGGACGCGAGGAAATCGCCGCGATGCTGTCGCGCCGGCATCCCGACCGGATTTTCGCGCCGCCGCCGGTAGCGATCGCGCACCACCTCATTCGCGCCTTCGTCGAGAAGGGCGCAGGCGTTTTCGGCTAGTTTTCTTTCCCGGCGGTGGCGAGCCGGTAGGGATGCGCCGGATAGACGCCGAGGATTTTGAGCGAGCCGGGCTGCGAGACGAATTTGAGCTCCTCGAAGGCGAGATCGAGCGCGCGGTCGTGCGGGTGCCCCTCGACGTCGGCATAGAACTGCGTGGCGAAAAAATTTCCCCGCAGCATGTAGCTCTCCAGTTTCGTCATGTTGATGCCGTTGGTGGCAAAACCGCCGAGCGCCTTATAGAGCGCGGCCGGAATATTGCGCACTTCGAACACGAACGTGGTGACGATCCTCCGGCTGATCTCGTCGAGCCTGCGGCCTTTTTCGCGCGGGGGATGTTTTGGTTTGCGCGACAACACGATGAAGCGCGTGGTGTTGTGGGCTTCATCCTCGATATTCCGCCTGAGGATATTGAGCCGGTAAATTTTCCCGGCAAGTCCGGTCGCGATCGCCGCCCGCGTGCGGTCGCCGCTCTCGGAGATTTCGCGCGCGGAGCCGGCCGTATCGGCGGCGACGACCCGCTTGAGGCCGAGCTTGCGGATCGCCTTGCGGCATTGATCCAGCGCATGCACGTGGCTCTCGACCGTCTTGACGGTCTTGAGCGAAGCGCCCTTCGGCGCGAGCAACTGATGATGCACCGGCATGAAATACTCGGCGATGATGTGCAGCCCCGAATTCGGCATCAGATGATGGATGTCGGCGACGCGGCCCGCGACCGAATTCTCGATCGGAATCATGGCAAGATCCGCTTTGCCGGCGCGCATGGCGGCAAACGTGTCCTCGAACGTCGGACAGGGCAGCGGCGCATAGGCCGGGTAGGCGCCGCGGCAAGCGAGGTCCGAATTCGCGCCGGGCTCGCCCTGGAAGACGATCGTTTTCTTCTTTTTCGTCATTTTGGATTTCGCGCCTGCAGGATCGCACGCGCTCGTTCGAGGTCGGCGGGAGTATCGACGCCGAGCGGAACGCCGTCAACGATCGCGGCATCGATGCGCATGCCGGCCTCCAGCGCGCGCAGTTGCTCGAGCCGCTCGCGCTTCTCAAGGGGCGACGGCGGAAGCTTCACGAAACGCTCGAGCGCCGCGCGCCGGTAAGCGTAAAGGCCGATGTGGTGGTAGAGCGGGCCCTCGCCGGCGGGCGCGGTCGCGCGCGTGAAGTAAAGCGCGCGCAGGCGCCCCTTGCCGGTCTCGCTGCCGACGAGTTTGACGACATTCGGATCGGTGCGTTCGCCCGCCTCGGTGATGACGGCGGCGATGGTGGCGATATCGACCGCGGGGTCCGCGAGCGGAGCGAGCGCGGCACGGATCGATTGCGGCGCGATGGTCGGGAGATCCCCCTGCACGTTGACGACGACCTTGGCGCGGCCTTCGGGATCGATCTTGAGAAGCGCCTCGAAAATCCGGTCGGAGCCGGATTGATGGTCCGGCCGCGTCATCACCGCCTTGCCGCCCGCCGCCTCCACGGCGCTTGCCACCTCCGCCGCATCGGTCGCCACCCAGGCCGCGCCGATGCCCGCTTCTTCGGCACGGCGAATCACCTGCACGATCATCGGCAGGCCGGCGATGTCGGCGAGCGGCTTGCCGGGGAGCCGTGTCGCGTTCAAGCGTGCCGGCACCAGCACGACAATGTCGGAGACGGGTTGCGAGCGGGCCATGGCGGTTCCGTTGCCCGAAACTGGCAAAAAGTAGCAGCGGTCGCGGGGGTTATACGGGTTGCATCGCAGCGCGCAAAGCGTTAGCAATTCGCCGATACCGTAAAGGGGAGCGCGCGAGCGGCTCCCCGTCTTTATGGCGGCGGGGGAGCCTGCGGCGAATGGTCGACAGTTTCGAGATCAATAAGATTTTGGGCGCGGTACTCGGCACCCTCCTCATCACCCTGGCGCTCAACATTTTCTCCGGCGCGATCTTCGCCCCCAAGCACCTCGAAAAACCGGGCTACGAGATCGTGGTCAGCGAGCAGCCGCCGGCGGGCGGCGGCACCACGCCCGTGCAGGAAGAGCCGCTCGAACAATTGCTCGCGAAGGCAAACCCCGAGAAGGGCGCGAGCACCTCGAAAAAATGCCTCGCCTGCCACGACTTCACCAAGGGCGGCCCGAACAAGGTCGGACCCAACCTTTATGGAATCGTCGGCCGCGACCGCGCCTCACATGAAGGCTTCTCTTATTCCGCCGCGATGAAGGCCAAGGGCGGCAAGTGGACGGTGCAGGATCTCTTCACCTATCTCAACAATCCGCGCGGTTTCGTGCCGGGCACCACCATGTCCTTCGCCGGCATTTCCAAGGGGCAGGATCGCGCCGATCTCATTGCCTATCTCAACACGCTTTCGGACAATCCGCAGCCGCTGCCAACCGCGCCCGCGAGCGATCAGCAAGGCGCAAAGCAGGGCGATCAAAAGAATCCCCAGCAGCAGAACCCGCCTGCGGCCAATCCCGCGCCCGCGCCGAAACATTAAATTCGCTTCACGTTCTCTTTATCTTCGGCACGACCCCGCTTTGGCGCGGCGGCGGAAAAGCGTCATAATCGCCGTCGAGCTTCAGGCTTGGCATCGACGGAGAGCATCTTGAAGTCGCTGAAAATCCTCGCGATCGGCCTTCTCACGCTCGCGGCCTCAAGTGCCGCATTTTCGCAGGCGCAATCGCCGGAATGGCGGCACGGGCTGTCGCTTCTCGGCACGCCGAAATATCCCGCCGGTTTTACCCGCTTCGATTATGTCAATCCGGATGCGCCGAAGGGCGGGCTCGTGCGGCTTAGCGAGGACGGCACCTTCGATTCCTTCAACTTCATCATCCCGCGCGGCACGCCCGCCGCCGGCATCACGCTCATCTACGACACGCTGATGGCGCCTGCCCTCGACGAGGTCGCGACCGAGTACGGCCTCTTGGCGGAAGCCGTGCGCTATCCGCCGGATTATTCCTGGGTCTCGTACCGGCTGCGGGCGGACGCGCGCTGGCAGGACGGCAAGCCGGTGACGCCCGAGGACGTGGTGTGGACGTTCGAGCAGTTGAAGAAGCTCAATCCCAACCAGGCATTCTACTATCGCCACGTGACGAAGGCCGAGCAGACCGGCGAACGCGAGGTGACCTTTACTTTCGACGGGCCTGGCAATCGCGAGCTGCCGCAGATCGTCGGCCAGATCAACGTGCTGCCCAAGCATTGGTGGACCGGCAAGGATGCCAACGGCAACCAGCGCGACATCGCGAACGGCACGCTGGAGCCGCCGCTCGGCGACGGCGCCTACAAGATCAAGAACGTGGTGCCGGGGCGCAGCGTCTCCTATGAACGCGTCAAGGATTACTGGGGCCGCAACCTGCCGGTGAATGTCGGCCGCGATAACTTCGGCGAAATCCGTTACGAATATTATCGCGATGACACGGTCGAATTGGAGGCCTTCAAGGCCGATCAGTACGACTTCCGCACCGAGTCGGTCGCGAAGAACTGGGCGACCGCCTACGACTTCCCCGCGCGCCGCGAGAACAAAGTCATCCTCGAAGCTTTCCCCGAACGCGCGCGCGGCGTCATGCAGGCTTTCATCTTCAATCTGCGGCGCGACAAGTTCAAAGACCCGCGCGTGCGGCTCGCCTTCAACTACGCGCTCGACTACGAGGAAATGAACAAGACGCTGTTTTTCGGACAGTATCGCCGTTGCGACAGCTACTTCACGGGCTCGGAGCTTGCTTCTTCCGGCCTGCCGACGGGCAAAGAACTTGAGATTCTCGAATCCGTCCGCGACAAGATTCCGCCCGAAGTCTTCACCACGCCGTTTCGCAATCCCGTCGCCGGCAGCGAGGAGGCGCGCCGCAACAACCTGCGCGAGGCAAGCCGGCTTCTGCGCGAGGCGGGCTACGAGATCCGCGACGGCAAGCTCGTCGATCCCAAGAACGGCGAGCCGTTCAAGGTCGAGTTCCTGCTCGCGAGTCCCGCGATCGAACGCGTGATCCTGTTCTATAAGCCTGCGCTGGAACGGCTCGGCATCGACGTCACCTCGCGCGTCGTCGACAGCTCGCAATACATCAACCGCCTGCGCGCGCGCGATTTCGACATGATCGTTGGCGGCTGGGGCCAGTCGCTGTCGCCGGGCAACGAGCAGCGCGACTTCTTCGGATCGGAAGCCGCCGACCGCGAAGGCTCGCGCAACTACGGCGGCATCAAGGATGCCGGCGTCGATGCGCTGATCAATCACGTGATCTTCACCAAGGACCGCGACGAATTGGTTGCCGCCACGAAAGCGCTCGACCGCGTGCTTTTGTGGCACCAATACGTGGTGCCCGGTTGGACATCGGATAACACACGCACCGCGCGCTGGGATCGTTTCGGGCGTCCGGCGACGCTGCCGCGCTATTCGTTCGGCTTCCCGGAAATCTGGTGGTACGACGAGGAACGCGCCGCCAAGGTCGGGGTGAAGCAGTGAGGCGAGGGCGTGGGCTCACGCGGCGCTCGTTGCTCGTTATCGGCGGATCGACGGCGGCGGCCGCACTTTTGCCGCGCGGCGCTATCGCCGCTGAAGAGAAAGAATCGCACGGCATTTCCGCTTTTGGCGACCTGAAATATCCGGCGAATTTTTCCCGCTTCGATTACGTCAATGAGGGCGCACCGAAAGGCGGCGTCTTTTCCCATATCGGCGGCTATCGCGCCTATAACCAATCCTTCCTCACCTTCAATTCATTGAACAGCTACGTGCTGAAGGGCGACGCCGCGCAAGGCATGGAGCTCACCTTCGCCGCGCTCATGGTGCGCGCGCAGGACGAGCCCGACGCGATGTACGGGCTTGCCGCGAACGGCGTGCGAATTTCAGCCGACGGCCTGACCTATCGTTTCTTCATGCGGCCGGAGGCGAGATTTCACGACGGCAGCAAACTTACGGCGAACGACGCGGCTTTCTCGTTCAATACGCTGAAGGAAAAGGGCCATCCCATCATCCGGCAGCTGATGCGCGACGTGGAATCGATCCACGCCGAGGACGAAACAGTCCTCGCGGTGAAATTCTCGCCGAAGCGCGGGCGGGAAATTCCGCTCTTCGTCGCGGGGCTTCCGGTCTTCTCGCGCGCCTACTACGCGGGCAAGGACTTCGAAGCTTCGACGCTCGACATCCCGCTCGGTTCCGGACCCTATCGCGTCGGCCGCTTCGAAGCGGGCCGCTTCATCGAATACGAACGGGTGAAGGACTGGTGGGGCGCCGACCTGCCGGTTTCCCGCGGGCAAAACAATTTCGATACCGTGCGCTACGAATATTACCGCGACCGCGATGTCGCCTTCGAAGGCTTCACCGGCGGAAACTATCTCTTCCGCGAGGAGTTTACCTCACGCATCTGGGCGACGCGCTATGACTTCCCGTCGATGCGCGACGGGCGCGTGAAGCGCGAGGTGTTGCCGGATCTCACGCCTTCGGGCGCGCAAGGCTGGTTCATCAACACGCGGCGGGAAAAGTTCAAGGACCCGCGCGTGCGCGAAGCGATCGGGCTCGCCTTCGACTTCGAATGGACGAATAAAAATTTGATGTACGGCTCCTACGACCGCACGCATTCCTATTTCGAGAATTCCGACATGAAGGCCAAAGGCAAGCCTTCACCGGAAGAGGTGGCAATCCTGGAGCCCTTCCGCGGCCCCGTGCCCGATGAAGTCTTCGGCGAGCCGTTCACGCCGCCGGTTTCCGACGGCTCCGGACAGGACCGGACGCTGTTGCGCCGCGCCGGCGCGCTCCTCAAGGAAGCGGGCTATGAGATCAAGGACAACCGCCTCGTCAACGCCAAGGGCGAGAAGATCGCGATCGAATTCCTGCTCGAGGAGCCGGCCTTTCAGGCGCATCATGCGCCCTACATCAAGAACCTCGGCATTCTCGGAATTGCGGCGAGCGTACGGCTCGTGGATGCGGTGCAGTACAAGGCGCGCGAGGACGAATTCGACTTCGATCTCACCATCCAGCGCTTCGGCTTTTCAGCAACGCCGGGTGAATCGCTCCGCACCTATTTCACTTCGCTTGCCGCCGCCACCAAGGGCACGCAGAACCTTTCCGGCATTGCCGATCCCGTCGTCGATGCACTCGTCGAAAAGATCGTCGAAGCCAAAAGCCGCCCGGATTTAACCTTTGCCTGCCGCGCGCTCGACCGCGTGCTGCGCGCGGGCCGCTATTGGGTGCCGCATTGGTACAAGCCGACCCATTGGCTCGCCTATTGGGACGTGTTTGCGCGGCCGGCGGAGAAGCCCCGTTTTGGCCGCGGTTTTCCCGAAACCTGGTGGCACGACGCCGCCAAGGCGCGGCGCGCCGGATGAACTTTTTTTAAGACAGCGAAGGTTGACCGCCGCGGCAAACATCCGCACGGTGTGAACAATGAGCGCCTATATTCTCCGACGGCTCCTGTTGATGATCCCGACCATATTCGGGATCCTGCTCGTCTCCTTCGTCATGATCCAGTTCGCGCCGGGCGGCCCCGTCGAGCGGGTGATCGCGCAGCTCACCGGCGAGGACGTATCGGCGACATCGCGCGTCTCCGGCGGCAGCGCCGACATGCTCCGCCCGGGAGGCGGCGGCTTCGGCGGCGCCGCCGATCCCGTCACGGCGAAATATCGCGGCGCGCAGGGGCTCGATCCCGAATTCATCAAGCAGCTCGAAAAGCAATTCGGCTTCGACAAGCCGGCCTATGAGCGCTTCTTCCTGATGCTGTGGAATTTCGCCCGCTTTGATTTCGGCAAAAGCTATTTCCGCGACGCCAATGTGATCGACCTCATCAAGGAGAAGATGCCGGTTTCGATCTCGCTCGGGTTGTGGATGACGTTGCTCGCCTACCTCATCTCTATTCCACTCGGCATCACCAAGGCCGTGCGCGACGGCTCGCGCTTAGACGTCTGGTCGTCTTCGATCGTGATCGTCGGCTATGCGGTGCCGGGGTTTTTGTTCGCGATTCTCCTGATCGTGTTGTTCGCCGGCGGCTCGTTCTACTCGATCTTCCCGTTGCGCGGGCTCACTTCCGACAATTTCGCGACACTTCCCTGGTGGGATAAAATTCTCGACTACGCCTGGCACATGACGCTGCCGATCGTATCGATGGCGCTCAGCGCCTTTGCCACGATGACGCTGCTCACCAAGAATTCGTTCCTCGACGAAATCCGCAAGCAATACGTGATCACCGCGCGCATGAAGGGACTTTCGGAACGCCGCGTGCTCTACGGCCATGTGTTCCGCAATGCCATGCTGATCATCATCGCGGGTTTCCCCGGCGCCTTCATTCACGCCTTCTTCACCGGCTCGCTCCTGATCGAGACGATCTTTTCGCTCGACGGCCTCGGCCTTCTCGGATTCGAGAGCGTTCTCAACCGCGATTATCCGGTGGTATTCGCGACGCTCTATATCTTCTCGCTCGTCGGGCTCGTCGTGGGCCTGATCTCCGATCTCACCTATACCTGGGTCGACCCGCGTATTGATTTCGAGACGCGGGAGGCATGATGGACGCGGCGACCGAGCAGAAACGCACGGAGACGGTCGCGCCTGAGCCAATGGGGATGATCGCGGCGCCGCGCATTGGCGTGCCGGCGCTGTCGCCGATCAACAAGCGCCGCTGGCAGAACTTCAAAAGAAACGCGCGCGGCTGGTGGGCGTTCTGGATTTTCATCGTGCTGTTCACGGTGAGCCTCTTCGCCGAGTTCATCGCCAACGACAAGCCGCTGCTCGTTTCCTACGACCATCATTGGTACTACCCGATGCTCGGGCGCTATCCGGAGACGACGTTCGGCGGCGACTTCCAGACCGAAGCCGATTATCGCGACCCGTATCTGGCGAAGCTGATTAAGGACAAGGGCGGCTACATGATCTTTCCGCCCATCCATTACAGTTACGACACGCACAATCTCGATCTGCCGACGCCCGCGCCCTCGCCGCCGACCTGGATGCTCACCGAAGCCCAGTGCCACGACGTGGCGGTGAAGAAGGGTGTATCCGACTGCGCGGGTCTCGAGAAGAACTGGCTCGGCACCGACGATCAGGGCCGCGATGTGGCGGCGCGGCTGATCTACGGCTTTCGCATTTCGGTGCTGTTCGGGCTCGTGCTCACGGTGATTTCGTCGGCGATCGGCGTCGCCGCCGGCGCAGTGCAGGGCTATTTCGGCGGCTGGACCGATCTTCTGTTCCAGCGCTTCATCGAAATCTGGACGTCGGTGCCATCGCTTTATCTCCTGCTCATCATCTCTTCGGTGCTGGTGCCGGGATTCTTCGTGCTCCTGGGCATCCTGCTCCTGTTCTCGTGGGTATCGCTCGTCGGTCTCGTGCGCGCGGAATTCCTGCGCGCGCGCAACTTTGAATATGTGCTTGCCGCGCGCGCGCTCGGCGTTTCCAACATCGTGCTGATGTTCCGCCACCTGCTGCCGAACGCGATGGTGGCGACGCTCACTTATTTGCCCTTCATTCTTTCGAGTTCCGTGATGACGCTCACCGCCCTCGACTTCCTCGGCTTCGGCTTGCCGCCGGGCTCCCCCTCGCTCGGCGAGTTGCTGTCGCAGGGCAAAGCCAATGTGCAGGCGCCGTGGCTCGGAATCACCGGCTTCTTTGCCGTCGCTATCCTGCTGTCGCTTCTCATCTTCATTGGTGAAGCGGTGCGCGACGCCTTCGACCCGCGAAAGACCTTCGCATGAACGACGCATCGCTGCTCACGGTCGAGGACCTTTCCGTCGCCTTCCGGCAAAGCGGCCGCGAGATGATTGCGGCGAAGCACGTCTCGTTCGACATTAAGAAAGGCGAGACCGTGGCCCTCGTCGGCGAATCCGGCTCCGGCAAGTCGGTGACGGCGCTGTCGATCTTGAAGCTCCTGCCCTATCCCGCCGCCTCGCATCCTTCCGGCCGCATCGTGTTCAAGGGCCGCAATCTTCTCGCGCTTTCGGAGCGCGAGATGCGCGCGGTGCGCGGCGACGACATCACCATGGTGTTCCAGGAACCGATGACCTCGCTCAATCCGCTGCATACGATCGAGCGGCAGATCGCCGAGGTACTCGAAATCCACAAGGGGCTTTCGGCAGCGGCGGCGCGCGGCCGCATCGTCGAGTTGCTCGCCGAAGTCGGCATTCCCGATCCGCAAGCGAGGCTTGGCGCCTATCCGCATCAGCTGTCCGGCGGCCAGCGCCAGCGCGTGATGATCGCGCTTGCGCTTGCGAACGAGCCCGATCTTTTCATCGCTGACGAGCCCACCACTGCCCTCGACGTCACGGTGCAGGCGCAAATCCTGCGGCTCCTGAAGCGGCTGCAGGCGCGGCACAACATGGCGATGCTGTTCATCACCCACGATCTCGGCATCGTGAAGAGGATCGCCGAGCGCGTCTGCGTGATGAAGGCGGGCGAGATCGTCGAGCGCGGCAGCGTCGCCGAGCTATTCGCGCGCCCGCAGCATCCCTACACCAAGGCGCTGATCGCGGCCGAGCCCAAGGGTCGGCCCGCGCCGGCGCAGCCGGATGCGCCGATCGTGATGAAAACGGACAATCTCCGTGTCTGGTTTCCGATCCGGCGCGGTTTTCTCAGGCGCACGGTCGGCCACATCAAGGCGGTCGACGACGTTTCGATCGCGATCCGGCGCGGCGAGACGCTCGGCGTCGTCGGCGAATCGGGCTCGGGCAAGACCACGCTCGGGCTCGCGCTGATGCGGCTGATTTCGAGCAACGGGCCGATCGTCTTCCTCGGCAAGCCGATTCAGGGATTGAGATTCCGCGCGATGCGCCCGTTCCGGCGCGACATGCAGATCGTCTTCCAGGATCCCTACGGCTCGCTGTCGCCGCGCATGTCGGTCGCCGAGATTGTCGGCGAGGGCCTGCGCGTGCACCAGCCGCGGCTTTCGGCCGAAGCGCGCGCGGCAAAGGTGATCGCGGCGCTCTCCGATGTCGGCCTCGATCCGGAGACACGCAACCGCTACCCGCACGAATTTTCCGGCGGCCAGCGTCAGCGCATCGCCGTCGCACGCGCGATGGTGCTGGAGCCTTCCTTCGTCGTGCTCGACGAGCCCACGAGCGCGCTCGACATGATGATCCAGGCGCAGATCGTCGACCTTTTGCGCGAGCTGCAGCGGCGGCATGATCTGACCTATATGTTCATCAGCCACGACCTCAAGGTGGTGGCGGCGCTCGCGAGCAACGTAATGGTGATGCGCGAGGGAAAAATCGTCGAGCAGGGGCCGGCGGCGGAAATCTTCGCCCGCCCGCAATCCGATTACACGCGCGCGCTCTTCAAGGCGGCATTCGAGATCGACACTACAGCTGAGCAGTAAATGCCCACGATCCTGCTCGCGATAGAGGGCTGGGAGCCCGAAGGCTGGCTCGCGCGCTTCCGCGCCGAGGCCAACGGGCGCGAAGTGCGGCTCGCGCCCGACATCGGTGATCCGGCGGCGATCGATTACGCCTGCGTGTGGAAACAGCCAGCGGGCCTGCTCGCAACATTTCCCAATCTGCAAGCGGTCTTTTCGCTCGGCGCCGGCGTCGACCATCTGTTGAGCGATCCGAAGCTCCCTCTGGTGCCGATCGTCCGTATCGTCGACCCGGATCTCACGGGGCGGATGACGGGTTACGTCGTCCTCCACGCGCTCCTGCATCAGCGGAAGATGAAGTTTTACACGGCGCAACAGCGCGAACGCGTATGGCGCGATCTCTACGAGCGGCCGGCCGAGGACGTACGCGTCGGAATCATGGGGATGGGCGTGCTGGGCACCGCCGCCGGAACTGCGCTGCACGCGCTCGGCTTCAAGGTCGCGGGCTGGAGCCGGTCACCGAAACGGATCGCTGGAATCGAAACTTTTGCGGGCGAAGCGGAGAAGAACGCTTTCCTCGGCCGCAGCGACATTCTCGTCTGCCTGTTGCCGCTCACCGGCGCCACGCGCGGCATCCTGCGCTACGACCTTTGCAAGCGCCTTGCGCGCGACGCCGCGCTCGGCGGGCCCGTCCTGATCAATGCCGGCCGCGGCGGCCTGCAGGTCGAAGCCGATATCCTGCGCGCGCTCGACGACGGCACGCTCGCGGGCGCAAGCCTCGACGTGTTCGAGACCGAGCCGCTGCCAGCGGCAAGCCCGTTGTGGAATCATCCGAAGGTTTACGTCACTCCGCACAATGCGGCTTCGAGCGACCCGCGGGCGCTGGTGAAAAACGTGATCGCCCAGATCGAGCGCTTCGAGCGCGGATTGCCGCTCGAACACGTCGTGGACCGCACGCTCGGCTATTAAGTCTTCGCGAGCCGCCGCACCGAGAGCACTTGTGAGCCGCCTTTCGCGATCCGTGCGATCGCTTCCGCGAGCGGCTCCTCCGCGGTTTGCATGTGAAAGGCGTTCGCGTGCAGGAGCCGGCCCGCTTCGGCGACAAGGCCGATATGGCCTTTCCAGCAGATGAGATCGCCGCGCTTCAGCGTCTGGAGATCGCCGGAAAACGGAATTTCGGCGCCGAGTTTCGCCTGCATGTCGCTGTCGCGCGGGCATTCGATCCCCGCCGCCTGCAAGGCGAGCTGTACGAGACCCGAACAATCGATGCCGAGGCTCGTGCGGCCGCCCCAGAGATAGGCCGTGCCGATAAAACGCCGGGCGGTGGCGACAAAATCGGGCGCGACGGCCGCGAGCGGCGCAAGATGCTGCGCGGGGATAAAGCCGCCTCCGCCGACACCAAAATCCTTTTCCTCGCGCGCAATTCTCACGCGGCTCGCGAAGGGAAGCGCCACGACCGGAGGCGCCTTGATGTCGGGCGCGGGAAAGACAAAGGTGCGAAGCGCGACAACGCGATGCGTCGCCGCGAATGCACCGGGCGCGAGCGCATTGGCGGGCAAGTAGCCGACATAGCCGTCGCTTGCGAGCTGCCCCCAGCACCACCCCTCGTCGCTCGTCTCATAGACCGTGACTTCCTCGCCCTGCAGCGCCTCGGAATCGAGCGGCGCATCGGCCTGCGGCGCGTGGCGCAGCGGCGCGCTCGCATCGACGACATGGTGGACGACGCCTTCGACGAAACGGCCGGCTTCGACGCGGCCGCGCAGATGCAGGGCGGCGAGATCCGGCCGCGCCGGCGTTATGCGCGGATCGAAGGCGCTCATCGCAAGTCCTTCGCCTTTGCCGCCACGAGATCGCCGAGCCGCTCGACATAGAGCGAGCCCTTCGGCGTGCGTTGCACGACGACATTCCTGCGGTCGGCGGGGTCGCGGCGCCGGGTCACGAGTTCGAGCCTGCCCATGGTATCGAGGGCGCGCGTGATCACGGGCTTGGTGACCTTCAGCTTGGCCGCGAGCCCGCGCACGGTGTGCGGCGGGCTTTCGAGATAAACCGTAAGCAACACCGCGAGCTGGCGGAGCGAAAGATCGGGCGCCCGGTCGTGCACGAGATCGAAGGTGAAATCATGCAGGAGCTTCTGCGCCTCGCGCGCGCGCAATTCGATAGGCAAACGGGCCTCCGAATTCGTTACGGAGGCGTATTGTTCTCCGCCCGCGCAGCCTTCGCAAGCGCTCAGCGGTAGCGCTCCTTGAGGAAGGCGTAGAGCGCGCGGATGGTCTGCGCCTCGCCACCCTCGGGCCGGCCTGGCTTCGACGACGGATTCCAGGCGAAGAGGTCAAAGTGCAGCCAGCTCTTCGCCTGCTCGACGAAGCGCGCGAGAAACAGCGCCGCCGTGATCGCGCCGGCAAAGGCGCCCGACGATACGTTGTTGGTGTCGGCGATTTTGGAATCGAGCATGGATTGATACGGCCGCCACAGCGGCAGGCGCCAGAACGGATCGGCTTCGCGCGCGGCAACGCTCGCAAGCTCCATCACGAGCTTGTCGTCATCGGTAAACGCCGCCGGCAGCTCCGGCCCGAGCGCTACGCGCGCGGCACCCGTCAAGGTCGAAAAATCGACGACGAGATCGGGCGCCTCCTCATTGGCGAGCGCGAGCGCGTCGGCAAGAATGAGCCTTCCCTCGGCATCGGTATTGCCGATTTCGACGGACGTCCCCTTGCGGCTTTTGAAAATGTCGCCCGGCCGCATGGCATTGCCGGACACCGCATTCTCCACGGTTGGAATAACCACGCGGAGATTCACCGGCAATTTCGCATCCATGATCATGGAAGCAAGACCGAGCGCCGACGCGGCGCCGCCCATGTCCTTCTTCATCAGAAGCATCGCGGACGAAGGCTTGATGTCGAGGCCGCCGGTGTCGAAGACGACGCCCTTGCCAACGAGCACGACCTTGGGATGCTTCGCCTCGCCCCAGCGGAGATCAACGAGCCGCGGCGCCCGCGAAGACGCCCTGCCGACCGCGTGCACAAGCGGAAAATTCTCCTTCAAGAGATCGTCGCCGATCACCGAACGAACGCTCGCGCCGTGACGCTTGGCGAGCGCGCGCGCCGCCTCTTCGATTTCGGCGGGGCCGAGATCGTTCGCCGGCGTGTTGATGAGATCGCGCACGAGAAAAACGGCTTCGACGATGCGGGAAAGCTCGGCGCCGTCGGCGCCCGGCGGCAATTCGAGACGGGGTTTGCGATTTTCCTCCGCCGCGCGATAGCGCGAGAAGCGATAGCCGCCCAGCGCGAAGGACAGCGCCGCGAGCCGCGGCTCACGCGGCGGCAGGGCGAAGCGCCAATCGCCCGCGGGCAGGAGCGTCGCGAGCTTGCCCGGAAGAAACGGGTCGCGGTCACGGGCGGAGGGCGGCTCGCAAGCAAACAGCGCGCCGCCGATTCCATCGGTGCCGCCCGGGAGTAGGAGGAAACGCCCGGCCTCCGGTTTGAAGCCGCTCGCATCGGCGAAGATGACCGCGTCTTTCGGCAAGTCTCCGCGCGCCCGCGGCCAGGAATCGGCGTCGACGCACCAGACGGATTTTACCGCGGCATCGGAACCCGCGGGCGCGAAGGCGGAATGGAGGGGTGTGCTCAAAACGGAGGCCTTTTAACCAGACATTAGGGTTAATCGTCTATTACCGCGAGGCCGGGTTTCCGAGCCGGCCGTGGAGCGTGGAATGGTCTTGTATCAGCGTCGCGCGGGCAAATCGAAATTGCGCGGCTCCTCTTCCCTCATCATCGCCGCCATGCTCGCCGCTTCGCTCGCGAGCTGTGCGGCCAATCGCGCCGAGGTGACGGGCTCGATCCCACCGGCATCGGCGAAAATGAGCGACAGAGACTGGCGCCAGCGCACCGATGATCTTGCGCAACGCTATCGCACCAGCCCTTCCGATCCCGAAATCGCGATCGCCTATGCGCAAGCGCTGCGCGCAACCAGCCAATACGCGCAGGCCGCGGCCGTGCTGCAGCAGGCTTCGATCCGTAATCCGCACTATCCACCGGTGCTCGGCGCCTATGGCCGTGCGCTCGCCGACATGGGCCAGTACCAACAGGCGCTCGACATGCTGTCCAAGGCGCACACGCCCGACCAGCCGGACTGGCGGATACTGAATACCGAAGGCGCCGTGCTCGACCAGATGGGCAATCACGCCGACGCCCGGCGTTATTACGAAACGGCGCTCAAGATCGCGCCGGACGAGCCATCGATTCTTTCCAATCTCGGCCTGTCCTATGCCCTGTCAAAGGACCTTCCGAACGCCGAGCGGACGCTGAAGCAGGCGGCGGCCCAGCCGAATGCCGAGCCGCGCGTGCGCCAGAATCTTGCGCTCGTGCTCAGCCTGCAGGGAAAATTCCAGGAGGCCGAGCGCGTCGCCGGCGACGACCTGCCGCCGGAAGAGGCGCGGGCAAACATCGCCTATATGCGCGAGATGATGAAAGAGCGCGATCCCTGGAAGACGCTCGCCGCGACCAAGCCGACGGCGTAAGGCGGCTGCGTCTCCCTTCAATCCAAGACTTGAAAACGTTGCGAACGTGACCGGCTGCGGCCGGTCATGCTTCCTTCAGCGTATTTCCATCACGCGGATGAAGGCGGGCCCGAGAATCACGATGAACAGGACCGGCAGGAAGAAGAGAATCATCGGCACGGTGAGCTTCGGCGGCAGCGCCGCCGCTTTTTTCTCGGCTTCCGCCATGCGCATGTCGCGGTTTTCCTGCGCCAAGACCCGCAGCGCTTGCCCGAGCGGCGTGCCGTAGCGTTCCGCCTGCACGAGCGCCGTACAAACGGCCTTGACGCCATCGAGATTGGTGCGCGCGGCAAGGTTGTCGTAGGCGGCGCGGCGATCGGGCAGATAAGAAAGCTCGGCGGTGGTCAGCGTGAATTCCTCGGCAAGCGCAACTGACTGCGCACCGATTTCCTGGCTCACGCGGCGGAAAGCGACCTCGATCGACATGCCGGACTCGACGCAGATTAGGAGGAGGTCGAGCGCGTCGGGAAAGGCGCGGCGAATCGACGTCTGCCGCCGCTTGATGAGATTCTTCAGGAACAGCGACGGCAGTTTCATGCCGAGAAAGGCGGCGGCGAGCGCCGCCGCGATCTTCAACGCCGTTGGCCAGCCGAAGTCGGTGATGACGAAAACGTAAAGAATGGCGAAGACGAACATTGCGATCGGCGCGATCAGCCGGAAGAACAGGAAGGCCACATAGGGCCCCTGCCCGCGATAGCCCGCCTGAATGAGCGTCGCGCGCGCTTCTTCCTGGCCGAGATGCTTCCTCAGATTGAGCTGCTCGACGATCGTCTGCATGTAAGCCTTAGGCTCGCTGCGCAGCGTCACTTTATCGCCGCGGCCAAGCTTTTCGCGCTCGCGTGCCCTGATCTTGTCGCGCTCGATCGCAACGGCTTTCATGCGGCGCCCGAGATTGTCGTTGGCGAGATACGGCATCGCGACCGTGATCACCGTCGCCATGGCGGCGATCGCCGTGAACACGGTCACGAGGAAGTGCGTGTCATGCAGCTTGTCGATCAGAAGTTCGACCATACCCGCGCCTCAGAAATCGAAATTGATCATCTTGCGCATCACCAGGATGCCGATCGTCATCCAGACGCCGCTGCCGAAAAGCATGAGGTGTCCCATCGGCGTCGTCCATAGGAGCTCGATATAGTTCGGGCTCGTGAGATAAACGAGGATCATCACCGCGATGGGCAATGAGCCGATGATGCCGGCGGAGGCCTTGGCCTCCATGCTCATGGCCTGGATTTTCGCCTTCATCTTCTTGCGCTCGCGCAAGACGCGCGAAAGATTGCCGAGCGCTTCCGAAAGCGAGCCGCCAGCCTTCTGCTGGATAGCGACGACGATGCCGAAAAAGTTCGACTCCGGCAGCGGGATGCGGTCGAAGAGTTTGGCGGCGGCGTCGGAGAGCGGAATTCCCATGGCCGTAGATTCGGCGATGGCGCGAAACTCGCTCTTCACCGGCTCCTGCGTCTCGTTGGCGATAATGCGTATGCAATCGCCGATCGGCAGGCCCGCCTTGACGCCGCGCACGATCACATCGACGGCATTGGGCAACTCCTCGAGAAATTTGTTTTCGCGGCGCTTCTTGAGGAAGGAAAGCACCCAGCGCGGCAGCGCGAAGCCGGCCGCAACCGCGAAAATCGCGGCGACGTAGAGCTCGGCGCCCATGAACCAGCTGGCGAGGAGCACGACGAGCCCGAAGCCCGCGCTCGCCATCCAGAATTGACGCTTGCTCCAGTCGAGGCCGGCGCGCTGCAAGCGGATGCCGAGCGGCGGGCGTTTGGCATTCTTCCGGCGCTCCTCCATCTGCTTCAGCGTTTCCTCCACCGCCTGACGGCGGCTGGCGGCGGGATCGACGGTCCGGCGCGCGCGCCGCGTCTCCACCTGCTCGCTCGAAATGTCCTTCATGCGCTGCTCGACGCGCTTTTCGCCGGACAAGAGCGGATAGATGAAGACGTAGGCGACGCCGCCTACGGCGACGGTGATGAGGAAGGGAAAAGCGAACGAGCCGAGCATGGCGTCACTGACGCAGCGGCTCTTCGGCGTCGGCGGCATCGAGGGCAGCGGCGAGGCGCTTTTCCTCGCCGAAATAACGGGCACGATCCCAGAAGCGCGGCTGGCCGATTCCGGTCGAACGGTGCTTGCCGACAATACGGCCGTTCTGATCCTCGCCGAGCATGTCGTAAACGAACAGATCCTGCGTGATCACGACGTCGCCTTCCATGCCCACCACCTCGGTGACGTGGGTGATGCGGCGGGAGCCGTCGCGCAGGCGCGCGACCTGCACGATGACGTCGATGGAAGCGACCACCATCTCGCGGATGGTGCGCGGCGGCAGTTGGAAGCCGCCCATGGTGATCATCGATTCGAGACGCGAGAGCGCCTCGCGCGGGCTGTTGGCGTGCAGCGTGCCCATGGAGCCGTCATGGCCCGTGTTCATCGCCTGCAACAGGTCGAACGCCTCGGGTCCGCGCACCTCGCCGACGATGATGCGTTCAGGGCGCATACGCAGGCAGTTGCGCACGAGGTCGCGCATCTTCACTTCGCCCTCGCCCTCGAGGTTCGGCGGGCGCGATTCGAGACGCACCACATGCGGCTGCTGCAGCTGCAATTCTGCGGCGTCCTCGCAGGTGATGATGCGCTCGTCATCATCGATGTAGCGGGTGAGGCAGTTCAGCAACGTCGTCTTGCCAGAGCCGGTGCCGCCGGAAATCAGCGTGTTCACGCGGCAGCGGCCGATCACCTTCAGGAGGTCGGCGCCATGCTGCGAAATCGTCCCGTACTTCACCAGCTGTTCGAGGGTGAGCTTGTCCCTGCGGAATTTGCGGATGGTGAGCGCGGGGCCGTCGATCGACAAGGGCGGCACGATGACGTTGACGCGCGAGCCGTCGGGCAAGCGCGCGTCGCAGATGGGGCTTGATTCGTCGACGCGGCGGCCGATCTGGCTCACGATGCGCTGGCAGATGTTGTTGAGTTGCTGGTTGTCGCGAAAGCGGATGCCGGTGCGCTGAATCTTCCCCTGCACTTCGATGTAGACCGTGCCGGCGCCGTTGACCATGATATCGGCGATGTCATCGCGGGCGAGCAACGGCTCGAGCGGGCCGTAACCGAGCACGTCGTTGCAGATGTCCTCGAGCAGCTCTTCCTGCTCGGCGATCGACATCACGACATTCTTGATCGAGATGATCTCGTTGACGATATCGCGGATTTCTTCGCGCGCGGACATCGGGTCGAGCTTGGCAAGCTGCGCAAGATCGATCGCCTCGATCAGGGCGCCGAAAATCTGGCCCTTGACCTCGTAAAAGTTTTCCGTCCGGTGATTATCGGGAATGGGCGGCGGCGGCGTGCCAGGCGCAATCGATGGCGCGGAGACGGACGCTTCGGTCGCCGGCAGCGGCGGCGTCACCGCCTTCTTCGGCGTGGCGGCAACGCGCGGCGCCTGCTCGCGCTGAAGCGCGGCCGGTTGCGCCGGAGCCTGGCTGACTGCCGCGTTTGTCCCCCCACGCTTTCCGAACATTACAAACTCCCTGCGCGCGGATCGCTACGACCGCAGCCCCTTGAGCTTGGCGAGCAGCGGGGAAAAGAGGTCTTTCTTTTCCTTCTTGACTTCAGAGCGGCCGGTGAGCGTCTTCGCCAAAGAGAGGAAAATTTCCGCGGTCTTGTGGTTGGCGGACACTTCCGCAATCATTTGCCCGTTATTGGCCGCGGTGCCGAAGATCTGCGGATCGAACGGAATGCTCGCCACCGGCTGCGCCTCAAGGGCTTTGGCAAAATCGGCCGCCCGCACTTCCGGACGCTTCGGCATTCCGACCGCATTCAAAAGGTAGAGCGGCGGGCGATCGTTGGGACGCGATCCACGCACGAAATCGAACATGTTCTTGGCGTTGCGCAAATTGGCAAGATCAGGGGCGGCGACGAACAGCACCTCGTCGGCGCCGACCAGCGCGCGTTTGGCCCAGCCGGTCCACATGTGCGGAAGATCGAGCACGATGTAGGGAACACTGCTGCGGAGCGCGTCGAGCGTGGTGTCGAACGCCTCGGCGTCGAAGTCATATTCGCGCTCGAGCGTCGCCGGTGCGGCAAGCAGGCTGAGATGATCGGTACATTTCGACAGCAGCCGGTCCACGTAGGCGCCATCGACCCGATCAGGCGAGAAGACGGCATCGGCGATGCCCTGCGGCGGATCCTGGTTGAAGTCGAGCCCGGCCGTTCCGAAGGCAAGATCAAGGTCGGCGATGACGGAATTGAGCTGCAGATCGCGGGAGACCGCGAAGGCAATGTTATGCGCGACGGTGGAGGAACCGACGCCGCCCTTGGCGCCAATCACGGCAAGCACCCGACCGAGGGGCTCGGCATCGGGCTTGGAAAAGAGGTGCGAGAAGGTGCGCACGAGATCAAGCGGCGACACGGGGCTCACGACATAGTCGCTGACGCCGCGGCGCACGAGTTCACGATAAAGCACGATGTCGTTGAGACGGCCGACCACCACGAGCTTGGTGCCGGCATCACAGACCTCGGCGAGCCGGTCGAGGCCGGATAAAAGGTCGATGCCGCCGCCAATATGCTCGACCAGAATGACGTTCGGCGTCGCAGCACCGCTATAGGCTTCAAGCGCGGCGACGAGGCCGCCCATCTGTACCTTGACCTGCGCCTTGATCATGCGGCGATCGCCGATGGCCGCCTGCATCGCGCCCGCGACTTCGGGCGTTTCGCAGAAGGCCTGAATCGAAATGCGCGGCACCGGCGCGACATGCGCGCCGGCATCGGCAACCGGAGTTTCGGCTTGTTGGGCGAGCGCGGTCCGCATCATGGCCCGACGTTGCTCACTTTCCCGCCGGTGTTCTGGGTGTACACCGTCGACGGATCCTGACCCTGACGATATTTGTCGACGACGGTCTGGCGGCGCGGCGCGTAGGCCGGCGTCTCCGGACGCGGCTGCACAAGATCCTCGGGATTGGCGACGGCGGCGGCGAGGTTTTTCTGCGTGGCGCAGCCGAAGTTCCAAAAGGGAACGTTCTCGCTCTCTTGCAGCGGATAGCGCTCGTTGCCGACAAGACCGGGGCCTATATTGTCCGGCCACTGGGCGCAAGGACCGGCGACGGCCTGGATTTTCGAATAGGTCACGCGGATGGCGCCGAGATCACCGCGATAAGGGGACTCATAACGGCGCGCGACGATTGCCCGCGGCGGCACGCCGGCAAATTGCAGGAGACTTTTGATCTCGTGAAGCGTCTGCTTCGCCGCGACCGAATTGAACGCGCCCGAGGGTGCTTCGACGATGACATAGCCGGTGCCTTCCTGGCGCCAGTCGCTGCCGAGCGAAGCGACTTGCGCGCGCTGGGTCGCGGTGAGGC
This sequence comes from Xanthobacteraceae bacterium, assembly GCA_035295845.1. Lineage (GTDB taxonomy): Bacteria > Pseudomonadota > Alphaproteobacteria > Rhizobiales > Xanthobacteraceae > Palsa-892. Next base: position 59,636 of record DATGIF010000012.1, read on the forward strand.
CGGCGCGGCCGGATCCCACGAGAACCTGAATCGATCGCTGGCCGTCGACAAGACGGATCGGATGACGGTCGCGATAATCAGCGGCGACCGTACCGGTGTAGAAATCCGGCTCATCGTGCTGGCAGGCACCGAGCAGGAGCGCGAGCAAGAGCGAGGCCGCGGGAGCCGCCGCGAAGCTCTTTTTCAACAGATGGTCCATGACTCAACTCCACTCGTTCAATTCGTGATGAAACCGTAGTTACCGTGATAGTTGCGGCGCGGGTCGGCACCCTGGGTGCCGTAGGTCCGGTTCAGTTGATTCATGAAGACGGTTTGCGGATCGGAAGCATCGGCGAAGCCGTCGCTCGGCAGCGCCAGATCCTGCCGCGCGCTCGGGTTCACGACATAAGGCGTCACCAGAATCATGAGCTCGGTCAGCCCGTTCTGATAGTCGCGGCTCTTGAACAGCGGTCCGAGCACGGGAAGGTTCATCAGCGCTGGAATGCCGTTGATGCTTTGCTTGGTCTGCTCCTGCAGGAGGCCGGCGAGCGCGAGTGATCCGCCCGAGGGCAGCTCAACCGTGGAATTCGCGCGGCGCACCTTGAGCGCGGGAATGGTGATGCTCGCAAGCACAATGGCGCCGGTTTGCGTGAGTTCGCTTACTTCGGTTGCGACCTTCAGGCTGATGCGGCCCTCGGAAAGCACGATCGGCGTGAATTCGAGGCCGACGCCGAATTGCTTGAACTGAATCTGGATCTGGCAGGTGCCGCTCTGATCGCAGCTCTGGCCGCCGGGAACCGGAAACTCGCCGCCGGCGAGGAATTTGGCCGACTCACCCGAGATCGCCGTGAGCGTCGGCTCGGCGAGCGTGCGCAGGACGCCGTTCTGCTCAAGCGCACGCAGCGTCGCGGTGACAGAGCCGCCGTTTGGCAGCTTGAACGTGGGCGAAAACGAGCTGGGAGGTGTTGCGTTGGTGCTCGTGAATTGGTTCACGGTGTTGAAGTTGATCACATTCGAGCCGATCGAAATGCTCGAGCCGTTAAGATCAATGCCGAGCTGCTTGATGATGTCGCGCTCGACCTCGGCGACCGTCACCTTGATGAGCACCTGCTCCTTGCCCTTGATGGTGAGGCCGTTGACGACCTTTTTCTCGTCGCCGACGAGACGAATCGCCGCCTCGGCGATCTTTTGCGCGTCGGCGGCATTGGCGACGACGCCTGTGAGGACGACGCTGTCGCCCACCGGATCGACATTGAAAGCGACGCCGGGCATTAATTTGCGCAGGGCTTCTCGCACGCCGGTGGCATCGCGGCCGACTTCGATGTCGTAGGCGGCGATCTGGCGGCCGTCGCCGTCGAAGAAGATCACGCTGGTCTGGCCGGCGCCGATGCCGATAAGATAAGCGCGCCGCGCCGAGCGGACCACGGCGTTGGCAATCGCGGGATTGGCGACGAGCACGTCCTTGGCGTCGGCGGGAAGGTCGACCACCGCCGATTTGCCGATACCAAGCGCGAGGAATCTGTTGCCGTTCGTGCTCGTGCGCGCGTACATATCGGGCTCGGCGGCATCAGTGCCGACGGGCGAAACGGCGGCGGCAACGGCCAGGAAGAGCGTGACCGCAACCCCGAATCGAATCGCATTCGCGTACAGACGAAACATCCCAGACCCCCGCGTTTGCGCTTTATTTCAAAACTTGAACGGAATTGATGCCGAAGCGCACGAAATTCACGCTGCCAGATCCCCGGTCGGGTTCGTCGTCGGCGTTCGCGCGCGTCGAGGGCTTCGACTCGGCGAGGCTGCGAAGCGCGAGCGACATGGTTCCCCGCTGACGGGAAAGAGCGAGCGTCTCGGCCTGCCGCGGCGATAGTTCCAGCGTCGCGGTCTTGCCGACCACGACCTTCTGCCCGTTCTTTTCCTCGACCATCTGGTCGATCGCGAGCACGCGAACGTTGCGCAGGATCGTTTCGCTGACAAACCCGTCGCCGCCCGACTGCTTCTGGCTGTCGGGGTCGCGGCGGGTGAGAATGACGTCGACGCGGTCGGTCGGCAGAATGAAGCCGCCGACACCGGTCTCCGGCGAGATGTCGGTCGAGATCGCGCGCATGCCGGGCGTGAGAATCGCGGACATGAAGCCCGAGCCGTCGGCCTTGATCAGCTTCTGCTCGCGGATCGGCTCGCCGGCGATGAACGGCGCGCGCGCAATCGCGCCCTTGTATTCTTCGAGCGCGCCGGGACGCGCGCTCTTGCGAACGAACTGCGGCGAGGCGGCGCTGACCGGCCAGGCCTGCCAAGCGAGGTCATCGGGCTTCAGCGCGGTGCCGAGTTGGATGTCGGATCTCGCAACCAGAATATCGACCGTGTCGGTCGCCGGCTGCACCACCGTAATCTGCGGCGCCGGCGGCGTCTCACGACCGGAAAGCATGAAGGCGATCGCGCCCGCGAAGAGGGCGACGCCAAGAACAATCAGACGGGCGGGTTTCATACGCTTCACTTCCCAACGCATTGACGAGTCGAAGAGCTGGTTCGGGTGAATTCCAGCAGCGAAAAGTCAACTTATGGTTAATGAGCGGTAGACGAATTTAACGGCCTATAGCGCATCCCGGCGAAAAGCCGGTCAAAAGATCAGGAAACGCTTCCCGCCGCGTGCATGAATACCGTGTCGGGATAGACGATGAGGCCAGCGGCGGCGAGCGCGATGCCGTAGGGAATGCCGGTCTCGACCGCATGCAGGCGCACGATCCAGCCATGGCGCGCGAGAAAATACGGCAACGGCCATTTGCGCGCTTGCAGGATCGCGAGGGTGAGCGCGCCGCCGATGACCGCCGCCACCAAGAGATAATCCATGAGAAGGGAAAATCCGAGCCAAAGCGCCGTCGCCGCCGCCAATTTGGCGTCGCCGCCGCCGATCCAGCCGCGGGCAAAAAAGCCGAAGGCAACTGCAAGCACGATGGCGCTGGCGGCCAGATGCCGGCCCATGTCGGCGAACGGCATGCCGATCCACACGGCAATGGCGAAAAAAGCGAAAAACAACGCGAGCGACACGCGATTGGAGATCGTCATGGTGACGAGATCGCTCGCCGCTGCATAGATCATGGCGGCGGGAAAAAGCCCGAGGACGGCGATTTCGAGAAGCATGGGCGGGCTCATGGCGTTCGACAGGACGGCTTCGCGCCGCGCGCTGCAGGATTAACGGCAAACCCTGAGCGAAGGATGAATCGGGCGCCAATGAAAAGGGCTCCCTCGCGGGAGCCCTTTCGATCGCGCCTTTGCGACAGCTTACAGCGCGTTCGAAACGTTGGTGAAGGTCTGGTTGAGGTTTGTGCCGACACCGGTCACGGCAACGATGATTGCGACCGAGATACAGGCGGCAATCAGGCCGTATTCGATGGCGGTGGCACCACGCTCATTGCGAAGGAAGGCCTTGAGAAGTTTCATTCGACGTCACCCAGCGCGCTGTTTATAGGAGAGGCGATTTACCTTCGGCTTTATGACGGCGTAACGTTTTTCTCGATTGTCAGAAAGCGCACGAAAACCTTTTGTTCAGACTTTCCGACAACCCAGAAAGCGAAAGGCCCCGGACGTGCCGGGGCCTTCCTCATTTCGAACGTTCCGAACGATTAGAGCGCGTTGGAGACGTTGGTGAAGGTCGTGTTCAGCTTGGTGCCGACACCCTGGATGACCGCGATAATCGCAACCGAAATGCAGGCAGCGATCAGGCCATACTCGATGGCGGTAGCGCCGGACTCGTCCTTCACGAAACGAGCGAAGGTTTTCATGGTAAGGGCTCCTTGAACCACTGTGGCTCTCTGCGTTTGGTCCGGCGGACGTTGAACTGTCCTCCGGTGCCGACGAGGACCATACGAGGTGTGTCTTGCCCCAGCGTTAATGATTACGACGAAACACGCTGGTATCGCGGCAAACCGACTCTTGGTTAAGAATTCTTTCCGGCGCGACTCGCGCAGTAGTAGTCGCAAGGTTGCGGGCCGCACGCGCCCGCTGTTTGGATTTCATTCACCATTTTTCGCGACAGTCACATCCGAGCCGGCGGCGCCGGTGCAGAATTCGGCCAGTAAAAGGTGTTGCGTATGAAGTTCTCGGCTCACCGGTTCGCATTCATCGCCTGTATGATCGCGCTTGCGAGCGCCGCTTCCGCCAAAGCGGACAGCGTGAACGTCGTTCTTGACCAGGCAACCATCGTCAAGCTTCCGGAAAAGGTCGCGACCATCGTGATCGGAAACCCGGCGATTGCCGATGGCAGCCTGCAATCGGGCGGGCTTCTGGTGGTGACCGGCAAAGGCTTCGGTACGACCAATCTCATTGCGCTGGATTCGCGCGGCAACACGCTCGCCGAATACAGCTTGAAGGTTGCCGCTCCGAAGGAAGGCCACATGACCATCTATCGCGGCGTCGACCGCGAAACCTGGAGCTGCGTTCCCAACTGCGAACGCTCGATCATGGTCGGAGATTCGCAGGCTTACTTCGAGGCCCTTTCCACCCAGATCGGCGCCCGTAACGGCCAGGCGGCCGGCGGGAAATAAGACGGCGCCGGTATTTTCCATGGTTGACAGGTTGTAAACGGCTTCCGCCGAGCAGCGGATGTCGATGCAACGCTTCGTCAAGCCGCGTCGGATAAGACATTCCTCGACTGGCGAACAATCGCGAGGCTTCCCATGGGCACGCTACTCAGCAAAATCGGGCGGCGCTTTCTGCCGATCGCCAAGCGCTTCGACAAAAATGAGAAGGCCAGCGCTGCGGTTGAATTCGGGCTCGTGGCAATTCCCTTCTTCGGCTTGCTCTTTGCGATCATCGAGACCGCGCTCGTCTTCTTCGCCGGTCAGGTGCTGGAGACGGCCGTGGGCGATGCGGGCCGCTTGATTCTGACCGGCCAGGCGCAGTCCCAGAACTTCCAGCTTACGGATTTCAAGAATCAAATTTGCACGAACGCCGTGCAGACGCTGTTCACCTGCCAGAACATCGCAGTCGACGTGCGTGCGGCCACCTCGTTCTCAAGCGCCGACTTGTCGATGCCGCTCAACGCCACCACGCACATGCTGGATACGACGAACTTCGCCTACAACACCACGCAGCCCTGCGACATCGTCGTGGTGCGCGTGGTCTATGAATGGCCGACTTTCGTGCGCGGTCTCGGACTCGACTTGGCGTCCGCCGCAAGCTCGACCCACAAACACATCCTGATGTCGACGGCCGCGTTCCGCAACGAGCCCTATGGCGGAAGCTGGTGCTGAGTTCCGGCCCGCGAGATTCGTGGGCGCGTCGTTGAAAGCTGAGGCATGAAAAAACAGGTTCGACAGGGAATTTTGACGAAGATCGCCCGGCTCCGGCGCGACCAGCGCGGTATTTCGGCGATCGAGTTCGCCTTCGTGTTCCCGATCATGGTCATCCTTTATCTCGGCGCCACGGCGCTGACGCAAGGAATCGTGATCAAACGCAAGGTCACGCTCGCCACGCGCACGGTCGGCGATCTCGTCTCGCAGTACACGACCATCGCCAATTCCGACATTCAGTCGATTCTCACCGCGGCGACCACGGTGATTCAACCGTATTCAACCAGCTTGATTGCGATCGTGGTCTCGAGCATTTCGATCGACGCCAACGGAAACGCCACGGTCGCCTGGAGCCAGGCCACCTCCAATACGACGGCGCTCACGAAAAACAGCTCGGTGACGCTGCCCGCCGGCATCGGCGGCACAGCCAATGCGAACACGACGATCATCTGGGCGCAGGGAAGCTACGTTTACACCCTGCCGGTCGGCAGCACGATCGTCGGGCATACTTCGATGACACTCTCGGACCAATTTTACCTGCGTCCGCGCCGCGTCACGTCGGTCGCCTGCACGGCGACCGGCTGCTGAAGAACATTTTTTGCGGGGGAGCCGTTCGGATTCGACCTTAAATCTTCTGATTGTATTCGCCGACCTCGGCGTGCTCGCGGAGTACGGCGTCGATCGCGTGAAACATCTCGCGCATGCGCGCCTCCGAAACCGGGCTTTCGACCACCACCACGAGCTCGGGCTTGTTTGACGAGGCGCGCACCAGGCCCCAGGTGCCGTCCTCAACAGTGACGCGCACGCCGTTGACGGTGACGAGGTCGCGGATCGCCTGCCCCGCCACCTTCTCGCCTTTCGCTTTGGCGTCCTGAAAGCGCTTCACCACCTTGTCGACCACGCCGTATTTTTTTTCGTCGTCGCAATGCGGCGACATGGTCGGCGAGCCCCAGGTTTTTGGCAGCGCGTTCTTGAGGTCGGACATCTTCTTTTGCGGATTGCGATCGAGCATGTCGCAAATGGCGATCGCCGAGACGAGCCCGTCGTCATAGCCGCGGCCAAACGGCTCATTAAAGAAGAAGTGGCCCGATTTCTCGAAGCCGGCCAGCGCGCCGGTCTCAAACGTGCGGCGCTTCATATAGGAGTGGCCGGTCTTCCAGTAATCGGCCGTCACACCGTTCTTTTGCAGTACCGGATCGGTGACGAAGAGCCCGGTCGACTTCACATCGACGACAAAGGTCGACTTTGGACGCAGCGTCGACATGTCGCGCGCGAGCATGACGCCGACCTTGTCGGCGAAGATTTCCTCGCCGGTATCGTCGACAACGCCGCAACGGTCGCCGTCGCCGTCGAAGCCAAGGCCGACATCGGCTTTGTTCGCGAGCACCGCGTCGCGGATGGCGTGCAGCATCTTCAGGTCTTCGGGGTTCGGATTATATTTCGGGAAAGTGTGATCGAGCTCGCAATCGAGCGGAACCACCTCGCAGCCGATCGCCGCCAGAACGCGCGGTGCGAAGGCGCCAGCGGTTCCGTTGCCGCAGGCGGCGACGACCTTGAGCTTGTTCTTGAGCTTCGGCCGATTGGTAAGATCGGCGATATAGCGCGCCGGAAAATTCTCGACAAATTCGTAAGAGCCGCCGCCGGCAAGTTTGAATTTCGCCTCAAGCACGATTTCCTTCAGCCGCGTCATTTCGTCGGGGCCGAAGGTGAGCGGACGATTGGCGCCCATCTTCACGCCGGTCCAGCCATTGTCGTTATGCGAGGCCGTGACCATGGCGACGCAGGGCACGTCGAGATCGAACTGCGCGAAATAGGCCATCGGCGTGAGTGCAAGCCCGATGTCGCGCACCCTGCAGCCCGCGGCCAAAAGACCGGAGACGAGGGCGTATTTGATCGAGGCCGAATAGCTGCGGAAGTCGTGGCCGGTGACGATCTCGGGCGCAACCCCCATCTCGCGGATCAGCGTGCCGAGGCCCATGCCGAGCGCTTCGACGCCCATCAGGTTGATTTCCTTGCCGAACAGCCAGCGCGCGTCGTACTCGCGGAAGCCGGTGGCCTTCACCATCGGCTGCGATTCGAACTCATAGGTGTTGGGAGAAAGCGCGGGCTTCGGCTTCGGAAACATCGGAAAACCTTGCGACGGGGAGCGGCGAAGTCGCGCGCCCCATAGCATGAATCGCGGGGAAAAGCCGAGGCGTTAACGCGAGAAATCCGTCAGCGTTCCAGCACCAGGGTGTCGCCACGCACTTCATAGCGTGAAAGGCGGCGCAGGAAGCTCATGCCGAGGAGGTTGGTGTTCAAGAGCCCCTCCTCCATCACCAGCGCATCCACATCATCGAGCGAGATCGAGCCGAGACGCACATTATAGAGTTTGACGCGGAAGGCCCTGGCGGTGCCATTCGCCGTTTGTACGGCAACGTCAAACTTGTCGCTGCCATAGACAAGGCCGAGCGCGCGCGCGTCCTCGTAGCGCAAAATCACGAGGGAAGCGCCAGTGTCGACCAAGACGTTGAAGTTGCGGCCGTTGATCTGGACGTCAGTAGCGTAGTGGCCAGCGCGGTCAGCGGGGATGTGGACATGACCGCCGTAACTATCGGTGCTTGCGACCGCGGCGGAAGGAGCGGCGAGCGTGCGCGCGTCGGCCGCCGAGGGCGCGCGCTCAATCAGGCGTGCCGTCAAGCTGGGCGCGACCGTGGCAAGAACGACGACGGCGCCGGCCAGAAAAAGAGCAATGCGAAGCATGTGCGAGCTCGCGGTCGTTCGCACTTTAGCCCGCCGCGGCAAAGCGCGCGTAAATGTTCCCGCCCGCTCTTTCGGCATGGTGAAGAATTGGTAGCGACCGGCCGGGCTACTTTCCGCGCGGCTTTGCGCGCCGCGTCGGCGCCGCCGCGAGCGGATCGTCGGGCCAGGGATGCTTGGGATAGCGTCCTCGCATCTCGCGCTTCACCTCGGACCAGGAGCCGCGCCAGAAAGCGGGCAAGTTCCGGGTGGTCTGGATCGGACGGCGAGCGGGCGAAAGCAATTCGAGGGTCAACGGCACGCGGCCGCCGGCGAGCGCCGGGTGGCGGTCAAGGCCGAACAACTCCTGCACGCGCACGGAAAGCGCGGGGCCTTCTTCCGGCGCGTAATCGATCAGCAGATCCGATCCCGTTGGAACCTTGAAATAGCGAGGCGCCTCTTGTTCGAGGCGGCGCTCCAACCCGCGCGGCAGCAATGAGCGCAAAGCGCGCAGCAAGTCATCGGCATGGATCTCGGCGAGCGAGGTTTTGTCGAGCAGCACGGGCACGAGCCATTCGGCGGCGTTGGCTTTCAGCCATTCGGCCGAAAGATCCGGCCACGGCTCGCCTTCGGCACGGCGTATGAAACGGACGCGATCGAGCCATTGACGCGCCGCCTCACTCCACGGCAAGCGCGCGAGGCCCGCGCGCGCGATACCCTCGGCAAGCGCCCGCGCCGTCACTTCTCCCGCCTCGACCGGGCGCGGATGATCCGCGAGCACGAGCGCGCCGAGCTGGCGTGCGGCACGGGCGCGCACGGCCATGGCCTTGTCGTCGAAGCTGGTCTCGATCGTCTCGACGATGCGGTCCTTAAAGTGCGCCTCCAGGTCGCTTTCATCGAGCTTCGCCGCCAGCAGAATGCGGCCGGTGCTGGCGCGGCCCGCGATTTCAGCGACGGCGAGATACGGCTCGCGCGCGAGCGCGTGCGCGGCGTCAAGCACTGCACCGCGGCCATTGGCGAGCAGGAATTCGCCGCGCTTGCCGGCGCGCGCTTTCGCCACGCGGTCGGGATAGGCGGTTGCGAGCAGCGCGCCTGCTCCCGCGACCGCGCCTGGGCGCAACTTGCCGCCCGCCTCCTCCGCCCAGTTTCTTGCCAGCCGGCGTGCTTCCTCGGCTCGGCGCCAGCGGTCGCGGCGAAATTCGCCGATGCGATGCGCGAGATCCACGTCATCGCCGCCAAGGCCGCGCTCGCTGACCACCGCCGCGATTTCCGCCGCGAGCAGCGCCTCATCGTCCGCCGACGCCTCGACAATCATCGCCGCCAGCCGCGGATGCAGCGGAAAGCGCGCGAGCCGCTTGCCGTGCTCGGTGATGCGGCCGGAAGGCTCGATCGCGCCCAGTTCCGCGAGCAAGGCACGCGCCTCGGAAAGCGCCGGCGCCGGCGGCGGATCGAGCCAGGCGAGTGCGGCGGGATCGCCGACGCCCCACACCGCAAGATCAAGCACGAAGCTCGCAAGGTCGGCGGCGAGAATTTCGGGTGTCGCGAACGGCGCAAGGCTCTGATTTTCGGGCTCGGCCCACAGCCGGTAGCAGACGCCGGGTTCGGTACGGCCGGCGCGGCCACGGCGCTGATCGGCGGAGGCCCGCGAGACGCGCACGGTCTCGAGTCGCGTGAGGCCGACCGCAGGCTCATAGCGCGGAACGCGCGCAAGCCCTGAATCGATCACCACGCGCACGCCTTCGATGGTCAGCGAAGTTTCGGCGATCGAAGTCGCAAGCACGACTTTGCGCTTGCCGGCCGGCGGCGGCGCAATGGCGCGATCCTGCACGTCGGAATCGAGCGCGCCGTAAAGCGGCACGATGTCGATACCGGAATCGCTTAGACGCTCCGACAGCAGCGTTGCCGTGCGGCGGATTTCGCCAGCGCCGGGAAGGAACACGAGCAGCGATCCTTTTTCCTCGCGCAATGCGGTTTCAACTGCGCCGGCGGCCTGCCGTTCGATGGGCGCGCGCGGGTCGCGGCCCAGATAGCGCGTATTCACCGGATAAGCGCGGCCAGAACTTTCGATCACCGGCGCGTCACCGAGGAGCTTCGCGACGCGCGCGCCATCGAGCGTCGCGGACATCGCGACAATACGCAAATCCTCGCGCAGGCCGCGCCGCGCATCGAGCGCGAGCGCAAGACCCAGATCCGCGTCGAGCGAGCGCTCGTGAAATTCGTCGAAGAGGACGGCGGCGACGTCTGAAAGCTCGGGATCGTCGATGAGCGCGCGGGTAAAGACGCCCTCGGTCATCACGTCGATACGAGTTTTCGCCGAGACTCTCGAATCGAAGCGCACGCGCAAGCCCACTGTCTCGCCGATCTTTTCGCCGAGCGTCCAGGACATGCGGGCGGCGGCGGCCCGCGCCGCCAGACGCCGTGGTTCAAGCACAAGGATTTTACGTCCCGCAGCCCATGGCTCGCCAAGAAGCGCGAGCGGGACCCGCGTCGTCTTGCCGGCGCCGGGCGGGGCCACCAATACCGCCGAACGGCCCTTTGCCAGCGCCGCCTTTAACGCCGGCAGCGCCTCGTCGACCGGGAGGGTGTCCCGAAACAGCAAAGGCTTAACGGAATTCATGTTTGCTCAATCGTGGGAAGGCCTGCGGCATAGCGAGCCGGGGCCGATTGGTAAAGGCGCGCATCGGCATGGCGCTTGCGAGGAACGAGACAAAACGGCGGCGCGCGTCCCGAAAGGGGACGGCGGCGCATTGGGAGATGGCCATGGGTGCCGAGGCAAAACCGCAAATGCCGGGCCGGGTCGACTGGGTCGACTACGCCAAGGGCTTCTGCATCGTCATGGTGGTGATGATGCACTCGACGCTCGGCCTCGAAAAGGCCGTGGGCGAAACGAGCTGGCTCGGTGCCGTGGTCGAGTTCGCGCGCCCGTTCCGTATGCCTGATTTCTTTTTGATCTCCGGCCTGTTTCTTTCGCGCGTGATCGAGCGCGACTGGCGCGATTATCTTGACCGCAAGGTTCTGCACTTCGCCTATTTCTACGCACTGTGGGTGACGATCCAGTTCGTCTTCCGCGCGCCGGGAATCGCGGCTGAGGCAGGTGTCGCAGGCGTAATCAAGGAATTCCTGCTTGCCTTCATCGAGCCTTTCGGCACGCTGTGGTTCATCTATCTTCTGCCGATCTTTTTCGTGGTCACCAAGCTCACGCGCCGCGTGCCGCCGGTTCTGATCTTCGTCGCAGGCGCTTTGCTCGAGAGCCTGAAGATCCACACCGGCTGGACTGTGATCGACGAATTCGCCGCGCGCTTCGTCTATTTCTTCGCCGGCTACTGGTTCGCGGCTTATGTCTTTGCGCTCGCACGCAACGTGCAGGCGCATCCGCGCTTTGCAAGCGCCGGCCTTGCGCTGTGGGCGATCGTCAACGGCGGCCTTGTCGCCGCCGGCATCTCGACGATGCCCGGCGTTTCGCTCTTTCTCGGCGGCATCGGAGCGCTCGCGGTGGTGAGCTTTTCGGCGCTGCTCGCCAAGGCAAGGTTCTTCGATCCGCTCCGCTATGCCGGCGAAAATTCGCTTGTCGTTTATCTCGCCTTCTTCCTGCCGATGGCGGCGACCCGCACGGCGCTTCTCAAGACCGACCTCATTCCCGACCTCGGCACGGCGGCGCTCATCATCACCGCCGTCGCCGCGGTCACACCGCTCTTGTTCTACCGGCTCGTGCGCGGAACCTGGGCTTCGTTTCTTTTCCACCGCCCGAATGCCTTCCGACTCGAAGGCCGGCGAGAGGCCTATCTGCAGCCGGCCGAATAGGTCCGGCGCATCACATTTCTGAAGAGAATTCGCCGGCGGGGTTGTTTCCAACGCCGCAGTTCGCCATCTTGCGGCCATGCCGCCGAAAGCGAAAGCCGCTCCAAAGCCCGCGAAAAAGACGCGCGACCACGTCTTTTTGGTCGACGGTTCTTCTTACATTTTCCGCGCCTATTTCGCGATGTTCAAAGCCGCGCAAAGCCGCGGCAAGGCGTTCACGCGCTCCGACGGTCTTCCGGTCGGCGCGGTGATGACCTTTTGCAACATGCTGTGGAAGCTCCTGCGCGACGGGCTCGAAGGCGTGAAGCCCTCGCATGTCGGCGTCGTCTTCGACTATGCCGGCGAAAGCTTCCGCAACGAAATCTACGCCCAATACAAGGCGCATCGCGACGAGCCGCCGGAGGATCTCGTCCCGCAATTCCCCTTGATGCGTGACGCGGTGAAGGCGTTCGGCCTCACGCCGATCGAGGAGAAGGGCTTCGAGGCCGATGACCTGATCGCGACCTATGCGCGCTCGGCCCTCGCCGAGGGCGCCGACGTCACCATCGTCGCCGGCGACAAGGACATGATGCAGCTCATCCGGCCGGGGGTCGCGATGTACGACCCGATGCCCGGCCGCGAGCGCTGGATCGGGCCGAAAGAGGTGCAGGAGAAATTCGGCGTCGGTCCGGAGAAGGTCGCCGAGGTGCAGGCGCTCGCCGGCGATTCCACCGACAACGTCCCGGGCGTGCCCGGCATTGGCATCAAGACCGCGGCGGCGCTCATTCAGGAATATGGCGACCTCGAAACGCTTCTCTTCCGCGCGGGTGAAATCAAGCAGGAGAAGCGGCGGCAGTCGCTGATCGAATTTGCGGAACAGGCGCGCATTTCGAAGAAGCTCGTGCTCCTCGACGACAAGGCGCCGGTGCATATTGCACTGAAAGACTTGCACATCGATGGCGTCGAGCCCAAGCGTCTCGTCGCCTTTCTCAAGGCGATGGAATTCAACACGCTGACGAAGCGCGTGGCGGAAGCGGGCGGCGTCGATGCCGAGGCGATCGAAGCCGACGCCAAGTTGAAAGCAGGCAGCGGTGCCGCGGCGGCGCTCAAGGCGAAAGGCCGCGCCGAGATCGAGGGCAAGGAAGCGCCGGAAGAAGCTTCGCTTGGCGCCGCGCCTTCATCCGCGCCCGCAAGAGAAGCGGATGAATTCATACCGGCCGCGCTCGTCGCTGCGCGTGCGCGCGAAGCGCACGCGAAGTTCGACCGCACGCGCTATGAGACCGTCACCGATCTCGCGCGGCTCGACTTCTGGATCGCGAAAGCAACCGAACTCGGCGTGGTCGCGGTCGATACCGAAACCACCTCGCTCGACGCCATGCAATGCGAGCTCTGCGGCGCCTCGCTTTCGGTGGCGCCGAACGAGGCCTGCTACATTCCGTTCGGACACAAACTGTCGGACGATCTTCTGTCCGGCGGCGGCCTCGTCGCGGGGCAAATTCCGATTAAGGAAGGCTTGGCGCGGCTGAAAACGCTGCTCGAAAATCCGGCGGTGCTCAAGGTCGGACAAAACGTCAAGTTCGACTATCTCGTGCTTTCGCGCCACGGCATCGAGACCACGCCCTTCGACGACACGATGCTGATGTCCTACGCGCTCGATGCCGGCAAAAACAGCCACGGCATGGACACGCTCTCGGAAAAACACCTTGGCCATAAGCCGATCAGCTATTCCGAGGTGACCGGCAAGGGAAAAAGCTCCGTCTGCTTCGATCGCGTGGATCTCGCGCGCGCCACCGAATACGCGGCCGAAGACGCCGACGTGACGCTCCGGCTGTGGCGGCTGTTCAAGGCGCGGCTCGTGGCCGAGGGCATGGATACGGTCTACGAGACGCTCGAGCGGCCGCTCGTGCGCGTGCTCGCCCATATGGAGAAGCGCGGCATCGCCATTGACCGCGCGCTTCTCGCCAAGCTCTCCGGCGAATTCGCGCAAACCGCCGCGCGCGCGGAAAAGGAAATCGCCAAGCTCGCGGGCGAGGATTTCAACCCCGGCAGCGCCAAGCAACTCGGCGACATCCTGTTCGGCAAGATGGGCCTGCCGGGCGGCACCAAAACCGCGACCGGCGCCTGGTCAACGCGGGCAAACGTGCTCGAAGACCTCGCCGAGGAAGGCCACGAGCTGCCGCAGAAGATCCTCGAATGGCGCTCGCTGACGAAGCTGAAATCGACCTACACGGATGCGTTGCCCACTTTCGTCAATCCCGAAACGCACCGCGTGCATACGTCCTACGCGCTCGCCTCGACGCCGACCGGGCGGCTGTCGTCGTCCGACCCCAACCTGCAAAACATTCCGATCCGCACCGAGGAAGGACGGAAAATCCGCCGCGCCTTCGTCGCCGAAAAGGGCATGAAGCTCGTCTCCGCCGACTATTCGCAGATCGAGCTCCGGTTGCTCGCCGAGATCGCCGACATCCCGCAGCTGAAGAAGGCGTTTTCCGACGAGCTCGACATTCACGCCATGACCGCGTCCGAGATGTTCGGCGTGCCGATCAAGGGCATGCCGCCGGAAGTGCGCCGGCGCGCGAAAGCGATCAATTTCGGCATCATCTACGGCATTTCCGCCTTCGGGCTCGCCAACCAGCTCAGCATTCCGCGCGAGGAAGCGGGCGCCTACATCAAGAAATATTTCGAGCGCTTCCCCGGCATTCGCGAATACATGGAAGAGACGAAGGCGTTCTGCAAAAAGCACGGCTACGTGACGACGCTGTTCGGCCGCCGCGCTTATTATCCCTCGATCAACGACAACAACCCCTCGATGCGCGGCTTTATGGAGCGCGCCGCCATCAACGCGCGCCTGCAAGGCACCGCCGCCGACATTATCCGCCGGGCGATGATTCGCATGGAGGGGGCGCTCGCCAAGGCGAAGCTCTCCGGCCGCATGCTTCTGCAGGTGCATGACGAGCTCGTCTTCGAGGTGCCGGAAAAAGAAGTGGAAAAGACGCTTCCCGTCATCGCCAAGGTGATGATCGAGGCACCGTTGCCGGCGGTATCGCTATCGGTGCCATTGCATGTCGATGCCCGCGCGGCGGATAACTGGGACGAGGCGCATTGATTCGCTGCTGGGAACGCCGATGAGCAAGCCATCGCTGTCTGCCGCCGCCAAAGCCGCGGGCGGGCGCCCGGGCACCGACCTTAAGGCCGCCCGCGCGCGGCTCCGCGACATCATCGAGAAACGCTCCTTTGGCCTCGGCGAGATCACGCTCGTCTCCGGCCGCAAGAGCAATTTCTATTTCAACCTGAAGCCCACGATGCTCGACGCCGAAGGCGCGCTCCTGCTCGCGGAACTCACGCTGGACGCGCTCGCGCCCGAGGAACTCGACTATATCGGCGGCCTCGAAATGGGCGCCGTTCCCGTCGCGAGCGCCGTCGCCGCGCTGAGCGCGCTCCGCGGCAATCCGCTGCATGCGTTTTTCGTCCGCAAGAAGCCGAAGGAGCACGGCGCGAAATTGCTGGTCGAGGGCCTGGCGCCGGGCGAGTCGCTGGAAGGCAAGCGCGTCGCCGTGATCGAGGACGTCACCACCACCGGCAGCTCGGCCTTGAAGGCCGCCGAAACGGTGAAGGAGGCGGGGGCCGAGGTTGCGCTCGTCTTTACCATGGTCGACCGCGAGGAGGGTGCCGCCGAAGCCTTCGCCGCGGCCGGCCTCCGCTTCCGGGCCTTGTTCACCGCGGGCGAATTCCTGCGCCGTTGATCCGGCCGTTTCGCACCGCTTGCTGCGGCTGCGCGGCACTTCTTCAGCAAAAATTTACTGCAACTTTTTCTTCCGGCTCGCGTTAATCCGGCGAGCGGGCCGAGGGGCTATTCTGCAAGCATAAGCAGGGAAGCCGAAAACGTGTTCCGCGTCCTAAATCTGCGTTTCGCTCTGGTGCTCGCGGCAATGCTTGCCGTGCCTGCCTCCGCGCAGGCGGAAGGCCTCTTTGGGGCCATCCTCAACTTCTTCAGCGGTGGACATCAGACGCAGGAGCCAGCGGCACCGCCGCCCACGACACCGGGCCCGGCGCCGGTCATCCCGCTCGATCATTCCGGCCTCGGCAATCAGCCGATACCGCCAAGCCGCGGCGGTCCGCAGGTCGTCTTTTGCGTGCGCACCTGCGACGGCCGCTACTTTCCGCTGCCGCGGAACGCCGGCGGCTCGAACATGACGCCGGCCAAGATTTGCGGCGCCATGTGCCCGACGGCAGAGACGAAAACCTACGCCGGCAACAACATCGAAACCGCGGTTGCGCCCGACGGCAGCCGCTATGCGAATCTGAAGAACGCCTTCGTCTATCGCGAGCATCTGGTCGATGGCTGCACCTGCAACGGCGGTGGCGGCGCCGGCAATGCCGCGATCGACATTTCCGCCGATCCCACGCTGCGGCCGGGCGATATCGTGGTGACGGGAAACGGCCCGATGGTGTTCAAAGGCGGCAAAGGCGGGACGGTTCAGGGCAATTTCGTGCCTGCCGCCGAGATCCCCCGCATGTCGGCGAAATTCCGCGACAAGGTGACCGCGATCAAGGTCGCGCGGCCCGCCAACGCACCGGTCGCGAGCCCCGAAGATTTCGCGCAGGACTTGCGGCCGACGGACGAGGCCGTCTCGCCCGCCGCCACGGCGGCGCAAATCTTCGACTTCAAGGATTTCGACGCCGCCGAACTCAGGGGTTCGATGGCGATGGGCTACAACGGCCGGCAGTAAACGAGAGCGTTTTCCTCATTCCGCCGCGATGCGGACCTCGGGCGCGGCCTTGCGCACGTCGACATCGACGTGCGGCTCGAACTTGACGAAGTTCTCCTGGAACATCGCCACGAGCTTTCTCGCCGTCGCATCGAACTCGGCCTTGTCGCGCCAGGTCTTGAATGGATAGAGGAGGTGCGGCTCGACGCCGGGCACCGAGGTTGGCACCGCGAAGCCGAAATAGGGATCGGTGCGGAAGCTCGCATTCTTGAGCGAGCCATCGAGTGCGGCGGTGAGCAGCGTGCGCGTCACCTTGATCGGCATGCGGCGGCCGACGCCGAACTTTCCGCCGGTCCAGCCAGTGTTCACGAGCCAGCAATCGACGCCGTGGGCGGCGATCAGCTCGCGCAGGAGATTGCCGTATTCGGAAGGATGGCGCGGCATGAACGGTGCGCCGAAGCAGGTCGAGAACGTCGCTTCCGGATCCTTCACGCCCTTCTCGGTGCCGGCGACCTTGGCGGTGTAGCCCGAAAGGAAGTGATACATCGCCTGCGCCGGCGTGAGCTTCGCGATCGGCGGCATCACACCGAAGGCGTCGGCGGTAAGCATGATGATATTCTTCGGATGACCCGCGCGGCCGGTGGGACTCGCATTGGGAATAAAGTCGAGCGGATAGGCGCAGCGCGTATTCTCGGTCTTGGATCCGTCGTCGAAATTGGGAATGCGCGTATCCGGGTCGATCACAACGTTTTCCATGACCGTGCCGAAACGGCGCGTGGTCGCGAAAATTTCGGGTTCGGCCTCGGCCGAGAGCTTGATCGTTTTGGCGTAACAGCCGCCCTCGAAATTGAACACGCCCTGCGGCCCCCAGCCGTGCTCGTCGTCGCCGAGCAATGTGCGATTGGGATCGGCGGAGAGCGTGGTCTTGCCGGTGCCGGAGAGGCCGAAGAAGAGCGCGGTGTCGCCGGCGGGGCCGACATTCGCCGAGCAGTGCATCGGCATCACGCTTTCGTTGGGCAGGAAATAGTTGAGCGTGGTGAAAACCGATTTCTTCATTTCGCCGGCATAGGAGGAGCCGCCGATCAGCACGATCTTCTTCGAGAAGTCGATGGCAATCACGGTCTCGGAGCGGACGCCGTGGCGTTTCGGATCGGCCTTAAAGCTCGGCAGATCCACAATGGTGAGGTCGGGCGCAAAACTCCTGAGTTCGCCGCGCTCGGGCCGGATCAGGAGCGTGCGGATGAAGAGCGAGTGCCAGGCAAGCTCGGTATAGACGCGGGTCTTGATGCGGTAGCGATGATCGGCGCCGCCATACAGGTCCTGCGCGAACAGCCCCTTGCCTTTGGCGTGCGCAACGAAGTCGTCATAGATCGTCTGGAACTGCTCGGGCGAAATGGCGCCGTTATTGTCCCACCACACGGTCTTTTCGGTGAGCGAGTCGCGGACGATGAACTTGTCCTTGGGGCTGCGGCCCGTGTGCACGCCGGTCTCGGCGACGAGCGCACCGCCATAGGCGAGCTCCGCTTCGCCCGCGCGCAGCGCGTGTTCGTAAAGCGCGGGCTCCATGAGATTCCAGTGAACGGCTTTCAGTCCTGCGAAGCCAAACTTGTCAGCGCCGAATGCGCTGTTGCGGATGCCAGTTTCTTTCACGGAGCGTTTCCTCGTCGCCACCCGGGCCCAAGAAGGCCGGGACCATAATCGCGCGACCTCGCCCTGCCAAGGGCGGCCTCAAAGCGGCCGGCGATTCTGGCCAAAACAACGGAAAATCCGAAGGAATGTTCCGCGTATGGTTATTGTGCACTGCGCTTGCCTACAAAACCGACATTGAAGCGAGCTGCCAAATTTATGCCATCGCCCTCGCCTCGCCCGCGAGCTTCACCAAGATGCGCCGCAGCGCGCCCGCGTCCGCCACGCGCTCGGGAAATTCGAGCCTTCGCACACGCTCGCTGCGCGCGAGATCGCATCCTTCCGGGTCGAGCGAGACGATGCGCCAATCTCCCTCTTCGTCACCAAGCAGCCGCGTTGCATAAAGCGTGATGGCGTCGCGGTGGTCTTCGTTCATGTGGGCGATGGCGCCTTCCTCGGCCTCGATCAGACGTTCGGCGTCGCCGAGATCGGTTAACAGCTCGCCCGGCTGTAAATCCGCGATTCGCCCAAAGCCCGCGACGAGATGCGCGCCGCTCACCCGCATCCGCCAGAAGCTGAAATCAGCGAAGCCCGCATAGGCTTCCGCAGACTGATGCCGCGCGAGGAAGCGCCGCCGCGCCGACGAATCTTCCGCCGGCGACAATTCGCCCGACAAGCTCACCCGCGCGCCTTCGAGTGGATCGCCTTCACGCGCGCCTTCGAGCAGCAGTGAGGCGCGCGAATCGCCCGTGATATTGGCCGAATGACGCGCGAGCCGCGACAAGAGGAGAATCGGCGCGCCGTCCATCGCCGCCGCCACCGTCACCAGCGACGCATACGGCGCGCCGCCCGGCATGAGCGTCGCTAGCGCCCCTTTTCCTGCTTCGCGCAGGAGGCGTTTGGCGGTCTGCGAAGGGTTAAAATCGTTCGCTGCGCGCATCGGTCACCCCTTAATTACAATAATTTAACGCGATACCCGCGAGAGCGTGAGAAATGCCGTCTTGGCGGCCCCTTCATATATGTCTAAGTTGCGACTGGGGCGGGCAAATCAGTCGGGTCGTCACATTTCGGCCCAGACCACGAGGTTGAACCGCGTCGATTTTTCGTCACCGGCGCAACCCCCCGTGGATTTAAGGAGATGCCATGCCGACCATTGCCTTGGTCGACGACGACCGCAACATACTCACCTCGGTCTCGATCGCGCTTGAAGCCGAAGGCTACCGCATCATGACCTACACGGACGGCGCCTCCGCGCTCGAAGGATTCAAGTCGAGCCCGCCGGATCTCGCCATCCTCG
Organism: Xanthobacteraceae bacterium; assembly: GCA_035295845.1. Lineage (GTDB taxonomy): Bacteria > Pseudomonadota > Alphaproteobacteria > Rhizobiales > Xanthobacteraceae > Palsa-892. The sequence goes on from DATGIF010000012.1 coordinate 79,027, forward strand.
ACATCAAGATGCCGCGCATGGACGGGATGGAACTCCTGCGCAAGGTCCGCCAGAAGAGCGACATGCCGATTATCTTCCTCACCTCCAAAGACGAGGAGATCGACGAATTGTTCGGCCTCAAGATGGGCGCCGACGATTTCATCCGTAAACCGTTCTCGCAGCGTCTCTTGGTCGAGCGCGTGAAGGCGGTGCTGCGCCGGAACGGCGGCAAGGACGGCCAGCCGGTGAAGGAAACGGATTCGGCGAAAATTCTCGAGCGCGGACAGTTGCGCATGGATCCCGAACGTCACACCTGCACCTGGAAGGGCGATCAGGTCGTGCTCACCGTCACCGAATTCCTGATCCTGCAGGCGCTCGCGCAGCGGCCGGGCGTGGTCAAGAGCCGCAACGCGCTGATGGACTCGGCCTATGACGATCAGGTCTACGTCGATGATCGCACCATCGACAGCCACATCAAGCGGCTGCGGAAGAAGTTCAAGGCGGTCGACAACGATTTCGAGATGATCGAAACGCTGTACGGCGTCGGCTACCGATTCAAGGAGGCTTGAAGCGGCGCCGCTCTTTCCGGCGCTGCTTAACCCACGCAACATGAAGGCGGACGTCGAAAAGATTCAATCCGGGCCTCTTCACCTCGGCCGCTTTGCTGCAGCGCTTGCCGCGCTCCGCAAGCTTAAGCGCTTTCTCTCCAATCAAAGCTTTTCGAGCATCACGCGGCGGATCGTTCTCCTCAATCTCGCCGGCCTCGTCGCGCTCGTGTCCGGCATTCTATATCTCTCCGAATATCGCGCCGGCCTCATCGACGCGCGCATCCAGAGCCTCCTGATCCAGGGCGAGATCATCGCTGGCGCCATTGCCGCCTCCGCGACCGCCGACACCAACACCGTCACCGTCGATCCCGAACGGCTTCTCGAACTGCGCGCGGGTGAAAGCTACGGGCCGGCCGATGAATCGACCCTCGATTTTCCGATCAACCCCGAGCGCGTCGCCCCCCTTCTCCGCCGCATCGTGACGCCGACCAATACCCGCGCGCGCGTCTATGACCGCGACGGCGCGCTGCTCCTCGACACCCGCACGCTCTACATGAGCGGCGAGATCATGCGCTATGATCTCGAGCCGGTGCATGTGCAGTCGCCGAACTGGTTCCAAAAGCGCTGGCGCAAGCTGAAGCTCTGGCTCGTGCGCGGCGAATTGCCGGTCTACCAGGAACTCGGCCCCGCCAATGGCAAAAGTTATCCTGAAGTCTCGCAGGCGATCGGGGGGCAGGACGGCAACCTCGTCCGCGTCACCGACCAGGGTCAGGTGATCGTCACCGTGGCGGTGCCGATCCAGCGGTTCCGCGCCGTTCTCGGCGCGCTTCTGCTCTCGACCCAGCCCGGCGAGATCGACGCGGCGGTGGAGTCGGAGCGTTTCGTCATCGTCAAAGTGTTCCTGGTCGCGGCCGCGGTGATGATCGTGCTCTCGATTCTATTGGCCGGCACGATCGGCGGCCCGCTGCGGCGCCTCGCGGACGCAGCCGAGGGCGTGCGCCGCCGCATCCGCGCGCGCGTCGAAATCCCCGACATGACCGACCGCACCGACGAGATCGGGCATCTCTCGGGCGCGATCCGCGACATGACCGGCGCGCTCTATGCCCGTATCGAAGGCATCGAGCGCTTCGCCGCCGATGTCGCGCATGAACTCAAGAATCCGCTCACATCGCTGCGCTCGGCGGTCGAAACGCTGCCGCTGGCCAAAACCGAAGAGTCGCGCAACCGCCTGATGACGGTGATCCAGCACGACGTGCGGCGACTCGACCGTCTGATCTCGGATATCTCGGATGCGAGCCGCCTCGACGCCGATATGCAACGCCAAGAGGCGATGCCCGTCGACGTCGAGAAGCTTCTCGGCGCGCTGGTGACGCTCGCGAACGAAGTTCCGCGCGACGACAACGTCAAGCTCTCGCTCGCTTTCGAGCGGGCGCCGGGAATCACCGCCAACTTCGTCGTGCCCGGCAATGATTCGCGCATCTCTCAGGTCGTCGACAACCTCGTGGAGAACGCGCGCTCCTTTTCGCCGAAAGGCAGTACGGTGCGGATTATCTGCCGTCGGCTCCGCAACGAGGTCGAAATCATCGTCGACGACGACGGCCCGGGCATCCGGCCGGAAGCGCTCGCGAAGATTTTCGACCGTTTCTATACCGACCGGCCCGAGGGCTTCGGCCAGAATTCCGGCCTCGGGCTTTCGATCTCCCGCCAGATCGTCGAAGGCCATGGCGGCCGCATCTGGGCCGAAAACCGCGCGCTCGCGGTGGTCGGCGGCGAGCCGAAAGTGCTCGGCGCGCGTTTCATCGTAAGGCTGCCCGCCGCCTGAGATGCTGAAGCCTGCCGGCGAAACGGTACATGCCAGCGCGGTGCTCGTGGGCGAGCGCGCGCTCCTCATCCGCGGCCCCGCGGGCTCCGGCAAATCGCGCCTTGCGCTCGCGCTCATGGAAGCGGCCCACACGGGAGCCCTTCCCTATGCGCGGCTCGTCGCCGATGACCGCGTGCGGATTTTCACCGCCGGCGGCCGCCTGCTCGCGGCACCCCCGGAGCCCATACGCGGCCTGATCGAGGTGCGCGGCCTCGGCATCCGGCGGGTCGATTGCGAGCCACTCGCGCTTGTCAGCCTCCTGGTCGATCTCGATGCCAAGGATGGGGCGCGCTTGCCGGAAGCGGGCGCGGAGAAGGGCGAAATCCTCGGGATCAGGCTTCCGCGCCTCCCCGTTGCCGCCGGCGAAGATGCTTTTCCCCTCGTGATTGCAAGGCTTTCGAGCGCCGCGGCGGCCTGATCCTTCTCTCTTGCCTTCGGCATGGCAGCTAAGGAATATGCCGCCCCCGTGCGTCGTTTGCGGGGTGCCGGAGGCCTGATTTCGCCCCCGGCGGGGTTATCATGATCGGTATTGTCCTCGTCACCCATGGCCGGCTTGCCGCCGAGTTCCGCTCGGCGCTCGAGCACGTCATGGGTCCGCAGCAGCAGATCGAAACGATCATGATCGACCCCAAGGACAATATCGACAGCCGCCGCAAGGAAATCATCGAGGCGGTGAAGCGCGTCGATTCCGGCCAGGGGGTCGCCATCCTCACCGATATGTTCGGCGGCACGCCGTCGAACCTTGCGATTTCGGTGATGAACGCGCCGAATATCGAGGTCGTCGCCGGCATTAATCTGCCGATGCTGGTGAAGCTCGCGACCGTGCGCGAGGAATGTCCGCTCTCCGACGCGGTGGTGCAGGCGCAGCTCGCCGGGCGCAAATATATCAACATCGCGAGCCGCGTGCTCGCGGGAAAATAACCAGAGAAGTGCGGGGATGAACGACTGCCCGCCGGATCCGGCGCCGCCCGAAGGATCGCTCGTTCGCGAGCTTACGCTCACCAACAAGAAAGGGCTGCACGCGCGCGCCTCCGCCCGCTTCGTGCAGACCGTCCAGCAGTTCAATGCCGAGGTGAAGGTCATCCGCTGCGGCGAAATGGTGGGCGGCGATTCGATCATGAGCTTGCTCACGCTCGCGGTGCCCTGCGGCTCGACGATCCGCGTCACCGCGCGCGGCAAGGAGGCGGAGGCCGCGCTTGACGCGCTGGAAAAACTCCTGGCTGAGCGCTTCGGCGAGGATGAATAATTTTTCTCAGCGAACGGCCTGCGCTATTGAAATATTCGTTCGATTACAACGCCGCGAAAACGCAGCGTCCCTTTTTCAAAGCCGCGCGCATGAACGCGAAATTCGATCACGTCCTCGATATTTCGATGATCGAAACGCAGCTTTGCGGCGAGTTCCGGTCCGCTGACGTTTGAAATAGGCTTGACGGCCAGAAGCCGATCAATGTTTTCCGCCACATCCAAAGACAATTCTGCGTCGGGACGAGCGGCAAAGCCTTCTGCCGCAAGAATGAAAGAAACCTCGTAAGTTCCCACTGGCATTCTTCGATATGGACCGTAAATGACGTGGCCGTCGACGTTCTTCAGGTCGCAAACCCATTCGCCCGATTCGAATCGACCGATGTTGCTTCGGAAGAGTTTTGGGCTCAGCCGAGCTGTGGCCGGGCTTCGCCCGCACAAGAGGTTTCGCGGATCGAAAGAAAAACGATATGAGGCGATTTCACACTTGCTTTCGCGATCGTGAAAGTGACGCGTAACTTGCGTCGTGAACAACTCGAATTCCGTGTCCGACAGCCGGATAAGGGACGTCGGATCAATGGTGTTGAATTGCTCGGGGAAGTCTCCGACCGCTTCCAAAATGCGAATGGCGGCACTTTCGGTATCGAGCAGCCAGCCGAACGGTCGATGAAAATGAAACTCGAAACCGTGTTCATGCGCGAGACTATCGGAAGCCCCCGGTAAGAATCGGGTCGTATGGCCGATTCCAAAAACATGCCGACCGAGCGTGATGCCGCAAGTGCCTCCTCGAAAGGCGCTGAAGCCACCCGGACCGGTTTCCAGCACGGCGCCGAAGCCATGCCAATCCTCGAGAACGATCACGCCGTGTTCGCGGCGCCTTTCCTTGAGGATAACCACGGGATCGAAGCCATGAACGATGCCGAGCGATCCATCCTCATACGTGAACGGAGACCAGTTTTTGCCGATTGCCAACGCTTCGGGTGCAATCAGGATGTAACGGGAAAAGCCGCCGTCTCCGATGCAATAAAGATGATTGCGGAATCCGTAGCCTGATTGGTAAACCGCCGAGACGATCGCGGGCCGCCCTTCAAAGATGAAAGCGCGAGGGTCTTCCCCGTAGTCGAGCACTTGTCCGTCGAACGTGATCCTCGAATTGAACCAATCTCCGCGCTCACATCGGCGGGTGACGAGATGACGCTTACCGGCGCTTTCGCACCAGCCATGAAAAATTTCGACAATTTCACGATCAAGAGGAATCCGCAGCAGAACCTGACGAGAGCCCAACTCAATGCGATCAGATTTCAAGGCCGTTTTTGTCCAAAAATCCCGATTGGCGAAAGCAATTCGAGGAGTCCTAACGTGATCCAATCAATTTCATAAGTGTTTCGACAGCGTTTACCGAGCATATAAAGAAATCTTTATATGATGATTGCCGCTTCCCGGCGGGCCTGCTAAGAGACCCGCGCGAGCCGCCAACGCTGCCGCCGAAATTCCCCCGAAGAGGCCAACATGCACGCCGTCAAAGCCGTCGCCCAGGATTATGTCGTCAAGGACATTGGCCTCGCCGAATGGGGCCGCAAGGAAATCGCGATCGCCGAAACGGAAATGCCGGGCCTGATGGCAACGCGCGCTGAGTATGGCGCGAAACAGCCGCTCCGAGGCGCCCGCATCACAGGCTCCTTGCACATGACGATCCAGACCGCGGTCTTGATCGAGACGCTCACCGCGCTCGGCGCCGACGTGCGCTGGGCATCGTGCAACATCTATTCGACACAAGATCATGCGGCGGCGGCGATCGCCGCCCGCGGCGTGCCGGTGTTCGCGGTGAAGGGTGAGTCGCTCACCGATTACTGGGACTACACCCATCGCATTTTCGAATTCGCCGGCGGCAACGGGCCGAACATGATTCTCGACGACGGCGGCGACGCCACCCTCCTCCTGCATCTCGGCAGGGAGGCCGAGAGCAATGCTTCGGTAATCGCCAAGCCCACCAACGAGGAGGAGGAAGCTCTCTTCGCCTCGATTAAGGCGCGATTGAAGGCGCAGCCGGGCTGGTATTCGAAAATAGCGAAGGACGTGAAAGGCGTCACTGAAGAGACGACCACTGGCGTGCACCGGCTCTATCAGATGGAGAAGGAAGGACGCCTTCTGTTTCCGGCGATCAACGTCAACGACTCGGTGACGAAGTCGAAATTCGACAACCTCTATGGCTGCCGCGAGTCGCTCGTCGACGGCATCCGCCGCGGCACCGACGTGATGATGGCGGGCAAGGTCGCGATGGTCGCGGGCTTTGGCGATGTGGGCAAGGGATCGGCGGCCTCGCTCCGCAACGCCGGCTGCCGCGTGCTTGTCTCCGAAATCGATCCGATCTGCGCGCTGCAAGCGGCGATGGAAGGCTACGAAGTCACCACCATGAACGAGGCAGCATCCCACGCCGACATTTTCGTGACCGCCACCGGCAATGTCGATGTCATCACCATCGATCACATGCGCAAAATGAAAGACCGCGCCATCGTGTGCAACATCGGCCACTTCGATTCCGAAATTCAGGTGGCCGCACTTCGCAATCTCAAATGGTCGAACGTGAAGCCGCAGGTGGACGAAATCGAGTTTTCCGACGGCAAGCGGATCATTCTGCTCTCCGAGGGCCGGCTGGTGAATCTCGGCAACGCCATGGGCCATCCGAGCTTCGTGATGTCGGCGAGCTTCACCAACCAGACGATCGCGCAGATCGAGCTGTTCACGAACCCCGGCAAGTACCAGAAGAAAGTCTACGTCTTGCCGAAGGAGCTCGACGAGAAGGTCGCGCGGCTGCATCTCGCCAAGATCGGCGTGAAGCTCACGGAGCTTTCCGACAAGCAGTCGGCCTACATCGGCGTGCCGAAGAGCGGGCCGTATAAGCCGGAGCATTATCGGTACTAAGCGACGCGGCCATCACACTTCGTTTGCCTTGTCGCTGACAGTTGCGAATGCTATCTCGCGCGCCATGACCGCGGGTCCCATCTCCAACATCCGCAACTTTGCCATCATCGCGCACATCGACCACGGCAAATCCACGCTCGCCGACCGGATCATTCAGCTCACCGGCGGGCTGGAGGCGCGCGAGATGAAGGAGCAAGTGCTCGACTCGATGGACATCGAGCGCGAGCGCGGCATCACGATCAAGGCGCAAACCGTGCGGCTCAAATATCGCGCGCGCGACGGCAAAGACTACATGCTGAATCTGATCGACACCCCGGGCCATGTCGACTTCGCCTATGAAGTAAACCGATCGCTCGCCGCCTGCGAGGGCTCGCTGCTCGTCGTCGACGCCTCGCAAGGAGTGGAAGCGCAGACGCTCGCCAACGTCTATCAGGCGATCGACAATGGCCACGAGATCGTGCCGGTACTGAACAAGGTGGATCTGCCGGCGGCCGAACCGGAAAAGGTGAAGCAGCAGATCGAGGACGTAATCGGCATCGACGCGTCGAATGCGGTCCTCATTTCGGCGAAAACCGGCGACGGCGTGCCGGAGGTACTGGAGGCGATCGTCACGCGGCTGCCGCCGCCGAAAGGCGACGCTGCCGCGACGCTGAAGGCGCTCCTGATCGACAGTTGGTACGACGCCTATCTCGGCGTCGTCGTGCTTTTCCGCGTGGTCGACGGCCAGCTCAAGAAGGGCCAGCGCATCCGCATGATGGGCACCAAGGCCGCCTATGACGTCGACCGCGTCGGCGTGTTCACGCCGAAGCGTGTGGAGATGGAAAGCCTCGGGCCCGGCGAGATCGGCTTTCTCACCGCCTCGATCAAGGAAGTCGCCGACACCCGCGTCGGCGACACCATCACCGATGACCGCAAGCCCGTGGAGGCGCCGCTTCCCGGCTTTCGCCCGGCGATTCCCGTGGTGTTCTGCGGGCTGTTTCCGGTCGACGCCGCCGATTTCGAGGCGCTGCGCGCGGCCATGGGCAGGCTTCGCCTCAACGACGCGAGCTTCACCTATGAGATGGAAACTTCGGCGGCGCTCGGCTTCGGTTTCCGCTGCGGATTCCTCGGCCTCCTGCACCTCGAGATCATTCAGGAGCGGCTCGAGCGCGAGTTCAATCTGCATCTGATCGCGACCGCGCCTTCGGTCATCTACAAGATCAAGCTCACCAATGGCGAGGCGATCGAGATCCACAATCCGGTCGACATGCCGGACCCGGTACGGATCGAGGAGATTCAAGAGCCGTGGATCGAAGCGACGATCCTCACGCCCGACGAATATCTCGGCAGCGTCTTGAAGCTCTGCCAGGATCGCCGCGGCACGCAGAAGGAGCTCACTTACGTCGGCAACCGCGCGATGGTGAAATACGAATTGCCGCTGAACGAAGTGGTGTTCGACTTCTATGACCGGCTGAAGTCCGTTTCCAAGGGCTACGCCTCCTTCGACTATCACCTCACCGATTTCAAGCCCGCCGATCTCGTGAAGATGCAGATTCTGGTGAACGGCGACCCGGTCGACGCACTCGCCATGCTCGTCCATCGCACGCGCGCCGAAGGCCGCGGGCGGGCCATGGCCGAGAAGCTGAAAGAGCTGATCCCGCCGCACATGTTCCAGATTCCGATCCAGGCCGCGATCGGCGGGAAAGTGATCGCGCGCGAGACGATCCGGGCGCTCCGCAAGGACGTCACCGCCAAGTGCTATGGCGGCGACGCGACGAGAAAACGAAAGTTGCTGGAGAAGCAGAGGGAAGGCAAGAAGCGCATGCGCGAATTCGGCAAGGTCGAGATTCCGCAAGAGGCGTTCATCGCAGCACTGAAGGTGGATAGCTGACGGCGTTGGACTGATGGATCGCGCCGCTCGCCAATGCTAGCGTTGCCGTAACGATAAAAGAGGAAACGCAATGAAACGCCGGGACTTCTTGACGGGCGCCGCGGCGCTCCCCATCGCGTTCGCCACTACGCGCGCGGCAGCCGAGGTCTATCCCTCCCGCAATGTCACCATGATCGTCCCCTTCCCGCCCGGCGGGCAGGCGGATCTCGCGGCACGGCCCGTGGCATTGAAGCTTCAGGATCTGCTCGGCAAGCCCGTCATCGTCGACAATCGCGGCGGCGCCGGCGGCGCCATCGGCAACGCGGTGGCCGCGCGCGCTGAACCCGACGGCTATACGCTCCTGATGACGCTTGCCTCGCTCGCCGTGCTGCCGGAGGCGGACCGGCTGTTCGGCCGCCCGGCGCAATATGAAGTTTCGCAGCTCGCGCCGATCGCACGCGTATTGGCGGACCCGACGCTACTCGCCGTCAATGCGGCGACGCCGTGGAAATCGGTGCAGGACCTCGTAGAGGACGCGAAGAAGCAGCCGGGCCTCATTCCCTACGGCTCGTCCGGCTCCTACGGCACGCTGCATGTTTCGATGGAAATGTTCACGGCGAGCGCCGGCATCAAGCTCGCGCATATTCCCTATCGCGGCGCCGGGCCTGCGCTGGCCGACCTGTTGAGCGGCCAGGTGAAGGCGCTGGCTTCGGCGCCCGGCATATTGAAGCCGCATGTCGAGTCGGGCGCGGTGCGGGTGCTTGCAAATTTCGGCGCCCAGCGGATCGCGAACTTTCCGGATCTGCCGACGTTCCAGGAACTCGGCTACAAGGACGTGGAGCTTTACATTTGGGCCGGGCTGTTCACGCCGGCCAAGACGCCGGAGCCGATCGTCAAGCAATTGCGCGAGGCGATGCGAAAGACGATGAGCGATCCGCAGGTGACGAATACGTTCAATTCGGCCGGCAGCCCGCCCGCCTATATGGATGCGCCCGAATTCGCGCGCTTCGTCGAGGCGGATAGCGCGCGACTCATTCGCGCGGTGCAGAAAATCGGGCGCGTAGAGTAGCTAGCCCGTAATCAGGATGTGCGAATTGCCGAGGCCGTGCGCGCGGATCAATTCGAAGAGTTCGCGCGCATTCTCCGTGTGCAGCCGCACGCAGCCATGCGACGCGGGCCGGCCGAGGGCCGCGGTCTGGTTGGTGCCGTGAATCGCGAAGCCATAGTGAAAGAAAATCGCGTAAGGCATCGGCGCATTGTCGTAGACCCGCGAATACCAGACGCGTTCGAGCCGGATCGGCGTAAACGAGCCGGTGGGCGTCGCATAGCCCGCGCGCGCGGTCGACACCGGCCAGACATGACGCACGAAGCCGTCGACCGTGACGGTCATGCGCTGCATGGAGATTTCGATTTCGGCGACGACGCCAGCGAAAGCAGTGCCTGGGCCCGCCAAAGCGGCGAGCAGAAAAACCGCCGCGATTATTAACCGCTGTAACATCACTCCCCCAGCCGCCGCCCTCGAATTCAAGCGGTAACGCCTGCCCAAGGCAAGCCCGGCGGCCGATCTTGGCTAACGCGCAAAGCGCCCACGAGACGCGACAATTTGCGCCAATTCCGGAGCCTGGGGCGTTCACCACCTTTAAATCACCGCTCCGTAAGCTCCCGCTTCCTCATCCGGGAGCTTTGCCTTGTCGCTGGCCGAATCCGCGCACACCCTCATCCCCGCCGCCAAAACCGAAGAACGATTCCCTCTGGTGCCGACCGCATTCGTGGCATGGGTGACGATCGCGATCGCGACGCTCGTGACCGGCTCGCGCGTCTTCGACGCCATGTCCACCGACGATCTGATGCGGCTCGCCGAGGTGCGCGATTTTCTCGGGGGCCAAGGCTGGTTCGATCTCATGCAGTACCGGCTCGATCCGCCGTCGGGCGCCTCCATGCATTGGTCGCGAATCGTTGACCTGCCGCTCGCGGGCATGATCGCGGCCCTTTCTCCCGTGCTCGGACGCGCGGGCGCCGAGACCGTGACATCATCCGTGTGGCCCATCGTTCTCCTGTTCCCCACGCTTGTGCTCGCGGGCGCGCTTGCGCGCCGGCTTTCGAATTCGGCGGCGATGCTACCCGCGATCCTGCTCGTCGCCATGTCAGCGCCGGTGCTCGTGCATTTCCGGCCAGGCGCGCTCGACCATCATGGCTATCAACTGATGCTACTCCTGGCGACGATTTACGCGCTGACGGAGCGCGGCGACGCGCGCCTCGTGCCCGCGCTCGGCGGCCTTGCGTCCGCGATCTCGATCGCGATCGGCCTCGAAATGGCGCCGATGATCGCAGCCCTGCTTGCGGCCTGCGGACTGCGTTGGGTGATCGAAGGCGAACGCGCGGCAAAGTTGACAACGAGCTTTGGTCTCGCGTTTGGCGCCGGCACCGTGGCTTTGTTCGCGGTGACGGTCCCGCCTGCGGAGTGGAATGTCACCACCTGCGACTTTATCTCTCCGCCTTGCATCGCCGCGGCGGGATTTTCCGGCGGACTGTTGGCATTGCTCGCACAATCGAGCGCGCGGCTGAAAAGCGTTTTCAGCCGCCTCGCCGCGGGCGCCGTCGCCGGCGGCCTTGTTATCGGGCTGATGCTCGCTTCCTTTTCCGATTGCTTGCGAGACCCCTATGCCGCCGTCGCGGCGCGGGTGGCCGAAGTGTGGATCGCCCACATTGCCGAGACGCAGACAATTTTCGAGCTCGGCGCGCGCTCGCCCGGCGAAACGATCGCGATCTATGGGCCGGTCGCAGTGGCCATCGTCCTTGGCGTCATCGCCGTGCTTCGCGTCCGAAACGAAGCGCGTCTCATCTGGATCGCGCCTCTTCTCACGCTCTTCGCGCTTGGCGTCACTGCATGCTGGGAAGTGCGCGGCGCTTCCGGCGGCAGCCTGGTCGCGCAGCCGGTTCTCGCGGCCGCCCTCGTGCTCTTGATCGGCGCCCGCGGCTCGCTGCCGGCGCCAAAAACCGTCCTTGCCCTGCTCGCCGTCTCCGGTCCGTTGCTCGTGGGCATCGGCACCGCCGTCGACGCCACGCTTCTCCGCATCGATCCAACGCGGACTGTCGCTTATCAGGACGGCCCGCTTGCATGCCGGAAAATCGCGGATGTCGCTTCGCTCGCAAAACTTTCGCCAGGCCGCGTGATTTCTTACGTCGATCTCGGGCCGGCGATTCTGATTGGCAGCCGGCATTCGGTGTTCGCCGCACCCTATCACCGCAACCTCGGCAACGAAGTCGCCGTCGACGTCCTGCTCGGCGACGACACGACGGCAAAGCGGTTGCTCGCGGAACATCAGGTCGACTATGTCGCGGTTTGCCCCGGCTCGCCCGAGCGCATCAATTTCCAGCGCGTGGCGCCGGAAGGCCTCTCCGAGCGGCTTTCGCGCGGCGAAGTGCCGCCTTATTTGGAGTCCATTCCAGGCACCGAGCGCGAGCCACTCCGCGTCTTTCGCGTTCGCGAATAGCATTTCGCGCGGCCCAAAGCCGCGCTAAATTGGGCCATGCGACTTCGACTCACTGTTGCGGCCCTCCTGATCGGCGCCGCAGGCGCGAGAGCGCAAACGCCGCCCGCTCCCGTTCCGCAACCGAGGCCCGAGCCCGCCGCGACATCGCCGGCGGCCATCCCTTCGAACGCGATCGCCCGAACGTTGTTTGGCGGCAAATCGGACCCCGCGCCGATGCAGGCGCGCTCGATCGGCTTTTACGCCCATGGCTGCCTCGCGGGCGCGGTCGCGCTCCCGGTCGACGGCAAGACCTGGCAGGTGATGCGGCTCTCGCGCAACCGCAACTGGGGGCATCCTGATCTCATCGCTTTCCTCGAGCGCTTCTCGGCGAAGCTGCCGCAGGTCGCGGGCTGGCCCGGCATTCTGGTCGGCGATATTTCGCAGCCGCGCGGCGGCCCGATGCTTTCGGGCCACGCCTCGCATCAGGTTGGGTTAGACGCCGATATTTGGCTGACGCCGATGCCGAACCGCACGCTGACGACGGACGAACGCGAATCGATCTCGGCGCTGATGATGGTGCGCGAGGACCGCACCGACATCGATCCGAAGAATTGGACGCCGGAACATCTGAAGGTGATCAAGATGGCGGCGGAAGATCCCGCCGTCGAGCGCATCTTCGTCAATGCCGCGATCAAGAAGGCGCTCTGCCGCGAGGCCGGTACCGACCGCGCGTGGCTCGAAAGGGTGCGGCCCTATTGGGGTCACGACTATCACATGCATGTCCGCATTCATTGCCCGGCCGACAGCACGGAATGCGAAAAGCAACCGCCGGTTCCCGCGGGCGACGGCTGCGGCAAGGAACTGGAATGGTGGTTCCAGCCGTCGGTCCTGCATCCGGCGCCTTCGCCGAACCCGCCGAAGCCGAGGCCGATCACCATGGGAGACCTGCCGGCCGCCTGCCGGCAGGTGCTGGTCGCGCCCTGAGGAACGCGGGCGCTAGACCATTTGCGGAGAGCCGACGATCGCGCCCTGAATCTGGATGAAGATGATGTAGATGATGATCGCGGCGATTGAAACCGCGGCGGCGTAGGGAATCAATTTATCCGGCGGCGATTTCATCAGGATCGGCAGGCCCATCCACAAAAGATAAAGGCCGAAGAGCCCGACGATAAGCACGAGAAAGCCGAGCGCCGGGAGCAGAAGAAAGACACCCGCAAGCCAGGCCGGCGTGAAGCAATAGACCACGAGCTTCAGCGCGCTTTCGAAATTCTTGCGGGCGGAGAAGGTGGGCGCGAGCGCGTCGACCACGAGCGCGATCACATAAACGGTCGCGAAGGCGAGCAGATAAAAGATGATCGCATAGAGAAGGCCGCTCGCAATCGACATGCGGATCGTGCCGACGCCGGGTACCTGCAATCCGATAATCGACATGCCGATGAAGCCGCAAATCGTCGGAATCGCCGCCAGAATCGCGACGTAATTGGTGAAAAGATAAGGCACGTCACCGGGCTCGCGATCGATCGCCGACCATTCAGCCTTCGGCGCGAAAATAAGATTTTTTACGCGGTCAACGATACTCATCATCACCTCCTCCTTACGATCGAGCGCTTTTTTTCGCGTCCTCGCGGATCATGGCAGCGCCCTTCTCCGCGATCATGATTGTCGGCGAATTGGTGTTGCCCGAAGTGATAACAGGCATCACCGAAGCATCCACGACGCGCAATCCCTCGATGCCGATCAGCTTTAGCCGCGCATCGACGACGGCAGATGGATCGGACGGCAACCCCATCTTCGCGGTGCCCACCGGATGAAAGATGGTGGTGCCGATATCGCCGGCGGCGCGCACCAACGCCGCTTCGTCGTTATCGCGCACGCTTGGGCCCGGCAGGATCTCCTCCGGATGGTAACGCGCGAGCGCGGGCGCACGGGCAATTTTGCGCGCAACACGGATGGAATCGGCGGCGACGTGGCGGTCCTCGTCGGTGGAAAGGTAGTTCGGCGCGATCGCGGGTGCCGCGGTCGGATCGACGCTCTTCAGCCGCACGGTACCGCGGCTCGTCGGCTGCAAATTGCACACACTCATGGTGAAGGCGGGAAATTTGTGCAGCGGCTCACCGAAGCGATCGAGCGAGAGCGGCTGCACGTGAAACTGGATGTTGGCGCGTTCGCGGCGGGGGTCGGAACGCGTGAACAGGCCGAATTGCGACGGCGCCATACTCAACGGGCCCGTGCGAAAGAAAAGATATTCGAGCGCCATTCCGGCGCGGTTAAAGAGCGAATGATAGCGCTCGTTCAGCGTCGGCACGCCCGTCACCTTGAAGATCAGCCGCAATTGCAGATGGTCCTGCAGATTGCCGCCGACGCCGGGTTTGTCGAGCACGACGGGAATTCCACGCTCCGCGAGATGCGCCGCCGGACCGACGCCCGAGAGCATCAACAGCTGCGGCGAGCCGATGGCGCCGGCGGCGAGCATAACTTCGGCGCGCGCTTTGGCGATCTTGCTCTCGCCGTTTTGCCGGTAGGCGACACCGGTCGCGCGCCTGCCGTCGAACAAAATCCGCTCGGCCAGTACACCGGTTTGGAGCCGCAGATTTTTCCGGTGCAGGACCGGCTTCAGAAATCCGCGCGCCGCGCTCCAGCGGCGGCCGCGCTTCTGATTGACGTGGAAGTAGCAGTTGCCTTCGTTGTCGCCGCGGTTGAAGTCGTTGACCTTGGGAATGCCGGTTTCCTCGGCGGCGTCGCGGATCGTTTCGATGATCTCGTATTTGGCGCGCGGGAATTCGATCCGCCATTCGCCGCCGGTCGAGTGATGCTCGCCGGCGCCGAGAAAATGATCCTCGTGTTGCTTGAAGATCGGCAGCACGTCGTCCCAGCCCCAGCCGGTGAGCCCAAGCTGGCGCCAGTGATCGTAATCCGCGGTCTGGCCGCGCATGTAGATCATGGCGTTGATCGCCGACGAGCCGCCGATTGCCTTGCCGCGCGGATAATTGATGGCGCGGCCGTTGAGACCGGGCTCAGGTTCGGTCTTGAACATCCAGTCGGAGCGCGGATTGCCGATGGCGAAGAGATAGCCGACGGGAATATGGAACCAGATCCAGTTGTCGCGGCCGCCTGCTTCGAGCAAAAGCACGCGCCTGGCGGGATCGGCGGACAGCCGGTTGGCGAGCACGCAACCCGCGGAGCCGGCGCCGACGATGATATAGTCGAATTCCTCGCTGCCGCTCATCCTCGCCTCCGGCATGGCAACTTCGCGCAGGCGGCATAGAGGAAGCAACCCCGATCGTCTAGAATCGTTCAGCCATGCATGGATTCCCGCCCCGCCGCATCGTTTGCCTGACCGAGGAAACCCTCGAGACGCTTTATCTTCTCGGCGAAGAAGCGAAGATTGTTGGCGTCTCGGGCTATGCGGTACGGCCGCCGCGCGTCCGGCGCGAAAAGCCGCGCGTGTCCGCGTTCATTTCGGCGGATATCGACAAGATTCTCGCGCTCGAGCCCGACCTCGTTCTCACCTTCTCCGATCTGCAGGCCGATATTGCCGCCGAGCTCGTGCGGCGCGGTGTGGCGGTCCACGCCTTCAACCAGCGCGACATTGCCGGCATCTTCGCGATGATTGAAACGCTTGCCGCGCTTGTCGGCGCACCGGAGAAAGGCACACGGTTGGCGGCGGAGTTACGCGCGCGGCTCAACGCGACCGCCCTGCAATCAAAAAATCTTCCGCGCCCGCGCGTCTATTTCGAGGAATGGGACGAGCCGATGATTTCAGGTATCGGCTGGGTGTCGGAACTGATTTCGATTGCCGGCGGCGATGATGTTTTCCCCGAGCTCGCGGGCAAAAAATCCGCACGCGAGCGCATCATCGCGCCAGAAGCAGTCATCGCCGCCGCGCCCGACATCATCATCGGCTCCTGGTGCGGCAAGAAATTCCGCCCGGAGCGCGTTGCCGCCCGCGCGGGGTTTTCCGGTCTCGCCGCCGTACGCGACGGCTTCGTGCGCGAGATCAAGTCGACGATCATTCTGCAGCCCGGCCCGGCCGCGCTCACCGACGGGCTGGATGCGCTTTCCGCGATCGTGGGCGAGTGGCGCGCGACGAAAACTTCACTATGTGATGAGCCGATCCAACGCATAGGTTGACAGCCCCATCGACGCACCCTCACATTGGCCGCAATGAATACGAGCTTTTTCGGCGAATTATTGCAATCGATCTCCGAACGCGGGCGGGCGCTGATCGAGCGCACGCGCGACCGCCGGCCGGCCGGCGAAGCGCGCGCCGCGACCTTCGTTGAGCTCTGCGAAGCGCTTCTTTCGGGCCGCGGCGAGGCTTCAGGTGTCGCGCTCGCGCGCGAGATTCTCACCGCCTATTCCAAGCTGAAGACCGGCGAACGTATCGCCTTCTTCGAGGCGCTCGCGGAAAGTTTCGGCCCCGACCGCGCGCGGCTTGCCGACGCCTGCGCCGCCTACGGAAAAACGCCATCCGATGATACGGCCAACGAAGTGCTGAAAGCGGCCGAGCCGCGGCGGCAGGAGCTGATCCGCCGCATTAACCTCGCGCCCAGCGCCACCGGCGAACTCGTGCAAATGCGCGGACACCTTCTCGACGCGCTTTCGCGGCGCGAGGATCTCGCGCCGGTCGATCGCGATTTCGTTCATCTGCTCGGCTCCTGGTTCAATCGGGGATTCCTCGTGCTCAAGCGCATCGACTGGTCCATGCCCGCGATCGTTCTCGAAAAAATCATCCGCTACGAGGCGGTGCATGAAATTCAATCCTGGGACGATTTGCGCGCGCGCATCGATCCGCCGGACCGGCGCTGCTACGCCTTCTTTCATCCGGCGCTTGTCGACGAGCCGCTGATCTTCGTCGAGGTCGCGCTCACGCGCGGCATTCCGGAGGCGATCGCACCGATCCTGAAGCGCGACCGCGTGCCGCTCGACCCCAAGGAGGCGACGACCGCCACCTTCTATTCGATCTCGAATTGCCAGCGCGGCCTCGGCGGCGTGTCGTTCGGAAATTTCCTGATCAAGCAGGTGGTCGAGGAAATCTCGCGCGAATTTCCGAAGCTTTCGACCTTCGTCACGCTGTCGCCGGTATCGGGCTTCCGCGAATGGCTTACGCGCGAGCGCCGCAGCGAATCTTCGACCGCGCTCCTGCCTTCGGATGCGCATGCGCTTTCGCATCTCGATGATCCGAACTGGTTCAATCACGCCGAGAAGGTCGCCGAGGTGAAGCCCGTGCTGAGCGCGCTTGCGGCACATTTTTTCATGATCGCGCGCACGCGCGCCGGCCGGCCCATCGATCCGGTCGCGCGCTTCCATCTCGGCAACGGCGCACGGCTCGAGCGCATCAATCCGATGGCCGATCTTTCCGAGAAAGCGCTGGAGCGGGCTTACGGATTGATGGTGAACTACCGCTACGTGCCGGAAGATATCGAGAAGAACCACGAGGCCTTCGCGGGCGCCGGCGAAGTGGTCGTAAGCTCGCAGGTGAGAAAGCTCCTGCGCACGGACGCCAAACAGACATCGCTGGTTCCGGCCTCATGAGCAACCGGCTCTATGACGCGGTCGAGGCGGCGAACGCCGACCGCAAGAAGACGCTGATCGAACTCCCGGACGGCAAACGCATCTCCTATGGCGAGGCCTTCGATCTTGCCGGCAAGCTCGCCGGCCATCTCATCCGCCGCGGCGTCGTGCCGGGCGACCGCGTTGCCGTGCAGGTGGAAAAGTCGTGGCAGAATCTGGCGCTCTATCTCGCGTGTCTCCGCGCCGGCGCCGTGTATCTGCCGCTGAATACAGCCTATCTCCTCGCCGAGCTCGAATATTTCCTCGGTGACGCGCAGCCCTCCTTCGTCGTGGTGCGGCCCGAGAGCGAGGAAAGCGTTTCCAGGCTTTGCCTCAAGATCGGCAAGGCAACAGTGGAGAGCCTCGGGCCGAACGGCGAAGGCTCGCTGTTAAAAGCCGCCGCCGACGCTCAGCCTGCTCCCGCGGTTTCCCGCGAGCCCGACGATCTCGCCGCCATTCTCTATACATCGGGCACCACCGGCCGCTCGAAAGGCGCGATGCTTACCCACGACAATTTGCTCTCGAATGCGCGCGTGCTTGTCGACTACTGGCGTTTCACCGCGAAGGACGTGCTCCTGCATGCGCTGCCCATCTTCCACACCCACGGGCTGTTCGTCGCCTGCAACGTTTCGCTGTTGTCGGGCGGCGCGATGATCTTCCTGCCGAAGTTCGAAGCGGGAGAAGTGATGCGCCTGATGCCGAAGGCCACCAGCATGATGGCGGTGCCGACCTTCTATGTGCGCCTCCTGGAAGAATCCGCATTTACGCGCGAAGCAACGCGGCACATGCGGCTCTTCACCTCGGGCTCGGCGCCGCTGCTGGCCGAAACGCACCGCGCGTTTTTCGAGCGCACCGGCCACGCCATCCTCGAGCGCTACGGCATGACCGAAACCAACATGAACACGTCGAACCCTTACGACGGCGATCGCATTCCCGGCACCGTGGGCTTTCCGCTCCCGGGTGTCGAGGTGCACGTCGCCGATCCCGAAACGGGGCGCGCGCTCGCGCCAGGCGAAATCGGCGTCATCGAAGTGCGCGGGCCCAACGTATTCAAGGGTTATTGGCGGATGCCGGAAAAAACCAAAGCCGAATTCCGCGACAATGGCTTCTTCATCACCGGCGACATCGGCATGATCGACAAGCGCGGCTATGTGCACATCGCCGGCCGCGCCAAGGATCTCGTGATTACCGGCGGCTATAACGTCTATCCGAAGGAGGTCGAGACCGAGATCGATGCGATCGAAGGCGTGATCGAATCGGCCGTGATCGGCCTGCCGCATCCCGACTTCGGCGAGGGCGTCACCGCCGTCGTCGTGTGCGAACAAGCGGCCAATCTCTCGGAGTCGGAGATCCTCGCCGCGCTCGCCGACCGGCTCGCCAAGTTCAAGCAGCCCAAGCGCGTGTTTTTTGTCGACGAATTGCCTAGAAACGCCATGGGCAAGGTGCAGAAGAACGTGCTGCGCGAGACTTATGCGCGAACCTACGCCCGCGGTGCAGCATAAGGGAATATTCCCGCCACTTCCCGCGTTTGTGCCGGTGGGGCTAGACTGACCTTGTCTTGAACGACTGGAGCCGCTACGAGCTCCGGCGTTTGAATAAAAATAACCGGAACGGGCAATGCAGATGGGGGAGGAATTATCGATGAGAAAACTCTTTACGCTTGGCGCGGTGAGCGCAGCACTGCTCGTGGGCTTCGCCGGCACCGCGGCGGCGGAGGAGATCATCTTGCGCGCCTCGCACCAGTTCCCCGGCGGTAAGGGGGACGTGCGCGACGAAATGGTGCAGATCATCGCGCGCGAGGCGAAGGCCGCCAATGTCAACCTCTATGTCCAGGTCTACCCGGGCGCGTCGCTGTTCAAGCCGAACGAGCAGTGGAACGCGATGGTCAACGGCCAGCTCGACATCTCCTCCTTCCCGCTCGACTACGCGAGCGGCAAGGTGCGCGAATTCGGCGCCACGCTGATGCCGGGCCTCGTGCGAAGCCACGACCGCGCCGCGCGGCTCAACGATTCGCCCTTCATGAAGGACATCCGCGCCAAGATCGAGGAGAACGGTGTGATCGTGCTCGCCGACGCCTGGCTTGCCGGCGCCGTCGCCTCCAAGAAGGGCTGCATCCGCAAGCCCGATGACATCAAGGGCCTGAAGGTGCGCTCGGCGGGTCCCACTTTCGCCGCCATGTGGCAGCAGGCGGGCGCCTCGATCGTCTCTGTCCCGAGCAATGAGGTTTATAACGCGCTGCAAACCGGCGTCGCCGAGGCGACCGACACGAGCACCGGAAGCTTCGTCTCCTTCCGCATCTACGAGCAGGTGAAATGCATCACCGCGCCCGGCGACAACGCGCTGTGGTTCATGTACGAGCCGGTGCTGATGTCGAAAAAAAGCTTCGACAAGCTCAGCAAAGAGCAGCAGGCGGCGCTCATGGACGCGGGCAAGAAGGCACAGGTCTACTTCGCCAAGGAAGCGCCCGGCCTCGACAGGGATATGACCGACGTCTTCAAGAAGAACAACGTTGAGGTCGTCACGCTGACGTCCGCTGAGTACGACGCCTGGATCAAGGTGGCGCAGCAAAGCTCCTATGCCGAGTTCGCAAAGGAAGTGACCGACGGCAAGAAGCTCATCGACGAAGCGCTCGCGGTGAAATAAAGAACTGCTGCCATCGGCCGGCGATTGTATCGCCGGCCGATTCTTGTTTGGTTGGCCGGGGACGGGGACATGATCGACGGCTTCATCTGGATCGTGAAGCGCATCTCGCAGCTGTGCGGGGTTTTCGCCGCGGCGCTGATCGGCGCTGCGGTCGTCATCGTCTGTCAGATGGTGTTCATCCGCTACGTCCTGAACCAGAACACCATCTGGCAGACCGATTTCGTCACTTACAGCCTGGTGGCGGCGACCTTCATCGGCAGCCCCTATGTATTACTCACGCGCGGGCATGTGAACGTCGACGTGCTGCCGCACTATCTCGGCCGCGGCGCGCGCTATTGGCTCGCGCTCGCCTCGGTGATCGTCGCGCTCGCCTTTTGCCTGCTGATGACCGTGCTCACCTTCAACTTCTGGCACGAGGCGTGGACGAAGAAGTGGCTGTCGGAAAGCATGTGGCGCGCGCGGCTGTGGATTCCCTACAGCTCCATGCCGGTGGGGCTCGGTATTCTCTCGCTGCAATACATCGCGGACCTGATCAACCTGGCCACCGGCCGCGAACCGCCGTTCGGAATCAAACCGGCCGAGGTCGTCGACCTCGATTCCCCCGAGGTCATATGAGCCCCGCAGTCCAAGGCACGATCGTTCTCGTTGTCACGTTGATTGTGCTGTTGTCAGGAGCGCCCGTCGCCTTTGGGCTGGGGGCGATCTCGATCGCGTTCCTTTTGTTGTTCCACGGCGTCGATTCACTGCAGGTCGTGGCCGAGACTTTCTACGCCGGCCTGCAGGATTTCACCCTCGTCTCGATTCCGATGTTCGTGATGATGGGCGCCGCCATCGGCTCCTCGCCCGCCGGCAAGGATCTCTACGAGGCGCTCGACCGCTGGCTCTACCGGCTGCCGGGCGGGCTCGTGATCTCCAATCTCGGTGCCTGCGCGATCTTCGCGGCGCTTACCGGTTCCTCGCCCGCCTGCTGTGCGGCGATCGGCAAGATGGGCATTCCCGAAATGCGCCGCCGCGGCTATCCAGACGATGTGGCGACCGGCTCGATCTGTGCCGGCGGCACGCTCGGCATCCTGATCCCGCCCTCGATCACTTTCATCCTTTACGGGATCGCGACCGAAACCTCGATCGGGCGCTTGTTCCTCGCCGGCGTCGTGCCCGGTGTCATGCTCACGGGCCTGTTCATGCTGTGGACGCTCTTCATTATCTGGAAGCGCGGATTCCGCTCGCATGCGCCGGACTTCCGCTACAGCTGGAAGGAAAAATTTCAGTCCATTCCGAAGATCCTGCCGTTCGTGCTGATCATCGTGGGCGTGATGTACGTGCTCTATGGCGGCGTCGCGACGCCGTCGGAAGCGGCGGGCGTCGGGGCCGCACTCTGCGTCACACTCGCCGTCGTGATCTACCGGTTGTGGAACCCCGCCGACCTTTGGAAAATTTTGCGCGACACGACGCGAGAGTCGGTGATGATCCTGATGATCATCGCGGCCGCGGTCTTGTTCGGCTACATGCTCACCTCGCTCTATCTCACCCAGACGCTTGCGCAGGCGATCGCCGACACGCACGTCAACAAGTGGGTGCTGATGGCATTGATCAACCTTTTCCTGCTGGTGAGCGGCTTCTTCATTCCACCTGCCGCGATCATCCTGATGACGAGTCCTATCCTATATCCGATCATCAGGGCGGCTGGCTTCGACCCGGTGTGGTTCGGCGTCATCATGACGATCAACATGGAGATCGGCCTCATCCATCCACCGGTCGGGCTCAACATCTACATCGTCAACGCGATCGCGCCCGACGTGCCGGTGCAGCGGGTGATGTGGGGCACCATCCCCTATGTCATCTGCATGATGCTGCAAATCGTGATTCTCTGCGTCTTCCCCGAGATCGCGACCTGGCTCCCCGACACCTTGATGGGGCCCATCATCGGCGCCAAATAGTCCGTGGTAGAATGCACCCGAAGCCAAAGGGTGCTGGACGAGCCGCGCGACCGCTATGACCTTGCCCGAAGACGAATACGCAATCCGGCCGGATCCATCCGATCCGAAGTTGAGCGTCCACGTCACCGGCGTCGATCAGACCGGCGCGCGCATCGAGACTACAGTCGTGGTCGAGCGGCCGCTGACGATCTACCTCAACGCGCAGGAGATCGTCACCGCGATGACGATCGGCGATTATCCCGAATATCTCGCGCTCGGTTTTCTCCTGAACCAGAACATGCTGCGGCCCGACGACGTGGTCACCGGCGTCGATTACGACGAGGATCTCGCGGTGGCGGTGGTGCGCACGGAGCGCGCGACCGACTACGAGCAAAAAATGAAGAAGAAGGTGCAGACCTCGGGCTGCGCGCAAGGCACCGTGTTCGGCGACCTCATGGAGGTGATCGACAACGCCAAACTCGCGCGCGCCGAATTGCGCACGTCCTGGCTCTATTCGATCACGCACAAGATCAACATCACGCCGTCGCTTTATCTCGAGGCGGGCGCGATCCACGGCTGCGTCTTGTGCGAGCGCGACCGGCCGCTCGTCTACATGGAAGATGTCGGCCGCCACAACGCCGTCGACAAAATCGCCGGCTGGATGTTCCAGAACAAGATCAATGCCGATGACAAGATTTTCTACACCACCGGACGGCTCACCTCGGAGATGGTGATCAAGACGGTGCGGATGGGAATTCCGATTCTCGTCTCGCGCTCGGGCTTCACCGCCTGGGGCGTGGAGCTCGCGCGGAAGGCGGGGCTCACCTTGATCGGGCGGGCGCGGGGAAAACGCTTCGTCGCGCTTGCGGGCGAGGATCGCATTGTGTTCGATCAGGACCTCCGCTACGTGGAGGAAGAAAGCACGAAGCACCGGCGGAAAGCCGCGGTGCATGACGAGTGAAATTCCGCCGACGCTCGGCCTCGTGCTCGCGGGCGGGCTCGCGCGGCGAATGGGCGGCGGCGACAAGGCGTCGCTGAAAGTCGGTGGCCAAACGATCCTGGAGCGGGTGCTCGCGCGGCTTGCGCCTTACTGCGAGCCGATCATTCTCAACGCCAATGGCGATCCCGCGCGCTTTTCGCGCTATGGGCTCGCGGTCGTCGCCGACAGCATTCCGGATTTCGCGGGACCCCTTGCCGGCATTCTCGCCAGCCTCGATTGGGCCGCGCAAAACGCGCCGAAGATCGAATGGCTCGCAAGCGTTCCCGGCGACTGTCCTTTTTTGCCGAAGGATTTAGTCCCGCGCCTGCATACGGCGCGGATCGCGGAAAAGAAACCGCTCGCCTGCGCGCGTTCGGGGGAATGGCGGCATCCGGTCGTCGGCCTGTGGCCGGTCGCGCTCCGCGACGATCTCCGCCGCGCGCTCACGGTCGAGGGACTGCACAAGATCGAAGCGTGGACCGGCCGCCATGGCGTTGCCTTCGCCGAATGGCCGGACCAGCCGGTCGATCCGTTCTTCAACGTCAACACGCCTGAGGATCTGGCCAGGGCGGAAGAGATCGCCGCCCGCCATCTCGGCGATTGAGCGGATTTCAGTTGATCAGCGACTGATACGACAGAAATCCGGCCATCGTGCCCGGCGCGATTTCCGTCACCTCTTCCGGCAATTCGAGAAAGCCGTCGGTCTCGGTGAGCGAGGTGATCACGCCCGCGCCTTCTTGCGGATGCTTGACCGCCTCGAGCGCGCCGTCGGCGGCGCGGCGCAGCGCGACGCGCACATATTCGCGGCGCGCCTTTTTCTTCTTGTAGGCGAAGGCCGTGCGTACGGGGAGCGCCGTGAGCGGCTCGGGCACGGCACCCGCGAGCCGCAACAGGAGCGGCCGCACCACATAGGCGAAGGTGACGAACACCGCCACGGGATTGCCGGGCAGGCCCGCGAAGGCCGCGCCTCGAATCGTGCCCATGGCGACCGGCCGGCCTGGCTTGATGCCGACTCGCCAAAAGACGAGGCGTCCGAGCTGCTCGACCGCCGTCTTTACGTGATCGGCTTCGCCGGTCGACACGCCGCCCGTGGTGAGCACGAGGTCATGGCCGCGCGCGGCGCCATCGATGGCGCGAACGAGAATTTCAGGATCGTCGGCAAGGATGCCGAGATCGTCGGCCTCGGCGCCAAGCCGCCGCAACAGCCCGAGCAGGAGATGACGGTTCGCATCGTAAAGCGCCGCCGGCGGCAGCGGCCTGCCGGGCTCGACGATTTCGTCGCCGGTCGAAAACAGCGCCACGCGCACCCGGCGCCGGACCTTGATCGCATCGATACCCAGCGCCGCGGCAAGCGCGACATCCTGCGGCTTCAACCGCCTGCCCGCCGGAATCGCTACCGCGCCCGGGCGCAGATCCTCGCCGACAAGCCGGCGATTGGCGCCAAGCTTCAAGCCGGGCGGCACGATGACGGCGTCGCCCTCAATGCGGCAATCTTCCTGCATGTAGACGGTGTCGGCGCCTGCCGGCATCGGCGCGCCGGTGAAGACACGCGCCGCTTCGCCGGCCGCAAGCGCGCGCGCGGGCCGTGCGCCGGCGAGGACACGCTCGACGATTTTGAATCGCGTCTCGGCGCTCGCGCCGACATCGCTATGGCGCACGGCGAAGCCGTCGACCGCGGAATTATCGAAAGAAGGAAGCGCGATCGGCGCGATGACATTCTCGGCGGCGACGCGGCCGAGTGAATCATCAAGCGCGACGGTTTCAGACTCCTCGACCGGCGGCACATGCGCGATCATCAGCCGCGCGGCTTCTTCGACCGGAAGCAGCGCGCGGTCGTGAGCGAAGCAATCGTCGGAAAGCTGCGCCATCACACTTTCTCTACGCGCTCGCCGAGACGATCGACGGGCACCGATTCGATGAGCAACACGTCAACGATCTTTTCGATGTCGTCGAGCGGGATCACCGGCAGACGCGAGTCCGGCACCGCTCCGTCGGAGGTGACCGCTACGATCCAGTCGTCATCGGGATGCAGGAGCGGCTTGCCTACGGCAGCGCGGTAGATTTCGAGTTTCGGATGCGGCTCCCGCTTGAAGCCTTCGACAATCACGAGATCGACGGGCGTCAGGCGCGGAAAAATATCCGTGAGGTTCAATTCCGTCTCGTCGCGCAATTCGTGGATATGCGCCCAGCGCCGCGCCGAAGACACGAACACTTCCGAAGCGCCCGCCTGCCGGTGGGTGTGGGAATCCTTGCCGGGGATATCGACGTCGAAGCCGTGATGGGCGTGCTTGATGGTGGAGACGCACAAGCCCCGCCCGACCAGCACCGGGATCACGCGGGTCATCAGCGTGGTTTTGCCGGCGCCGCTCCAGCCGGCAAGCCCGATTACGCGCATCGTTTTCATGCGGACGATCCTAGCTCAATCGCCCATGGGCCGCATGCCAAGCGCACGGATCGCTGCGCGCGTCGCGGGATCATGCAAGGCGGCGAGAAACGCCTTCACCGCCGGCCGGTCGCGCCGCTTTTCCACCAGGAGAAAATCGTATTCCTCCGGCGTCAGCGGCAGAAAATCGAGGCCGTACATGCGCGCCACGTGCTCGATCGCAATGCCCCAATCGGCCCGGCGCTGCGAGACGGCCGCAGCCACCGCGTTGTGCGAGCGCGGCTGGTTGCCATAGCCAGGCGGGCGTTGGCCCGCGAGCAGCTGATCAATCAGGATACGCGTGCCGGCGCCGGCATTGCGGTTCACCATGAGACACGCGGGATCGGCGAGCGCCGCTTGCAGCGCCTGCTGCGCGGTCTTTCCCTTGAAGCGCGTGTCATCCGGCCGGAATACGAAGCCCTGCATGCGTTGCCAGCCGGGCACAAGCGATAGGCCAGGCAAGACGAGATGCCGGTTATAGGCGCCGCTTGCGGGATCGAGGAGATGCACCGGCGCAAGATCGCATTCGCCGCGGCGCGCGGCGATCACGCCGCCCTGACTGCCGATCGCGATCTTGCGCGCGGTGAAACCCTGCTCCGCAAGCTTGCCGAGCACCACATCGAGCGCGACGCAATGACTGCCCATGATGACAAGATCGGGCGGCCGCGTCTGTTTGCCGATCAGCGTCACTTTGGCATGCGTATCGGCATCGAGTGCCGGAACGAGCGCGTCGATCTCGACAAAGCCGTCGGCTTCCGAAAAGCTCGTGACCGCGCCCGAACCCTTGTGGGAAGGAAAGGCGACGGTCCCCTCTTCGCCCGCGACAAGCGACACCAGCACGAATTCCTTGCGGCCGAGTTCGGACGGAAGACGCACCGGCACCGTCGCCGCGAGCTTGTCCGCCGCCTCCGGCGAAAGCCCGGCGCGCGCGCGGATCACGGGCGCCACGAAAGCATGAAAGGTGAAGATTGCCGAAGTGGGAAAGCCCGGCAGCACGGCGATCGGCTTTCCGTCGGCGACCGCGAGGCAAAGCGGCTTGCCCGGTTTCAGCGCGACGCCATGCACGAGGATGCCGGGCTTGCCGAGCTTTTCGATCACGCGGTGGGAAAGATCGCCGGCGCCCTTCGAGGTGCCGCCGCTCAGCACCACCATGTCGCAATCGGCGAGCGCGCGGCGGATGGCGGCTTCGAGGACCGCGACATCGTCGGGAAAGGCGCCGAGGAAAACCGGCTCGCCGCCCGCTTCCGCGACCGCCGCCACGATGATCGCGCCGTTGCTGTCGTAAACGGCGCCGGGCCGCAGCTTTTCACCGGGCGTCACCAACTCGTCGCCGGTCGAAAGCACGGCGACGCGCGGGCGTCGCATCACCTCGACCCCGCTAATGCCGCAGGCGGCGCACATGCCGATCTCGCGCGAGCCGATGATCGTGCCTTTGCGGAGCACGGTTTCGCCGCGCGCCATGTCGGAACCCGCAAAGGAAACGAACTGGCCGGGCGCGACGGCGCGGCGCACGTCGATGGCGGGACCCGCTTTCGTCTCGGCAAGTTCAGTCCATTCGATCATCACCACCGCATCAGCGCCGCGCGGCACCACGCCGCCGGTGGCGATCGTGGTGGCGGTGCCCGGCGCGACGGCGATCGCGGGCACGACGCCGCAGGCGAGCACTTCGCCGTTGAGGACGAGATGGCGCGGCGAGGCTTCGCTCGCGCCCGCGGTATCGGCGGCGCGCAGGGCAAAGCCGTCGACGGAAGAGCGATCGAAGGGCGGAACATCGACGGGGGAAATCAAATCAGCCGCGAGCACGCGGCCGAGTGCCGCGGCAAGCTGAACTTTTTCTCCCGCGAGCGGCGAAAGATCGAGCGCGCGCGTGAAACGGGTGCGCGCTTCCTCGGCCGACACAATTTCGAGGAATTGCTCCTGCCGCGCGGCGCGGCGCACGGCGTCGAGCAAAGCGGACGTCCCGGTGCGTTCTTGCTTGCTCAAGGAAAGAGCCTCATCTCGACGACCGAGCCCGCGGGATAGCCTTCGCTCTCGGGCGGCACCAG
Source organism: Xanthobacteraceae bacterium (assembly GCA_035295845.1). GTDB lineage: Bacteria > Pseudomonadota > Alphaproteobacteria > Rhizobiales > Xanthobacteraceae > Palsa-892. Next base: position 106,459 of record DATGIF010000012.1, read on the forward strand.
CACCCAGCCGTCGGCGCGCGCAAGCGTGGCGAGCGTCGAAGGGCCGGAAGATAGCGGCACGAGGCCTTCGTTCTCCCGGCGCACCGCGACGAATTCGGCGAAGCCCGCTTGCGAGGCGATCTTGCGGAGAAGCGGCGCCCGCGCCGCCGGCTCATCTTCCCGCGCGCCCGCGAGCCGCGCGATCAGCCGGCGGCCGAGGGTGAAAAATATCGCGAGTGCTGCGTCGAAGCGCCCCGGCAGAATCAGCACGGGCTTTGCCGCGATTCCGTAGACGGCGGTTTCTCCGGGCCGCAGGGCGACCCCGTGAAATTCAACGCGGCCGACACGAGCAAGCGCGAGCACGCTTTTGTCGCTGCGGCCGCAGCCGCTGCCGCCGATCACAAAAACCGCATCGGCGCTTTTATCCGTCAATGATTCTTCCAGCGACGAAGCGGGCTGAAGTTGCGCGCTGCCGCCGCTCGCTTCGATCAGCCTCGCGAGAGCGGGCGTCAGAAAGTCGTCGCGACGGGAGGCCTTTTTCGCGCAGACCAGGCCTATTTTTGGCGCGCGGATTTTCACGCTTTCGATCCCGGCGGCGCGGAGGAGCGCGAGATCGACGAGCCGCAAGCGCTCGCCGGAAGCGCGGAGCGGAAACCCCTTCGCAGCATCGGCGGCGGCCGGCAGGATGCCGTCGCCGGGCGCTATGCTGGCGAGCGCTTCGGCGCCGTCTCCCTTCAAGACGACGGCATCGGGCGGCAGGACCGCGTCCGTGCCGGTAGGAATATTTTCTCCTACCTCGACCCAGCGCGGCTTTTCCGCAAGCAAAACCGGGGCATAGGGGCCGGCGTCGAGGATCATATCCGCGCGTACCGCCCAGCCGTCGCGGAGCGCGATCGCCTGCGGCGGCAGCGCCGCCGGCGCCGGAACATCCGCCGCCAGCACGCGGCCGAGCGCGGCCTCGAGGGCAACGGCGCGCGCCTCAACGGGCGCGAGATCATCGACCTTCGCGCAGACCTCGGCGAGCGGCGCGAACTTCGAAATGCGCTGGGCGGCCTTCTCGGTCGGGTTCATGAACGGTATTTAGCCGATGCCGGCCATTTCCGCCAAAGCAACCGTCTTCTTGGCTAATGGCTTTCTGCTATATCGCTGGCATGGCCGCGACCCGTCTCGATTTGTCCGGGCTGAAATGCCCGTTGCCGGCGCTCAAGACCCGCAAGGCGCTGACCCGGCTCGCGGCCGGCGACGAACTCGAGATCGAATGCACCGATCCGCTGTCGTCGATCGATATTCCGAATTTGCTGCGTGAAACCGGCGATCAATTGCTCGCAAGCACGCGGAAGGAAGACCGTTTCGTCTTCCATATCCGCAAAAGCTGACGCGACTTCCGGCGCGCGTCAGATATCGCGCTTCAGGCCGAGCAGGCGGACGGAGAAATAACCGTTCTTGTCGGTCCACAGCGCCCGTTCGATCCAGCCGCCCTGGCGGGCGACCGAGGCGAAGCCTTCGGGCGTGTATTTGTAGCTGTTTTCCGTATGGATGGTTTCGCCGCGTTCAAACTCGAGGGTCGCGCCGTTCATCGAGACCTTCTGCCGCTTCTTGCTCTTCAGGTGCATTTCGATGCGCTCGCGCGGGCGATTGTAATAGGCGCGGTGCTCGAAGGCGGAGAGATCGAAATTGGCGCCGAGTTCGCGGTTCATGCGCGCCAACAGATTGAGATTGAAGGCGGCGGTCACACCGGCCGCGTCATTATAGGCCGCGCGCAAAACGTTCGGGTCCTTGACGAGATCGACGCCGATGATCAGGAGCGCGCCGCGCCCGAGAATGCGCGCGGCATTGCGCAGAAACGCGACGGCGGCGAGCGGCTCGAAATTGCCGATGGTCGAGCCGGGGAAAAAACCTACGCGCGGCAGCGCGCGGACCTTCGCCGGCAGTTCGAATGATTTGGTGAAATCGGCGACCACCGGCAGGACGGAAAGCTTGGGGAAATCCCGCCGCAGTTCGGCGGCCTGTCCGGCGAGATAATCGCCGGAGATGTCGACCGGCACATAGGCCGCGAGCTTGGGCGCCGCTGCAAGCAGAAGGCGGATTTTCGCGGTCGAGCCGCTGCCGAATTCGACGAGGGCCGCACCCGGCGGAATGAGCTCGGCGATCTCGCCGCTCTTGCCGCGCAGCACCTGCATTTCGCTGCGCGTGGGATAATATTCGGGCAGCCGCATGATCTCTTCGAACAGGCGCGAGCCTTCGGCGTCGTAGAAATATTTCGCCGACATGAATTTCGGCCGCGACGAAAGCCCCTTGAGGGCGTCGGTGGCGAAGGCGTTCGCCTCCGCCTGCGGTTTTTTCGTAAGCGGACGTAGCTTGGCGGCCGCGCGTGGCATGTTGCGCTCCCGGTGAGGTTCAGACGTCGTATTCGGCGAGCCGCAAGCCGGTGAATTGCCAGCGCGACGGCGGATAGAAGAAATTGCGATAACTCACGCGCGAATGGCCGCGCGGCGTGGCGAGCGAAGAGCCGCGCAGCACCATCTGATTGACCATGAACTTGCCGTTATATTCGCCGAGCGCGCCCTCGACGGCGCGGTAGCCGGGATAGGGAAGATAGGCGCTCCGCGTCCACTGCCACACGATGCCGAAGGCATCGGAGATGACGCCCGCGCGCGCCGCTACTTCCCACTCTTGCTCGGTCGGCAAATGCTTTCCGGCCCAGCGGGCGAAGGCGTCGGCTTCGTAGTAGCTCACATGACAGACGGGCGCGGCCGGATCGACCGGCTTGAGGCCGCCGAGCGTCATCTGCCACCATTTTCCGTCGCGCTCGCGCCAGTAGCCGGGCGCGTCCCAGCCCTCGGCCTCGCGCGTGGCCCAACCATCGGAGAGCCAGAGCGTCGGCGTCGCGTAGCCGCCGTCGGCCATGAATTCGAGCCAGGCCTTATTGGTGACGAGGCTCTGCTGGATGCGTACGGGCTGAATCAGCGTTTGGTGCGTCGGGCGTTCATTGTCGAAGACGAAGCCCGCGCCTTCGTCGCCGATCGTGTGGATGCCATGGGGAAGCGCCGCGAAGCCGTCGGCGCTCTTCGCGCGCGGCATTTGCCAGCTTGCGTCGTAAGCAGGCGACGTCGGATTTTGCGCGAAGGCGTGCAGGATGTCGGTGAGCATCAGCTCCTGATGCTGCTGCTCATGATTGAGCCCGATCTCGACGATGGGGATGAGCTTGCGAAGCTCGGCGGCGGAAGCATTTTCGATCAGGCGCTCGACCGCGGCATCGACGTGGGCGCGAAAGCGGGCGACTTCCTCGGCGCCGGGGCGCGTGATCAGCCCGCGCTGGGGCCGCGCATGACGGGGCCCGGCGGAGACATAATAGGAATTAAAGAGATAAGCGAAGCGCTCGTCGAAAAGCTTGTAGCCCGCGACATGCGGCACCAGCAGGAACTGCTCGAAAAACCAAGTCGTGTGCGCGCGATGCCACTTGGTGGGGCTCGCATCCGGCATGGATTGGATGATCTGGTCCTCGGGAGAAAGATGCGAGGCCCGCCGATCCGTCTCGCCGCGAACCGCGCGAAAGGCATCAAGCCACGTGCGGCGCAAGGCCTCCGAGGCGGCATCGGTTTCGGATTTCGAGGGTGCGCGGGTCGCAAGACCGGCAATGGAGGAATCGGCAATCGACGACATCAATCACTCCAAAATTGCCTTTGCGAATTTCGTGGATTGTCCATGGCCGTGGAGCGAGCGCAACCTTTATCTAACGGCTCTCGATATCGTGACTGAATGTGGGAATTGCAACGCTTCAAGGTGCGTTGGTGGAAATAATGCCAGCAATAACGTCATAAATGCGAATTGGTTCAGTGCGATGAATTTATCCAAAGCCGGCAATGACTTCCTCGGGAATCGGCAAAGTCCGCGCTTTTTCGGGTCACGCGAAACGATGCGAGAAACGCGATCGGACTGCTTGCCGCGGCCGCGGAAGATCCATGGACTTCATGCGCATACATTACGTCGATTGCGACGCGAAACAATTATCTCGGAGGTAAGGGCGACGCTGGCCAACAAGAAGCGGTCGATCCGAAACGTCTATCCGAGCAGGCCCTGCGCTTCCTCCCATAGTCTTCGGACGACGTCTTCCGCCGGCTTCGGTCGAAAATGATCCGGAGCCGACATTCCGATTTGTCAGGTCAAAGGCACTTGAGAAAGGCTGTCAGAGCACCCCCATCGTGTCTTTGGTCTCGAAATACAAACATAGTCTGGACATTGCGTTCAGGCATCTGCACGGGATGGATGCGGATGTCATTGATGACACCGCTTTGCCTCACGACCGCGCGTGGAAGCAAAGTTAGGCCGACATCGGCAGCAACACAGCCAAGAATGCCATCAAGAGTACCGAACTCGAGCCTGGCGGCAATCGGCCAGCCCAATTTACTTAAAACGGTCTCGAGGAGCTGGCGGTAAGAACACCCTGTTCGGAAGACCAACACGCTCGGTCCGCTCGCCAGCGTGGCCGCGCGAAGAGCGGAAAGACTGGACCATTTCCGCGCAGTGACGATAACGAGCTCTTCTTTAAAGACTGATTGAACCCGAAGCTCTGGGTGATCAATCGGGCCAGCTACGAATGCTCCATCTAGGGAACGATCCAGCACGGCCTTAACAAGAATTTCAGTTGGCGCAGTCCTCAAACTGAGCTGAACCTTGGGACACTTGCGATGAAATCGTGCAAGCAGGGACGGCAATCGCACCGCTGCGGTCGTCTCCATTGAGCCGATTGTCAGAGGCCCCTTGGGTTCGCCTTCATCTCGGGCCGCATTGATCGCCTCTTGCGACAATATGGTCAGTCGCTCCGCATAAGGAAGCAAACGGCGTCCCGCTGCAGTCATTGTCATGCCGCGACTATGTCGTTCGAAAAGCGGCGCCCCAATTCTGTTTTCAAGGTTTTTTATTCTGCTGGTGACGTTCGATTGTACAGTGCCGAGTTCGCCTGCCGCGCGGGTCACACCACCGCATTTCGCGACCGTGGCGAAGGTCAACAGATCACTTAGCTCCATAACGCGCCCCCCGATATCTAAAATACAGATTTCTAAGTTCCAAACTAATCATTTCTCGCGAACGGTAGACGCCTCTAAAGTCGTTGTCGAGATCGCCAATGTGAGAGGGGCCGCCATGCCGATCAGCACGCCGCTAATGAAACGATTGGGTATTCGATATCCGATAATTCTGGGTGCAATGGATCTCGTCGCCGATGCTCGGCTGACACGGACCGTGTCGAAAGAAGGCGGCTTTGGAATCTTAGGTGCTGGTTACGGGGACCACGCTTGGCTTGAACGGGAATTGTCCATTCTTGAGGGATTTCAGCAATCGGAAGGACTCAAGTACGGCGTGGGGTTCATCACCTGGAGTCTTGCGCAACAACCGCGTCTGCTAGATCGGGCCTTGGCGGCAAAGCCGAAACTCGTGTGGTTGTCTTTCGGAGACCCTGCACCTTTCGTCGATAAGATTAAAGCGAGCGGAGCGTTAGTGCTCTGCCAGATACAGACGGTCGCAATGGCGACGGACGCCGTGAACAAGGGGGCGGATATTGTTGTTGCTCAGGGCTCGGAAGCGGGCGGGCATGGCATATCTAGGGGCACCATCTCACTCGTACCAGCCGTCGCTGACGCGGTTGGACACAAAGCGTCTGTTGCAGCGGCGGGTGGGATAGCGGATGGGCGAGGGCTCGCGGCTGCCCTTCTGTTAGGTGCAGAATCCGTGGTCCTTGGCACACGTTTTTATGCCAGTGACGAGTCTGCCGGATTCCCCGAGGCGAAGAGGCGTATCGCGGCGGCGTCAGGCGAGGACACGGTACGCAGCATCGTTTTCGACGTATCAAAGCAGAAGGTTTGGCCTGCGCCATATACTGCCCGGTGTTTACTCAACGACCATGCCCGCAAATGGGTCGGCCGCGAGATCGAATTGCTGCGCAACGCGGACGAAGAGGCGCCGGCTTACGCAAATGCACGAGCAACTGGAAATTTTGACGTCGCGGCGATTATCGCCGGCGAAGCATCAGGTCTCATCCATCAAGTCCTTCCCGCGGGTGCCATCATGAGACAGATGTCAGAGGAAGCCGAGCGGATCATGGAAGGAATGAGTAGAAAAATGCTGTCCAATGCTGCGTGACTTGCTCTAGTGGAGCTGTTTTATATAGCGATCGTACTTAGGTCGTTGGTCGGCGGCGATCCGGTCATGTTTTTGTCGCAGCCGGGATATTGGCTGACGGCCGAGGCCTGCGAAAAGAATGGTGTGCCACGACTATCCACCGTTGTAGCGCACATCGTGAGAAGCGATCCGGAAACTCTATCGTTGCTCGGTGTCACTGTGGGTAAACCGAACCGCAGCTATTTCGTTTTTGCTGCTTCATGCAATAGCGCGATCCCTACGCCATGAGAGGTCAAATGGAAGCAGCAGAAACTCGTGCTGAGCACCAAATGTTGGACGATATTGGGGGCAAAGCGCGGACATGGATTTGCCTCGCCGCGATGTTGGCGCTCACCACACCGAATTTGTGAGTACACGGCCTAATCCATTCGACGAAACTGCCAGGGAGTGCGGCCCCGCAGCGGTGTCCGCAGCGCCGATTATTTAAATTTGGCGATAATTTCCGCAGGAATCGGCGCCGACTTGATGCGCGCCGGATCGGACGGGTCGCGCGCCGCCCATACGCGCGTCTCGAAGCCCTCGACCGCGAGCGCGCCGCCGTTCAGCAGCCGGTGTTCCACATCGAAGCTCGAACGGCGAAATTCCTTCACCGCGGTCTCGATCACGACATCGTCGCCGAATTTCGCCGGCAGAATAAAACGCGCGCGGGTATCCACCATCGGGTAGCCGATGACGCCGTAATGCTTGAGGAATTGATACTTCGTCATGCCGAGCGCGCGCTCGAACAGCGCCGTGGTGCTGGCGTCGAACATCGCGAAGAAGCGGGGATAAAAGACGATGCCGGCGGGGTCGCAATCGCCCCATTCGATGCGCACCGTGCGCGAATTGGTGAGCATTTCGCGCCAAGCCCGCGCTACTTCGGCGCCATGCGCAAGGCGCCGTCGAGGCGGATCACCTCGCCGTTGAGGTAGCGGTTCTCGACGATGTGGAGAACGAGCGCCGCGTATTGGGAAGGATCGCCGAGCACCTTGGGAAAGGGAACGGAAGCCGCGAGGCCCTGGCGCACTTCTTCCGGCAACCCCATCAGCATCGGGGTGAGAAAAATCCCCGGCGCTATCGCATTCACGCGGATGCCCGATTGCGCGAGCTCGCGCGCCGCCGGCAGCGTCAGCGAAACGACGCCGCCCTTCGAAGCCGAATACGCCGCCTGGCCGATCTGGCCGTCATAGGCGGCAACGGACGCGGTGGAGACGACGACCCCGCGCTCGCCGTCCTCGAGCGGCTCCAGCTGCGCGGCGTCGGCCGCCATCAGGCGGAGCATGTTGAAGGTGCCGATGAGGTTGATCCTGATCACGCGCTCGAAATCGGCGAGCGGCATCGGGCCGTCGCGGCCGACGATGCGCTTGGCGGGGCCGATGCCGGCGCAATTCACCAGAATGCGGGCGGCGCCGTTTTTCTCTTTCGCCTGCGCGACCGCTTTCGCCGCGGCATCGGCGTCGGCGACATCGCACTTCACCGCGAGCGCGCCGGTTTTCGCCGCGACCTCTTTCATCGCCGCTTCGTTGACATCGAGGAGCGCGACTTTGGCGCCCGCCTTGGCGAGCGCCGCGGCGGTCGCGGCGCCCAGGCCCGAGCCGCCGCCGGTGACGAGCGCGGCATGACCTTTTGGATTCATAGGACGGTCTTTCCGTTGTTGTTGCGCCGGTCTTTATCAACCACACGGCTGAATACGCCGCAATCTGCGATGTCTATAAAATCGCCCCGGCATCCGTTTGTTCGTCATGCCCGCACTTGTTGCGGGCATCCACGTTTTTGCTGCAAAGGAAGACGTGGATGGCCGGGATAAACCCGGCCATCACAAGGTAGGAGAACGCCATGGGCCGCCGCCTCGTCGATATTTCCATCGCACTCGAAAACGACGTGGTGGCCGACCCGCCGATGATGAAACCGAAAATCACCTATCGCAAACACAAGGACACCGCGCCGGAAGTTTGCCTGTTTTTTCCGGGCCTCAAGCCTTCCGACCTTCCCGACGGCGAAGGCTGGGCCATCGAGCAGGTGGAGATCTCCACCCACAACGGCACGCATCTCGACGCGCCGTGGCATTTTCATTCGACCATGAACAAGGGCGAGCGCGCGGCCACCATCGACGAAGTGCCGCTGGAATGGTGCTTGCAGCCGGGGGTGAAACTCGACTTCCGCCATTTCCCCGACGGCTACGTGGCGACGGCAAAAGACGTGGAGGCGGAGCTCGCGCGCATCAAGCACACGCTCGCGCCGCTTGAAATCGTCGTCGTCAACACAAGCGCGGGCGAGGCCTATGGGCGGCCCGATTACGTGGCGAAAGGCTGCGGCATGGGCCGCGAGGCCACGCTTTATCTCCTCGAGCAGGGCGTGCGCGTGACCGGCACCGATGCCTGGAGCTGGGACGCGCCCTTCATCCACACCGCCAAACGCTACCAGGAGACGAAGAACGCCGCGCTGATCTGGGAAGGGCACAAGGCCGGCCGCGACATCGGCTATTGCCACATGGAGAAGCTGCACAATCTTGAAGGGCTGCCCGCGCGGGGATTTCTCGTTTCCTGCTTTCCGGTGAAAATCCGCGGCGCCTCCGCCGGCTGGACGCGCGCGGTGGCGATCCTCGACGGCTGAAACGGCGTTTCCATGTTCGGCATTCCACTCCATGAGCTGCTATGGCTCGCGGCCGCGCTTGCGGTCGCGGGCGTGATTACCGGCGTTCTCGCCGGCCTCTTCGGCGTCGGCGGCGGCGCCATCATCGTGCCGGTCCTCTATCAGGTGTTCACGGTGCTCGACGTGCCGGAAGCCGTGCGCATGCCGCTTTCAATCGGCACGTCGCTCGCCATCATCATTCCCGTTTGCATCGCCGCCTATCGCGCGCACCGGGAAAAGGGCGCGGTCGACGAGCCGATTCTCAGGCAATGGGCGCTGCCGTGTTTTCTCGGCGTCGCCGCCGGCAGTTTGATCGCGGCCTTCGCTCCGCCGTGGCTGTTCAAGCTCGTCTTCGTGGCGATCGCCGGCGGCAACGGAATTCTCCTGCTGATCGGCCGCCGCGACTGGCAGCTCATGCAAGGCCTGCCGGCGCCGTGGCCGATGCGCGCGATCGGTTTCCTGATCGGCATTTTTTCGGCGCTGATGGGGATTTCCGGCGGCATGCTCTCGAACCTCATTATCCTGACGTTCGGCCGCACCATGCAGCAGGCGGTCGCCACCTCCTCGGGGCTCGGCATCGTCATCTCGATCCCCGGAACGGCCGGCTACATGCTCGCGGGCTGGTCCAAGATGGCGCTGCTGCCGCCGCTCTCGATCGGCTTCGTCTCGCTGATCGGGCTCGTGCTGCTGGCGCCGCTCTCGATGCTGTTCGCGCCGCTCGGCGTCCGCCTCGCGCATACAATTTCCAAGCGCCGGCTCGAAATCGCCTTCGGTCTTTATCTCCTTGTCGTCGCCGCCCGTTTCGTCATCAACCTCATCTGAGCGGGCGGTTTCCGCTGCGGCATTACGGCCTTAGCGAATGACGCGGGGCTTGGCCGGTCTCCGGCCGCCTATCCCTTGGGGTCGCCGGCCTATCCCTTGCGGCTGTGACAAAGCTTCGCGCGGTTTATTGCGCCGCAGCAGATATTTTCTTTGCTTGCGCCGAGATGCTCGCTGGTAACCCGCTCCACCTCTGGTATTATTCATTCACAGCGCGCGCTCGGCGCTTCATCAAGAAAATCAAAAAAACAAAAAGGGCGAGGGGAACAGGGAGGAACTCATGGCTGTAACGTCAAGCGCCGCCGGCACGCGCGCGCAAGCATCGAATGCGACGCGCTGGACCAAATTGATCTTCGCCGTCGTCTGCATGGTGATGATCGCCAACCTGCAATATGGCTGGACGCTCTTCGTCAATCCGATCAACAAGGCGCACGGCTGGGATATCGCGGCAATTCAGTGGGGCTTCGCGATCTTCATCGCGCTCGAGACGTGGCTGACGCCGGTCGAAGGCTGGATCGTCGACAATCTCAGCCCGCGGAACGGCGCGAAAATCATGGTCGGGTTCGGCGCCATCATGGTCGCCATCGGCTGGATCATCAATTCGAGGGCCGATACGCTGACGATGCTCTATCTCGGCTGCATCATCTCGGGCATCGGCGGCGGCGCGATCTATGCGACCTGCGTCGGGCTCGCGGTGAAATGGTTTCCGGATCGGCGCGGTCTCGCCGTCGGCCTCACCGCCGCCGGCTACGGCGCCGGCACCGCGATCACGGTCATTCCGATTCGCGCCGTGATCGACAACTTCGGCTACGAGGCGGCGTTTTTCTGGTTCGGGCTGATCCAGGGCGGAATCGCCTTCGTGCTCGCGATGTTCCTGAGAGCGCCCGAGCCGGGTGAAATTCCCGCGACGGCGGCTCCCAAAGTCGCGCAAGCAACGCGCAGTTACTCGCCTGGGGAAGTTCTCTCCTCGCCGGTATTCTGGCTGCTCTATGTGATGTTCGTCCTGGTTTCGGCGAGCGGCCTGATGGCGACCGCGCAGATCGCGCCAATCGCGAGCGACTTCAAGGTCGGCAACACCGCCCTCCTCTTCGGAGCCACAACGCTCACCGTGGCGCTGATCGTCGACAATATCTGCAACGGCGCCGCGCGGCCCTTGTTCGGCTGGATCTCCGACTCGATCGGCCGCGAGTTCACGATGGCGATCGCTTTCGGTCTGGGCGCCGTGGCGTATTGGCTGCTGGGCGCGCTCGGCACCGAGCCATGGGCCTTCGTCGTCTTCGCCGCGTTGATCTTCCTGACCTGGGGAGAGATCTTCAGCCTCTTCCCCTCGACTTGCACCGACACCTTCGGACCGAAATTCGCGACGGTGAACTTGAGCCTCCTCTACACGGCGAAAGGCACGTCCGCGCTTCTCGTTCCGGTGGCCAATATGGTCAAATCGGCGACCGGAAGCTGGCACTGGGTGTTCGTGGTCACCGCGCTGATGAACATTCTCGTGGTGGCGTTGGCGCTCTTCGTGCTGAAGCCACTGCGCGCGAAAGCGATGGCAAAGGGCTGAGTTGTTTGCTAGACGGCCGCCCACACCCGTCGCGGCGAGGGGCGGCCGTCGCAAGTCCGCGCTAACGAAGGCGGGCGAACAGCCAATTCGAGGCGTCGGCCGGCCTATCGCGCTGCGGCATCCCCATGCCATGAAGGTTGAAGCCGATACGGCTTCTGGAATATTGTATTACAGCCATGTCCAACCAACGCCCTCTTCGCCAAGAAAGCCCCCGCGAAACGCTATCCGGCCGGGACTCGGCCCCGCGGCTCGCGATCGCCCCGCTCGACGACGTGTCGACGTTCAAGAACCGCGCCTATGCGGCGCTGCGCGACGTGATCGTTTCCCTCGACGTCTATGACAGCCCCGACGAAGTTCGCCTCGACGAGCGTCGGCTCGCGCAGGATCTCGGCGTCTCCCGCACGCCGGTGCGCGAAGCCATGGCGCAGCTCGAGCGCGAAGGCTTCGTGCGCTCGGTGCCGCGGCGCGGCGTCTACGTCGTGCGCAAATCGAAGAAAGAGGTGATCGAGATGATCACCGCCTGGGCCGCCCTCGAAAGCATGGCGGCGCGCTTGATCACCCAGATCGCGAGCAACGAGGAGATCGCCTCGCTCCGCAAAATGTTCACCAAGTTCGAAAACGGCACGCTGCACGCCAAGCTCGACGAATATTCCGAGGTCAATATCGAATTCCACCAAAGCATCATCCGCATGAGTAAGAACAGCGTTTTGATCGCGCTCGCCGAAAATCTCTTCACCCATATGCGGATGATCCGCAGAAAGACCATCGGCGAGGACGACCGCGCCGACCGTTCGATCCGCGATCACATGAACATCATCGAAGCGCTCGAGAAACGCGAGACCGCGCGCGCCGAGGACCTCGTGCGCCAGCACGCGCTCGGCCTTGCCGAGCACGTCGCGCGCCACGCCAATTATCTGGACTGAGAACGACAAAAATCCGAGGGAGGAAGTCATGGCAGAAGCGGCAGTTGCAAAGAAGCCCGCCACGACAGCGGAAGCACAAGAAGAGCTGACGGACGGCTTTCATCTCATCATCGATGCGCTCAAGCTCAACGGCTTGAACACCATCTACGGCGTGCCGGGCATTCCGATCACCGACTTCGGCCGCATGGCGCAGGCCGCGGGCATACGCGTGATCTCGTTCCGGCACGAGCAGAACGCCGGTAATGCCGCCGCCATCGCCGGCTTCTTGAGCAAGAAGCCCGGCATCTGCCTGACGGTGTCGGCGCCCGGCTTCCTCAACGGTTTGACGGCGCTCGCCAACGCCACGACCAACTGCTTCCCGATGATCCTGCTCTCGGGCTCGTCCGAGCGCGAGATTGTCGACCTGCAGCAGGGCGACTACGAGGAAATGGATCAGCTCGCGATCGCCAAGCCCCTCTGCAAGGCGGCCTTCCGCGTGCTGCACGCGGCCGACATCGGCATTGCGGTGGCGCGCGCGATCCGCGCGGCGGTCTCGGGCCGTCCGGGCGGCGTTTATCTCGATTTGCCGGCGAAGCTGTTCGGGCAAGTGATGAATGCGGAAGCCGGCAAGAAGTCGCTGGTGAAGGTCATCGACGCCGCTCCCGCCCAGATTCCGGCACCGGCCGCGGTCAAGCGCGCGCTCGACGTCTTGAAGAGCGCGAAGCGCCCCTTGATCATTCTCGGCAAGGGCGCCGCCTACGCGCAGGCCGATGACGCCATTCGCGCCTTCGTCGAGAAGACGGGCATTCCGTTCCTGCCGATGAGCATGGCCAAGGGCTTGCTGCCCGACACGCACCCGCAATGCGCGGGCGCCGCACGCTCGACCGTGCTGAAGGACTCCGACGTGGTGATGCTGATCGGCGCCCGCCTCAACTGGCTGTTGTCGCACGGCAAGGGCAAAAACTGGGGCGAGCCGTACTCGAAGAAGTTCATCCAGGTCGACATCGAGCCGAAGGAGATGGACAGCAACGTCGAGATCGTGGCCCCGGTGGTCGGCGATATCGGCTCCTCGGTCGCCGCCCTCCTTGAAGGCATCGACGGCAAGTGGCCGGCGGCGCCCGCGGACTGGGTCAACGCCGTCAAGACGAAGCGGGACGAGAACGTCGCCAAGATGGCGCCGCGGCTGATGAACAACGCCTCGCCCATGGACTTCTACGGCGCGCTCGGCGCGCTTCGCGCCGTCATCAAGGAACGGCCGGACGCGATCCTCGTCAACGAAGGCGCCAATACCCTCGACCTCGCCCGCGGCGTCATCGACATGTACAAGCCGCGGAAGCGCCTCGACGTCGGCACCTGGGGGGTCATGGGCATCGGCATGGGCTACGCCGTCGCCGCCGCGATCGAGACCGGCAAGCCCGTGCTCGCCGTCGAAGGCGACAGCGCCTTCGGCTTCTCCGGCATGGAAGTGGAGACGATCTGCCGCTACGGCCTGCCGGTCTGCGTCGTGATCTTCAACAACAACGGCATCTATCGCGGCACCGACGTCAATACCGGCGGCGGATCGGATCCGGCGACCACCGTCTTCGTCAAAGGCTCGCGCTACGACAAGATGATGGAAGCCTTCGGCGGCGCCGGCGTCAACGCGACGACGCCCGACGAACTGAAGCGCGCCGTCGACGCGGCGATGGATTCCGGCAAGCCGACGCTGATCAACGCGGTGATCGATCCCGCGTCCGGCAGCGAGAGCGGCCGCATCGGCAATCTCAATCCGCAAAGCGTGTTGCGCAAGAAATAGCGAACAGGGGACCTAGGGAGAACGACCATGGCCAAGAACAAGAAAGCAAAGCCCACGTTGAAGAAAACCGCAGCCAAGAAGAACGGCAAGGCAAACGGCATGCACGCGCTGCCCAAACCCTCGACGAAGCCGTGGGGACAAGCGGGCAAGGCGCTGGAAGGCGTGCGCATTCTCGACTTCACGCATGTGCAGTCGGGCCCGACCTGCACCCAGCTCCTCGGCTATATGGGCGCCGACGTGATCAAGATCGAACGGCCCGGCGTCGGCGACATCACCCGCACGCAGCTCCGCGACGTGAAGGGCGAGGATTCGCTCTATTTCACGATGCTGAACGGCAACAAGCGCTCGATCACGATCGATTCCAAGCATGCCAAGGGCAAGGAAATCCTCGACCGGCTGATCAGGCACTGCGACGTTCTGGTCGAGAATTTCGCGCCGGGCGCGCTCGACCGCATGGGCCTCACCTGGGCGCATATCCACAAGCTCAATCCGCGCATGATCGTCGCCTCGGTGAAGGGCTTCGGCCCGGGACCGTATGAGGAATGCAAGGTCTACGAGAACATCGCGCAATGCGCGGGCGGAGCGGCTTCGACCACCGGCTTCCGCGAGGGACCGCCGCTCGTCACCGGCGCGCAGATCGGCGACTCGGGCACTGGCCTGCATCTCGCCTTCGGCATCGTGACGGCGCTCTACCAGCGCACGCGCACCGGCCGCGGCCAGCGGGTGCTCGCGGCGATGCAGGACGGCGTCTTGAATCTCGCGCGGGTGAAATTGCGCGACCAGCAGCGCCTCGCCCACGGCCCGCTCAGCGAATACAGCCAGTACGGCGAGGGCATTCCGTTCGGCAAGGCGGTGCCGCGGGCGGGCAACGATTCGGGCGGCGGCCAGCCGGGCTGGATCCTGAAATGCAAGGGCTGGGAGACCGACCCCGATTCCTACATCTACTTTATTACGCAGGCGCCGGTGTGGGAGGCGATCTGCGACCTCATCGGCAAGCCGGAATGGAAGACCGACCCCGACTATGCAAAGCCGCCCGCGCGGCTGCCGCGGCTCAAGCACATCTTCGCGACCATCGAGGAATGGACCAAGACCAAGACCAAGTTCGAGGTCATGGAAATCTGCAATCAGCACGACATTCCGGTCGGGCCGATTCTGTCGATGAAGGAGATCGCGGAAGACATGTCGCTGCGCAAGACCGGCACCGTGGTCGAGGTCGACCACCCGAAGCGCGGCAAGTATCTCACCGTCGGCAATCCGGTGAAGATGTCGGACTCGATCACCGAGGTGAAGCGTTCGCCGCTCCTGGGCGAGCACACCGAGGAAATCCTCGGAAAAGTTCTCGGCTATTCCGCGAAGGAAATCGCCGACATCAAGACTTCCGGCGCGATCACCGCCGAAGAAAAAAATCGCGCCGCGGCGGCCTGACCGCCCGGCGCGATTTTCAATCCTGCGCGGCTCGCCGCGCCAAGAAAGAGGGCGTTGGGGGCCGTTATGCGTATTGTGGTGCATGGCCAGCAGGCGTTCGGCAAAGCCGTGTTGGAGGCTTTGCTGAAGCGGGGCGAAAACGTCATTGCGGCGTACGTGGCGCCGGAAAAAGAGGGGGCGAAGGCCGATCCCCTGAAGGAAGCGGCCCTTGCCGCGAAGCTTCCCGTGTATCAGCCCGCTTCCTACCGCAAGCCGGAAGTGTGGGACGAGTTCAAGGCGCTGAAGCCCGACCTGCAGGTGATGGCCTTCGTCACGCTGTTCGTGCCGGAGGAATTCCTCAACATCCCGACCAAGGGCTCGATCCAGTATCACCCCTCGCTGCTCCCGGCCTATCGCGGCGCTTCCGCCATCAACTGGCCGATCATCAAGGGCGAGAAGGAAACGGGGCTCTCGATCTTCTGGCCGGACAACGGCCTCGATACCGGCGACGTGCTGTTGCAGAAAAAAACGCCGATCTCGGACACCGACACGCTCGGCACCGTCTATTTCGACCGGCTGTTTCCGCTCGGCGTCGAGGCGATGATGGAATCCGTCGATCTCGTGAAGGCGGGCAAGGCGCCGCGCATCAAGCAGGATGAATCGAAGGCGACCTATGAAGGCCGCTGCGGCCCCGACAACGCGAAGATCGACTGGGGCAAGCCGTGGGAGCAGATCGACCGCCTGATCCGCGGCTGCAATCCGGCGCCCGGCGCCTGGACGACGCTCAACGGCGCGAAGGTAAAAGTTTTCGACATCAAGCCCCTCCCCGCCCGCGACCCGAAAGGCATCGGCGGCAAAACCGGCGAGGTGGTCGAGACCGCGAACGACGGCTTCACCGTCGCCGTCGCCGACGGCCGCATCAAGATTCTCCGCGTGCAGCCCGATGGCGGCGCCAAGCAAGCCGCTCCCGATTACATCGCCGCCGCCGGCATCAAAGCCGGCGCGCGCTTCGTCTGATCCTCCTTCTCAAAGCCAAGGCTCCCACACAATGCCCGCCTCGCAACACCAGAATCCGAAATCCGACATTGAAATCGCGCAGGCCGCGAAGCCGCGGCGCATCGTCGACATCGCGCGGGAAAAACTCGGCATCGCCGAGGAAAATCTCGAACCCTACGGCCACTACAAGGCCAAGGTTTCGATGAATTACATCAAGTCGCTGGCGAGCAGGCCGAACGGCAAGCTGATCCTGGTTTCGGCGATCACGCCGACGCCGGCGGGCGAAGGCAAGACGACGACCACGGTCGGCCTCACCGACGCCCTCAACTTCATCGGCAAGAAGGCGATGCTGTGCCTGCGCGAGCCCTCGCTCGGCCCCTGCTTCGGCGTCAAAGGGGGCGCGGCCGGCGGCGGCTACGCGCAGGTGATCCCGATGGAGGACATCAATCTCCACTTCACCGGCGATTTTCACGCCATTGGCAGCGCGCATAATTTGCTCTCGGCGCTGATCGACAATCACATCTATTGGGGCAATTCGCTCGGCCTCGACGGGCGCCGCATCGCCTGGCGGCGCGCGATCGACATGAACGACCGTTCGCTGCGCGCGATCGTCTCCTCGCTCGGCGGCGTTGCCAACGGCTTCCCGCGCGAGGACGGCTTCGACATCACCGTCGCCTCGGAAGTGATGGCGATCTTTTGCCTCGCCCGCGACCTCGAGGACCTGAAGGACCGCTTGTCGAAAGTCATCGTCGGCTATACCCGCGACCGCAAGCCCGTGCGCGCGGGCGAGTTGAAGGCGCAAGGCCCGATGACCGCGCTCCTGAAGGAGGCGCTGGCGCCCAACCTCGTGCAGACGCTGGAGGGCACGCCCGCCTTCATCCATGGCGGGCCGTTCGCCAACATCGCGCATGGCTGCAATTCGGTGCTGGCGACGACGACGGCGCTGAAGCTCACCGACTATGTGGTCACCGAAGCCGGTTTCGGCGCCGATCTCGGCGGCGAGAAATTCCTCGACATCAAATGCCGCAAAACTGGGCTGTCGCCCGCCTGCGCGGTGCTGGTGGCCACCATCCGCGCGCTGAAGATGCACGGCGGCGTCAAGAAAGAAGACCTGAAGAAGGAGAACCTGAAGGCGCTGGAAGCCGGCATCGCCAATTTGCAGCGGCACGTCGAGAACGTGCAGAAATTCGGCATCGTGCCGCTGGTCTCGATCAACCGCTTCTCCGCCGACACCGACGCCGAGATCGCGCTGGTGCAGGAGGCCTGCAAGAAGCTCGGCGTCGAGGCGCTGATGGCCGACCACTGGGCCGAGGGCGGCAAGGGCGCCGCCGACGTCGCGCGCGCGGTGGTGAAGATCGCCGACAGCGGCAAGAGCAAGCTGAAATTGCTCTACCCCGACGAGATGCCGCTCGTCGACAAAATCCGCACCATCGCCACGGAAATCTATCGCGCGAAGGACATCGACGTGCACAAGCCGGTGCGCGACCAGCTCGAGGCCTTCGAGAAGATGGGCTACGGCAAATTGCCGATCTGCATCGCCAAGACGCAATACAGCTTCACCACCAACGGCGACCTCAAGGGCGCGCCGAAGGACCACATCGTCAACGTGCGCGAGGTGCGGCTCTCGGCCGGCGCCGAGTTCATCGTGGCGATCTGCGGGGAGATCATGACGATGCCGGGCCTGCCGAAAGTGCCGGCGGCCGACGCGATCGACGTCGGGGCGGATGGACGGATTGTCGGGCTGTTCTGAGGGATCGAGCCGTACCCGGCCCCGATTCAAATAGCGGTTCGCAGTCCGCGCAAGCGTTACCCGCGATTACATGAAGCCTGGATTGCGCGGGATGTATTGCGTCCAATTTCCGAATTCCTGCGTCGACATCAGCACCATTGGAAACGTAATGCGCATGCCGTGCGCGACCGCGATGGCCATCGCGTCGCTGGTGCCGGGCAGGAAGGCCGATATTTGCGGTGAACCGCTTTCCAGCACGAGGTTCATTGCCGTCCTGAACGCGGCGCCGGCGGAATCGGGCCGCACGACCGCGAGCGGCCCGATATGCCCGTCGCTGCTGATGTAGGCGTAGCCGACGCAATCGCCGCCCGCGTAAAGCAGGAAGCCTCTCGTCGCGTTGTCGTTCATCAGAAATTTGTGGTGCTTCTCGCGCGAAATCCCCAGGGTTTCAGCATCGATCCGAACGAGGCTTTGCAGGTGAGAAGCCGCATGCCGAAGGGGCTCGCAACGCAGTTCCGCCGTTTGCGCACGCCGCAGCAAGACCTCGCGCGCGGCTTTCAAAAAATAAATCGGCAGCCGCGGAATCAATCCGTGCCGGATGTAGAGCGCCTGCGAAACCGTATTGAAGGTGAAAGTGATCAGCGCCTTGTGGGCGACGTTCGCCTTCTCCGCGTGTTGCAATGTCCGCATCATCAGCTCGTTGCCGATGCCGCGACCTTGATGCGCGGGGGAGACGAATAATTCCGCCAGGAACCACAGATCGCCGGAGACCCAGCTGAAGGCGAAGCCAAGGAGCTGACCCGCTTCTTCGGCCACCCACAGGCCATCCGGGTCATCGTTCAAGGAAAAGGCCTGAAATTGCGGCGGGCGTGAAGCCGCTATCGGCCCAAAGCCGTGACGCTCCGTCAGGTCGTTGATGCTCTGAACGACCAGCTTTTCGGCCGGCGCCAATTCTGGTTCGCGCGCGGGCCGGTACGTTACAGGCATGGGAATAGCCTCCCTGGCGAAGCTACCCAATTGCACCCGCCCTGTCAGGGATGGCAGGATCGCGGGGTTGTTCTAGACTGCGCGACCAGCACTCGATTGGAGCCTGTCATGGCGGCGAAAAAGAAAGCCAAGAGCAAGGCCAAGCCAAAGAGCAAGAAAGCCCCCGCCAAGAAGAAGGCGGCGAAGGCGAAGCGCCCGCGCGCAGCGGCGAAGAAAGCCCGGAAAACCGCGAAGCCGGCGCAGGCGAAGCCCGCCGAGCCCAAGCCGCCGGGAAAGCCGGTCGGCGTCGTCACCCACTATTTTGGCGAGCCGTCGGTCGCGATCATCAAGCTCAAGTCGGGCACGCTCCGCCTCGGCGACACGATCCACATCCGCGGGCACACCACCGATTTCGAGCAGAAGGTCGAGTCACTCCAGGTCGACCATGCGCCGGTGAGCGAAGTCGGCCCGAAGGACGATTTCGGCATGAAGGTGAGCGGACACGTGCGCGAGCACGACGTCGTCTACAAGGTGCAGAAGTAGCGGCGCGCGGCTCTCGGCCGAAGCACCGCCTTTAGCCCGGCTCCATGCCCTTGGCTTTGATTACCGTCAGCGCCGCCGGCGAGCGAAGAAATTTGACCAGCGCCGTGCCCGCTTCCGGCTCCTTGCTGCTCGCAAGGACGCCGGCCGTGAACACCGAATAATTCTGCACTTCCGGCGGAAGTGGTCCGACGAGTTCAAGGCTCGGCTCCGGAACGATTTCGCTGATCTGAATCAAGCCGAGCTCGATGTCGCCGTTGGCCACCGCCGCGGCCAGCGCATGCGGAGCGTTCGAGGTCAGTTTCGTCTTCGGTTTCAGTTCGGCGGCAAGGCCCAGCCGCTCGATCATTCCCCCGACGTAAACCCCCGACAGGCCGCCGAGCGCGGGGTCCGTGTAACCGATCGAGCGGGCCGCCAGGAGCGCCTTCTTGAAGGCCTCGAGCGTGCCGATGTCGGGCTTGGGCGCGCCCGCGCGAACGGCCACGCCGACGCCGGTGCGGGAGATGTTGGCGGGCGTGCCGGGCGCGATCTTGCCCTGTTTGCCGAGATCATCGATCAGGGCCGGGGTGAGAATGGCGACGTCGGGCGTCTCGCCCGCTTCGATCCGTTTTTTCAACGTGGCGGAGGCGCCGTAATCGATCGCGAGCTTGTGCCCGGTCTCGCGTTCGAATTGCGGGGTAAGTTCGGTCAGGACTCCGTTCAATGCGGCTGAAGCCAGGATCTTGATCTCGGCGGCATCCGCGACAACGCCATAGCTCGCGACGCCCAGAAAAAAGGCGAATGCAACGGCTGCCGAAAGGGGCGCGACCCTTGCAAACGATCCGTCGTTCATGGAGTCCTCCCCGGCACACTGTCGTTATCGTATCCGACATTCCCGGCTAGGGCAGCAGAATCAGCCGATACCCGCCAGGATTTCCGTATCGGTCGGAAACCGCCCCGTCGCCTTCTTCGAGAAAGCGAGCCGGCCATCCGTTCGGATTTCGAACACGCCGCCCTTCGATCGGCGGAGGCTCACCTCCGCCGACGGTAATTTCCTGAGGATCAGATCCCGCGCCGCACGGGCGCGCGGCTCGTAGCCTCACATACCGCAATATTCGATTTCGACTTTCATAGGATCGGGCCTTTCGGGTTAGGCATGCGCGGCATCGACGGCCTGCAGCTCCTCGGGCGTGAGCGCGAGCGAAAGCGCGACAGCGTTTTCCTTCACATGCGCCGGCGAGCCGGATTCCGGAATGGAAATGACGTTGCCGCCGCGCATGGTCCAGGCGATCGCGGCCGCGGCGGCCGAGCAGCCATGCGCCGCGCCGATTTTCGCGAATGTCGGATCCTTCACGAGGCCGTTGCCGAGCGGCGTGTAGGCCATGATCGGCACGCCGTGCTGCTCGCACCATGGCAAAAGATCGCGCTCGATGCCGCGGGTCTGGGCGTTGTAGAGCACCTGGTTGGCGGCGCAGTGGTCGCCGTTCGGAATGCGGAAGAGCTCCTCCATATCGGCGACCCGGAAGTTGGACACGCCCCAAGCGCGGATCTTGCCCGCGGCGCGGAGCGCCTCGAACGCCGCCACGACGCCCGGAAGGTTCTCACCGCCGCGCCAGTGCAGGAGATAAAGATCGAGATGATCGGTGCCGAGGCGGGAGAGACTCGCTTCGCAGGCGCGCGCGGCCCCGTCTCCGCCCGTGTGATAGGGCGGCACTTTCGAAACCACGAACACGCGGTCGCGCTGGCCGGCGATCACGCGGCCGATCAATTGCTCGGAGCGGCCGCCGCCGTATATCTCGGCGGTGTCGATGAGCGTCATGCCCAGCGAAAGGCCGGTGCGGAGCGCCTCTTCCTCTTCGGCGGCGGGATGCCTGTCCTGCCCGAGATGCCACGATCCCTGGCCGAGCGCGGAGACGACGGTGCCGTTGGGAAGCTTCACGCTACGCCGTGCGCCCTCGGCAGCGGCAAGGGCCGGAACGCCCGAAAGCGTCGCCACGGCGGGCAATGACGCGCAAAGCCCGTTGAATTGCCGCCGGCTCAGCAATGGATTGTTTCTGTCTTCCGTCGTCATCATGCGATCCCTTTGCCGTGCAGCCGACAGAGTCGCCACGCCACCGGGAAGACTAACAAATTCCGGCCGCGATGACACCACTGTTCGACGCCGGACGATTGCGACAAGAAAAATTCAAATGATGGACAAAAAAACAGCCGCATCGTGGATGATACGAGAACCGTCACACTCACGCAGGCCAAACTGCCACACCGTTCGCGACCAAACCAAGGCGCGTGACGAGGGAGCGACGGCATCCTGGTATCAGGGAGGAATGTCATGAAAATCACCGACACAAGCTTTCCGTTCAACATGACGCAATCGGTATTTGAGTCGTCGTCCGCTTTTCGCAATGCCATGGGTCAGGCCGCGGTCAATTTCTGGAACGGGCAGGATCAGATCATCAATGCGATGGAAGACTATGTGAATGCATGCTTCGAAAGGCGCCAGGCCGGCGTCCAGGACGCGCTGCATGCTTCGCAACAGATGATCGAAGCCGAGAGCCCCGTTGAGGCCCTGCGCGAATGCCAGAAATGGGCGATGGGCAGCATCGAAAGAATGGTCGATGACGGAATTTCGTGCCAGAAGCATCTGTTGTCGATGAGCACTCTGCTGGCGCCGCCGCTTTCGCCCTCCGGCGAGCGGACCGAGACGCAGTCGGGCTCGCAAGAATCGAGGCGGAGATCGCCGTCGCGCGTCGCCGCCTGACGGTTACAGGATTCTGGCGGCAAGAATGCGGGCCGCGCA
Organism: Xanthobacteraceae bacterium; assembly: GCA_035295845.1. GTDB lineage: Bacteria > Pseudomonadota > Alphaproteobacteria > Rhizobiales > Xanthobacteraceae > Palsa-892. The sequence goes on from DATGIF010000012.1 coordinate 128,710, forward strand.
CCAAGCCGCCCGCAAGCCTCTGTAAACTAACAGTTTTCTTGATCGCGGCCGCAAGCGCCGCGATCCTTTTTTCTTCGGGCGCGCGCCAGCAAGGGCATGCGATCGCCGAAAGAAAATGCATGCGCCGGGGTCAGCGACCGCATGCAGTCCGGGATCGGGAGCAACCGGAGCGATGGCCCTGTTCGCTCCGGTTGCCGTTCTTCGTTGTTATCAGAAGATCTTTGCCGCGCTCTGCAGCGTGATCCACACACCCCAAGCGAGCGGAATGCCGACGAAGGCCCAGAACAAGGCGGCCTGCAGGTCGAGCCCGCCCTTGCCGATGCCGAAGGAGCCGGAGGCCGCTGAGGTCTTGGCTCCCTGCGCCTGCAGCTTCGCCACCTGGTCGGCGCTCATGTACCACTTCTTGTCGACGGGCTTGACCAGGTAATTGCAGATCAAGCCGATCACCAGCATCCCGCAGAGGATGTACATGGTGGTGTCGTAGAGGTGATCACGGGCAACGCCGGCAGCGAGCTGGAACTCGCGGATGTAGTTCACGACCACGGGGCCGATGATGCCGGCGGTCGACCATGCGGTGAGCAGACGCCCGTGAATGGCGCCGACGAACTGCGTGCCGAACATGTCGGCGAGATACGCCGGCACCGTCGCGAAGCCGCCGCCATACATCGAGAGAATAATGCAGAAGGCGCCCACGAACAGAAGCTTCGAGCCGTGATTGGCCGCCCACGGGGCGAGCGCGTAGAGCGCGATCCCGAGGATGAAGAACGTGTAGTAGGTGCTCTTGCGGCCGAGATAGTCGGAGAGCGAGGCCCAGAAGAAGCGGCCGCCGATGTTGAAGAGCGACAGCAATCCGGTGAAACCCGCGGCGATCGCGGCGATCGCGACTTTCTGCTCGCCGGTGAGCGCGTTGAACTTCACATCAGGGAGCCCGATCAGGGAGCCGGCGAAGATTTCCTGCAACATCGGCGAGGCCATGCCGATGACGCCGATGCCGGCCGAGACGTTCAAGCACAGCACCCACCAGATCAGCCAGAATTGCGGCGTCTTGTGCGCATCTTTCAGATGCACCTGGTGCTGCGTGATCATCGACTTCGCGGTCTCCTTCGGCGGCGTCCAGCCCTCGGGACGCCAGCCCGCGGGCGGCAGCCGATAACGGAACGCACCGACCATCATGAAGAAGAAGTAGATCGCGGCCATGGCGAGGAACGTCTCCCAGGCGCCGACCGAGGTCGGCGTCTTGAAATAGTTCATCAGCAAGTTCGCGAGCGGCGCGCCGATCATGGCACCGCCGCCGAATCCCATGATCGCCATGCCGGTCGCCATGCCGCGGCGGTCGGGGAACCATTTCACCAGCGTCGAGACCGGCGAAATGTAACCGAGGCCGAGGCCAACGCCGCCGATGACGCCGGAGCCGAGCCACAGGAGCCAGAGCTGATGGATGTAGATGCCGATGGCGCCGAGCAAGAGACCGCCGCACCAGCACAATGCAGCGACGACGGCGGCCTTCCGCGGACCAACGCGCTCGAGCCAACCGCCCCAGATCGCGGCGGAGACCCCAAGAAACACGAAGAACAGCGTGTACATCCAGCCCATCGAGGCGATGCGCCAGTCGCAGGTGGTGGTGAACAGCTCCTGCGCGAGCGACATGTCGGGGCAGGGCTGGGCCTGCGTGATCCCGAGCGCGCGCGAAAGCGGCAGCCAAAACACTGAAAAGCCGTAGGCCATGCCGATGCAGAGATGAATGCAGAGCGCGGCCGGCGGCACCAGCCACCGATTGAAGCCGGCCTTGGCGATGATGCGTTCCTTGTCGAGCAGCCCGATACCGCCGCCCACGCCGGAAATTCCTTGGTCGATAGCTGTCATCTATTCCTCCCCCGATCAGTTTCGCGGGCCGAAAGGCCCGGCGCACATTTTTTGCGCTTGAATCAATGGGAGAGTGCGAACGCGGATTATTTGAATCAACAAACAAGACACATGCTGCGATCGAAAAAAACAATCACGCGCGGCCGGCAGCCGAACGGAATAATTTCCGATACGGGGCTTTTTAGCGCGCGTTCAATGAGTTGCGGAGCCTGAAGCTTCCCGTGGCGCCCGATAGAGTCTGTCCATCGGGCAATGCCAGGGGCGACGAAAGTTCTAGTCAGCTGTCGAGCCTGGGGCTCATCCGGCGCGCCTCGGAGACGAGGGCCGCGATCAACGGCGTCGTCGGCTCGCGCTCGGGCACCACGAGGCCGACCGTATAGGCTATGTCCGGCTCGCCGATCGGAATCGCGCTGATTTCGTCGGTAAGGCCGAACGTCTCCACGACTTTCTGCGGAATCACGCTCGCCCATTTGCCGGTGCGCACATGCGAGAACAGAACGATCATGACGTTCGATTCGAGCGTCGGCTGCGGGTCGCCGCCGGCGGCGCGCAGCTGCTGCTCGATGATGCGGCGGTTCTGCATGTCCGGCGTCAACAGGCAAAGCGGGATCTGCGCCACTTCCGCCCAGGTGACTTTCGTGCGGTTTCCGTAGGGCGAATCCTTCGCCACGATCAACTGATAGCGCTCGTGATAGAGCGGAATTGCGCTCACGCGCCCGAGCGGCTCGTTGTCGAGATAGGTGATGCCGGCATCGATTTCGAGATTTTCCAGAAGTTCGAGAATTTCGATCGAGGTTTTCGACAGGATGGTGAACTGAACGTTCGGATGCCGCGTCCGGTAGGGGGTGGTGAGCTCGGCGACCGTGGCCAAGGCGGTCGGAATCACGGCGATCCGCAGGCGGCCGGAGAGGCCGTGCTTCAACGCCTTGATCTCCTGGCGCAGCGCGCGCGAGTCGCCGACGATGCGCCGCGCCCAATCAAGCGTACGCTCGCCCTCGGGTGTCAGGCCGATGAAGCGCGAGCCCCGCTGGACGAGCATCACGCCGAGCGCGGATTCGAGCTGCTTGATGCCGGCCGACAGCGTCGGCTGTGTCACGCCGCAGGCGTCGGCGGCGCGGCCGAAGTGCTCCTCGCGGGCGAGCGCCATCAGGTATTCGAGTTTGTCGATCATTCGTCCAGTCTTTGAACAGCTCTCTATCGACTATATCGACTATCTATCGAAAAGCCGCAGAAATAGGCAAGTTTGATAGGAAAAATCTATTGATCTATAGGAAACGCCATATTGTTTGGTATGCCAAGAGGCTCATTGTTTTCCCGCGATGACCGTCATTATTCCCCCGCCAACGACGCCGGGACGCGGCCAAAGTGATCAACCCACGGGCCGCCGCCGTCCGCGCCGTACGCCCAAGGGCCGCCAGGTCGAGCCGCAAGCGCTGGAAGAAGTGCAAGCGCTCCTCGTCGACCGGCCGCGGCGCCGCGACCTTCTGATCGAGCATCTGCACCTCATCCAGGACAAATACGGATACCTCGCGGCCGCGCATCTCGCGGCACTGGCGCAGGAAATGAAGCTCGCGCTGACCGAGGTCTACGAGGTTGCGACCTTCTACGCGCATTTCGACGTGGTGAAGGAAGGCGTCGCACCGCCGCCCGCGATCACGGTGCGCGTTTGCGATTCGCTGTCCTGCGCGATGGAGGGCGCGGAAAAATTGCTCGCCGAGCTGCCGAAAAAAATCGGCCAAGGCGTGCGCGTCGTGCGCGCGCCCTGCATGGGCGCCTGCGACCGCGCGCCGGTCTGCGCCGTGGGCCATGTGCAGGTGCATACTGCCACCGCCGCTTCGGTGGCGGCAGCGGCGAAGAAAAGCGCGCATGCGCACGCCTACAAGACGCCGAATGATTTCGCCGCCTATCGCAAGGACGGCGGCTACAAGCTTCTCAAGGATTGCCTGGAAGGCAAGCGCACGCGCGACGAAATTATTTCGATCGTGAGCGACGCAGGGCTCCGCGGCCTCGGCGGCGCCGGATTCCCGACGGGCCGCAAATGGTCGCTCGTGCGCGGGGAGCCTGCCCCGCGCATGATGGCGGTGAACGGCGATGAGGGCGAGCCCGGCACGTTCAAGGACCGCCACTATCTCGAGCAGGATCCGCACCGCTTCCTCGAAGGCATGCTGATCGCGGCCTGGGTCGTGGAAGCGGAAGCGATCTACATTTATCTCCGTGACGAATATCCCGAGATCCGGCTGATGCTGGAGGCGGAGATCGCGAAGATCGAGGAGGCGGGCCTCGTGCAGCACACGAAGCTGCATCTTCGCCGCGGCGCCGGCGCCTATATCTGCGGCGAAGAGTCGGCGATGATCGAATCGATCGAAGGCAAGCGCGGGCTGCCGCGCCACCGGCCGCCTTACGTGGCGCAAGTGGGCCTCTTCGGCCGGCCGACGCTCGAACAAAATGTCGAAACACTCTTCTGGGTGCGCGACATCGTCGAAAAGGGCGCCAGCTGGTTCACCTCCTTCGGACGGCGCGAACGCAAGGGGCTCCGCAGCTTTTCCGTCTCGGGGCGCGTGAAGGAGCCGGGCGTGAAGCTCGCGCCCGCCGGCATTTCGGTGCGCGAACTCATCGACGAATATTGCGGCGGCATGCAGCAAGGCCATGCCTTCAAAGGGTACCTGCCGGGCGGCGCTTCGGGGGGAATCCTCCCCGCCTCGATGGCCGATTTGCCGCTCGATTTCGGCACGCTCGAGCAATATGGCTGCTTCGTCGGCTCGCACGCCGTGGTGATTCTGTCCGACAAGGACGATATGAAGGCGGTGGCCTTGAACCTCATGCGCTTTTTCGAGGACGAGTCCTGCGGTCAGTGCACGCCCTGCCGCGTCGGCACCGAAAAAGCGGTGAAGCTGATGGCGAAGGGTCCGTGGAACGAGGCGCTGTTGACCGAGCTTTCGGGCGCCATGCGCGACGCCTCCATCTGCGGGCTCGGGCAAGCGGCTTCGAATCCGCTCGTTTGCGTGTTCAAATATTTCCGCGAGGAACTGACCAAGCCCCTGGGCGCTTGGTAAGAGAAAGAACGGCCATGGCCAAGACCAACGGATCGGCAAAGACCATCAAATTCACCCTCGACGGCCAGGAAGTCGAGGCGCGAACGGACGAAACGCTGTGGCAGGTGGCGAACCGCCTCGGCACCGAAATTCCGCATCTTTGCTATTCGCCGGAGCCCGGCTACCGGCCCGACGGCAATTGCCGCGCCTGCATGGTTGAAATCGAAGGCGAGCGCGTCTTGGCCGCGAGCTGCATCCGCAAACCCACGGCGGGCATGAAGGTGAAGACCGCCTCCGAGCGCGCGAAGGCCTCGCGCAAGATGGTGTTCGATCTCCTCCTGGCCGACCAGCCCGAGCGCGAAACCGCGCACGATCCGCAATCGAAATTCTGGGCCTGGGCCGACAAGATGGGAATCGCGACGAGCCACTTCCCGGCGCACGGGCGCATTGCGCCCGACCGCAGCCACACCGCGATGGCGGTCAATCTCGACGCCTGCATCCAGTGCAATCTTTGTGTGCGCGCCTGCCGCGAGGTGCAGGTGAACGACGTGATCGGCATGGCGGGCCGCGGCGTTGCCGAAAAGATCGTGTTCGATTTCGACGACCCGATGGGCAACTCGACCTGCGTCGCCTGCGGCGAGTGCGTGCAGGCGTGCCCGACCGGCGCCTTGATGCCGTCCTCGCTCGTGAACGAGAAGAACGAGCGCAGCGTTTATCCCGACCGCAAGGTCGACAGCGTCTGCCCCTATTGCGGCGTCGGCTGCCAGCTCACCTACAACATCAAGGACGACAAGCTGGTCGCGGTCACCGGCCGCAACGGCCCCGCGAACGAAAACCGCTTGTGCGTGAAAGGCCGTTTCGGCTTCGACTACATCAGCAATCCGCAGCGCCTGACGAAGCCGTTGGTGCGCAAGGACGGCGTCGGCAAGGCGGCCGACGATCTCGTCGACCCCGCGAATCCGTTTACGCATTTCCGCGAGGCGACCTGGGACGAGGCCATGGAGCGCGCGGCTTCGGGCCTGAAGAAAATCCGCGACCGCGACGGCTCGCAGGCGCTCGCCGGCTTCGGCTCGGCCAAGGGCTCGAACGAAGAGGCGTATCTCTTCCAGAAGCTCGTGCGCACGGGCTTTGGCACCAACAACGTCGATCATTGCACGCGCCTCTGCCACGCCTCGTCGGTCGCCGCTCTCCTCGAAGGCGTGGGATCGGCGGCCGTCACCGCCACCTTCAACGAGTGCAAGAATTCCGACGTGATGATCGTGATCGGCGCCAACCCGACCGAGAATCATCCGGTCGCCGCCACGTTCTTCAAGCAGGCCGCGACGCGCGGCGCGAAACTGATCGTGATGGACCCCCGCGGCAACGGCTTGAAGCGCCATGCCTGGCAGATGATGCAATTCAAGAACGGCACCGACGTCGCCATGCTGAACGCGATGCTGAACGTCATCATCGGCGAAAAACTTTACGACCAGCAATACGTGCAGACCTACACCGAAGGTTTCCAGCAACTCGCCGATCACGTGAAGGATTTCACGCCGGAAGAGATGGAGCCGATCTGCGGCATTCCCGCCGACGTGTTGCGGAACGTCGCCCGCACCTACGCCCGCGCCGAGAACGCCATCATCTTCTGGGGCATGGGCGTCTCGCAGCACACCCACGGCACCGACAATGCGCGCTGCCTGATCGCGCTCGCGCTCATCTGCGGCCATGTCGGACGGCCCGGCACCGGCCTGCATCCCTTGCGCGGGCAGAACAACGTGCAGGGCGCCTCCGACGCGGGGCTGATCCCGATGTTCTTCCCCGACTACAAGTCGGTGGAGAATCCCGAGACCCGCGCCAAGTACGAACAAGTCTGGGGCAAGAAGCTCGACCCGAAACGCGGCAAGACCGTCGTCGAGATCATGGACGCGGTGCATGCCGACGAGATCAAGGGCATGTACATCATGGGCGAAAACCCGGCGATGTCGGACCCCGACCTCAACCACGCCCGCGAGGCGCTCGCGCACCTCGAGCATCTCGTGGTGCAGGATATTTTCCTCACGGAAACCGCGAGCTACGCCGACGTCATCCTTCCGGCTTCGGCGTGGCCGGAGAAGGACGGCACCGTCACCAACACCAACCGCCAGGTGCAGATGGGCCGCAAGGCGCTGCCGCTGCCGGGGGAAGCGCGGCAGGACCTCTGGATCATCCAGGATCTCGCCCAGCGCCTCGGCGAGAACTGGAATTACAAGCACGTCAGCGAAGTATTCACCGAGATGGCCAACCTGATGCCGGCGCTCGAACACATCACCTGGGAGCGCGTGGATCGCGAACAACACGTGACCTATCCGACCGACGGGCCCGACACGCCGGGCCGCGACGTCGTGTTCGACAAGGGCTTCCCGCGGCCGGGCGGCCTCGGCAAGCTCGTCGCCGCAAAGCTCACGCCGCCGAACGAGGTGCCCGATCACGAATTCCCGATGGTGCTGACCACGGGCCGCCAGCTCGAGCATTGGCACACCGGCGCCATGACACGGCGCGCGAGCACGCTCGACACGCTCGAGCCCGGCCCCGTCGCATCTCTCTCGCGCGGCACGATCGAGAAGCTCGGCATCAAGCCCGGCGACATGGTCAACGTCATCACCCGCCGCGGCTCGGTGCAGCTCGCCGCGCGCCAGGACGACAGCGTGCCCGACGGCGTCGTGTTCATCCCCTTCGCCTATGTGGAAGCGGCGGCGAACTTGCTCACCAATCCGGCGCTCGATCCGTTCGGCAAGATTCCCGAATTCAAATATTGCGCCGCGCGCGTGGAGAAGCTGGCCGAGACGCTGCAGGCGGCGGAGTAAGCTTCGCCGTGAGCGGCGCCGCCAACGAGCAGATCGTCAAGGAGCTCGCGCCCACGGGCACGCTTCGCGTCGGCCTCAACTTCGGCAACATGGTGCTGGCGCAGGGAACGGCGGCTTCACCGCGCGGGGTTACGCCGGATCTTGCGCGTGAACTCGGCAAACGCCTCGGCGTGCCGGTCGAATTCATCGGCTTCGATGCCGCCGGCAAGACGTTCGAGGCCCTCAAGGCCGGAAAGCTCGACATCATCTTTCTTGCGATCGAGCCCGCGCGCGCGGCCGAAATGGAATTCACGGCGCCGTACGTGCTGATCGAGGGCGTCTACATGGTGCCGAAGGATTCGCCGCTGAAGTCGGTCGCCGACGTCGATCGCGAGGGCGTCCGCATCGGCGTGAATAAAGATTCCGCCTATGACCTTTTCCTCACGCGGACGCTGAAAGGCGCGAAGCTCGTCCGCGGGGAAAGCGGGGTCGATCTCTTCGTCAAAGAGAAACTTGAAGCCGCCGCCGGCGTGAAACAGCCGATGGTGATCTTCGCGAAAGCCAATCCGGGTGTGCGGATCATCGACGGGCGCTTCATGGAAATCCGGCAGGCGATGGGCACGCAGAAGGGGCGCGCGGCGGGCGCGAAATATCTCCGCGCCTTCATCGAGGAGATGAAGGCGAGCGGATTCGTTGCGGACGCCTTGAAGCGCAGCCATCAGCCGGACGCGGCGGTGGCGCCGGCGGATTAGAACTCAATCGCTGCCGGGATCGGCGACGAGCTTCGCCGCCTTGATGCCGGCGACCGCCGCGATCTCGTCATTGTCCGATACGTCGCCGGAAACGCCGACAGCGCCGAGGATTTTCCCGGCCTGATCCTTGATCAGGACGCCGCCCGCCACCGGAATGAGCTTGCGGACGGCATGCGTGACCGCCGCGACGAAATGCGGCCGCTCCGCCGCCATCTTGCCGATCGTGCGCGAGCCCAGCCCCATCGCGATCGCCCCGTAAGCCTTGCCTTCGGCGATGGAGGCGCGCTCCAGGCTCGTGCCCTCCTCGGCGCCGTATGCCTTCAATGCGCCGCGCGCATCCAGCACCGCGATCCCGAGCGGCTTCATCTTTTTCGCCCGCGCCTCGGCGAGTCCGGCCGTGATGATGGTTTGCGCAGCTGCAAGCGTGAGTTCGGACATGCTTTCTCCTTGCTTCGATCGTTGACGGTTTCAGGCGGGCGCCAGCTTTTTCTCGACCACCGAGACGGACGGATCGAGCCAGAACGCCCAGATCGCGGCGCCGATCACGAGCAGGCTCGCGGCCACGACGAACGGCGCCTGCCACGATCCGAACTGAACGAGGAAGCCAAAGACGATCGGCGACAGCGCGCCGCCGATGTTGCCGGCCATGTTCATCATCCCGGATACGGTGCCCGAATGCTCGCCGCCCATATCCATGGGCACCGCCCAGGAAGGCCCGATGGTGCATTCGAGAAAGAACATCGCGCCGGTCAGGCAATAGACGGCCGTATAGGCATCTTCAGCGTAGGCCGCCGGCACGATGAACGCGGCACAACCCAGCATGCCGACGATCGCCACCACGCGGCGGGCGAATTTGAG
>DATGIF010000013.1:0-2441 GCA_035295845.1 Xanthobacteraceae bacterium
CGAACTTCGCCGCCATCCTGCAATGGAATTCGGCCGTGATTTACGCGAAGACAGTGGCGCTGTTCGCGGACCGGCTGGCGGGACGGTAGCCCGTCGGCGAAGCGCTCCGAACCGCCAGGCTGTGCGCGCAAAGCCTTAACTGCCTTCCGATATTCGTCTCGCCAATGTCAGTCGTCGAGCAGCGCGCGCTTGCGCCTCCCACCTTTCGCGCGATGCGGCGGGTCGCCCTCGTGGCGGCCCTCGCGCTCGCTGCGTCGGTCCCGCTCCTTCTGCGGCGCGTCGCGCCCGAGGCGCCAGCGGTTGTCGCGATCGGCGTTGCGGGCGTTTCCGGGCTTGCCGCCGCCGTCCTTGCCTTCATGCTCGACGAAGCGTCGCTTTGGCGCGCAACGCTAGCCCGCATTTCTCAAACAGGGTAGCGCATCGAGCCTCCGAATCAGGCAAAAGTCGTTTTGTGAGAATGACTTGCGCCGATTTGGAAAGGTGGCCCGATGCAGACGGAGTGTAGCGCAAAACCGAGCGCTTTTGGACGGGTGGAAGGCCGGCCGGTGGTGGCCGACTTCGACGGTGGCGCGCTGACGTCAGATGCAGGCGGCCTGCTGTTGGGCGCGGCGGACCAGCGTCTGGATCTGGTTCGGCGGCTCGCGGGATGTTTCCGCGACGCGAGGGACCCAAGGTTCGTCGAGCACTCGGTCGCCACGCTCGTCGGGCAGCGCGTGTTCGGCATCGCGCTCGGCTACGAAGACCTCAACGATCACGACGAGCTTCGGCACGACCCGCTGATGGCGGTGCTGGCGGGCAAGCTGGAGGCTTGGCGCAGCAACTGCGCGCCGGCGGCGGGCAAGTCGACGCTCAACCGGCTGGAGTTGTCGCGCGAGATCGCCACGCGCTATCACAAGATTAGCCACGACCCGGCGGCGATCGAAGCCCTGTTCGTCGATCTCTTCCTCGCGACGCACGCCAGGGCGCCCAGGCAAATCGTGCTCGACCTCGACGCCACCGACGATCCGCTGCACGGCCATCAGGAGGGCCGGTTCTTCCACGGCTACTATGACGGCTACTGCTACCTGCCGCTCTATGTGTTCTGCGGCCGGCACTTGCTGGCGGCCAAGCTCAGGCCTTCCAACATCGACGGAAGCGCCGGATCGGTCGAGGAAGTCGCGCGCATCGTCGCCCAGATCCGGACCCGCTGGCCGAGGGTGCGCATTCTTTTGCGGGCCGATTCCGGCTTCTGCCGCGAGGCGCTGATGGCGTGGTGCGAACAGAACCGGGTCGACTTCGTGTTCGGTCTCGCCCGCAACGCGCGGCTCGTCGCGGAGATCGCCGTCGAGCTCATTGAGGCCGAGGCGGAGGCAGCCTCGACCCGCAAGCCCGCCCGCCGCTACAAAGACTTCCGCTATGCGACGCTCGACAGCTGGTCGCGCCGGCGCCGGGTGATCGGCAAGGCGGAATGGACCCAGGGCGAGGCCAATCCGCGCTTCATCGTGACCTCATTGAGCAAGGCCGGGACCAACGGCCGCTTTCTCTATGAGAAGGTCTACTGCGCCCGCGGCGACATGGAGAACCGGATCAAGGAATGCCAGGGCGACCTGTTCGCCGACCGGACCTCGACCGCCACGATGCGCGCCAACCAACTGCGGCTGTGGCTCGCCTCTTTCGCCTATGTTCTCATCTGCGCGGTCAGGCGAGTCGGCCTTGCCCACACCCAGTTCGCCGAGGCCACCTGCGGCACGATCCGGCTCAAGCTTCTCAAGCTCGCTGGCCTCGTCCGCATCAGCGCGCGACGCATCAAGTTCGCGCTCGCCTCGGCTTGTCCCTACGCCGACGAATGGCGCCTGGCCGCAGCCCGCCTCGCCTGAGGCGCCGCCGCGACGCCGACAAAATCGCGGCAATCCACCCCGCGGCCCACAGGAGACCCGAAACAATCCGACCGATCCGCGTGCAAACGGCGCCACGGAGGCGCTTGCTCCTTCAAACAGAACTCACGCGCTCATCGTCGCGTCATAATAGATCCACGCCCTCTATGAGAAATGCGGGCCAGAAACAGCATCCACATCGCAAATGCGCCCGCAAAAGCTTCTCGGACGGAGTCGATGCGCGACCGGATCGCGAGTACCAGCGGCGAGAACTCGGCCGAAAGCGCTGCCAGCGCCTCGTTCACCATCACCCGGATCACCGGCGGCGGATGGTCCTTGCCAGTATCCCTCCGGCGGCGACCGCCTTCCCAGGGTGAGGTGAACCGTGATGCTGCGCAGCTAAGTCGGCTTTATGAGCGAGGCTAGCTGCGCAGCATGGGACGAATGACATTGATTTCCGGCGCCGAGCGCCGTCGGAGATGGAGCGACGAAGACCGGGCGCGGATTCTCGCGGCCATTTCCGAACCCGGGGCGGTGATTGCGGAGGTGGCGCGTCGGGAGGACGTGTGCACCAGCCTCGTCTTCAAA
>DATGIF010000014.1:0-24053 GCA_035295845.1 Xanthobacteraceae bacterium
CACGGAGATGGTGATGCCCGGCGACAACATCTCGATGGAAGTGACGCTGATCGTTCCGATCGCGATGGAGGAGAAGCTGCGCTTCGCCATCCGCGAGGGCGGCCGCACCGTCGGCGCCGGCGTCGTCGCTAAAATTATCGAATAGTCCGGAGTTAGCGGCCGCGCGCGCCGCTGGAGAAGACCATGAACGGCCAAAATATCCGGATCCGCCTGAAGGCGTTCGATCACCGAATTCTCGACGCCTCGACGAAGGAAATCGTGGCGACGGCGAAGCGCACCGGCGCGCAGGTGCGCGGACCCATTCCACTGCCGACGCGGATCGAGAAGTTCACGGTGAACCGCTCGCCGCACATCGACAAGAAGAGCCGCGAACAATTCGAGATGCGCACCCACAAGCGGCTCCTCGATATCGTCGATCCGACGCCGCAAACGGTGGACGCGCTGATGAAACTGGATCTCGCCGCCGGCGTCGACGTCGAGATCAAGCTCTGAGGAAGAAGAGAGAAGGCCAATGCGCTCCGGCGTGATTGCACAAAAGCTCGGCATGACCCGCATCTTCTCGGATGCGGGCGAGCACGTGCCTGTCACCGTGCTCAAGCTCGACAATTGCCAGGTGATCGGCCACCGCACGGCGGAGAAGAACGGCTATGTCGCGATTCAGCTCGGCGCGGGCTCGCGCAAGGCGAAGAACGTATCGCAAGCAATGCGCGGGAATTTCGCCGCCGCCAAGGTCGAACCGAAGGCGAAAATCGTCGAATTCCGCGTGCCGGCCGATGCGCTGATCCCGGTGGGCTCGGAACTGATGGCCGATCATTTCGTCGTCGGCCAGTTCGTCGACGTCACCGGCACTTCGATCGGCAAGGGCTTCGCCGGCGCCATGAAGCGGCATAATTTCGGCGGCCTGCGCGCTTCCCACGGCGTTTCGATCTCGCACCGCTCGCATGGCTCGACCGGCGGCCGTCAGGACCCGGGCAAGGTGTTCAAGAACAAGAAGATGGCCGGTCACATGGGCGACCGGCGCGTGACGACGCTCAACCTCAAGGTCGTGCGCACCGATCCCGCGCGCGGGCTACTTCTGGTGCAGGGCGCCGTGCCCGGCGCCGATGGCGGCTGGATCACGGTGCGCGATGCGGTGAAGCAGCCGCTGCCGAAGGACGCGCCGAAGCCCGGCAAGTTTCTCGCGCCGGGCGAGGCGCGCCCCGCGCACGTGCCGGTGGCGCCGCCGCCGGTGAAGAAGGCCGATGCGCCCGCGCCGAAGGATGCGAGGGGCGCGAAGAAGGGGGCGAAACCCGCAGCGGCGAAGCCCGCCGCCGGCAAGCCGAAAGGCGGAGGGAAGAAGTAATGGAACTTCAGCTCACCAGCCTCGACGGCAAGAAGGGCGGATCGGTCAAGCTGTCGGACGCGATCTTCGGCCTGGAGCCGCGTCCCGATCTCATTCACCGCTGCATTGTGTGGCAGCTCGCCAAGCGCCGCGCCGGCACCCACAAGGTGAAGAACCGCGCCGAAATCTGGCGCACGGGCAAGAAGATGTACGCGCAGAAGGGCACCGGTAACGCCCGCCACGGCTCGGCGCGCGTGCCGCAATTCCGCGGCGGCGGCCGCGCCTTCGGCCCGCTCGTACGCAGCCACGAGGTTGGCCTGCCGAAGAAAGTGCGGGCGCTCGCGCTGAAGCACGCGCTGTCGGCAAAGGCAAAAAGCGCCGACCTCATCGTGGTCGAGGATCTGAAGCTGAAGGACGCGAAAACGAGCACGCTCGGCGAGCAGCTCGAGAAGCTCGGGCTTTCAAGCGCGCTGGTGATCGACGGCGCCGAGGTCGAGCGGAGCTTCAGGTTGGCCGCGCGCAACATTCCGCATGTCGACGTGCTGCCGGTCGTCGGCATCAACGTCTACGACATTCTTCGCCGCAACAAGCTCGTGCTGACGAAAGCCGCGGTCGATGCGCTGGAGGCGCGCTTCAAATGAGCAAGACGCCCCTCAAGGACCCGCGCTACTACGACGTGATTCTGTCGCCGGCGATCACCGAAAAGGCGACCGCCGCCTCCGAGCACAATCAGGTCGTGTTCAAGGTCGCGCTCGCGGCGACCAAGCCCGAGATCAAGGAAGCGGTCGAAAAGCTCTTCGACGTGAAGGTGAAGCGCGTCAACACGCTCGTGCGCAAAGGCAAGATGCGGGTCTTCCGCGGCACGCGCGCGCGGTTGAGCGACACGAAAAAAGCGGTCGTGACCCTCGAAGAGGGCCACTCGATCGACGTGACCACCGGGCTATGAGCGGGGATCGGCGATGGCACTGAAAACCTATAAGCCCGCGACCCCGAGCCTCCGTCAGCTCGTGCTCGTCGATCGCGAGGGCCTGTGGAAGGGAAAACCCGTCAAGGCGCTCACCGAGGGCAAGATTTCCACGGGCGCGCGCAACCATTTCGGCCGCATCACCGTCCGCTTCCGCGGCGGCGGCCACAAGCGAGCGCTACGCACGGTCGATTTCAAGCGCCGCAAGCACGATATGCCGGCGACGGTGGAACGGCTCGAATACGATCCGAACCGCACCGGTTTCCTGGCGCTCCTGAAATACGCCGACGGCGAGATGTCTTACATTCTCGCGCCGCAACGCGTGGCGCCGGGCGACGTGCTCGTCGCGGGCGAGAACGTGGACGTGAAGGCGGGCAACGCCATGCCGCTCGAAAACATGCCGGTCGGCACCATCGTCCACAACATCGAGCTCAAGATCGGCAAGGGCGGACAGCTCGCGCGCTCGGCCGGCACCTACGCGCAGATCGTCGGCCGCGACCGTGGCTATTGCATCGTTCGCTTGAATTCCGGCGAGCAGCGCTTCGTGCACGGACGCTGCTTTGCGACCGTCGGCGCGGTTTCCAACCCCGATCACATGAACATTTCGATCGGCAAGGCCGGCCGCAACCGCTGGAAGGGCTGGAAGCCGCACAATCGCGGCGTGTCGATGAACCCGGTCGACCATCCGCATGGCGGCGGCGAAGGCCGCACCTCGGGCGGCCGGCATCCGGTTTCGCCCTGGGGCTTCCCGACCAAGGGCAAGAAGACGCGCAAGAACAAGCGCACCAGTAAATTCATCGTGTCGAGCCGGCACGCGAAGAAGCAGAAGGTTTGAGGAGTTTCTGATGCCCCGCTCGGTATGGAAGGGTCCTTTCGTCGACGGCTATCTCCTGAAGAAGGCCGATGCCGCGCGTTCGTCGGGCCGCTCGGAAGTGATCAAGATCTGGAGCCGCCGCTCGACGATCCTACCGCAATTCGTGGGGCTCACTTTCGGCGTCTACAACGGCCAGAAGCACATTCCGGTTTACGTCACCGAAGACATGGTCGGTCACAAGTTCGGCGAGTTCTCGCCGACGCGGATCTTCCAGGGCCATTCGGCGGTCGGCGACCGCGCGGCCAAGAAAGAGGGCGCGGCACCCGCGCCGAAGGCCGGGCCGGGCGCTGCGGCGCCGGCGGCAGCAGCTCCTGCCGCGGCGCCCAGCAAGGCGAGCTAGAGGTTTACGATGGGCAAGGCCGCAAGAGCACGCGTGCTCAAGGATAACGAGGCGAAAGCGATTTCGCGCATGCTGCGCGTGTCGCCGCAGAAGCTCGGCCTCGTCGCGGGCCTCATCCGCGGCAAGAAGGTCGCGACCGCGCTCGCCGATCTGCAGTTTTCGCGCAAGCGCATCGCGGGCGACGTGAAGAAGTGTCTCGAATCCGCGATCGCCAACGCCGAGAACAATCACGACCTCGACGTCGACGATCTTGTCGTCGCGGAAGCGCATGTCGGCAAGGCGTTCGTGATCAAGCGCTGGACGCCGCGCGGCCGCGGCAAGTCGGGACGCATTTTCAGGCCGTTCTCGAACCTCACCATCGTCGTTCGCGAGGAAGAAGAGAAGAAGCAAGCGCAGAAGCAGAAGGAAAAAGCCTGATGGGTCAGAAGGTCAATCCGATCGGCTTGCGGCTCGGCATCAACCGCACCTGGGACTCGCGCTGGTTCGCGGGCAAGGGCGAGTATGGCCGGCTCCTGCATGAGGACATCAAAATCCGCAATTTCCTGATGACGCATTTGAAGCAGGCGGCCGTCGCCAAGATCATCATCGAGCGCCCGCACAAGAAGTGCCGCGTCACGATCCATTCGGCGCGGCCGGGCGTCGTCATCGGCAAGAAGGGCGCCGACATCGACAAGTTGCGCAAGCAAGTGGCGAAGATGACCGACTCGGAAGTCATCATCAATATCGTCGAAATCCGCAAGCCGGAGATCGATGCGAAGCTCGTCGCCGAATCGATCGCGCAGCAGCTCGAGCGTCGCGTCGCCTTCCGCCGCGCGATGAAGCGCGCGGTGCAGTCGGCGATGCGCTTGGGCGCCGAAGGCATCCGCATCAATTGCGGCGGCCGGCTCGGCGGCAACGAGATCGCGCGCATGGAGTGGTACCGCGAGGGCCGCGTGCCCCTGCATACGCTTCGCGCCGACGTCGATTACGGCACGGCGACCGCGTTCACCACCTACGGCACCTGCGGCGTCAAGGTGTGGATCTTCAAGGGCGAGATCCTTGAACACGATCCGATGGCGCAGGACAAGCGCCTTGCCGAAAGCGAGAGCGGCGGCCGTCACCGTCCGCGCGACGCGGCGTAACGAAGGTCCAGAGCGATGTTGCAACCGACCCGCACCAAGTTCCGCAAGCAATTCAAGGGCCGCATCCACGGCACCGCGAAGGGCGGCACCGGGCTTTCCTTCGGCGAATACGGACTGAAGGCGCTCGAGCCCGAGCGCGTCACCGCGCGCCAGATCGAGGCCGCGCGCCGCGCCATCACGCACCACATGAAGCGCGCGGGCCGGGTGTGGATTCTCGTCTTCCCGGACGTGCCGATCTCGAAGAAGCCCACCGAAGTCCGCATGGGCAAGGGCAAGGGCCAGCCCGAGTGGTGGGCGGCGAAGGTGAAGCCCGGGCGCATCATGTTCGAGGTCGACGGCGTCGACGAGGAAACGGCGCGCGAGGCGATGCGCCTTGCCGCGGCGAAACTGCCGATCAGGACGCGCTTTGTCGCGCGCATCGGCTGAGGGTAGGGCGATGAAGATCGGCGACGTACGCGCAATGACACCCGACGAGGTCGAGGACAAGATCCTCGAACTCAAGAAGGAGCAGTTCAACCTGCGCTTCCAGCGGGCGACGGGCCAGCTCGAGAACACCTCGCGGGTGCGCGTGGTGCGCCGGGACATTGCGCAGCTGATGACGATTTCCTCCGAGCGGCGATTGGGAAAGACGATCGCGGCCAAGCCCTCGGCGCAAAAGCCCGCGAAAGAGAAGAAGCCGGCGGCGGAAAAGAAAGAAGCCGCGAAGCCCGCCGCCAAGGCGAAGAAGAAGGGCAAGTGAGGTAGTCCATGCCGAAGCGCGTGCTCGAAGGCGTCGTGGTGAGCGACAAACAGAACAAGACGGTGACAGTGCTCGTCGAGCGCCGCTTCACGCATCCGCTTTTGCAGAAGACCGTCCGGCGCTCGAAAAAGTATCACGCGCATGACGAAGAAAACGCCTGCAAAGTCGGCGACCTCGTGCGGATCGAGGAGCACAAGCCGATCTCGAGGACCAAGCGCTGGATCGTGCTCGGTGGCGCCAATGTCGAGGCGACGGGCAGGGGAGAAGGAAAGAAGTCCGCCGGCAAGAAGAAGGCCGGCTAAAGCGGAATTTGGAAGGTTGATGCCATGATCCAGATGCAAACCAATCTCGACGTCGCCGACAATTCCGGCGCGCGCCGTGTCATGTGCATCAAGGTGCTCGGCGGCTCGAAGCGCAAATACGCCACCATCGGCGACGTGATCGTCGTCTCGGTGAAGGAGGCGATCCCGCGCGGCCGCGTGAAAAAGGGCGAGGTGATGAAGGCGGTGATCGTCAGGATCGCCAAGGACATCCGCCGCCCCGACGGCTCGGTGATCCGCTTCGACCGCAACGCCGCGGTGCTCATCACCAACCAGATGGAGCCCGTGGGCACCCGCATCTTCGGTCCGGTTCCGCGCGAATTGCGCGCGAAGAACCACATGAAGATCATTTCGCTCGCGCCGGAGGTGCTGTGATGGCGGCGAAGATCAAGAAGGGCGACAAGGTCGTCGTAATCACGGGCCGCGACAAGGGCCGCACCGGCGAGGTGCTGGAGATTCATTTCGCCGCCCAGCGTGCGGTGGTGCGCGGCATCCATATGGTGCGCCGGCATCAGCGCCAGACCGCGAAGCAGGAAGGCGGCATCATTTCGAAGGAAGCGAGCATCCACATTTCCAACATCGCGCTGGCCGACCCCAAAGGGGGTAAGCCGACGCGCGTCGGATTCAAGATCCTGAACGACGGGACGAAGGTTCGCGTCGCCAGACGTTCGGGGGAGCAGATCGATGGCTGACAATTACGTTCCGCGCCTGAAGACCGAATACGAGAAGGTCATCCGTCCGAAGCTTGCGGAAGCGTTCGGCTATTCGAATCCGTTCGCCATTCCCGCGATCGAGAAGGTCGTGCTCAATATGGGTCTGGGCGAGGGCGCGTCCGACCAGAAAAAAGTGACGTCGGCCGCGAACGACCTCACGCTGATCGCGGGCCAAAAGGCGGTGGTGACGAAGGCACGCAAGGCGATCGCGAACTTCAAATTGCGCGAAAACATCGGCATCGGCGCGAAAGTCACGCTCCGCGGCCCGCGCATGTATGAGTTCATCGACAGGCTCGTGAACATCGCGCTGCCGCGCGTGCGCGACTTCCGCGGGCTCAATCCGAAGAGCTTCGACGGCCGGGGCAACTACACCTTCGGCCTCAAGGAGCACATCATTTTCCCGGAGATCGACTTCGACAAGGCGGCCGAAATCTGGGGCATGGACATTACGGTCTGCACGACCGCAAAGACCGACGACGAAGCGCGCGCGCTTCTCGTCGCCTTCAACTTTCCCTTCCGGCAGTGAAGCAATCGCTTCAAACGCGGAGCAGGAGGAGCAGGAAATGGCTAAGAAAAGCATGATCGAGAAGAACGAGATGCGGCGGCGGCTTGCGAAGAAATATGCGGGCAAGCGCCAGCGTCTGCGTGCGATCGTGAAGAACAAGAAGTTGCCGATCGAGGAACGCTTCGCGGCGGTCTTGAAGCTCGCGCAAGTGCCGCGCAATTCCGCCAAGGAGCGCATCCGCAACCGCTGCGAGATGACCGGCCGGCCGCGCGGCTATTACGGCAAATTGCGGCTTTCGCGCATCGCGCTGCGCGAGCTCGGCTCGTCGGGCCAGATTCCCGGCCTCGTGAAATCGAGCTGGTAAGGAGGATCGGCCATGTCCATGAACGATCCCATCGGCGATATGATTTCGCGCATCCGCAACGCCGCCATGCGCAACAAGGCGAGCGTGTCGACGCCCGGCTCGCGCTTCCGCGCGAGCGTCTTGGAAGTGCTGAAGACGGAAGGCTTCATCCGCGGCTTCTCGCAGACCGAGCACAAGGACGGCCGTACCGAATTCGAGATCGAGCTGAAATATTTCGACGGCGCGCCGGTGATCCGCGAGATCGCGCGCGTGTCGAAGCCGGGCCGCCGCGTCTACGCCTCGGTGAAGAATTTGCCGCGCATCAACAACGGTCTCGGCGTCGCAATCCTGTCGACGCCGAAGGGCGTGATGGCCGACCATGACGCGCGCGAGCAGAACGTCGGCGGCGAAATTCTCTGCACGGTATTCTGAGGGAGCGGAGCGAGTCCTCATGTCCAAGATCGGCAAACGGCCCGTCGCAATCCCCTCCGGCGTCACCGCCGCGGTGGAAGGCCAGCGCGTGAAGATGAAGGGCCCGAAGGGCGAGCTTTCGTTCGTGCTCGCCGACGAGGTCGGCGCCAAGCTCGACAAGGATGCGATCACTGTCGAGCGGCGCGGCGACACCAAGCGCCATCGCGCGATCTGGGGCATGTCGCGGGCGATGGTCGCGAACCTCGTCACCGGCGTCACCAAGGGCTACGAGAAGAAGCTTGAGATCAACGGCGTCGGCTATCGCGCGCAGGCGCAGGGCAAGAATTTGCAACTCGCGCTCGGCTATTCGCACGAGGTGATCTTTCCGGTTCCGGAGGGCGTCACGATCGCGACGCCGAAGCCCACGGAAATCGTCGTAAGCGGCACCGACAAGCAGAAGGTCGGTCAAGTCGCCGCCGAAATCCGCGGCTATCGCCCCCCCGAGCCCTACAAGGGCAAGGGCGTCAAATACGCGGGCGAATACATCTTCCGCAAGGAAGGCAAGAAGAAGTGACGAGGACGAGCCATGGTTGACCGGACGGAACGCAGAACGGCGCGGGTGCGCCACACGCTGAAACGCGTGGCCTATGGCCGGCCACGGCTTTCGGTGTTTCGCTCGTCGAAGCACATTTACGCGCAGATTATCGACGACGTGAAGGGCGAGACTGTCGCCTCGGCGTCGAGCATGGAAAAAGACGTGCGCGGCAAGACGGGCGCCAATATCGAAGCGGCGAAGGCCGTCGGCAAGCGCGTCGCCGAGCGCGCGGCCGCCAAGGGCGTGAAGGAAGTGCAGTTCGATCGCGGCGGCTATCTCTTTCACGGGCGCATCAAGGCGCTCGCGGATGCCGCGCGCGAAGGCGGCTTGAAATTCTGAGGAAGGACGGGAGCGGATGGCACAAGCGGAAAGACAGGGCGCGGGAGCGGGTTCGGAGCGGCCGCGCGGCGGCGGACGGCGGCGCGAACGCGAGCGCGAACGGGAGGAGCGCGATACCGGTGGTATCGTCGACAAGCTCGTTCACATCAACCGCGTCGCCAAGGTGGTGAAGGGCGGGCGCCGCTTCGGCTTTGCCGCGCTCGTCGTGGTCGGCGACCAGAAGGGCCGCGTCGGCTTCGGGCACGGCAAGGCGCGCGAGGTGCCGGAAGCGATCCGCAAGGCAACCGATGCCGCGAAGCGCGCGATGGTGCGCGTGCCGCTGCGCGAAGGCCGCACGCTGCATCACGATGTCGAGGGTCATCACGGCGCGGGCCGCGTGAAACTGCGCGCCGCCCCTCCCGGCACCGGTATCATCGCTGGCGGTCCCATGCGCGCCGTGTTCGAAACGCTCGGCATGCAGGACGTGGTGGCGAAATCGCTCGGTTCATCGAATCCCTACAACATGGTGCGCGCGACTTTCAACGCGCTTTCCTTGCAGGACAGTCCGCGTTCAGTCGCGGCGCGCCGCGGCCTGAAAGTTTCGGTGCTGCAATCGCGCCGCGGCAAGGTCGACGCCGAAGCGACCGATTGAGGAATGCGACAATGAGCAAGAGCGGCAAGACCATCACGGTCGAACAGATTTCGAGCCCGATCCGCCGTCCACCGATCCAGGAGAAGACCCTGATCGGCCTCGGGCTGAACAAGCTCGGCCGCAAAAGCGTGCTTCCCGATAACGCGCAGGTGCGCGGCATGATCGCGAAGGTCGCGCACCTTGTGCGCGTGGTCGAAGGCAAGTGAGTAAAGAGGGTCCCATGAAGCTCAACCAGATCGCGGACCGCCCCGGCGCGCGCACCTTCGGCAAGCGCGTCGGACGCGGCATCGGCTCCGGCAAGGGCAAGACCGGCGGCCGCGGCGTCAAGGGCCAGAAATCGCGCACGGGCGTGCGCATCAAGGGCTTCGAAGGCGGGCAGATGCCGATTCATCGCCGGCTGCCGAAGCGCGGCTTTGCCAATATCTTCGCCCTGCACCTGAACGAGGTGAATCTCGGCCGCGTGCAGACTGCGATCGACAAGAAACAGCTCGACCCGGCGCAGCCGGTGACGGTCGAAGCGCTGGTCGCGGCGGGCGTACTCAATCGCGCGCTCGATGGCGTGCGGCTCTTGGGCGGGGGCGAACTCAAGACCAAGGTCGCCTTCGAGGTGCACGGCGCCTCGAAATCGGCGGCGGCGGCGGTTGAAAAGCTCGGCGGCTCGATCAAGCGGCTGGCGCCGCCGAAGCCCGAGCGCGCGCCCAAGGAAACGAACAAGGAAGCCAAACAGGGAACGAAAAAAGAGGCGAAGCCCAAGGACGCCGCCGCGCAGGCGGGCGGCGAAGCACAAAACTGATCCCCATATAGGGGCGGGGCGGCGGCAGCGGAGCGGACATGGTCTCGGCAGCGGAACAACTCGCGGCTAACCTCAACTTCGGCGCCTTGGCGAAAGCCGAGGACCTGAAGAAGCGCATCTGGTTCACGCTCGGCGCGCTCATCGTCTATCGCGTCGGCACCTTCATTCCGATGCCCGGCATCAACCCGGACGCCTTCGCCGATGCCTTCAAGAACGCGAGCCAGGGCATTCTCGGCCTCTTCAACATGTTTTCCGGCGGCGCGGTCGAGCGCATGGCGATCTTTTCGCTCAACATCATGCCGTATATTTCGGCCTCGATCATTCTGCAGCTGTTGACGACGGTTTCGCCCGCGCTTGAGCAATTGAAGAAGGAAGGCGAGGCGGGCCGCAAAATCATCAACCAGTATACGCGCTATCTCACCGCGCTGCTCGCGGCGTTCCAGGCCTACGGCATTGCGGTCGGGCTCGAGGGCGGCAACAACATCGTCATCGACCCGGGCTGGTTCTTCCGCATCTCGACCGTGATCACGCTCACCGGCGGCACCATGTTCCTGATGTGGCTCGGCGAGCAGATCACCTCGCGCGGCATCGGCAATGGGATTTCGCTCATCATCATGTCGGGGATCGTCGCGGGCATTCCGTCGGCGTTCGTCGGCATGCTGGAACTCGGCCGGCAGGGGGCGCTGTCGACCGGCGCCATCCTCTTCGTGCTTGCGGTCGCGGTCGGCGTCGTCGCCTTCATCGTGTTCATGGAGCGCGCGCAGCGGCGCCTGTTGATCCAGTATCCGAAGCGACAAGTCGGCAATCAGATGTTCGAGGGGCAAAGCTCCCACCTGCCGCTGAAGCTCAACACCTCGGGCGTGATCCCGCCGATCTTCGCCTCGTCGCTATTGCTGGTGCCGACGACGGTCGCGAATTTCAGCGCCGGCCACGGGCCCGAATGGCTCACCTATTTCACGACGTTGCTCGGCCATGGCCGCCCGCTGTTCATGTTCCTTTACGTCGCGCTGATCATCTTCTTCGCCTTCTTCTATACGGCGATCGTCTTCAACCCCGTGGAAACCGCCGACAATCTGAAGAAGCACGGCGGATTCATTCCCGGCATCCGGCCGGGCGAGCGCACGGCGGAATATCTCGACTATGTACTGACGCGCATTACCGTGATCGGCGCGGGCTATCTCGCGCTTGTCTGTCTGCTGCCCGAGCTCCTGGTTTCCTACGCCGCCGTGCCGTTCTACTTCGGCGGCACTTCGCTCCTGATCGTCGTGAGCGTGACGATGGACACGGTCGCGCAGATCCAGGGCTATCTCCTCGCGCACCAATATGAAGGATTGATCCGCAAGGCGAAGCTCAGGGGAAGCCGGCGATGAGGCTCGTGCTCCTGGGCCCTCCGGGCGCGGGCAAGGGCACACAGGCCGAACGGCTCGTCGCCCGTTACAACATCGTTCCGCTGTCGACCGGCGATCTCCTGCGGGTTGCGGTCGCGGTCGGTTCCGCGCTCGGTCTCAAGGTCAAGGACGTGATGGCGCGTGGCGAACTCGTTCCCGACGATCTCGTGGTGGCGTTGATCGCCGAGCGCATCGATGCGCCGGAAGCGAAGAACGGGTTTATCCTCGACGGCTTCCCGCGCACGGTGAAGCAGGCGGAGGCGCTCGACCGGCTGTTGTCGGAGCGCCGGCTCAAGCTCGACGCCGTGGTCGAGCTGAAAGTCGACGAGCACATGCTGATTGAACGCGTCGAAAAGCGGATTGCCGAGACCAGGGCCAAGGGCCACGCCGTGCGCGCCGACGACGATCCGGCCGTCCTGAAGCAGCGGGTCGCGAATTACCGCAAACAGACCGCGCCCCTGTCGGATTATTACCGGCGGAAGGGCGTGCTCTTGGTCATCGACGGCATGCAACCCGTCGACAAGGTCGAGGCGGACATCGAACAGGCGCTGCAGGCGCGCGTTCCGGCGGGAGGTTGACGGATCGTGCCGGGTTCCCTAAATAACCGCCATCCAGTCGGTAGTTTGACGATGCCGGACCTCCCCTGGAGGGCGGGGCGTCGTTTTTTCGCATGGAAATACCCGCTATGCGGGCAAGAATCGGAGAGCTGACGTGGCCCGTATCGCAGGCGTGAACCTTCCCACCGGAAAACGGGTCGAAGTGGCGTTGCAGTACATTTACGGCATCGGCCAGAAGCGCGCCAAGGACATCACCTCCGCGCTCAAGATCCCGTCCGAACGGCGCGTGAACCAGCTCACCGACCAGGAAGTCCTCCAAATCCGCGAAATGATCGACCGCGACTATCAGGTCGAGGGGGATCTGCGCCGCGAAATCCAGCTCAACATCAAGCGCCTGCAGGATCTCGGCTGCTACCGGGGCTTGCGTCACCGCAAGAACCTGCCGGTGCGCGGCCAGCGCACCCATACCAATGCGCGCACGCGCAAGGGCAAGGGCCGCGCGATCGCCGGCAAGAAAACAGCGCCGTCTAAAGGCTAAGCACCGGCCCGCAAAGGATCAATCATGAGCAAGGAAGCACCTGCAGCAACCCAATCGCGCGAAGGCCGCGTCCGCCGCCGCGAGCGCAAGAACATCGTTTCGGGGATTGCGCATGTGAACGCGAGCTTCAACAACACCACGATCACGATCACCGACGCGCAGGGCAACACCATTGCCTGGTCGTCGGCGGGCTCGCTCGGCTTCAAGGGCTCGCGCAAGTCGACGCCCTACGCGGCGCAGGTCGCCGCCGAAGACGTCGCGCGCAAGGCGCAGGAACACGGCATGCGCACGCTCGAAGTCGAGGTCGCGGGTCCGGGTTCCGGCCGCGAGTCGGCGCTGCGCGCGTTGCAGGCCGCGGGTTTCACCATCACGTCGATCCGCGACGTGACGCCGATTCCGCATAATGGTTGCAGACCGCGTAAACGCCGGCGCGTCTGAAGTTTCGAGTGCGGCCCCATTCCCTGTTTGGGGGCCGGAGATTCATTTTCCCGCCGATAGCGGCGGGGGCGCGGGGCAGGCCGCGCCGGAACGCGAAGGATGACTGATGAACACGATCGTGAATCCGAAAAATTGGCAAGAGCTGATCCGCCCCGAGAAGCTCGCGGTGGCGGCCGGCGGTGACCCGAAGCGCGTCGCAATCGTGGTCGCCGAGCCTTTGGAGCGCGGCTTCGGCCTTACGCTTGGCAATGCGCTCCGGCGCATTCTGCTTTCCTCGCTGCAGGGAGCGGCGGTGACCTCGGTGCATATCGACGGCGTGCTGCACGAGTTCTCGTCGATCGCGGGCGTGCGCGAGGACGTCACCGACATCGTGCTCAACATCAAGGACATTGCGCTCAAGATGCAGGGCGAGGGCCCGAAGCGCATGGTGCTGAAGAAGCAGGGGCCGGGGCAGGTGACGGCCGGCGACATCCAGACCGTCGGCGACGTGCAAATCCTCAACCCTGAACTCGCGCTCTGCACCCTCGACGAGGGCGCCGAGATCCGCATGGAATTCACGGTCACGACCGGCAAGGGTTACGTGCCCGCCGACCGTAACCGCTCGGAGGATTCGCCGATCGGCTTGATCCCCGTCGACAGCCTGTTTTCGCCGGTGCGCAAGGTCAGCTACCGCGTCGAGAACACCCGCGAGGGCCAGATCCTCGACTACGACAAGCTCACCATGACGATCGAAACCAACGGCTCGATCACGCCGGAGGATGCGCTCGCCTTTGCCGCGCGCATCCTGCAGGATCAGCTCAACATCTTCGTCAATTTCGAGGAGCCGCGCCGCGAGATCGAGGCGCCGGCGATCCAGGAGTTGCCGTTCAACCCGGCGCTCCTCAAGAAGGTGGACGAGCTCGAACTTTCGGTGCGCTCGGCCAACTGCCTGAAGAACGACAACATCGTCTATATCGGCGACCTCATCCAGAAGTCGGAAGCGGAAATGCTGCGCACGCCGAACTTCGGGCGCAAGTCGCTGAACGAGATCAAAGAGGTGCTCGCCACGATGGGCCTTCACCTCGGTATGCAGATCGAAGGCTGGCCGCCGGAAAACATCGAGGAGCTCGCCAAGCGCTTCGAGGATCATTACTGAGATCGGCCCTCCCCGAACGGGGAGGGACATAAGGAACAAGGTCATGCGTCACGCCAAGGCCCACCGCCGCTTCAACCGCACCGCCGAGCACCGCAAGGCGATGTTCGCGAACATGTCGGCGGCGCTGATCGTCCACGAGCAGGTGACGACCACGCTGCCGAAGGCGAAGGATCTGCGGCCGGTCGTGGAAAAGCTCGTCACCCTCGGCAAAAAGGGCGATCTCGCCGCGCGCCGCCGTGCGCTGTCCGAGATCCGCGACCCCGAGGCCGTGAAGCGGCTCTTCGAGGTGCTGGCGCCGCGCTACAAGGCGCGGAACGGCGGCTATACCCGCATCATCAAGGCGGGCTTCCGCTATGGCGATTCGGCGCCGGTGGCGGTGATCGAGTTCGTCGACCGCGACGTCGAAGCCAAGGGCAAGGAAGACCGGGCCCGGCACGCCGCCGAAGTGGCGGCGCGGCCAAAGGAAGAGGCGGCGGCCTGATCGCGGCGATTGTTCATCCCACATTCTCGAGCCCCGGCTTTGGCCGGGGTTTGCTTTTGAATAAGCCGGTAAGGCCGGAAACGAGCAAAGATTACCGCCCTTTCGCCGCCGCATGCGCGGTTCTATATCAGGCGCCATGACCCGCTTCGCCCGCCGTGTTCTGATCGCCCTCGCAATCCTCTCCGCCGCGCCGGCCTTGGCGCAGAGCCCGCAACCGGTGTCGCCGCCCGCGCCGCGGCCGCCGCAATCGCGCACGGAAATCTCGCTCTCCTTCGCGCCGGTGGTGAAACGCGCAGCACCCGCCGTCGTGAACGTCTATGCCCAGCGCAAGGTGCAGGGCGCGAGCAACCCCTTCTTCGACGATCCGTTCTTCCGCCGCTTCTTCGGCGGCCAGCTCCCCGGCATGGGACCGCCCGGCGAGCGCATCCAGCGCTCGCTCGGCTCGGGCGTGATTGTCGATTCCGCCGGCATTGTCGTCACCAACCATCACGTGATCGAGGGCGCCGACCAGATTCGCGTGGCGCTTTCCGACAAGCGCGAATTCGACGCCGAGGTGTTGTTGCGCGACCAGCGCAGCGATCTCGCGGTGCTGCGGCTGAAGGACGCGCATGAGCGTTTTCCGGCGATCGAATTCGGCGATTCCGACCAGATCGAGGTCGGCGACCTCGTGCTCGCGATCGGCGATCCGTTCGGCGTCGGGCAGACGGTGACGCAGGGGATCGTGTCGGCGCTCGCGCGCACGCAAGTGGGCATTTCCGACTATAACTTCTTCATCCAGACGGACGCCGCGATCAATCTCGGCAATTCCGGCGGCGCGCTTGTCGACATGACGGGACGGCTCGTCGGCATCAACACCGCGATCTTCTCGCGCTCGGGCGGCTCGATCGGCATCGGCTTCGCCATACCCGTCAACATGGTCCGCGTCGTGCTCGACTCGGCCAAGAGCGGCGGCACGGCGGTGAAGCGTCCCTGGTTCGGCGCGAAATTGCAGGACGTGACCCCTGAAATCGCCGAAAGCATGGGACTGAAGCGGCCGTCCGGCGCGCTCGTCACCAGCGTGGTGCCGGGAAGCCCGGCGGCGCAGGCGGGGCTCAAGACCGGCGATCTCATCACCGCGATCGACGGCCAGCCCGTCGAGGACCAGAACGCCTTCGGCTACCGCTTCGCGACCAAGCTTCTCGGCGGCACGGCCAATCTCGCGGTTGATCGGCAAGGAAAAAGCCTGCAGCTCGCGGTGAAGCTCGAAACGGCACCTGAGACGGCGCGCGACGAGGTCACCATCAATTCGCGCTCGCCCTTCATGGGCGCGAAGGTCGCCAATCTTTCGCCGGCGCTTGCCGACGAGTTGCGGCTCGATACCTCGGCGGAGGGCGTGGTCATCGTGGAACTTAGCAACGGCTCGCTCGCGAGCAATGTCGGCTTTCAGCGCGGCGACCTGATCGTGTCGGTGAACGGCGAAAAGATCGAGAAGAGCCGCGACCTCGAACGGGTAACGCAAGCGCCGCGGCGCGTGTGGCAGATCGTAATCCTGCGCGGCGGCCAGCAGATCTCGGTGGTGTTGAACGGATGAGCCCGCGCGCGAAGCCGCGAACGAGCGCAAGTCTGTTCGAGGCAGCCGGCCTTGATCGCGGGGCACCGCGGCCGCTCGCCGACAAATTGCGTCCCGGGAGGCTTTCGGACGTGGTGGGGCAAGACGCGCTCGTCGGCCCCGACGGCGCGCTCACGCGCATGCTCGCGACGCGTTCGCTCGGCTCACTCGTCTTTTGGGGTCCGCCCGGCACCGGCAAGACCACGGTCGCTCGGCTTCTGGCGCACGAAACCGACCTCGAATTCCAGCAAATCTCCGCCGTCTTTTCGGGCGTCGCCGACCTCAAGAAAGTCTTTGACGAGGCGCGGGCGCGCCGGGAAACGGGGAGGGGCACACTCCTCTTCGTCGACGAGATCCATCGCTTCAATCGCGCGCAGCAGGATTCCTTCCTGCCGGTGATGGAGGACGGTACTGTCACCCTCGTCGGCGCCACCACGGAAAATCCCTCCTTCGAACTCAACGCCGCGCTTCTTTCGCGCGCGCGGGTCCTGGTGTTCAAGCCGCTCGACGAAGCGGCGCTCGAGCAGATTCTCGCGCGCGCCGAGGCGATGGAAGAAAAGAAACTGCCGCTCGATCGCGAGGCGCGGGAAACGCTCGTGCGCATGGCTGATGGCGATGGCCGCGCGGTGCTGACGCTCGCCGAGGAAGTCTGGCGCGCAGCGCGCGCGGGTGAAGTGTTCGATCCCGCGGGCCTTGTCGAGATCGTGCAGCGGCGGGCGCCGATCTACGACAAATCGCAGGATGGCCACTACAACCTGATCTCGGCGTTGCATAAGTCGGTGCGCGGCTCCGATCCTGATGCCGCGCTCTATTATCTCGCGCGCATGCTGGACGCGGGCGAAAATCCGCTCTACATCGCGCGGCGCGTGGTGCGGATGGCGGTCGAGGACATTGGGCTCGCGGATCCGCAAGCGCTTCTCGTCACCAACGCCGCCAAGGAAGCCTATGATTTTCTCGGCAGCCCCGAGGGCGAGCTCGCGCTCGCGGAAGCCGTGATTTACGTCGCGACTGCGCCGAAATCGAATGCCGCCTATACCGCCTTCAGCGCCGCGATGCGGACGGCGAAGGAAGCGGGCTCGCTGGTGCCGCCGAAACACATCCTCAACGCGCCGACCAAGCTCATGCAGCAGGAGGGATACGGCAGCGGTTACGCATACGACCACGAGACCGAGGAAGCGTTTTCCGGGCAGGACTATTTCCCCGAAAGCCTCGGGCGGCAGACGTTTTACCAGCCGGTCGAGCGCGGCTTCGAGCGTGAAATCAAGAAGCGGCTGGAATACTGGGCGAAGCTGCGCGCGGGCAAAAAATAAGCGCAGGAAAAAGGGCGGCCCGAGGCCGCCCTTTCTTATTCCGATTTGTCCGCCTTATGCCGGCAGGACCGCTACGATCTCGAGCGTGTTCGGATCGATGATCACGATCTCGTCGCCGACGAGCACGTAGTCGTAGCCGCGATATTCAGGCACGATCTCGACGATTTCGAGCGGCAGCGGATAGAACCGCACCGTGCGCGGTACGCGAGCGCCGACACTCACTTCAAACTTCACGTCGGTGGTATGACCGGCCTTCTGGCCGAGGATCGTCGTATGGATTTTCTCGCGCTGCTGGGCGGAAAGCTGCACGGACTTGGTCGTCGTATGCTCATTCTGGCCCATTTTATCCTTATCGCGATCCTGATCGCGGCTCATCTTTCCCTGATTGCCGCGCTGATCCATCTGTCCTTGATGCTCAGTCTGGCCTTGCTGGCTTTGGATATTCTTGGGCTGGTTCTGGGGCTGGTTCTGGCTTTCACTCGTCTTGCCCTTATCCTTCTGGTCCTTCTGAACAATTGCGCCAGATTGGTCTTTCTGAACAGTGGCGCCGGGCTCCTTCTGGTGCATGCCCGGATTGATTTTCTCCTCGCCCCTGTTGCCCGAAGGCTGGTTCTGCATGCGCGGCTGCTGTTGATCGCCGCCGACCTGCGCCGGCGCAGAATTAATGCCGGCGAGAAGTGCGACCGCCGCCACTCCCATCCATAATGCGCGTTTCATCTCAAGCTCCCTATTTGCTTTCGCGTTTTCCCTCGCAATTTCGAACGAGGCTTATTGCGAATACAACGCGCGCGCGTGGCGTTGGTTCCTGCATGGTTGTGGCATTCAGCGTTTGGTGAAGAAGTTTGATTGGAACGTACGGTACCGGTCTTTATATTCGCGCCGCATGTCCGAATCGCCTCCCGCGGCGGCAACGCCGCACGTTCCCACGCTCTCCGAATTGTTCCTCGGGTTCCTCGCCATCGCGCTGACGGGATTCGGCGGCGTATTGCCGTGGGCGCGGATCGTGCTCGTGGAAAGGCGCCGCTGGCTTTCCGACGCGCAATTCTCGGCGGATCTTGCGCTCTCGCAATTCCTGCCGGGGCCCAACATCATGAATCTTTCGATTCTGATCGGCAGCCGCTTTCGCGGCCCTGCGGGCGCGGTCGCCTGCGCGTTTGGGCTCGCGGGGTTTCCCACGCTCCTCATGATCGTGTGCGGCGCGTTCTATTCGCGCTACAGCGATGTTGCCTGGCTGCGCGGCATTCTCGCGGGCATGGGGGCGGCGGCGGCCGGGCTCCTGATTTCGCTCGCCTGCAAGCTCGCAGCTCCCCTTTTGCGCGAGCGGCGGATTCCGGCGCTTGCCGTCGCGCTGATTGCCTTTACCGCGGTCGCGCTCGTCCGCATTCCGCTCTACTGGGTGGTCGTCTTGCTCGCGCCGGCAAGCGTCGCCGTTTTCTGGTGGAGGGGAAAGTGAGGGACGACAGCGCGCTTTCCGTTTTCCTCTTGCAGCTCGTGTTTCTTTCCTTTGTCGCGATCGGCGGCATCAATGCCGCGGTGCCAGAACTGCACCGGCAAGTGGTCGAGGCCAATCATTGGCTGAGCGAGCGGGAATTCACCGATTTCTTCGCCATCGCCAACGCCGCGCCCGGCCCGAACATGCTGATCGCGACGCTGATCGGCTACCAGCTTGGCGGCGTCCTCGGCGCGCTCGCGGCCACCGCCGCGCTCTGCACGCCGACCTGCGTTCTCACCTATTTCATCGTGAAGGCATGGGATCGCTTCAAGGACGCGCCGCTGCGGATCGCGATCCAGGCCGGGCTCGTACCGATCACCGTGGGGCTCGTGGCCGCGACCGCTTATCTCCTCACGCGTGCGGCCGACCAGAGCATGGCAACCATCGCGATCAGCCTTGCCACCGCGGCGGTCGCCTATTTCACCCGCATCAATCCGCTCTGGGCCTTTGCCGCCGCGGCGGCGCTTGGATTGGCGGGGTTTGCTTAGAGAGTTAATGCGCCTTGATGAAATCGGAGATCGCGCGTGTGAGCAGCACATCCTTGGTGTTGACCGCATACACCTCGGAGACGTGATTGTGGCCCGGCAAGAAGAGAAGGCGCGGGCATTGATGCGCCGCGCAAAGCGCGTCCTTGAGCGCCGTGCTCTGCGCTTCGAACGCAGGCGGGTCGAGTTCCGCGTGGGCGAGCAGTAACGGAATTTTTGCCGCGACCAGGCCGGCTTTCGCCGAACGCGTCGGGTACTCTTCCGGATCGTCGCCGTAATAGGCCTTTAAATTCGCGCCCATCGGCGTTGTCGTAAGATCATAGATGCCGGAAATAAGGATCGCGCCGACAACACCGGGGCCGCCCGGCGGCTGCAAATCGGGGTGCGAAAGATAATCCGCGACATGCGCAGCGCCGGCGCCATGGCCCATGATGAAGATCCGGTAGGGGCTGCCGCCATAAGGGGCGACGTTCTGGACCGCCCAGCGCATGGCGGCGCCCACATCTTCGACCCCCGCGGGCCAGGGATGATCCGCGGCGAGCCGGTAGGTGATGTTCACGCCGATCAGGCCGTGGCGCGCGGCCCAGACGCCGATGTTTTCGTAGAACGGGCTCATGGGCTTTGCCTTGTCGCCGCCGACGAAATCGCCGCCATGCACGAAGACGAGCGTGGGCCGCGTTTCGGCGGGCAGGGGGTCGGGCACGAAGACGTCGAGCCGGTTGCGCTCATCCGGTCCGTATTTCAGGTCGCGATGAACGCGGATGCCGGCATAGGGCTCGCGTTCCTGCAGCGGCGCATAGAGGGCCGCGGTCGCGGCGATCGCTTCGGGATTGAGCGCGCGGCCCATCGCGTCGATCTTCTGCCCGATCTCGACGGGATTGGCGCTCATTTGCGCGGCCGCGCTCGCGTCGAAAAACGCGAGCGCCGCGAGACCGGCTATCAGGCCCCGTCCCAAGCTCCCCCCTGACAAGGCGACTTTCCTCATTCTTATCGTTGGCCGAAGCACGAGAGAGTAGCAAACCTGTCGCGCTTGCGAAGGGGCGGAAGAGCGCCTCACGCGTCTTCCTGGATTGCCTCCGCGTGCTTCGGCAAGAGGTGGCGGGGCAAGAAGAAAGCATTGGCGATCATCGTCGGGATCACGGCGCTGCCGATGACGGCGGCGACCAGCGCCGAATATTGCGCCTTGTCGATAATGCCGTTGGTGAGCCCGAACAGCGACGAGATGGTCCCGAAGGTGAGGCCGGTCGACATCATCAGGGTCGTG
Organism: Xanthobacteraceae bacterium; assembly: GCA_035295845.1. Lineage (GTDB taxonomy): Bacteria > Pseudomonadota > Alphaproteobacteria > Rhizobiales > Xanthobacteraceae > Palsa-892. Next base: position 20,686 of record DATGIF010000014.1, read on the forward strand.
TACATGCCCTCTTGATGGCGGGAGCCGTAGAAACGGGTGACCGGATAGACGCCGATGCACTTTGCGGCGACCTTGACGGCGAGCATCAACAGGAAGGCGGCGGGGGCGGCGATCAGCGCCGGAACCGAGATGTAGGATCCGGCGCGGATGAAATAGAACGGCGTCATCAGGCCGAGCGTGAGCGTGCGCAGCCGACGGATCAGCGCGTGGTCCTTGCCGACCGTGCCCGCGAGCAGCATGCCGAGCACATAAGCGGGCAGCACCGCTTCGCTCCCCGCCCAGGCGGCAAGTCCGCCGAGGCCGAATAGGATGAGTAAAAGATATTTCGCTTCCAGTTCCGAAGGCTTGTCACCGTGGCGCTTGAAGAGGCGCGGTGTGAGCCAAGGAACGGCGACAAAAACCGCGACCGCGACCGCCGCAAATAGAAACATCTTGGTATCGAAAGGCGCGAAGATGAATCCGAGCGCGAGCACGGTGCCGAGATCGGTGATGAAGCAGGCGGCGAGGATGGTCTTGCCGTAGGCGGTCTTGTTGAAGCCGTATTCCAGCATCACCGCGTAGACGACCGCGACCGAGGTCGTGGACATGGCAACGCCCGCGAGCCAGCTCGCGCGCCCGCCCCAGCCCAGGACGTAGTAGGCGGCAGTGGCGCAGCCGAGGAAGGGCAGGAGAAAGCTCGCGATGCCGACGGCGGTCGCTTCCTTCCATTTCTGGCGGAAAACGACCGGATCAAGCTCGGCGCCGGCCAGGAAGGTGAGCATGATGGCGCCGGCGCCGGCAAGAAACTTGATCCATGGCTCGTCGGCGCCGAGCACGGCGGCGCCAAAGAAGATGCCAAGAATCCATTGCGCGCCGGTGCCGACGATGATCTCGGTCAGCGCGTTGGAAACGCGAAGATAGATCGCGGCAAGGCTCGCGAAGAGCGCGAGCGCGAACCAAAGGGCGGCGAGGCTCCAGACGGCAGTCATTGTTTCACCTCCGAACGTGCGCGGGCGGCGGGCAACGAAAAACCCGCCTCGCGGCGGGCTCGCACGAAGCTCCCACCACGGATAACGTGGCAGGAGTCATCAGCCTTTCGGCGGTTTCGGAGGACTCCATCTCCATTCGATGCATGAATGCTAGTCCGCGGCCGGCCTCTGTCAACTCGTCAGGCGGTGGCGGATTACGAAAAGCCCCAGCAACGCGAGCGCAGTGAAGGCGGCGCCGGCGAAGAACGTGCCTTGCGGACCGGCCGCGTCCCACAGCGCGCCGGCAATGATGCTTGCGGCAAGCAGCGCGAGCCCGCTCATCAGGTTGAACATCCCGAAGGCGGTGCCGCGCAATTCCGGCGGGGCGGAGTCAGCGACAAGCGCCGCAAGCAGTCCTTGCGTGAACCCCATATGCAGACCCCACAGCGCAACGCCGATGGCGACGCCGGCTATACCCGCGGCCAAGCCCAGCACGAGATCGGCGGCGACCAAGAACACGATGCCGATCGTGAAGATGACGATGCGATCGAAGCGGTCGGAGAGAATTCCCGCGGGATAGGCGGCAAGCGCATAGACCACGTTCATCACCACCATCACCGTCGGAACGAGAGCCACCGGCAGGCCCACGGATTGGGCACGCAGCAAAAGGAACGCGTCGCTGAATCGCGCGAGCGTGAAAATGGTGGCGATCGCGACGACCAGCCAAAAGGTGTTTCCGAGGCCGGCGAGTTCGCCGATGCTGAGCGGCGCGCGCACGGGCCGCAATTCGGCCGGCCGCTCCGGCTCCTTGACCGCGAACATGATCAAACCCAGCGCAAGGAAGGCGGGGATGACCGCGACCCAGAACACGGTGGTGTAGCTGTTGGCGGTGAACCACATCAGGGCGATGGCGAGCAGCGGTCCGACAAAGGCGCCGACGGTGTCGAGCGATTGCCGCAGGCCGAAGCTGGCGCCGCGCAGCCGCGGCGGCGTGATGTCGGCGATCAGCGCGTCGCGCGGGGCGCCGCGAATACCCTTGCCGATGCGGTCGATGAAGCGGGCCGCCACCAGCCACCCGACCGAGGGCGCCAGCGGAAAAACGGGTTTGGTGAAGGCCGCGAGCCCATAGCCGAGGGCCGCGAGGAATTTCCGTTTTCCCAGCCAATCCGAAAGCGCGCCGGAAAAGATCTTGGTGATGGAGGCGGTCGCCTCCGCGATGCCTTCGATGATCCCGACCGTCAGCGTCGAAGTGCCGAGCACGGTGACGAGATAGATCGGCAACAAAGCGTGGATCGTCTCCGAGGAGATATCCATCAACAGCGAGACGAAGCCGAGCGTCCAGACACCCGTTGGGATATCGCGCAAGCGATAAGCAGTCTGATCGGCGGCGGTCATGGTCGCTCTTCCTAGCCGGTCGTCTTGATCGGGCGACGGGTTCGTTCATTATAGGCAGCCGTACGCGCCGGCCCAAAGCACTCGTTTCTCACAAGCAAGAATGCCGGCTGCAGGATGGAACTCCGATGCCCGCCGCCAAACGCCTGAGGGTGCACGTGAACCCGGAAAAGTGTCAGGGTCACAATCGGTGCAAGGCGCTGTCGCCGGAACTGTTCGAGCTCGACGAATACGGCAACGCCAAGGAAATCGGCGACGGCGTTGTCCCGGCAGGGCTTGAGGAAAAGGCGTGGCTCGCGCAAGCGAACTGCCCGGAATTCGCGATCGAGATCATCGAGGAATAGGGGAGCGCCATGCAGGACAGGCCAAGGCGGCCACCGGTCACCGATTGGGCTACGGATTGGGATCATCTCGATCCACAGTGGCGCGACGATCCGTATCCGATTTGGGACCACTTGCGGCGGACTTGCCCGATCGCGCACACCGATCGCTATCTCGGCGCATATCTGCAGACTTCGCATTCGGCGATGAAGGCGATCGTCTACGATACCGAAAGCTTTTCGTCGCGGCGTGTCGTGGTGCGCGAATCGCGGCCGAAGCTGTTTCCGAGCCCGCCGATCACGTCGGATCCGCCCGAGCACAGGGCGGCGAAACTGGTCCTGTTGCCGCCCTTTACTCCCGCCGAAATCAAGAAATTCGAACCGAAAGCGCGCGCTGTCTGCAACGATCTGATCGACAAATTCATCGGCGATGGGCGTTGCGACGCCGCGCAACAATATTCGCGCCACATCCCGGTGCGAATCATCGCGCTGATGCTCGGCGTTCCGGAGAGCGACGGTGAAATTTTCATCCGCTGGATTCACGAAATCCTGGAGCTCGGCATCACCGACGATACGATCATGATGAAAGCACTCGGCGAGATGACGCAATATTTCGCCGAATTCGTCGAGGAACGGACAAAGAAGCCCGGCGAAGATCTCATCAGCCGCATCATCATGGCGGGAAAGAGCGGCGAACCGCTGCCCCCGG
>DATGIF010000015.1:0-139150 GCA_035295845.1 Xanthobacteraceae bacterium
GGCGCCGGCCTCGGCGGCGGCAATGACGAGCGCGAGCAGACGCTGAACCAGTTGCTGGTCGAGATGGACGGCTTCGAGGCGAATGAAGGCATTATTCTCATCGCCGCCACCAACCGGCCCGACGTCTTGGACCCGGCGTTGCTCCGCCCCGGCCGCTTCGACCGCCAGGTGGTGGTGCCGAATCCGGACGTTGTCGGCCGCGAGCAGATTCTCAAGGTGCACGTGCGCAAGGTGCCGATCGCGCCCGACGTGAATCTCAAGACCGTCGCGCGCGGCACGCCCGGCTTCTCCGGCGCGGATCTCGCCAACCTCGTCAACGAAGCCGCGCTTATGGCCGCGCGCCGCAACAAGCGCATGGTCACCCAGCACGAATTCGAGGATGCGAAAGACAAGGTGATGATGGGCTCCGAGCGCCGTTCGCTCGTCATGACCGAAGAAGAGAAGTTGCTGACCGCCTACCATGAGGGCGGGCACGCGATCGTGGCGCTGCACGTGCCGGCGACGGATCCCGTCCACAAGGCGACGATCATCCCGCGCGGCCGCGCGCTCGGCATGGTCATGCAATTGCCGGAGCGCGACAAGCTGTCGATGTCCTACGAGCAGATGACCTCGCGGCTCGCGATCCTGATGGGCGGCCGCGTCGCCGAGGAACTGGTGTTCGGCCACGACAAGGTGACTTCGGGCGCCGCCTCCGACATCGAGCAGGCGACCAAGCTCGCGCGCATGATGGTGACGCGCTGGGGTCTTTCCGACCAGCTTGGCACCGTCGCCTATGGCGAAAACCAGGAAGAGGTCTTCCTTGGCTATTCGGTGTCGCGCCAGCAGAACATCTCGGAAGAAACCGTCAAGAAAATCGACGCCGAGATCAAGCGTTTCGTCGAGGACGGCTATCAGCTCGCGCGCAAGATCATCTCCGACCGCCGCGCCGACCTCGAGCTCCTGGCGAAGAGCCTGATCGAGTACGAGACGCTCACCGGCGACGAGATCAAGGACCTTCTGTTCAACGGCAAGAAGCCGGTGCGCGAGAGCGCGAGCGAGCCCTCGTCGCGCGGCTCCGCCGTGCCTTCGGCCGGCAAGCCGCGTCCGCGGCCCGAGGCCGGAGATATCGCGCCGCAGCCGCAGGCCTGAGGCCGTTATCGTATTTTTCGTGAAACGCCCGCTTAAAAGCGGGCGTTTTTCTTTGCCGGTGATACGTATTGCCGATGGCCCTCTCTGTTCGCGACAAGCTCACCATGCTGATGCCGCCGTCGCTCTATTACCGGCGGCGGATCGGCGAGGAGGCGCGCACCGGCGAGCCCGAGCTCGCGCTCCTCGACCGGCTCGTGCCGCGCGGCGGCACCGCCATTGATGCCGGCGCGAATTACGGCATCTTCGCCTATGCGCTCGCCGCGATCGCCGACCGGGTGGTGGCCTTCGAGCCGAATCCCGATTGCGCCCGCTTCGCACGCCGGATGCTGCGCGGCCGCGCCGAAGTGCACGAGCTTGCGCTCTCCGACGCCGAGGGCCGCGCCACCTTCCACGTGCCGCTTTCCGACGAAGGCATGGTTCTGCATTTCGCCGGCAACCTGAAGGGGACGCATAGTCAGTTTCGCAACAGAAAAACCTATCAAGTCGAAGTGCGCACACTCGACAGCTTCGATTTTTCCGATGTCCGTTTCATCAAGGCCGATGTCGAGGGCAGCGAGCGCGAGGTGCTCGACGGCGCGCGCAAGCTCATTGAGCGCGACCGGCCGGCGCTTCTGCTTGAATTGCTATCCGGCACCCACGCCGATCCCGGCGCTTACGCCGCCGCCATTTGCGAGGACTTCGGCTACGACGCTTTCATCGTCCAGCACGGCGAGAAGATCGCGGCCCTTCCCGTCATCGCGGCGCTGGGCAAGAATACGAGTTGGGGCACCCCGATCGAAACGCGGAACGTCTTTTTCCTGCCGCGAGCGAGGAAAGCGAAATGAGATCCCCCGTCGCAATCGGATTGCGAAAGGTCTTTTGGCTCTCTTGCGCGTGCGCGTTTTCCCTTGCCGTGAGTGAGGCGCGCGCCAACGATACCGCCGCAGAGCTCGCGACCGGCGGCCTCATCTTCGTGCAGAACAACGACGTGGAGATGCGCGACGAGGATTTGTTCATTTCGGATTCTGAAATCCGCGTGCGCTACCGCTTTTTCAATCATGCGGCCAAGGATGTCGCGCTGCTCGTCGCCTTTCCGATGCCGGAGATCAAGATCAGCGGCGAGGACGACAATCTTTCAATTCCGACCGAGGAGCCGGTCAATATTCTTGACTTCCATACGACGGTGGGCGGCAAGGACGTGAACAGTGAGGTCGAGCAGCGCGTGTTCGCCGCCGGCGTCGACCGCACGCAATATCTGCGCGATCTCGGCATTCCGCTGGCGCCGCATCTTCCGACGACGGGTCAGGCGCTTGACCGGCTTCCACGCGAGAAGTGGGATGAGCTGATCAAGATCGGACTCGCGGCGATCGAGGAATACGACGTCGGCAAAGGAATGGAAAAGCATCTGGCGCCGCGCTGGGCGCTTCGGACCACATTCTACTGGCAGCAGATTTTTCCGGCGAACGCCGAAACCTTGATCAATCATCGCTATAAACCGAGCGTCGGCGCGACCGCGGGGACCGCGATCGGCTCCGCTTACTCGTCGGCCGACGATCCTTACTACAAGGCGTATGCGAGGAAATATTGCTTCGATGCCGACTTCCTCGCCTCTGTCGTCCGCGCACGCAAGGCCGCCAACACCGATTCGGCGCCGTTCACCGAAGAGCGCATCGAATACATCCTGAAGACCGGCGCCAACTGGTCGGGCCCGATCCAGAATTTCCGGCTTGTGGTCGATAAGGCCGCTGCCGACAACCTGATCAGCTTCTGCGGGGAAGGGGTGAAGAAGATCGCGCCCACGCAGTTCGAGATGCAAAAGAGCAATTATACGCCCGACGGGAATTTCACCGTCCTAATCCTCAAGAAAATCACGCAATAGGCGGCGATTTGCGCCACCGCCCAATCGGCTCCCGTCAGCTAGCGGCGCAAGGCGTAAGAGCGGTTAACGGCCCGGGCCGCCGACGGTAACGATCAAACACATTTCTTGAACCTTTCGCTGCCATCTTCGGCATAGTATCAGGACGCGCATCGAGGGGCGCGAGTTCGGCAAGGTCAGGGGATCATGGCGCGCAAATACTTCGGCACCGACGGCATCCGCGGCCGCGCCAATGGCGCGATCACGGCGGAGCTTGCCCTCAAGGTCGGGATGGCCGCAGGCCTCGTGTTCCAGCGCGGCGACTACCGCCACCGGGTGATCATTGGCAAGGACACGCGGCTCTCCGGTTACATGATCGAGAACGCGCTGGTCTCGGGCTTCACCGCGGTCGGCATGGACGTCTTGCAGACGGGGCCGCTGCCGACCCCGGCGGTGGCGATGCTCACGCGCTCCATGCGCTGCGATCTCGGCGTGATGATTTCGGCGTCCCATAATCCGTTCGACGATAACGGCATCAAGTTTTTCGGCCCCGACGGCTTCAAGCTTTCCGACGAGATCGAGGACCAGATCGAGAAGCTCGTCGACGCCGACCTCGCCAAGCGTTTCGCCAAGCCCGATGCGCTCGGCCGCGCCAAGCGCATCGACGGCGCGCAGGAGCGCTACATCGAATTCGCCAAGCGCACGCTGCCGCGGAATCTGTCGCTCGAGGGGCTGCGCGTGGTGATTGATTGCGCCAACGGTGCGGCCTATCGCGTCGCGCCCGAAGCGCTGTGGGAACTCGGCGCCGAGGTATTTCCGATCGGCGTCGACCCCAACGGCTTCAACATCAACCGCGATTGCGGCTCGACCTCGCCGGAGGCGCTGTGCGCCAAGGTGCGCGAGATGCGCGCCGATATCGGGATCGCGCTCGACGGCGACGCCGACCGGGTGGTGATCGCCGACGAAAAGGGCCATCTCGTGGACGGCGATCAGATTCTGGCGTTGATCGCCGAGAGCTTCAAGGAAGACGGAAAACTCGCAAAGCCCGCCGTGGTCGGCACCGTGATGTCGAACCTCGCGCTCGAGCGCCATCTCGTCGCCAACGGCCTCGAATTGATCCGCACCCGCGTCGGCGACCGCTACCTGCTCGAGGCGATGCGCGAGGAGGGTTACAATGTCGGCGGCGAGCAATCGGGCCACATCATTCTCTCGGATTACACCACCACCGGCGACGGCTTCGTCGCGGCGCTGCAGGTGCTGGCGGTGGTGAAGAAGTCGGGCAAGCCCGTGTCGGAAGCTTGCCATCGCTTCGAGCCGTTGCCGCAGATCCTGAAGAATGTGCGCTACAAGGCCGGCAAGCCGCTCGAAAATACGACGGTGAAAAGCGCGATTGCCTCGGCTCAAAAGAAGCTCAACGGCCAGGGCCGTCTCGTCATCCGCCCGTCCGGCACCGAGCCGGTGATTCGCGTGATGGGCGAGGGCGACGATCGCGAGCTCGTCGAAGCCGCCGTCGACCACGTTGTCGAGGCGCTCGCGGCTGTGGCCGCCTGAAGTTTTTGTTTACCCGCCGTTAAACTCCGTTAGTGCGCCGTTAACGCGCCCGCGCGAAACCGCGCCGCGTCTGGATTTTCTGCGCGCGATTTTTTGTCGACGCACGAAGTCCGATCGCATGAACAAATATGGTTAAGCGTTAACCTTAAGCGGCCCTTAAACTTTAGCTGCGAACGTTCCGCCATTCGTAACCGGCGTACGCCGCCCTTTCCGGCGCGCGCATGAATGGAAGGAACGTCAAATGCAGAGCTTCCGGAATTTAGCGCTCGCGGGTCTCGTCGCGCTCGCTCTCGCGCCCGGTGCGGCGCTTGGCGCGGACTTGCCCGTGCCGCCACCGATCTTCACCCCGCCCGTCATCCAGGATTACGGCGCCTGGTATCTGCGCGGCGATATCGGCATCACCAATCAGAGCGTGCACAAGCTCGACAGCCCGGCGTTCACGCCTGCGGTCGTCGTTCTCGAGAAGGGCTTCGAGAGCGCCGGATTATTCGATGTCGGCATCGGCTATAAATTCAACAATTGGTTCCGTATGGACGCGACCGGCGAGTATCGCGCTGGCTCTACATTCCACGGCCTCGATGAATTCCCGAATCTCGGACCGGGTCCAAGCCCGGCTACAAACCAGTACACGGGAATCAAGACGGAATGGCTGTTCCTGATGAACGCCTATCTTGATCTCGGCACCTGGCATTCGGTGACGCCGTTCGTTGGCGCTGGCGTCGGGTTCGATCGCCTGACGATCGGGAACTTCACCGACAGCAATATCGAGAACCAGGCGCTAGGCTGGTCGCCGAACAATTCGAAGTGGAATTTTGCCTGGGCACTGCATGCGGGGCTCTCCTACCAGGTCACGCCGAATTTCGCCGTCGAACTCGCCTATCGCTACGTCGATCTCGGCAATGGCGCGACCAAGGATCTCCTGGCGCCCGACGGCACGAACCTGACCTTCAATCCGATTCTGTTCAAACACATCACTTCGAACGACATCAAGCTCGGCGTGCGCTGGATGTTCGCCGACAGCTTCTTCCCCGAGCCGCCGCTCGTCCGCAAATACTGAGCAAACGGCGCATTCGAAAAAAGCGGCGCGGGCATTTCCCGCGCCGTTTTGTTTTTGCGGCCGCTTCGATCGTGGCATTCCACCGCCGGTGAAATATCAGCGGAATGGTGCGGTGCACTTGACGCCGCGTCTTTCTTCCGCCATTCCCGTCCGTGGGACACCCCTCCCCACCGAGGGGCGGCTATCTGGAAGGATAGAAGCCATGGCGAACAAGCCCAATGTGCGGCCGCTCGTGCCGCATTTTTCATCCGGCCCCTGCGCCAAGCGCCCGGGGTGGACTCTCGAAAATCTCCAGAATGCGCTGGTCGGACGCTCGCATCGCTCGAAGCCGGGTAAGGCGCGGCTGAAGCGGGCGATTGATCTCACGCGCGAACTTCTGAACGTGCCGGCGAATTTCCGCATCGGCGTCGTGCCGGCCTCCGACACCGGCGCCGTGGAAATGGCGATGTGGTCGCTGCTTGGCGCGCGCGGGGTCGACGTGCTCGCCTGGGAAAGCTTCGGCGAGGGCTGGGTCACGGACGTGGTGAAGCAGCTCAAGCTCAAGGACGCGCGCGTCCTGAAGGGCGCTTACGGCGAGTTGCCGAATCTCGCCGAAGTCGATTTCTCCCGCGATGTCGTCTTCACCTGGAACGGCACCACCTCCGGCGTGCGCGTGCCGGATGGCGATTGGATCAAGGCAAATCGCGCCGGGCTCACCATTTGCGATGCGACCTCGGCCGCCTTCGCGCAATCACTTCCTTTCGACAAGCTCGATGTGGTGACGTTCTCCTGGCAGAAGGTGCTCGGCGGCGAGGCCGCGCACGGCATGCTGATCCTGTCGCCGCGCGCGGTGGAACGGCTCGAGAGCTACACGCCCGCGTGGCCCTTGCCGAAACTCTTCCGCATGACCAAGAGCGGCAAGCTGAACGAGGCGATTTTCGAGGGCGAAACCATCAACACGCCGTCGATGCTTTGCCTTGAGGACTATCTCGACGCGCTCGAATGGGCGAAGTCGATCGGCGGCCAGCCGGCGCTGATGCAGCGCGCCAACAACAATCTCGCCGCGATCGAAGCCTGGGTCGCGAAAACGCCGTGGGCCGAATTTCTCGCCCGCGACAAGAAGGCGCGCTCCAATACCTCGGTCTGCGTTGCCGTCGTCGATCCCGCGGTCAAGGCGCTTTCCAATGACGGCCAGGCCGCCTTCATCAAGGCAATGGCAGCCGCGCTCGAAAAGGAAAATGCCGCCTACGACGTTGCCGGCCATCGCGACGCGCCGCCGCACATCCGCGTCTGGGCGGGCGCGACGGTGGAAACCTCCGACGTCGAAGCGCTGCTGCCGTGGCTCGACTGGGCGTTCGGCGAGGCCAAGGCCTCGCTCGCCAAGGCCGCTTGAGGGAGACGACGATGGCTGCTCCCCGGGTGCTCATTTCCGACGCGCTTTCGCCCGCCGCCGTGCAGATCTTCAAGGATCGCGGCGTCGAGGTCGATTTCCAGCCGAACCTCGGCAAGGACAAGGAAAAGCTCGCCGAAGCCATCAACGGCTTCGACGGGCTTGCCGTGCGCTCGGCCACCAAGGTGACTTCGAAAATTCTTGAGCGCGCGAAGAACCTCAAGGTCGTCGGCCGCGCCGGCATTGGCGTCGACAATGTCGATATTCCGGCAGCGACGGCGAGGGGCATCATCGTGATGAACACGCCTTTCGGCAATTCGATCACAACGGCCGAACACGCGGTCACGCTGATGCTTTCGCTCGCGCGCCAGATTCCGCAGGCCGATGCTTCGACCCAGGCCGGCAAGTGGGAAAAGAACCGCTTCATGGGCGTCGAGATCACCGGCAAGACGCTCGGCATCATCGGCTGCGGCAATATCGGCGCGATCGTCGCCGACCGCGCGCTCGGCCTGCACATGAAGGTGATCGCCTACGATCCGTTCCTGTCGCCGGAGCGGGCGGCCGATCTCGGCGTGGAAAAGGTCGATCTGGACGACCTCCTGCGGCGCGCGGACTTCATCACGCTGCACACGCCGCTCACCGAAAAGACCAAGAATATTCTCGACGCCAAGGCGCTGGCGCACGCCCGCAAGGGCGTTCGCATCATCAATTGCGCCCGCGGCGGCCTCGTCGACGAGACGGCGCTCGCGGCGGCGCTCGATTCGGGCCATGTCGCGGGGGCGGCCTTCGACGTGTTCTCGACGGAGCCGGCGACGGAAAATCCGCTGTTCGGGCATCCGAACGTCATCTGCACGCCGCATCTCGGCGCCTCCACCAATGAGGCGCAGGAAAACGTGGCGCTGCAAGTCGCCGAACAAATGTCGGATTATCTCCTGCGCGGCGCGATCTCGAACGCGGTGAACTTCCCTTCAATTACGGCGGAAGAAGCGCCGCGGCTGAAGCCGTTCATCGCGCTTGCCGAAAAGCTCGGCTCTTTTGCCGGCCAGCTCACCGAAACCGGCATCAAACAGGTGCGGATCACCTATGAGGGCGCGGTCGCGCAGATGAAGACAAAGGCGCTCACTTCCGCCGCCGTCGCCGGGCTCCTGCGCCCGATGCTGCAGGATATCAATGTCGTCTCGGCGCCTTCCATCGCCAAGGAGCGCGGCATCGCGGTCGAAGAAACCACGCGCGAGGCGGAAAGCGACTATGAGAGCCTGATCACGGTCACGGTCGTCACCGAGAAGCAGAAGCGCTGGGTTTCCGGCACCGTGTTCGCCGATGGCCGGCCGCGTATCGTCAACATCAAGGGCATCCGCATGGATGCCGAGTTCGGCCCGTCGATGATCTACATCACCAACCTCGACAAGCCGGGCTTCATCGGCAAATTCTCCTCGACGCTCGGCGATGCCGGTATCAACATCGCGACCTTCCATGTCGGCCGCGAAGCGCCGGGCGGCAACGCGATTGCGTTGATTGAGATCGACGGCGAATTGCCGGCGAGCGTGCTTGCCAAGGTGCGCGAGCTGCCGCAGGTGCAGTCGGCGAAGCCGCTGAAGTTCTAGAGCATGATCCCCGAAAAGTGGGATCATGCTCCCGCAAAATGTCGGGCGCGCGCGCTCGACGCGAGCGTATCCTAAGCGGGCTTGGCCGCAGCGGTGCTGGTGGTCGCGACCGCCACGCCCGTGAACACGAGCGCGTAGCCGATCGCGTGATAGAATTCCGGCCGCTCGCCGAGAAAAAGGATCGCGAGCACCGAGCCGAAAATCGGAATGAGATGGTAGAAGGGCGCCGCGCGATTGGGCCCGATCAGCTCGACGCCGCGATTGTAGAAAAGATAGGCGACGAGCGAGGGCAGCGTCGCCATATAGACGAGCGTCAACACCGCGGCGAGGCCAAAGCTCGGCGTGCGGCCGGAAGCCGCCTCCAGCGCGTAGGCGGGCGTGAGCAACAACGCCCCCCATCCCATGATCGCCGCCAGAAACGAAAACGGATGCAGCGCGGGCTTTTGCTTCAGGAGCGCGGTGTAGAAAGCATAGATGATCTGCGCGAAAAAGAAGCCGAGATCGCCGGCGTTGAACTGAAGCTTGCGGAGAATTTCAAGATCGCCACGGCAGATCACGACGAGGACGCCGCAAAGCGAAATCAGGACGCCGAACATTTGCCGCGCCGTCGGCGGTTCGCGGTAAAGCACGAAGGTCGCGAGCGCAACCAGAAGCGGTCCGGTGGAAGCGATCAGGAGGGCGTTGATCGCCTGCGTGTATTGCTGGCTGGAATATGAGACGGCGCTATAGGCGCTGATGCCGACGAGCGCGATCAGCAGGAGAATTCCGGTGTTGGCGCGGATCGCCTGCCAGTCGCGCCGCACATAAGGCCAGGCGAAGCCGATGAAGATCAAAAATGCTCCCGTCCAGCGAAACCAGGAGAGCGCGAGCGGCGGGATGCGGCCGGCGATGAAGCGGCCAAGCACGATGTTGCCCGCCCAGAACAGCGAGGAGAGCGACAGCAAGAGATAAGGGCTGTCGAATAAAAAACCGCCGAAGCGGCGGAGGGCAGATTGCATTGCTGGTTTCGCGCGGGGGTTAATCCCATGCGGTTCTAAGCATTGCGGCGCGGCCGATCAATCGCCCGCGTGCATGGGTGATATGCGGATCGCTGTCTGCCAGGGATCGCGGACAATGAAACCGTGATCGGTGTTCTCGACCGGCAAGCCGGCGGCCTCGATGCGTGCGCGCATGGCTGCGATGTCCTTTTCGTCCGGCAGGCGGATCACGAATTGTTCGAGACCGGCCGCGTCCTTCGGCGGCAGCGGGCCGTTCTTGCTGTCCCAGACGTTCAATCCGAGATGATGATGATAGCCGCCGGCGGAGACGAACAATGCGCCGGGCCTTTCCGCCGTTCGTTCGAAGCCGATCACATCGCAATAGAATCGGCCGGCGGCTTCGATGTCGCCGACTTGCAAGTGAACATGGCCGACGCGGGTGCCGGCGGGGACCTCTGCCGCCGCGGGCTTTCGATTTCCATCGGCGATAATTCCTTCGAAATCCAGCGGCAAGTTCCCCATGGTGACGCGGCCGTCCTTCCACTGCCATTCGGCGCGGGGCCGGTCGCGGTAGATTTCGAGACCGTTATTGTCGGCGTCCCACAGATAGATCGCTTCGCTCACATTGTGATCGGCGGCGCCAAGCTTGACGTTCGCCCGAGCGAGGCGGGTGATCGCCTGTCCGAGGGCGGCGCGGTCAGGAAGCAGGATCGCCACATGGTAAAGGCCGGTTGCATGACGCGGCCGCGGCGTAGTGCCGGGCACCACGTCGAGAAACAGGAAGGATTTGCCCGCGGCGCCGAGAGCAATCCTGCCGTTCTCGCGGCCGGTGACTTCAAGCCCGATCAGGTCGCGATAAACGGCGAACGCGCGGCCCTCGTCCGCCACCCGAAGGGTGGCGGGCCCCAATGTAGTTGCCGCCGGTAATACCGTCATCGCCGCAACATCGGCACGAAGTGCCGGAAACGCAAGAGGCGGTTGCGGCGGCAACGCTTCTTGTCACTCGCCGCGGTATCCGGTACGAGAGGAAACCCTGGCCCTTCATGCCGGGGCTTTTTTTCGTCGGCATCCATGAAGGAGAGAGGCGATACCGAACGTCGTGGTGGTCGGCGCCCAGTGGGGTGACGAAGGCAAAGGCAAGATCGTCGATTGGCTGAGCGAGCAGGCGGACGTGGTGGTCCGCTTTCAAGGCGGCCACAATGCCGGTCATACCCTCGTGATCGACGGCGTCACCTACAAGCTCTCATTGCTTCCTTCGGGCATCGTGCGCTCCGGCAAGCTTTCGGTGATCGGCAACGGCGTCGTGCTCGACCCGCATGCCTTTGTCGCCGAGGTCGAGAAGCTCAAGGCCCAAGGCATTACGATTACGCCCGACAATTTGCGCATCGCCGATAATTGCGCCCTGATCCTTTCATTGCATCGCGAGCTCGATGTCGCGCGCGAAAGCGCCGTGGCACTCCGCATCGGCACCACCGGCCGCGGCATCGGGCCCGCCTACGAAGACAGGGTCGGCCGCCGCGCCATCCGGCTCACGGATCTTTCCGAGCCCGCCGCGCTCGACAACAAGATCGAACGTCTTCTCGCGCATCACAACGCGCTGCGGCGCGGGCTTGGGCTTACGGAACTCGCGCCCGCGGCAGTGCGAGAGGAACTTGCCTCGGTCGCCCCGAAAGTTCTGCCGTTCATGGACCGGGTAGGGGCGCTCCTCGACGAGCGGCGCCGCGAGAACAGCCGCATTCTGTTCGAAGGCGCGCAGGGAATCATGCTCGATGTCGATCACGGCACCTACCCTTATGTGACCTCCTCCAACACGGTGGCGGCGCAGGCGGCGACGGGATCGGGACTCGGCCCGCGCGCCATTCATTACGTGCTCGGCATCGCCAAGGCCTACACAACCCGCGTCGGCGAGGGGCCGTTTCCGACCGAATTGAAAGACCAGACGGGCAAGCTCCTGGGCGAGCGCGGTAAGGAATTCGGGGTCGTCACCGGCCGCCCGCGCCGCTGCGGCTGGTTCGACGCCGCCCTTGTCCGTCAGACGGTCATGGTGGCGGGCATTGACGGCATTGCCTTCACCAAGCTCGACGTCTTGGACGGGCTTGATCCGATCCGGATTTGCACCGGTTACCGGCTCGACGGGCGCCAAATCGGGCATTTTCCGGCAGGCCAGGCGGCGCAGGCGCGGCTTGAGCCGGTTTATGAAGAGATCGAAGGGTGGAAAACCTCCACCCAGGGGGCGAGAACATGGGCGGAATTGCCGGCGCAGGCGGTAAAATACGTGCGCAGGGTCGAAGAGCTCATCAACTGCCCGGTCGCATTACTATCGACGAGTCCCGAGCGCGACGATACGATTCTGGTCCAAAATCCGTTCCAATCCTAAGCGAGGATGCGTACCGAGTGAGGCCTTCGGAATGACGGATTACCAGCCGCTCCTGGCCCGGGCGATCGACGGCCTGGAGCGCAATACGGGCGAAGCGCGCCGCGCGATCTATGATCGCGCGCGCCAGGCGCTGCTTAATCAGTTGCGCGCGGTCAATCCGCCGCTCGCCGATCCCGACATCACGCGCGAACGGCTCGCGCTCGAGGATGCAATCCGCAAGGTCGAGACGCAGGCGACGCAAGCCAATCCTGAGACGATCCGCGCGCCGCGTCCGCCTTCCGCCGCGCCGCGCCCTCCTTCCGTTTCTCCGCGTTCGCCCGCCGCTCCTGCGGTGTCGCGGGAGCCCGCGCCCGCCATCGCGCAACCGCGGCCGCCCGAGACGCGCGCGCCGATGTCCGCGACCCCTCGCGTCGCGGTCTCTCCCGCCGCGCGCGGTCCGGTGCCGCCAGGTCCTTCGCGTAATTTCGAGCGGCCGATTCCACAGGCTCCCGAGGTTCCTCCGGCGCCTCCACGCGACAGGGAAAACGGGGACGGCCGGCGCGTGCAGCGCGAGCCTTATCGTCCGATCCCTCCCGCTCACGCGGGGACGCGGCTCGACGATGATCTCGATTATCCGTTGGAGGATGAATCCGAAGATCGTCTGAATGCGCCGCGCATCGCGCCGGGCCGCGTCGATCGTCCTGAGCTTCCCGATGAATTTGACGTGAGCCCGCGCGCGCGCCGCCTGCAGCCTCCGCCCGGCGTTCGCCCGCGCGCCGAGGGAGGGGGCCTGCGCACGAAGCTTCTCGCCGCGGGGGTCGTGGTTCTCCTGTTCGCGGCCGTGGCACTCTTCGCTTACGTGCAGCGGGACCGGATTCTGGCCTTGCTCGGCGTCGGCCCGGGATCGGGCGCCGTCGCCGTGGACCCCGACCGGCCCAAGACCGACGATCGGGTTTCACCGCAGGTGAATGCGCCCACGACGAGCGGCCCTACGGCTCCGTCCGCCAATACGCCGCCGGCCGTGGGTCAGGCCGCCACGCTCTATGAAGAAAATCCCGGCGGCGCGCAGCAATTCCAGAATTTCCCCGGCACGGTCGTGTGGCGGACCGAAACGGTGAGCGTTGGCCCCGGGCGGGCGCCGGATCTCGCCCTTCGTGTCGACATCGATATTCCGGACCGCAAGATGAATGTGAGCCTGCTTCTCCGCCGCAACATGGACGCGTCGTTCCCGGCAAGCCACACGCTCGAAATTCAGTTCAACACCCCGGGCGACCCGTTCGGCGGGATTTCCACCGTACGCGGCATGCGCGCCAAGAATGCGGAGGCGGCGAACGGCTCGGTGCTGATCATGAGCGAGCCGGAAAAAATCAAGGATGGCGACATTCTCTTCGCGCTTCCCGACACCCAGCTCGAACAGAACGTTCAGCTATTGCGCGAGCGGCCGTGGTTCGACATCGCGTTTTTCTACAATAATGGCCGCCGCGCCGTGCTCGCCTTCGAAAAGGGCACGCCCGGGGAGCAGGCGATCAGCAATGCATTGGCGGCGTGGGGGCAGGGCGGCTGACGGCTGCCACCCATTCTCAAGCGAGCATCATGTTGCCCGAAAACCGGTCCCCACTTTTCGGGACCATGCTTTAGTGCGCGGGAAGAGTTGCCCGCGGCGCCTCGATCTGGTGCATGCGGTTCACCACCGCCTGCTGCACCTTCTCGAACGCGCGCACTTCGATCTGGCGCACGCGCTCGCGTGAAACGCCGAATTCGGCGGCGAGTTCTTCGAGCGTGATCGGATTTTCCGACAGGCGCCGCGCCTCGAAGATGCGGCGCTCGCGCTCGCTCAACACGTCAAGCGCCTGGCCAAGCGCCTTGCGGCGGTTTTCCAATTCCTCGCTCTCGGCGAGCGTCGCTTCCTGATTGTCATGCTCGTCCACGAGCCAATCCTGCCATTCGCCGGAATCGGCGTCGGCGCGGATCGGCGCGTTGAGGGATGTGTCTCCCCCCAGACGGCGGTTCATGTCGATCACGTCTTTTTCGGTAACGCCGAGGCGGGTGGCGATCGACCTCACCTGGTCGGGCTTGAGATCGCCTTCGTCGAGCGCGGAGATGCGGCTCTTCGCCTTCCGCAGGTTGAAGAACAGGCGTTTTTGCGCGGCGGTGGTGCCCATTTTCACCAGCGACCACGAGCGCAGGATGTATTCTTGGATCGAGGCCTTGATCCACCACATGGCATAGGTCGCAAGCCGAAAGCCCTTGTCAGGCTCGAAGCGCTTGACCGCCTGCATCAAGCCGACATTGCCTTCGGAAATGACCTCGCCGATCGGCAGGCCGTAGCCGCGATAACCCATTGCAATCTTGGCAACGAGCCTTAGATGCGAGGTGACGAGCTTGTGCGCGGCGTCGCGATCGCCGTGCTCGCGCCAGCGTTTGGCGAGCATGAATTCTTCCTGCGGCTCCAGCATCGGGAACCGGCGGATTTCCTCGAGGTAGCGGGATAGCCCGCCTTCCGAGGTGAAGGCGGGAAGAGAAGAAGTAGAGCGGGCCAAGATGGCCTCCTTTTCCGGACCCCCGACATAGGCGGGCCCCAACGGCTGCTCATTGAGCCAACCGTAACCCGGATATATAGGTTCCGCGTGCGGCGCCGCAAAGGCGGAAAAATCACTTGGACGTGAAAGTGCTTAGCAGAAAGGCGAAGCCGGGCGGAGGGTTTTGCTCGAATTTGACCGGTTTGCCGCTCGCCGGATGAGCGAAGCCTAGCAGGTATGCGTGAAGCGCTTGCCGGTTGAATTCGATCAAAGCACGTCTTGTCTTTGTGGATAGCTTCGCCGCGCGCGAACGAAAGCCGGCGCCGTAGGTATCATCGCCCAAGAGCGGATGGCCGATCTTCGCGAGATGCACGCGGATCTGATGCGTGCGGCCGGTCTCCAGCCGGCATTCGACAAGGCTCGCGAGCGGCCTCTTCTTCGCGTCGTAAAAAATTCTCCGCACTTTGTAATGCGTGACCGCGCGGCGGCCGCCGGCGCGCACGGCCATCTTCACGCGCGCGCGCGGATCGCGGCCGATGGGCTGATCGATCGTGCCTTCGCGCGGCTCGGGCACGCCCCAGACGAGGGCGAGGTAGCCGCGTTGCAACGGACCGCTTTTGCCATGATCGGCGAATTGCGCCGCGAGCCCGCGATGGGCGCGGTCGGTCTTGGCGACGACCAGAAGCCCGCTCGTGTCCTTGTCGAGGCGATGCACGATGCCGGGGCGCTTCTCGCCGCCAATGCCGGAGAGGCTCTCGCCGCAATGGGCGATCAGGGCATTGACGAGGGTACCGGTGCGGTTGCCGGCGGCGGGATGCACCACAAGGCCGGCGGGCTTGTCGATCACGATAAGGTCTCTGTCCTCAAAGACGATCTCGAGCGGAATTTTTTCGGCGCCGGGTTTCGCCGGCTCCGGCGGCGGCACGGACAGTTCGATTCGCTCGGCCGGTTTGACCCGGTATCCGGGGTCACCTATCGTCCGGCCGCCGATGCGCACCTTGCCGTCGAGGATCAGCCGCTTCAGCCGCGTCCGGCTCAACTCGGAAAACTTCGATGCGAGAAAACGATCGAGCCTTTCGCCCGCGTCGCCAGCGCGAACGGTCGTCTCGGCTTTCGCTTCGCCCGGCGGTTTGTTCATCTGAAGCTACCCGATGAGTTCAAGCGACGATCTCAGCCCCGAGCAAACGCGCGTGGTGGCGCGCGTGCGGCGGCTGATGTTCGGCTCGCTCCTGATCATGGCGGCGGGTTTTCTCGCGGTGTTCGGCGTGATCGCCTACCGCCTTTACGCCGGTGCGGAAAGGGCCCGGCCGCCGATCGAGGAAACGCTCAATCTCGCCCGCGGCGCGCGGGTGATCTCGACGGCGGCGACCGGCGACCGGCTCGTGGTCACGGTGGAAAACGCCGGCCTCGTCGAGGTCCTGATCTACGACCTCGAAACCTTGCAGCCCAAGGGCCGCTTCACCATCAAGCCGACGCCGTGACGCGGCTTGATTGCGAAGCGGGTTCAGGGCTAAGGCTTTTTGTGCGCTGAGCCACGCTCCCTTCGTCTAGCGGCCCAGGACGTCGCCCTCTCACGGCGAAAACACGGGTTCGAGTCCCGTAGGGAGCGCCAGCGGGATCAAGGGCTTGCGGCACGACCGTGGGCGGGCGGGTGACCCGCGCTTACCTTGCCAGCGATCCTTGCCAGCGATGCGGTTTGACGGCCTGGCTCGGGCCATGGCCGACGATATTTAGCCTTCATTCTACATCAAAAATATTTCGCCGGCGGAGGGGAACCGAACGGCGGCATTCGAGTTACTCGTCCGTTTTACGGTAGTCCCCCATACGGGGAGGCGGGCGAGAATTCGGACTTCCGAACGGCCCGTTGGGAGGGGTCCTATGATGCGCCGGCGGAGTCTTTTTGTGCGCGAGTGCAGACCGGCAGCATCGTTCATCGGCCAACCGTCCACTGATCGAAGCGGCGATGCCCTGATAGGCCAGCCAGGGGCTCAATCGGGCCCAAAATCATCCTATTTGCCGGCTATCCAGCGGGGAAATTCCGTCATCCAGCGGGGAAATTATGCGGCGCGGGGCTGAAAAAATTGGCGATGCAGCGGTCGGCGAACTGTCGGCTGGCGTACCACCCGTTCATACGGGGAACGGGAAAGGGGCCATTAATCAAAGCGCGCTCTTGCACGCCCTCCATGCCATGAAAGTCGGTGATTTCTCCGCGCGTTTGCCGAGCGACGGACTTGGTATCGAAGGTAAGATTGCCGACACGTTTAATGAGATCGTGGCCGCCAACCAGCGCATGTCGAAGCAGCTGGAGCGTGTGGGCCAAGTCGTTGGTCGCGAGGGAAAAACGCGGCAGCGTGTCAAATTCGGCCTCACCAGCGGCGCCTGGGGCGAAATGGAGATGTCCGTCAATACATTGATAGACGATCTCCTGTGGCCGACGACGCAGGTTACCCGCGCCATCACCGCGGTCGCGCAAGGCGAACTCCTGGAAACGGTTCCGCTCGACGTCGACGGCCGGCCGCTCAAGGGCGAGTTTCTACGCTCGGCCCGGATCGTCAACACGATGATCAACCAGCTGCGTGTGTTCACGTCGGAAGTGACGCGCGTCGCACGCGAAGTCGGCACCGAAGGCAAGTTGGGCGGCCAAGCGCAAGTGCCGGAAGTGACCGGCGTTTGGAAGGACCTTACCGAAAGCGTGAACTTGATGGCGAGCAATCTCACCGCCCAGGTTCGAAACATCGCGGAAGTGACCATCGCGGTGGCGAGCGGCGATCTTTCGAAGAAAATCACCGTCGACGTTCGCGGCGAAATCCTGCAGCTCAAGGAAGCCATCAATACGATGGTGGATCAGCTGCGCTCCTTCGCCGCCGAAGTGACGCGCGTCGCGCGCGAAGTCGGCACCGAGGGGCGGCTCGGCGGCCAGGCCGTGGTGCCCGGCGTCGCCGGGACCTGGAAGGACCTCACCGACAACGTCAATCTCTTGGCGGCGAACCTCACGACCCAGGTCCGCAACATCGCCGACGTAACCACGGCGGTGGCGCGCGGCGATCTCTCGCGCAAAATCACGGTCGACGTGCGGGGTGAAATTCTTCAGTTGAAAGACACGATCAATACGATGGTCGATCAGCTGAATTCGTTCGCGTCCGAAGTTACGCGCGTCGCGCGCGAAGTCGGAACCGAAGGCAAGCTCGGCGGGCAAGCGCAAGTCCCCGGCGTTGCTGGCACATGGAAGGATTTGACCGACAGCGTGAATTTCATGGCCGGCAACCTCACCGCGCAGGTGCGCAACATCGCCGAGGTGGCCACCGCCATTGCCGGCGGCGACCTCTCGAAGAAGATCACCGTCAACGTCAGTGGCGAAATCCTGAAGCTGAAAGAGACCGTCAATACCATGGTCGACCGGCTCAATGCCTTTGCCGGCGAAGTGACGCGCGTCGCGCGCGAAGTCGGCACCGATGGCCGGCTCGGCGGTCAGGCGAATGTGCACGGCGTCGCCGGAACCTGGAAGGATCTGACCGACAGCGTGAACTCGATGGCGAGCAACCTGACCGCGCAGGTGCGCAACATCGCCGAGGTTTCGACCGCGATCGCGAACGGCGACCTCTCGCGCAAGATCACGGTCGAAGTGAAGGGCGAGATTCTGGAGCTGAAGGACACCATCAATACGATGGTCGATCAGCTCAATGCCTTCGCCGGTGAAGTCACCCGCGTCGCGCGCGAGGTCGGCACCGACGGCCGTCTCGGTGGTCAGGCCGTTGTCCCCGGCGTCGCGGGAACGTGGAAGGACCTGACCGACAACGTCAATCTGCTGGCCGGCAATCTTACGACCCAGGTCCGAAATATCGCCGAGGTGACGACCGCCGTCGCCAACGGCGATCTGTCGCGCAAGATCACGGTCGACGTGAAGGGCGAAATTCTCGAATTGAAGAACACCATCAACACGATGGTCGACCAGCTCAATGCCTTCGCCGGCGAGGTGACGCGCGTTGCGCGCGAGGTCGGCACCGAAGGCAAGCTCGGCGGCCAGGCCGAAGTGCCGGGGGTCGCCGGCACCTGGAAGGACCTGACCGATAGCGTGAACTTCATGGCCGGCAACCTGACCGCGCAAGTTCGCAATATCGTCGAAGTGGCGACCGCGATTGCGAGTGGCGATCTCTCGAAAAAGATCACCGTGGACGTCCGCGGCGAAATTCTGTTCCTGAAGGAAACGCTGAATACGATGGTCGAGCAACTTCGGTCGTTTGCCGGTGAGGTGACGCGCGTTGCGCGCGAGGTCGGCACCGAAGGACGACTGGGCGGTCAGGCCAACGTTCCCGGCGTCGCCGGAACGTGGAAGGGCCTCACCGATAACGTCAACTTCATGGCCAGCAATCTAACGGCGCAGGTGAGAAATATCGCCGAGGTGACGACCGCGGTCGCCCGTGGCGATCTTTCGCGCAAAATCACCGTCGACGTCAGAGGCGAGATTCTGGAGTTGAAGAACACCATCAATACGATGGTGGACCAGCTCAACGCCTTCGCCGGCGAGGTGACGCGCGTTGCGCGCGAGGTCGGCACCGAGGGCAAGCTCGGTGGTCAAGCCGAAGTGCCGGGCGTCGCCGGCACCTGGAAGGACCTCACCGACACCGTCAACGTGATGGCCGCCAATCTCACCGAGCAGGTACGCGGCATCGTCAAGGTCGTGACTGCGGTCGCCAACGGCGACCTGAAACAAAATCTCGCCGTCAAATCGAAGGGCGAAGTGGCGGCGCTGGCGGAAACCATCAACAACATGACTGGCACGCTCGCGACGTTCGCCGATCAGGTGACGAGCGTCGCTCGCGAAGTTGGCGTCGAAGGGCGCCTTGGAGGTCAGGCAAACGTGCCCGGCGCCGCCGGCACGTGGAAAGATCTTACCGGCAACGTCAATCTTCTGGCGGCCAATCTGACAACCCAGGTCCGCGCCATTGCGGAAGTGGCGACCGCCGTGACCAAGGGCGATCTAACGCGGTCCATTAAGGTGGATGCGCGCGGCGAAGTGGCGGAACTCAAAGACAACATCAACACGATGATCGATAATCTCCGCCTCACCACTGATCGCAATACCGAACAGGATTGGCTCAAGACCAATCTCGCCAAATTCACCAACATGCTGCAAGGGCAGCGCGACCTGACGACCGTTGGCCGCCTGCTTCTCTCGGAGCTCACTCCGCTCGTCAACGCGCAACTCGGCGCGATTTATCAGATTGAAAACGAAGACGACAGAACGCTGCGACTATTGTCGGTCTACGCCGACGATCCGGTCCATGGGCACCCGAAAACGCTCCGGATAGGCGAGGGCTTAATCGGCCAATGCGCTCTGGAGAAACGCCGCGTCCTGATCACTGAAATGCCCGCCTCAGCGATGCCGATCGGCTCGGCGTTATTCAAGGCGGCGCCAAAGAACGTGATTGTCTTGCCGGTGCTGTTTGAAAGTCAGGTGAAGGCGGTTATCGAACTCGCCTCGCTCACCGCGTTCACTACGCTGGAGATCACCTTCCTCGACCAACTCACCACCAATATCGGCATCGTCCTGAATTCCATTGAAGCTACGATGCAGACGGAAGGGTTGTTGAAACAATCGCAACAGCTCGCCTCCGAGCTGCAGGCGCAACAAAAAGAGTTGCAGCAAACCAACGAGCAGCTTGAGCAGAAAGCGCAGCAGCTCGCCGAGCGGAACGTTGAGGTCGAACGCAAGAATCAGGAAATCGAGCAGGCGCGCCGCGCGCTGGAAGAAAAAGCAGGCGAATTGGCGCTGACCTCGAAATACAAATCCGAATTCCTGGCCAACATGTCGCATGAATTGCGGACCCCGCTCAACAGCATTCTGATCCTGGGCCAGCAACTCGGCGATAACCCCGACGGCAACCTGACGCCGAGACAGATCGAGTTCGCTCGAACCATCCACGGGGCGGGTACCGATTTGCTGAACCTCATCACCGACATTCTCGACCTGTCGAAGATCGAGTCCGGTACCGTCACGGTGGAAGCGGAGGAGGTGTTCCTCACGAATCTGCTCGATGCGACCGCGCGGCCGTTCCGGCACGAGGCCGAGACAAAACAGCTTTCCTTCGACATCGACGTGGACGCCCATCTTGGCCGCAGCATTACGACCGACTCCAAGCGGCTGCAGCAGGTATTGAAAAATCTCTTGTCGAATGCGTTCAAGTTCACCGACCAGGGCGGCGTACGCCTGAATGTGTCAGCCGCCGTCGGCGGATGGAGTCACGACCATGCCGTGCTCAGCCGTGCGCCAGCGGTGATCGCATTCGAGGTGTCGGATTCCGGCATCGGCATTCCGCTTGAAAAACAGAAGATGATTTTCGAAGCGTTTCAGCAGGCAGACGCGAGCACAAGCCGCAAGTATGGCGGCACCGGATTGGGACTCGCGATCAGCCGTGAATTGGCCGGTCTTCTCGGCGGGGAGATCCAGCTGCGCAGCGCACCCGGCAAGGGAAGTACCTTTACGCTATATTTGCCGACCAAGTATGTCGGCCCGTCCACGGGCACGCGCTCACCGAGCGACAACCGTCCGTGGCATACTCCCCAAACGGCGGCGATGATGCCGGCCGCGTCTGCCGATCATCCGCTGGAACAGGTACCGGATGACCGATTGGAGATCGAACCCGGGGATTCGATCCTGTTGATCGTCGAAGACGATCCGCACTATGCGCGCATCGTTCGGGATCTCGCTCGCGACGAGGGGTTCAAGGTCCTTCATGCTGCGTGCGGCGCCGATGCGCTCGACCTTGCGAAGCAATTCCAGCCGACCGCGGTATCGCTCGACGTATTCCTGCCGGACATGCTTGGCTGGACGGTGCTCAGCCAGCTGAAGCAAAGCCCGCTCACGCGGCACATTCCGGTTCAGATCGTCACGCTCGACGAGGATCGTCAGAATGCCTTGGCGCGCGGGGCCTTTTCCTTTGTGAATAAGCCGACGACCACGGAAAGCGTTGAAGCCGCTCTGGCGCGCATCAAAAAATATGCCGAGCCGCGGCGCCGGCGCCTGCTCGTGGTCGAGGACAATCCTGCGGAACAAATGAGCATTACTGAATTGCTCGGCTCCGATGATATCGAAATCATCACCAGCGGGACCGGGGCTGGCGCACTCGAAGCTTTGCGCGCCGAGCCTTGCGACTGCGTTGTGCTGGATTTGCGACTTCCTGATATGTCGGGATTCGAGGTTTTGGAAAACATCCGCGCCGACGAGACGCTGTCAGACGTCCCGGTCGTGGTCTTTACGGGGCGCGAATTGTCAGCCGAGGAAGATGCCCAGCTCCACACCATGGCACGCAGCATTGTTGTGAAGGGGGTGGAATCGCCCGAGCGTCTTCTGGATGAGACCGCCCTGTTCCTGCATCGGGTCGTGACGGACCTGCCGGCCGAGAAACAGCGGATGCTGGAACGCCTCACCAGCTCTGATGAGGATCTGGTTGGCCGCACCGCCTTGCTGGTCGACGACGATGCGAGAAATATCTTCGCGCTTGGAAGCGTGCTTGAGCGGCGCGGCATGCGCGTGTTGACCGCCACGACCGGGCGCGAAGCGATCGCGCTTGTAGAATCCACACCCGACCTCGCCATCGTGCTCATGGATATCATGATGCCACAGATGGATGGTTATCAAACGATTGGCGCAATCCGCGCGCAACCCAAGTTCCGCCGTCTGCCGATTATCGCGCTCACGGCGAAGGCGATGAAGGGCGACCGCGAAAAGTGTCTGGAAGCAGGCGCATCTGACTATCTGGCAAAGCCAGTGAACACCGAACAGTTGCTGTCAGCGCTTCGTATCTGGTTACACCGCTGACCTTGGAGGGCGCCATGCCCGAGTTGGAAAAGGTCAACATACTGCTGGTCGACGACCAGCCGTCGAAGCTGCTGAGCTACGAGGCGATTCTGCATGGCCTCGGCGAGAATCTCTTGAAGGCAGCTTCGGGTCGCGAAGCGCTCGAACACCTCCTCAAATCGGAGGTAGCGGTAGTCTTGGTCGACGTGTGCATGCCGGACCTCGACGGTTTTCAACTTGCGGCGATGATCCGCGAGCATCCGCGCTTTCAGAAAACGGCGATGATTTTCATTTCGGCCATTCATCTCAGCGAGATGGACCGGCTGCGCGGATATGAGATGGGTGCCGTCGACTATGTGCCCGTGCCCGTTATCCCGGAGGTGCTAAGAGCAAAAGTCAAAATCTTCGCCGAGCTTTATCGCAAGACCCGAGAGCTGGAGCGGCTGAACGCCGAGCTTGAGCAGCGGGTCGCTAGCCGCACGGCCGAACTCGAGACCTCAACGGCACAACTGCTTAAAAGCGAGCAGCGCCGAACCCTTGCGCTCGCGGCCGGCCATATGGGGTCTTGGGATTGGGACAGGGCAAGCGGCGAATGCACGTGGGACGAGGGGCAATGTCGTATTTTTGGCGTCGACCCGAAGACATTCATACCCTCACCGGAAAACACCCGCGCTCTTATACATCAGGACGATTGGGCGACCTTGCAGACGGGGCTGGAAGAAGTGCTCCGGCAGCGCAATTCATTTCAATCGGAGTTCCGTGCTTTGCGCCCGAACGGCCAGGTCCGTTGGTGCATTGGCAGTGCTGCGGCCACGACCGATTCGTCAGGCCATGTCGTCCGCATCAGCGGCGTTACCATCGATATCACCGACCGCAAGGAAGCTGAAGAGCGACAGGTTTTGCTGGCACGCGAGGTGGACCATCGAGCAAGGAACGCGCTGGCGCTGGTGCAGTCCATTGTTCGTCTCACGAAGTCGGAGAACCTCGCGCACTACCGGAGCAGCGTTGAGGGGCGGATCAAAGCGCTGTCGGTGGCGCACGGCATTCTTTCGCAAACGCGTTGGGAAGGCGCCGATCTTCGCGGCCTTCTCGACGAAGAACTCGCTCCTTACAAAACGAATCCCGAAAAGATTGTGCTCGAAGGTCCCGATGTCATGCTCGGGCCGACGGCTGCGCAGACATTGGCGCTGTCACTGCACGAACTCGCAACCAATGCGGCAAAATATGGCGCCCTTTCGTCGGCGGCCGGTCGCGTCGAACTGTCCTGGGTCGTCGAAGACCGAAATTTGATTATTCACTGGCGTGAAGTGGGCGGACCGGCCATACGAACGTCTGGCTGTAAAGGATTTGGAACGAAGATCGTCGTTGAAAGTATCGAGAAGCAGCTCGGCGGCAAGGTCGTTTATGACTGGGCGGCCGACGGTCTTCGCTGCGCTATCTCGGTGCCCAGCGACAAAATAAAAGAAGAAGGATCGTCAAAACCGATACCCAGGACGACCAGCCGCGCGCCGGACACGCAAAGAGTTATTCGCAACAACCGCATCATGATCGTTGAGGACGAGAGTTTAGTGGCGTTGGCTTTGAGCGATTTTTTGACCGAACTTGGATTTTCGATTGTCGGCCCCTTCAGTAAGCTTGCCGACGCAAAGCAGGCAGTCGCGCAAGGCAACGTCGATGCGGCAATCCTGGATGTCAATCTGGGAGGCGAGCCGATCTATCCGCTCGCCGAAATCCTTGCCGAGCGGGATATGCCTTTCGTCTTTACCACCGGCTATGGCGCGGAGAGCATCGATGCGCGATTCAAAAATGCGCCGATTCTCCAGAAACCGATCGAGCAAGAGGATTTGAAGCGGCTGTTCGTCGTAAACGGCGAGGCAATGTTCGGCGATTATTTCGGCGGAATTCAATCCGACAAAAGCGCAAATACGCAAGCGGTGGCCGATGCCCGCCGCTTGTCCGCATAGGATCAGACTCAGAAGAAGCGGTGTGTCCGGCGGACGTCCGCCGGTGTTCGCTTGTGTTCGTCCTCTCACGGCGAAAACAGGGGTTCGGGCCCCGAGGGAGCGCCCATCGCGAACCGCAGCGCGCCGCGCTATTTCGGCATGCTCGCGAGAAACGGTTCGGCTTCCTTCACCGCCCGCGCATAAGACGGCCGCTGCAGCAGCCGCTTGAGATATGCCGCCGCGTTCGGATGCGTCTTTTCGAAGGGCATCACCAGATTGGCGAAGAACAGCGGCGGGGCCGCGGCGCAATCGGCCATGCTGAATTCATCGCCCATCGCCCAGGTCTTTGCCGCCATGCTTTTGTCGGTGAGTTCGAGGCCGATTTGCAGCCGGCGCCTGGCGTCCTCCACGCCGTAGGTGTCGTTCTTGCCCGCGGGCCGCAGCCGGTCAGTGACGATCTTCTGCATCGGCACGTTCAGGTGCAGGTCGAAGAAGCGATCGCGAAAGCGCATCTGGCGCGCGAGCTCCGCGTCGTTGGGAACGAATCGCGTCTTTCCCGGGTAGTGCTGCTGCAGATACTCGATGATGATGCTGGATTCGGGAATTATCCGATCCTTCGCCTCGTCGCGCAGCACGGGAAATTTGCCGATCGGCCACATTTTCTTGAAGGCCGCACTCGAAGCTTCGTCGAAGAGGTTGACGATCTCCGGCTTGAAAGGCGTGCCGTTCTCGTAGAGCGCGATCAGCACCTTCTGGCAGAAGGACGAGAGCGGGTGGAAATAAAGCGTGAGGGACATGCGAATTCTTTGCTGAGAGATGCCGGAATTCAAGGCCGCTACGACAGAAGCGCCTGCAGCTTGTCTATGCTTTGCGTCCAGCCTGCCTCCGTGCCGTTGAGATAAGCCGCCGCATAATCGACCGTGGCCACGCCGCCGGTGTGCAAGGTGAGCTTGGTCTTGCCGCCTTGGTCTTCGAAGATCACCGTGGTGATGCCTTCGATGATGTGATTGCCTTCCCCGTCCAACGCGATGTTGGTGAAGACGAGGCGCGCGGGCGGAACGACCTCCTGAAAGACGCCCTTCATCGGATATTCGCCGCCATCGGGCGCGCGCATGACGATGCGAAGCGCGCCGCCCGGTTTTGCGTCCACCTCGCAGACCGGATTGGTGAAGCCCTTGGGCCCCCACCACTGCGCAAGCTCTTTCGGATCGGTCCAGGCCTTGAACACGCGTTCGCGCGGCGCATTGAAGACGCGGGTAATCGTGATCTCGCGTTCGGCGAAGGATTTCGGTCGGGCGGCGGCCATGTGGACTCCTTTACGTTTGGGCGAAGGTACCGCGGCGGGGGCCGCCGCCGCGCTTCCGGCGTTGAGATCAGGCGGGCTTCTTTTCGCAGATCACCATCCAGGGCGCGCCGAACTGGTCGGCGAGCATGCCGAAGCCCGTGGCGAAGAACGTTTCCTGGAACGGCATGCGGATTTCACCTTTCTCGGCCAGCGCATTGAAGACGCGTTCGGCTTCCGCCTTCGTGTCATAGCTGAGGTTGAGGGAGAAACCTTTCATGTCGTCCTGATGGCCGGGCGGCGCATCGGACGCCATCAGGAGCATGTTCCCGATCCGCATGTGGGCGTGAATGATCTTCTTCTGCCATTCGGCCGGTGTCTGTTCCGCAGCCGGCGTCTCCGCATGCGTCAGCATCATCTCGGTCTTGCCGCCGAGAACCTTCTCGTAAAATTTGAACGCCGCTTCGCATTGGCCGGCGAAAAAGAGATAGGGGTTCGTCTGCATTTTGCACTCCTTACATGGTTGAAATCGGTTGGTTTCAGGTCTTTTTCAGAAATGCGTCGAGTTGATCGAGCGTTCCGCTCCAGCCCTGTTTCATGCTGTCACGAGCGCCGTCAAAGGTCGCGCGTTCTTTTTCGTCGGCGTTCAGCGGCAGCCATTTGATGGTGAGCTCCGTGCGGCCGTTCTTATCGGCGAAGAGGAACGTCGAGAGCATTTCGAGCGGCCAGGTGGGGCTCATGGGGTGGCGGGTGAGGCCGCCCGCTTCATCGGAAAACGAGTTGACGAGCACGATCCGCTCCGGGCGGACGATTTCGCGATAGACGAACTTGCCCCACATCGTCTTGCCGTCGGGCGCGCGCATTCCATAGTGGTAGGTGCCGCCGGGCCGCAGATCCATTTTCGAGGCGATGACCGTGAAGCCTTTTGGCCCCCACCACTCCTTCATGCGCTCGGGTTCGGTAAACGCCTTGAAGACAAGCTCGCGCGGCGCGTTAAAGGTGCGCGTGATGACGAACTCCTTCGTTGCGTTTTCGACCGGGTTCTTATTTGCACTGTCCGAGGACATATCCGTGTTCCTTCGCAATCGGGGTTTCAGGCTTCGACCATGACTTTGAACCCGCCATAGATCATGCGCTTGGCGTCGAAGGGCAGCGCCTTCGGATCCATCATCTTGGCGATACGCGGATCCTTCATGACTTTCGCCAGGACGCTGTCGCGATGCGCGCGCGAGCGATAAACGATCCAGGAAAAAACGACCGTTTCGTTGGACTTGCGTTTCACGCTGCGCGGAAACGAGGTCCGCTTTCCCACCTTGACGTCGTCGGCGACGCATTCGCGGAATTCAATGGCGCCGTGATCGCGCCAAACCTTGCCGGAAAGCGCGGCCATGCGGCGATAAGCGGACAATTTCTTCTTCGGCACGGGAACGATAAATCCGTCGACATACTGCATGGTCAACTCCTTTATATTTGTTTCGATCAGGCGCCGCGCGGCAGCGGCGTCATCCAGCCGACGCCGGCGCCGCCCGGCTCCATCAAGATCGCGATCCGCCCGACATTCGGCACGTCGAAGATCGGTTTGATGAGCTTGGCGCCGGCCTTGACGGCTTTTTCGACGCGCGCGTCCACGTCGTCGACCGCGAGATACGACATCCAGCTCTCGGGCACGCCGTCATATTGCGGCGCGTGCAGCGGGAAAATTCCGGCGACCGGCTTGCCGTCCGACTTCGCCACCCAATAGGTGCCGCCGTCCGGCATCGGCATGCCATCGAAGCTCCAGCCGATGGTGCTCTGGTAGAAGCGCTTGGCGCGTTCCACGTCGCGGGTCATCAATTCGTTCCAGCAGAAAATGCCGTGCGCGCGGTGGGATTCCTCCGCGTCTTGCTTACGTTGGTCGACTGCCGCCTGTGGCATGATGTCCTCCTCTTACGGTTTCGATAGATAGCGTTCGAGCTTTTCGAGCGTTCCGGTCCAGCCGCGCTTGTGGCCGTCGCGCGCGGCTTCATCGAAGAATTGCTCGTGGGTAAGGGTGAGTATTGCGCCATCGCCGTCCTCGCGGATGAGAACGGTCACGAGCGACTCCCGTTCCGGCGTCGTGTACCAGGCCCAGGTGAAAACGAGTTTTTCGTTCGGCACCACTTCGCGATAGACGCCGCTGACTTCGTGATACTCGCCGTCGTCGGTCTTGAAGCTCGCGCGAAAGCGCCCGCCCTCGCGCACGTCGAGTTCCGCGCGTACCGAAGCGGGAAGTGTCTGCGACGGACCGAACCAGCGCACTATTTGCGCGGGGTCCGTCCAGGCGGCGTAGACTTTTTCCGGCCTCGCATTGAGACGACGTTTGAGGGTGAGGCTGGGCTTGCTTGCGAGCTGGGGGGCGGCGGACATTCTTCCTTCTCCAGATAAGCGGCGAGACGATCGAGCTGTTCAGACCAGAAGCGCTGGTAAAGGGCGAGCCAGTTCATCGCTTCCTCCATGGGCGCAGCCTTCAGCTGGCAGGCCACGGTGCGCCCGGTTTTCGTGCGCGTGATGAGACCCGCGTCCGACAAGACGTCGAGATGCTTCATCACCGCCGGCAGCGATATCGAGAAAGGCTCGGCGAGCGCGCTGACCGAAACGCTCTCCTCATTGCTGAGGCGGGCGAGGAGCGCGCGCCGCGTCGGATCGGCGAGAGCGGCGAAGGTGCGGTCGAGGGCCGGGGTCATATACTTAACCATCAGGTTAAGTGTTAGGCCGCGGCCTTCGCGCCGTCAAGCCGTGCGAGCGCCGTTCGAAAAGTGCGGCCAGTGCTTGGAAGGTGCGAAGCCGCCTGGCGCGAGCGTGTTCGCCAAAATTCACAAGCGAGGCATGCGTAAATTACATATTATTTCGTTTTATTTTTCAAACCACGTAGTGTATATGAATTATCTGTAATTTCCGCTTTAATATCGTGAAATAGGGGCTGTGCCATGGCAACCGCGACGAAATCCCTGGATCGGCTGAGCGAGAGCCGTCTCGTTCTCAGCGAAGACTGGCTCTCCGTTGGAATCGGCCTTGCTGTTTTTGTGCTCGCGCTCGCGGGTCTCTCCGGCACCGACTTCCTCGGTTGGGTGGTCAACACCTCGGTGTGGACCGATCCGGCCAAGGCGCTGGCGCCGGCATCAAAGGTCTATGCCGATCTCGGCGGCGCCGGCGCGCTGGTCGTGACCTATCTCGCGCTGCTCGCCGTGCTGTCGGCCGCCGCGGCGGCGCTCAGGGCGAATGTCGTGCGCTTCGCCATCACTTTCACCGCCACCTTCTGGCTCGCCTATGCGAGCTGGATCGTCGGCAGCTACGCTTATCTGGCCGTGGTCACGCCGGCTGACCTGCAAAAGTTCGGAATTTCCTGGTCGCTCAAGCTCACCAATGAAGGCGGCTTTATCGTCGCGCTTCTCGCCGGCATCGTGATCGCCAACTTCTTTCCGCGCTTCGCCGAATGGCTGAAGGAAGCGATCCGGCCGGAGCTTTACATCAAGATCGCGATCGTGATCCTCGGCGGCTTTCTTGCCGTCACCTTCGCTTCGCGCCTGAACCTTGCGACCTCGCTCGTGCTGCGGGGCGTTGCCGCGATCGTCGAGGCCTATCTCATCTACTGGGCTGTCGTCTATTTCATCGCGCGGAAATGGTTCGGCTTCAGCCGCGAATGGTCGGCGCCGCTTGCCTCCGGCATTTCGATCTGCGGCGTCGCCGCTGCAATCGCGACCGGCGGCGCCATCCGCGCGCGCCCGCAGGTGCCCGTGCTCGTCTCTTCGCTGGTGGTGATCTTCGCGGTGGTCGAAGTGCTGATCCTGCCGTGGCTCGCGACCGCCTTCCTCGCGCATGAGCCGCTCGTCGCCGCGGCGTGGATGGGGCTTGCGGTCAAGACCGATGGCGCGGCGATCGCCGCCGGCGGTATCAGCGAAGCACTCATTCTTTCGAAGAACGCCGCCGAAGGCATCCGCTACCAGCCGGGCTGGATCTTGGGCACCACGGCGGCGGTGAAGATCTTCATCGACATCTTCATCGGCATCTGGGCGTTCCTGCTCGCCTATATCTGGACGAACCACATCAACGTCACGCGCGACAAGGCGAAGGCCTCCGAAATCTGGCAGCGCTTCCCGAAGTTCATCATCGGCTTCGTGTTGACGTTCGCGATCGGGCTTGTCCTTGCGTTGACGAGTTCGCCCGCGACCCTCGCCAAGCTCACGCCCGCGATCGGCGAGGCCAATACGTTCCGGGTGATCTTCTTTATTCTCACCTTCTTCTCGATCGGGGTGCTCTCCAACTTCCGCAAGCTCTGGCAGGACGGCTTCGGCAAGCTCGCCGCGGTCTATTTCGTCAGCCTGTTCGGCTTCGTGATCTGGGTCGGGCTCTTGGTTTCGTGGATCTTCTTCCACGGCGTCACCCCGCCCTTGGCCAGTTAACGGAGGCTCTCATGTCGAAAATCGACGTTCAAAAGGAACTTGAGCAGGCGCATGCCGAACCCCTCTTGCCGATCGAAAAGCAATTGATCGGCTGGAGCCTCGGGGTCGGCGTCACCCTTCTTGTCATCCTTTTGCTGTTCAGCCGCTTCTTCCCCACCGCTTAAGGCCTTCTCCCCCTGCGGCGTACACTCGCCGGGCGCGCCGCCAAGCGCGCCCGGCATTTTTCACCGCATGATCGCGCGGAAGCGCGCGATCGGCGCGGAATTACGGATGAGCGTCATCGGGATCGAAAAATGGCCGCGATCCCAGACAAAGCGATTGGCGCTCGGCACCTTCCAGCCATCGATCAGCGACAGCGCGCTCGAAAACGGCGTCACGTTGTCGCGGCTGCCGAGCACGGTGACGATTTTATCGGGCGCGAGCGGCGGCTCAGAGCGCGGATCGAGAAGTGCGGCGTAAGTCTCGAACTCCGCGGCTGTCCAGCCTTTGCTCCGCACCTCATCGCTGCCGCCGAAAATCTCTGCGATCTCGCCGTGTTGCGACGCTTCCCCCATGCGCCCGCAATGGGTGATGAGGAAGAGGCCGTCGGGCCGAAGGCGCTCGGGCCAATCGCGGGCGCGATCAGCCGCAAGCTGCGCGGTTTGCGCCCCCAAGCTCGTGCCGCCGAAAGCCAGCGCGCGGCGCGAAGTCCTGCGCGACCAATCGGCGAGCACCGCCCACTCCTGCAGTGCGCCGAGTGTCGCATCCAGCATGCCGGCCGGGAACGTCGAGATCAGCCGCTCGCCGCCGAAATAGCCGGCCGGCGTCCGCCGGCCGTGCCAGGGCGCCTCGGGGCGGATGACGCGAAAGCCCGCCTTGCAGAGCGTGTCAGCCTCATCGATCAACCCGTGCCAATGATCGAACTCGACGCAGATGCCGTGGCCGAAAATGACCGTGGGCGCGTCGGCGCCCTCGCGCGGCTCATGCACGCGCGCATAGACCATATCGCCAAGGCGCCGCGACGGGCTTTTGAACCGCAGCCAGTAATCGGCGCCGTTCACGCCGGGGATCGCGCGCGAGACTTCCACTTCCGGCATCGGATCGGGCGGCGCCACGAACGGCGCGAGGTCGCGGCGCGCGCGGTCATAGATGGCGCTGACCTTGGCGGGCGTCGCGGTCTCCAATCGCGCGCGCGGGACATCGCGGTCGAGCAGAAACCAGAAGAAACGCCGGGTGGCGTTATAGGCATGGCGGCTCGTGAGCCGTGCCGCCTCGACGGCGCTGCGGTAGTTGAGCGCCGTTTCTTCCGGCCCGAAGAAGACGCGCTGCCATTCGGCTTCGAGCGCGAGGGCACGGGCGCGCGCACGATCGTGGCGCGCGAGCACGGCTTCTATGCGTTCGATATGGCCGCGCCGGCGCTGGATCGCGGCTGCCTTCCAAAACCGCTCGGGCGAGCCTTCGGCGAGCTCTGCCGCCGCCCACAGGCGCGAGGCGGGAAAATATAAGCGCCGCAAAATCCAGGCGCTGAGACCATCGAACCACGGCCACGCCAGCGCGTAACCGGCAAGGCTTCGCCGCCAGCGGTCGGCTCTAGCATCGGGCCGACGATAGCCGTGCGGCCAGTCCGCGCGCGAAATTTCGGGCAATGCCGGGGTGGTGGGAGTGTCGGCCGATGTCATCTTCTTCCTTATGCATGGAATTGGGGCGGGCTTGCCGTTTGGCCGGCCACGGGTGGTAACGTAGCGTCCTATAGACGGGCGGGGCTCGATGTCGTCAACCGTGACGTTGCCGCTTTGGATCGTCGCCGCCCTTTTGGCGCTGGCGATCATCGCGGTGCTCGACCGGCTCCTGGTGCCGAGCGTGCGCTGGGCGCTCAGGCGCCGCGCCAATCGCGCGATCGACCGGATGAACACGCGGCTCAGGATGCAAATCCAGCCGTTCAAGCTGACGCGGCGTCAGGTCCTGATCGACCAGCTGGTATACGATCCGGAAGTCCTGCATGCCGTCGAGCAATACGCCAAGGACAACAAAGTGCCGCGCGAGGTCGCGGCCGAAAAGGTCAAGCGCTACGCGCGCGAGATCGTGCCTTCGTTCAGCGCCTACGCCTATTTCGGCATTGGCACGCGGCTCGCCCGGGTTCTCTCGGAAAGTCTTTATCGCGTGCGTGTCGGCTACCGCAATGACGAGGCGCTTGCGCACATGCCGCCGGGATCCTCGGTAGTCGCTGTCATCAATCATCGCTCGAACATGGATTATGTGCTCGTGACGTATCTTGCCGCTACGGCATCGGCCTTGAGCTACGCCGTCGGCGAGTGGGCGCAGATCCTGGGTCTGCGCGAATTGATCCGCTCGATGGGCGCCTATTTTATCCGGCGGAATTCGCGTGATGCGCTCTATCGCAAGGTGCTCGGGCGTTACGTTCACATGGCGACCGCGGCCGGAGTCGTGCAGGCGGTGTTTCCAGAAGGCGGCTTGAGCCGCGACGGCCGTTTGCGGCCGCCGAAGCTCGGCTTGCTCAGCTACATGGTGTCGGGCTTCGATCCGCAAGGCCCGCGCGACGTGATGTTCGTGCCGGTGGGCCTCAACTACGATCGCGTGCTCGAGGATCGTTTGCTCACGGCCGCCGTCGACCCCGAACCGGGGCAGAGGCCCTTTGGCGTCAACGCGATTACCTTCGCGCGGTACTTTCTGGAGCATCTGTGGATGACACTCCGCGGCCACTGGCACCGCTTCGGCTACACCTGCGTGAGTTTCGGCGAGCCGATATCCCTGCGGGCGTATCTCGCCGAGCGAGGAGGAATCGATTTTCGCACCATG
Source organism: Xanthobacteraceae bacterium (assembly GCA_035295845.1). Classification (GTDB taxonomy): domain Bacteria; phylum Pseudomonadota; class Alphaproteobacteria; order Rhizobiales; family Xanthobacteraceae; genus Palsa-892. The sequence continues at coordinate 32,633 of DATGIF010000015.1, forward strand.
ACGCCGGAGGCTCGCCATGCCGAAATCGACCGGCTCGGCCACAAATTGATGGCGGCGGTGGGACGGGTCGTGCCGGCGCTTCCCGTGTCACTTGTCGCGACCGCAATGGTGCAGGCCGGCGCCGGTGCGCTGACGCTCCTTGAAATCAAGGAGCGGGTTTCGGTTCTCATCCATCAACTCGAGGCGTCGGGGGCCTACGTCCACATTCCGCGCGCCGACCGCGACTACGCCATCGATCTTGGGCTTCGCATATTGACGGAACGCGGCATCGTGGTGGAAGAGGGCGGCAGCTATCACGCCAATCCCAACGAGTTGATCTTGCTGGAATATTATGCGAACGCGATTGCGCATCTCTTCACCGGCGCGCCGCCGGCCGAAACCGCCGCCGGGCCGAAAATGGCCGCGCCGCTCAGAGCACAAGGCTAGGTTCCCGGAATCAAATGGAAAATTTCGTCATCAATCTCGCGCGCGAGCCGCAGAAGTTTGAGAATTTCCTGAAGCTCAACAGCGGCAGCAAAATTGACTTCCGGCGTTACGACGCCTGCGACGGCGCGGCGCTCGGCGAGGCCGAAGCCGTGAAGATGAAAATCGTGATGCCCGGCACCAAGTTCACCCATGGCTCGATCGGCTGCGCGGTTTCGCATTTTCGCCTGTGGCAGCAATGCATCGAAAAGCGCGATCCGATCCTCGTGTTCGAGGACGACGCGGCCGTGCGCAACGACTTCAACGAGGCGCTGCCGAAACTCCTCGCCGGACTCGAACGATGGGATTACGTCACCTTCGGCTACAACACCGATTCGATCCTCGACATCGAGATCGCGAACGGCATCAACTCGGCGGTCGCCTTCTCGCCGCAATATCCGGATGACAAATCGCTGAAGGATTTTGTACGTTCCACGAAGCAGCCGTCGGCCTACCGCCTCAACAATTGCTTCGGCACCTGCGGCTATGCGATTTCGCCCGAGGGCGCGAAGCGGCTCTCGAAGCTTTGCTTTCCGATGAACAACCGCACGATTACCATTGCGGCGCTGAACCGCAGCTTTCCCGCTTTCAATTTCGATTGCATTCTCAACGACGTCTATCGGAAGATGGACGCCTACGCCGTATTCCCACCGCTCGTGGTGCCGAAGAACGACCGCAAGGTCTCGACCACGATCAACGCATAACCGGGAGCCGAAAATGTCCGCCGTCAAAAGCAAACAGATTTTGCTCGCCTCGCGTCCCGAGGGCGAGCCTACCTCCGCGAACTTCAAGCTCGCGGAAAGCGAAGTACGCGAGCCGGGCGAAGGCGAAATCCTGTTGAAGACGCGTTGGCTCTCGCTCGATCCCTACATGCGCGGGCGCATGAGTGCCGCGAAATCCTACGCCAAGCCCGTCGAGGTTGGCGAGGTGATGGTGGGTGGCACGGTGGCGGAGGTCGTCGCCTCCAAGCACAAGGACTACAAGCCCGGTGACATTGTTCTCTCCTATGACGGCTGGCGCGAATACGCGCTGTCGAAGGGCGCGGGGCTGCGCAAGCTCGATCCGAAACAGGCGCCGGTGCAGGCGGCGCTCGGCGTCCTCGGCATGCCGGGCATGACCGCCTATACGGGGCTTCTCACCATCGGCCAGCCGAAGCCGAAAGAAACCGTCGTGGTCGCCGCCGCCGCGGGGCCGGTCGGCTCGATGGTCGGCCAGATCGCCAAGATCAAGGGGGCGCGCGCCGTCGGCATCGCGGGCGGCAAGGACAAGTGCGACTACATCAAGAACGAGCTCGGCTTCGACGCCGCGATCGATCATCGCGCGCCGGATATGGCGGCCAAGCTGAAAGAAGCCTGCCCCAATGGCATCGATGTCTATTTCGAAAACGTCGGCGGCGCGGTGTGGGACGCGGTGTTTCCATTGCTCAACGACTTCGCGCGCGTGCCGGTGTGCGGCATCATCGCCCATTACAACGATACGGCCTTGCCGCCGGGGCCGGACCGCACGCCGATGCTGATGGGCGCGGTGTTGCGCAAGCGGCTCACGCTCCGCGGCTTCATCGTGTGGGACTTCGCGGCGCAGGAGAAGGATTTCCTGCGCGACGTCAGCCAATGGCTGCGCGAGGGAAAAATCAAATACCGCGAGGATGTGGTCGAGGGCCTGGAGAAAGCGCCGGAAGCCCTGATCGGCATGCTGAAGGGGAAAAACTTCGGCAAGCTCCTGGTGCAGGTGGCAAGTTAGCCTGGAGCATGATCTTTTCCGAAAGCCGTTTCCCACTTTTCGGGATCATGCTCTAGCGTTTGACCTCTTCAACCGCCTTCACGCGGCCGCCGTCGAGCATCACCACGGTGCCGGCGAGCCGCTCGATCTCCTCGCGCGCGTGGCTGACGTAGAGGATCGGGATCCTTGCAGTCGCCACGAGCCGCTCAAGATAAGGAATAATTTCCTGTTTGCGCGCGGCATCGAGCGAGGCGAGCGGCTCATCTAGAAGCAGCGCCGTCGGGTCGGCGAGCAGCGCGCGGCCGATCGCAACGCGCTGGCGCTCGCCGCCCGAAAGGGCACGGGGTCTGCGCGAAAATAGCGCCTCTAGCCCGAGGAGTTTCGCGACCTCGTCGAGCTTTTCGCCCGCCGAGTGTCCGGCGATCCAGCGTCCATAGACGAGATTCTGCCGCACGTTGAGATGCGGAAACAGCCGGCTTTCCTGGAAGACGACCCGCACGCGCCGCCTGTGCGCTGAAACGCTGATCCGCTTCTTCGAATCGAACAGCACCGCATCGCCGATCGCGATATGACCGCGTTCGGGCGTGAGCAAGCCGGCGATCGCGTTGACGATACTGGTCTTGCCCGCGCCGGAGGGTCCGAAGAGGGCGGTCACCGCCGCGGTGCTCCTGAAGCGGACATCGAGCGCGAAATCGCCCAGCGTTTTTTGGACCGCCACGTCGAACACGCTCAACCCCCGATCCGTGCGGTGATCCGGCGCGACAGAAACTCAGAGATGACGAGCGCCAGCAGCGAAAGCACGACGGCAACGGCGGCGAGCCGCGCCGCATTGGCGTCGCGGCCCGGCACTTGCGTGTAGGTGTAGATCGCGGTCGGCAGCGTGCGCGTTTCGCCCGGAATGTTGGAGACGAAAGTGATGGTGGCGCCGAATTCGCCGAGCGCCTTGGCGAAGGCGAGCACAAGCCCGGCAAGGATTCCCGGCAGCGCCAGCGGAAGCGTGACCGTCAGAAAGACCAGAAAGCGATTCGCGCCGAGGGTGCGCGCGGCGTCTTCGAGGCGGCGGTCTGTCGCCTCGAAAGAAAGCCGGATTGCGCGCACGAGCAGCGGGAAACCCATGACCGCGGCGGCAAGCGCCGCGCCCGTCCAGCGAAACGAGAAGACGATGCCGAACGTCGATTCAAGAAAAGCGCCGATCGGCCCCCGGCGGCCGAACAGGATGAGCAGAAGATAGCCGGTGACGACGGGCGGCAGCACCAGCGGCAAATGCACGAAGCCGTCGAAGAGAATCTTTCCAGGAAAGCGCCAGCGCGCCAGCGCATAGGCGGCGAACGCGCCCACCGGCAGGCTTGCGAGTGTGCCGATGGTCGCGACCTTGAGGCTAAGACGGATCGCCTCCAGTTCGTCCGGCGAGAAGGGAATCACCGCGTCCACGTCGAAGAGGAGCTATGGGAGGGCGGGAGGAGCGATGAGAAGCGCGATGCTGCCCGCTTCGATTCCGCTAAATTGGAAAATCACCGGCCCCTTTCGCAATTCGAATTTGAGGACCTTACGGATGCCCAGACAATCCCTCGCTCCGGAATGCGCGGTCGGCTTTAAGTAACTGCCAGCCTGAATCGCATCGACCCACATGCTGTCGGAAAGACTGACCTGAATAATGCCGGAAGGCGCTTCCGTAATTTTCAACGTCCCGGCGAAGGAGTCAGGATTCTTGGGCGCGCGCTCAGGCGGCTTCTCGAATCCCCCCTGATCAAGCCGCGCGAGCTTCAATTCGACCGGACCTGCCGGCAATCCGCTGAATGATTGTCCGGAGGAAGCGGCGATTTTGTCCGCCCGTTGAAGAAGCTTTTGTTCTGCGTGAATGGGCCACGCAAACTTGTCGCAGCCGCTTTCTTCCGCAAATGCTGCATGCGGATTGGCGAGCCAAGCAAGCGCGGCCAAAACGAAATATGAGTACCGCATCAAATCAACCCACTCCGACCATGACGTCGGAAGCCTTGATGATGGCAGTCGCCGCACTTCCCGATTTCAGCCCGAGATCATCGACCGCTTCGTTCGTGATCGACGCGGTGACGATCGTGCCGCCGCCTATGTCGATTCTGACATGCGCCGTGGTCGTTCCTTTCGTGACTTCGACAACCTTGCCGGGAATTTGATTTCGCGCGCTGATCTTCATCTCTTTGCTCCTCTCAACCCCATGATCAGGACGATGATCGGGTGGCAAGTACCGTGAATCCGTTTTTGTCAAAAATCGCTTTCGCTTCGGGCCCGGCCAGATAATGAAGGAATTCAACGGCCTTCGCGTTCTTCGAATTCACGAGCGCCGCAGCGGGATAAACAATCGGCGGATGGCTATCATCAGGGAAAGTGCCGACGACCTTGACGTTCGGCTCGGCGGCGGCATCCGTGCGGTAGACGATACCGAGCGGCGCTTCGCCGCGGCCGACGAGCGCAAGCGCCGCGCGCACGTTTTCGGCTTCCGCGAGCTTGCTTGAAACCGAATTCCATACGCCAAGCTTCTCCAACGCGGCCCTGCCGTATTTCCCGGCGGGAACGGTGGCGGTGCCCGCCATAGCGAGCCGCCCGTCGCCGAGCAGGCTCGCGAGCGGAAAGTTCGGCTCGATCTTGACGTCGCCTTTCGCCCAATCCCTCGAGGCGACGAGTACAATGGCATTGCCCAAAAGATTGCCGCGGGTGCCGGGCTGCACGAGGTTTTTCTTCTCCACGTACTCCATCCAGTCGAGATCGGCCGAGATGAAGAGATCCGCTGGCGCGCCCTCTTCGATTTGTTTCGCAAGCGCGGAGCTTGCGGCATAACTCGTTTTGACCTCGGTGCCGGATTTCGCTGTCCAGCCGGTGGCGATCTCATCAAGCGCATTCTTCAGGCTGGCAGCGGCGAAGACGACGACCGGCGCGTTTTGCGCAACGGAGGACGAAGCGGAAACAGAGGCGGCAAACGCGAAGGCAATCGCGAAGGCCGCCGCATGGAACGGCAGGCGCATGGCATTCTCCCGCGAGGCAACAGCCCCGGCACTGTGGGTTGAGAATGCTGCCACGAGTTCCTTCGAACAGGGGCAGAATTCGCTTGCCGCCTTCTCCGGCGGATCGCGTTCGGCGCGAGGGCGAAAATCTATGCTGAAACGTGCCCTCGAAACAACCCCGGGCGCGGGTTCAGCTCCTGCCGGAGCGCGATTGCAGCGCGCGAATGCGCTCGGCAAGCGTCAGCGGGCGCTCGCCGCCGTTCGTTTCAGCGGCGCCGCGATCGGCATGGCCGCCGCCGTTCTGGCGCGCGGGTTGGTCAAGGAGGCGCGGGATCGGCGAAGCCTTGCCTTCGAGATTGGTCGCGAGCCGCACGACCTCGGCGGCAACGTCGTTGATGCGTTCGCGCAAGAGCGCGCTTTCGACCCGCTCGTTCGCCCAATTCGATTCGGTCTGCTGCTTCAACGTCGCGGCCTCTTGCTGCAGCCGGTCGCGGTCCTCGCGCACTTGCGCAAGCGCTCCCTCGTTGAGGGATTTCTCGGCCTTCAGCGCCTCAATGGTGGCGTTGTACGAGCGGGCGGCACTTTCGATCTCGCGGTGAAGCGCCATCGCCTCGGCGCGGCTGACCTCGATCTCGCGGCGGGACTCGATGAGCTCCGCTTCGCGCTGAGCAAGGCGGCCGGTGATTTCGGTTTCACGCTGGGCGGCAAGCTCCACCTGCTTGCGTGATTCGGCTTCGAGACTGGCGATCGTGCGCGAAAGATTTTCGGCGTGGGCACGGCCTTCGGCGGTGCGATCTTCCATTTCGGCGACGCGGCGGGTCAGCGTTTCGATCTTGCCGCGCTCGTCGGCAAGCGTGCGGGCGGTTTGGTCGACGTGGCCGCGCTGCTCGATCAGCCGCTCTTCGGTGTTTGCGATCTCGTGCTCAAGGGTGGCGATGCGGCTCTTCAGGCCCTCGCACTGGCCTTCCAGCGCCTTGATCTCGGCGGCCCGGCTGTCCGATTCGGCGGTCTTGTCGGCGAGCGCGCGCGCAAGCTGCGCCATTTCGCCGGCCTTCGCCCTGAGCTCGGCCTCGGCTTCGTGCAATTGCTTCGATTGCGACGCGAATTCTTCCTCGATGCTTTTCAGCTTTTCGCGGAGCGTCTTGTCCTGCGCCTCGAGCGCGGCGGCGGCCGCCGATTTTTCCTCGGTTTGCACCTTCAGGAGACGAATCGTTTCGTTCTTGCGGCCGATCTCGGCGAACTGCTCGGTGGTCTTGAGCTTGAGCTGTTCGACGCTCGTTTCGAGCCGGCGCGTGGACATCGCGAATTCGGCGCGCAGCTGATCCTTGTCGGCCTGGATCTCGGCCATCGAAACGGGGATTGCGCCTTCGATGCGTTTGGTGGTGAGCCTCACCGCCCGGTGCCAGACGGCGGACAGCAGAATGAGCGCAACGAGGCTCGCGGCCAAAAAGCCGAGAGCGAAGAACATGATCGACTCGATCACGTCACTGGCCTCACGCGATGAACTGGAATCTTGCCCACTGGATGACACGCGCCCTACTGAAAGACCAGCTTAACCAAAAATTAACCTTAGCGGGAGGCCGAAATACGACATTTCGCCAACAGCAGACGAGTGTCGGCGGGTCGACGAAGGAGCGCGCCTCAGAGCGGGTTCCAGGTCGCCTGCGGGGTGAACTTCAGATAGCCGATATTGGCCCCGAGCCGCAGGCCAACGCCGGAGCGAATGGGCACCAGCACCATGCGGTCCCACGAAAGGGCGGTGGCGCCGAAGCCGCCAATGAAATAGGCGGAGCCGGAAATGCCGACAAAGCGCTGAAAGACCGCATCGACGCGGGGCATGTTGTAGACCAGGATCATAGTGCGCGCGCCGTCGCCGCCGAGGTCGAAGCCGAGCGACGGGCCCTGCCAATAGACCTTCAGGTCGCCGGCATTACGCGTATAGAGGGTGCCTTCGCCATAACGAAGCCCGACCGTGATCGCGCCCGACGCTTCCTGGCCCAGAATGTAACCGTTTGGCTCACCCCACTGGCTGAAGGCCTTTTCCACCACGAGCGCTAGGTCGCGCGACACCGTGCCAAAAAAGCGGTGACCGGCGTCGACGATCTCATTGGAAGAATAAGTGCCTGGCGGCGGTTGCTGGGCAAAGGCCGGGAATGCGGCAAAGACGAACGCAAGAAGGAGCACAATCGCGCGGATCTGCGCCATGCGAGTTCTCCGGTTTGATCAATGCGAAGTTTGGAAGCCCCTTAACCGCCCGCACACCGCGAACCGATACCTTCTCGGACAGGCCGGCTTGGGCGCGAATCAGGCGCGTTTTTACAAGCCCACTCTGGCGGTTCAAAGGCGAGAGGGGAAGTCATAATGGGCTGGGATTCGATGGAAAGCGGCCCCAGGAGGGTATGCCGCCGACTGGTGGTTGCCCTTGCCTTTCTATCCCTGCCGGTTGCGCTTTTGACGCCGCAAAGCCGGGCCGCGACCACCGAGCTCGTCATCTCCGACCCGCTTACGGGCATCGCGCTTTATGGCTTTGATCCGGTGGCCTACTTCGTCGATCGCGAAGCGCGCAAGGGATTACCCGGCTTCGAGCTGAAGCACGCGGGCCTCGTCTGGCGGTTTCGCAACGAAGGCAACCGTGCGGCCTTCGCCGAGCATCCCGGCGACTACATGCCGCGCTTTGGCGGTTATGATCCCTTGGGGGTCGCGCGCGGCGTTCCGGCAGCTGGCTATCCGTCGCTCTTTGCCATTCACGACAACCAGCTTCTTCTGTTCGCCAATGAGGAGAACCGCACGGCGTTCCTTGCAGGCCCGGATGCAATGCTAGATGCCGCCGAAGCGACGTGGCCGAAGGTCATCCGCCAACTTGTTCCTTAGCCCGCGGGCGGACCGCCCCAAGCAATGAATCCATCGAGCCGGAAGTGCCGCGCGCGCGCGCCGTAAGTGATCGCGTTTCCGTCCGGCGTTTTCATGCTTCCGCCCGCGGCGGCGACAAGCGCGTGCCCTGCCGCCACGTCCCACTCGCTGATCGGCGCGAAGCGCGGATAGACGTCCGCGGCTCCTTCGGCGATGGCCGCGAATTTGAGTGACGAGCCCATTATCAGGCGGCGCTCGACGGTGAGCGAGGCGACGAATTTCTCGGTCGCGGGATCCGGATGCGACCGGCTGACGGCGACGACGAGCGAATTGGGCCGCGGCCGAGCACAGATCGTCGCCGCCTTGGCGCGATCCAGCTCGCCGCCGGGCGGAATCGATGCGCGGACTGCTTCACTTCCACCGCCGGCATAGAGAATGCCTTGTGCCGGCGCATAGATCAGCCCGATGACCGGAACGCCGTTGCTGACGAGCGCGATGTTGACCGCATATTCCGGCCGGCCGTCGAGAAATTCGCGGGTGCCGTCGAGCGGATCGACGAGCAGGAATTCGCGGCCGGGCTCGGGGCGGTCGCCGGCCGCAACACTTTCCTCCGCGATCACCGGCACGCCGGGCAGAATGCGCGCGAGCCCTTCGTGCAAGATCGCTTCGGAAGCCTCGTCGGCAATGGTGACGGGACTGCGGTCCGCCTTCGGCCGTACGTCAAGATCGCGCGGCGCGGTCGCGAGGATGCGTTGACCGGCGGTGGCGGCAAGCCGGGCGAGCGGTTCGAGCAGGCGCGCATATTCGCCAGCGCTCATTTGTTTTCCCCGGCCATGTTTTGATCCGCGCTGGTGTGACTTGCGGCGGAGGTGTATCACACCGCCGCTTTTTCGTCCTTAAGCGATTCGCGTCTTTTGCTCGTCTCGGCCGCGCATGAGCCAGCCCGTTCAGCTAGAAGCTCTCGATCTCGCAGCGCTCGTCTGCTCGCGCGTTTGTCACGACGTGATCAGTCCGGTCGGCGCCATCGTCAACGGCCTTGAAGTGCTCGCCGACGAGAAGGACGATAAAATGCGGGAGGTCGCGCTCGACCTCATCCGCAAGAGTGCCGTCCAAGCTTCCGCCCGCCTGCAGTTTGCGCGGCTTGCCTTTGGCGCTGCCGGTTCCGCCGGGGCGCAAATCGATCTTGGCGATGCCGCCGAAGTCGCCAAAGGCGCGCTTGCCGACGATCGGCTGAAGCTTGTCTGGAATCTGCCGCGGGTGCTCCTGCCGAAGAACCGGGTGAAGCTTCTGCTGAATCTTCTGATGATCGCGGCAACCGCCATCCCGCGCGGCGGCACGCTCACGGTCGATCCCGTCGGCGAGGGGGAGGCTATGGGGTTTCGCCTCAGGGCCGAAGGCACGAATCCCCGCATTCCGGCCCAGGCCGAGGCATTGCTCGCTGGCAACCCCGCCGAGACGCTCGATGCCCATGTCATTCAGCCCTACTACGCGGGGCTCTTGGCCCGCGCCGCCGGTCTTACGGTCACGATGGCTGCGGAGGGGGGCGGAATCGTCATTACCGCAGCCTCTTAAGGGCCTAAAATGATGGTATCTGAGTAGTAAGTATATTGTTCTTTCAAGCAAATTTAACCGCTAAGGCCTGAAAATCCGCTCGAAAAAGGACGCGGGCTTCCGACGAGGGGCCGGCGTCGCTTTGGCGCTTAAGCCTATCCCAACGAGCGGCTCCATGGACGACCTTCTGCGCGAATTTCTGACCGAGACGAGCGAAAGTCTCGATGTCGTTGATGTCGAACTCGTGCGCTTCGAGCGCGAGCCCAATAACGCGGAGATTCTCGCCAACGTCTTCCGGCTTGTTCACACCATCAAGGGCACGTGTGGTTTCCTCGGCCTGCCACGGCTGGAAGCGCTCGCGCATGCGGCCGAAACCCTCATGGGTTGCTTCCGCGACGGCATGCCGGTCACCCGCGAAGCGGTGACGGTGGTGCTCGCGACCATCGACCGGATCAAGGAGATTCTGGCCTCGCTCGAAAGCAGTCAGGCTGAACCCGCGGGCAGCGACGAAGATCTCATCGGCAAGCTCGAGCGCCTTTCAGCGGCGGCGTCCGCTGCCGAGCTAAGTCAAACCGTCGGCACGCTGGTACATCAGGTCCTGGAGCGGCCGTTGCGGCCGGGCGAGGTTTCGCTCGACGAGCTTGAACGCGCTTTCCGCGAGACGGAGGGCCCGGATTTGAGTGCACCACCTCCTTCATTGGATACCGGATCAGAACGCCGCTCGGAGGCTGATCGCCGTGCCGAGATCCGGCGCGAGGACGAAAAGCGCGAAGCCGCGGCCAAAGCGCAGACTTTGCGCGTGCAGGTCGAGACCCTCGAGCGCTTGATGACGATGGTGTCGGAACTGGTTCTGACGCGCAATCAGCTCCTCGAAATCGTGCGCCGTACCCAGGAAAGCGAATTCAAGTCGCCGTTGCAGCGCCTTTCGAACGTCACCGCCGAATTGCAGGAAGGCGTGATCAAGACTCGCATGCAGCCGATCGGCAATGCGTGGTCGAAGCTCCCGCGTATCGTGCGCGACCTTGCCACCGAACTTGGCAAGAAGATCGAGATCGAAATGCACGGCGCCGATACCGAGCTCGACCGCCAGGTGCTCGAGGTGATCAAGGATCCGCTGACCCACATGGTGCGGAATTCCGCCGACCACGGAATCGAGATGCCCGACGAGCGCCGTGCCTCCGGCAAGCCGGAACAGGGCACGATCCGGCTTTCGGCGCGCCACGAGGGCGGTCACATCATCATCACGATCTCCGACGACGGCCGCGGCCTCAATACCGAACGCATCCGCGCCAAGGCCGTGCGCATGGGGCTGATTTCCGCCGACGACAAGCTCACGCACGCGCAAATTCAGAAATTCATTTTCGCGCCGGGTTTTTCGACCGCGGCGACAGTGACGAGCGTCTCCGGCCGCGGCGTTGGCATGGATGTGGTGAAAACCAACATCGATCAGATCGGCGGCAGCATTGACCTTAAGTCGGAGTTCGGCCGCGGCACGATCTTCACGGTCAAGATTCCGCTCACGCTTGCAATCGTGCCGGCGCTGATCGTGGAGGCGGCGAAGGAGCGGTTCGCCATCCCGCAGGTCTCAGTGCTCGAACTCGTGCGCGTGCGCTCGGGCTCCGAGCACTGCATCGAGCGGGTGAAAGACGCGCCAGTGCTCAGGCTGCGCAATAAGCTCCTGCCCCTCGTGCACCTCGGCTCGCTGTTGCGAATTTCGAGCGGCGATGCGGAGGAGGGAGCGTTCATCGTGGTGATGCAGGCCGGAAGCCGTGTCATGGGCGTCGTCGTCGACGGCGTGTTCCACAGTGAGGAAATCGTGGTGAAGCCGATGGCCTCGAAGCTTCGCGATATCGCGCTGTTTTCGGGCAATACGATTCTCGGCGACGGCTCGGTGATCCTGATTCTCGATCCGAACGGTCTGGCCACGACCCTGGGCGGCCGTCTTGACGATTCCGAAATCGCCGAGCCGGAAACGGCCAAGGCGCGAATTGAAGAAACCGATCGGCCGATTTTGCTGCTTGTCTTCCGGGCGGGCGGAGGCGAGCCGAAAGCCGTGCCGCTGTCGCTGATTACGCGGCTCGAGGAGATCGACGCCAAGGATGTCCAGCGGTCGAGCGGCCGTCCACTCGTGCAGTATCGCGGCACGCTCATGCCGCTCGTGCCAGTCAATGACGGGGTCCGGATTAGGACCGAGGGCGTGCAGCCGCTTCTCGTTTTCACCGATGCCGGCCGCTCGATGGGTCTTGTAGTCGACGAGATCGTGGACATCGTCGAGGACCGCCTCAATATCGAAGTCGGCAGCGCGCTGCCCGGCATTCTGGGCGCCGCCATCGTCAAGGAGCGCGCGACTGAAATCATCGATATCGCCCACTACCTGCCGCTCGCCTACGAAGACTGGTTCCAACGCAAGGATCGGAACGCGGACGAGCAGAAGCGCCGTCTTCTCTTCGTCGACGATTCCGCTTTCTTCCGCAACATGCTGACGCCCGTGCTGAAGGCCGCGGGCTATGACGTCGTGACGGCCGCCAATGGCAAAGAGGCGCTGGCGCTTGTCGAAAAAGCAAATTTCGAAGTGGTTGTGAGCGATATCGAAATGCCGGAGATCGACGGCTTTGATCTCGCCGAAGCGATGCTGGCGGATCCGCGGATGCGCGGAGTGCCGATTATCGCGCTCACTTCCCACACCTCGCCCGTCATGATCGAGCGCGGGCGCCGTGTCGGCTTCCGCGCCTTCGTCGCCAAGTTCGACCGCCAGGGACTGATCGCGGCGCTCAAGGATGCGCCGCTCGAAGTAAACAAGGCCGCCTGATATGCAAACCAGTGAGGAAACCGAATTCGTGACCGTGCTGATCGCGGGGCAGCTGTTCGGCCTCCCGATCGCGCGCGTGCACGACGTTTTCATGGTGGATCGCCTGACGCGCGTGCCGCTCGCGCCGCCTGAGGTGGCCGGCATTATGAATCTGCGCGGCCGTGTTGTGACCACGATCGACATGCGCCGCCGCCTCGATCTTCCGCCGCGGGAAGAAACCGGCAACAGGATGGCCGTCGGCATCGAACGCCGTGGTGAATCCTACGGCCTTCTGATCGATAGCGTCGGAGAAGTTTTGAAAATTCCGATGGCGAATCGCGAACCCAATCCCGTCAATCTCGATCCGCGCTGGGCGCAAGTAGCGGCCGGTGTCGTTCAGCTTGATGGCCGGTTGATGGTCGTCCTCGATGTCGACCGCGTGCTCGAACTCAAAGCGTTAGGAATGGTTGCGTAAATCTGTATGGAGAAGGAGATCTCGACGATGAAACGGTGTCTTGTAATCGACGATTCCAGCGTGATCCGAAAGGTGGCGAGGCGCATCCTCGAAGGTTTCGGCTTTGCCATCGTGGAAGCGTCCGACGGCCGTCAGGCGCTGGAATCCTGCACGAAGGAAATGCCCGACGCGATTCTTCTGGATTGGAACATGCCGGTCATGGATGGTTACGAGTTCCTGCGGGCGCTCCGCGCGATGCCCCATGGCGACAAGCCGAAGGTTGTCTTCTGCACCACCGAAAACGATCTCGCACACATCGCCCGCGCGATGCATGCGGGCGCCGACGAATACATCATGAAGCCGTTCGACAAGGAGATCGTCGAAGCGAAGTTCCAGGAAGTCGGCCTGATCTGACGGCTTCCTGCTTCCGCTTCAGTCGGAAGCTCGGTTTGGTGTTTTGTCAGGTGTCCTGAATTTCGGTCGCGTACCATGTCCCTGCCGCAGATCGTCGCCAGCAGCACTGTCGGATCCGCCATCCGCGTCATGATCGTCGATGACGCGGTCGTCGTGCGCGGTCTGATGTCGCGGTGGCTTTCCGAAGAACCCGGCATCGAGATCGTCGGGGCGTTTCGCAACGGCCGCGAGGCCGTCGACAACGTCCTGAAACTCAATCCCGACATTTGCCTGCTCGATATCGAGATGCCCGAGTTGGACGGGCTCGCGGCACTTCCACTTCTGCTCGCGCGCAAGCCTAACCTCGTTGTGATCATGGCTTCGACGCTCACGCGTCGCAACGCCGAGGTGAGCTTAAAGGCACTGTCGCTCGGCGCCACCGATTACGTGGCTAAACCGGAAACGAGCCGGGAACTCACGTTTGAACAATCCTACCGCCGCGAAATCGTCGAGAAGATCAGAATTCTCGGCCGCCATCAGGCACCGGGACCGCTTCGTCCGAGGCCAAGCCGCAGCGTTGCCGCCGCGCGCGCGCAAGCGATTTCGCTCAGGCCCTTTTCATCCATACCCCCTCGCGTGCTTGCGATCGGAAGCTCCACTGGCGGGCCGCAGGCCCTGGAGGCGATGGTACGCGGGCTTTCGCCCGTGCTTGCGCGGCTCCCGCTCGTGATCACGCAACACATGCCGTCGACCTTCACGGCGATCTTGGCCGAGCATCTCGCGCGTGCCGCCAACCGGCCCGCGCATGAAGGCGTGCATGGGGAGCCGCTCAAGCCCGGCGTGGTGTACGTGGCGCCCGGCGGCAAACACATGAAGCTCGCCCGTCAAGGCGACTCAGCCACGATCGTGATCGACGATGGCCCGCCTGTGCATTTTTGCAAGCCGGCGGTCGACCCGTTGTTTCGATCGGCGGCGGAGGCGTTCGGCGCGAGCCTGCTCGCGGTCGTGCTCACGGGCATGGGAACGGACGGTACCGAAGGCGCGGCCAGCATCGCTGCGGCGGGCGGCAGCACCATTGCGCAGGACGAAACGACGAGCGTGGTGTGGGGCATGCCTGGCTCAGCCGCCCATAGCGGGCATTGCTCGGCCGTGCTTCCGCTCGATGAGATCGCGCCGAAGATCGTGCGGCTTGTTAATGGGGACCGCGCGTGACGCCGCTCGACTACGAATATTTGCGCAAGCTTTTGAAGGAGCGCTCCGGCCTCGTGCTCGCGCCGGAAAAGCAATATTTGCTGGAGAGCCGTCTAATGCCGATCGCGCGCCGCACCGGTTGCGCATCGATCACCGATCTAGTCCGGCGCTTGCGCGAGCCGGACACCGAGTTGCTGAAGGCGGAAATCGCAGAGACGATGACGATCAACGAATCGTTCTTCTTCCGCGACAAGATTCCATTCGACCGCTTCCGCGACACCGTGCTTCCTGCGATGCTCGCCGCGCGCGCGAATTCCAAACGGCTGCGGATCTGGTGCGCGGCGGCCTCGACCGGCCAGGAACCCTATTCGCTCGCCATGATCCTGAAGAGTATGGAGGAGAAACTCTCCGGCTGGCGCATCGACATCGTCGCGACCGACATTTCGAACGAGGTCCTGGAACGGGCACGAACCGGCATCTACAGCCAGTTCGAGGTGCAACGGGGCCTGCCGATTCAGATGCTGATGCAGCATTTCGAACAGATCGGCGAGCAGTGGCGGGTTTCGGAAACGATCCGCAAAATGGTCCGCTTCCGCCAGCTCAACCTGCTTGCGGATTTTACTTCCCTCGGCACGTTCGATGTCGTGTTTTGTCGCAACGTGCTGATCTATTTCGACCAGGCGACCAAGGTCAATGTGCTGGAACGAATTTACCGCCAGCTCACGCCGGATGGATTTCTGCTTATGGGGGCTGCGGAAACCGTCGTTGGCCTCACCGATACCTTCGTGCCGATGGCCGATAAGCGCGGGCTCTATGTGCGGGCGGTGCCGCAGCCCAAGCCCCGAAGCTCGCCGCCGCTTCGCGCTAGGCGCGGCCAAAACAAAACCCCGCCTTGCGGCGGGGTTTCGTCTTCAGACAGGAGTTTGGGGGTGGAGGACGCTTACGCAGAAATGCGGGCTTCGCCTTCGAGCGGCTCGCGCAGCACATAGCCGCGGCCCCAAACGGTCTCGATGTAGTTCTTGCCGTTCGAAGCGTTGGCGAGTTTCTTGCGCAGCTTGCAGATGAAGACGTCGATGATCTTCAGTTCAGGTTCGTCCATGCCGCCATAGAGATGGTTGAGGAACATCTCCTTGGTGAGCGTCGTGCCCTTGCGGAGCGACAGAAGCTCCAGCATCTGGTATTCCTTGCCGGTCAGATGCACCCGCGCGCCGTTCACCTCGACCGTCTTGGTGTCGAGATTGACGACGAGATCGCCGGTATTGATGACCGATTGCGCGTGACCCTTGGAGCGGCGCACGATCGCATGGATGCGGGCGACCAGCTCGTCCTTGTGGAAGGGCTTGGTCATGTAATCGTCGGCGCCGAAGCCCAACCCCTTCACCTTGTCCTCGATGCCGGCGAGGCCGGAGAGAATCAGGATCGGGGTCTTGATCTTGGCGACGCGGAGTGACCGCAGCACCTCGTAACCCGACATATCGGGGAGATTCAGGTCGAGAAGAATGATGTCGTAATCGTAAAGTTTACCGAGATCGACGCCCTCTTCGCCGAGATCGGTCACGTAGACGTTGAAGCTCTCGGATTTGAGCATCAACTCGATGCTCTTCGCCGTCGCGCCATCGTCCTCAATCAGAAGCACTCGCATGCCAATCCCCTTCCAGGCCCTCTTCGGGGGACTCTTCCGGCCCGGGCGCCGCTTGCCCGTGTTACCGGCTCGGAAATCACGATTCGCACGCTAACGAGGAATGGTTAACAGAACCTAATTCCTGTTCACAAGGCGGTCAGAGGCAAATCTTCGCGAATCATCGTAAGATATTGACTCACGGTCAGATTCGCCCGGAACCCCCGTTAACGTGCGACTTCAAGAAGCCGAGCCAAGCAACACCCCGAACACGCCGCCCCGAAAGGGGTCCCGGCGCCCGGAGGGTTCCTTAAGGATTAAGCAGGCGGGTAAACAAAACGTTGCCGCCCAACGCGGGTGATTCGATGAAAGCCCTGGCCGAACAGATCGCGGAACTCGACGGGCCCGAGATTTATGGGCGGGTGGCGGCGGTCCGGGGTCTGATGGTGGAGGTCGCGGGTCCGGTCCATGCCATGCCGGTGGGCGCACGGGTGGTCATCGAGACCGATCCTGCGCGCAGCGTGCCTTGCGAGGTGGTGGGCTTCGCCGGCGACAACGCACTCTTGATGCCGTTCGCACCCCTGGAAGGGGTGCGGCGCGGCTGTCGGGCGCTGGTTTCGTCGGCGCCGGCCGCGGTGCGGCCGTCGCCGGGCTGGCTCGGCCGGGTGGTCAACGCCATGGGCGAGCCGATCGACGGCAAGGGACCTTTGCCCGCCGGTTCCTCTCCTTATCCCTTCCGCTCACTGCCGCCGCCGGCGCATGCGCGAAGGCGCGTGGGCGGCCCGCTCGACCTTGGCGTGCGCGCCTTGAATGCCTTCACCACATGCTGCCGTGGCCAGCGCATGGGCATTTTTTCGGGCTCGGGCGTCGGGAAGTCAGTGCTCTTGTCGATGCTTGCCCGCAACGTTGCCGCCGACGTCTCGGTGATCGGGCTCGTGGGCGAACGCGGCCGCGAAGTGCAGGAGTTCATCCAAGATGATCTTGGCGAAGCGGGCCTTGCCCGCTCGGTGGTGGTGGTTTCGACCTCCGATGAGCCGGCCTTGATGCGCAGGCAGGCGGCGTATCTGACGCACGCCATCGCCGAATATTTCCGCGACGAGGACAAGGACGTGTTGGTGCTGATGGATTCGGTCACCCGCTTCGCCATGGCCCAGCGCGAGATTGGGCTCTCAGCCGGCGAGCCGCCCACCTCCAAGGGCTATACCCCGACCGTTTTCACCGAACTGCCGCGGCTCCTCGAGCGGGCGGGGCCGGGCACGGGGCAAGGGACGATCACCGGCCTCTTCTCGGTGCTCGTGGACGGCGATGATCACAACGAGCCGGTCGCGGACGCCGTTCGCGGTATCCTCGACGGCCACATCGTCATGGAGCGGGTGATCGCCGAACGGGGCCGTTATCCAGCCATTAACGTTTTGAAGTCGGTCTCCCGCACCATGCCGAAGGCCTGCGACCCGCAGTATCTGCCGGCCGTGATCCGGGCCAAGCGCGTGCTCTCGATCTATGGGGACATGGAGGAACTGATCCGGCTGGGGGCCTACCGGCAGGGTTCCAATGCCGAGACAGACGAGGCAATCCGGCTATTTCCGGCGCTGGAAGCTTTTCTTGCCCAAGGTAAGGAAGAGGCAACCAATCTAGGCGAAGGATATAGCCACCTGGCGCGGATTGTTGGCGCCGGGGCAACTGAATCCTAACCGGTCGCGTGGAGTATCGCCGGTATGAAATCGCGTGAAACCTTGATCCGCCTGAAGCGCTTCCAGGTCGATGAAAAGCGCCGCCAGGTCGCCCAGATCGAGTCGATGATCGCCGAGTTCGAGCGCATGACCGCCGATCTCGAGCGTGAAATCAGGACCGAACAGGAGCGCGCCGGAATCTCCGATCCCGGTCACTTCGCCTATCCGACCTATGCCAAGGCCGCGATTCAGCGCCGCGACAACCTCGCCCGCTCAGTGAACGACCTCAAGGTGCAGCTCGAAGACGCGCGTGCGGCACTCGCCGAAGCGTTCGAGGAGCTGAAGAAGGTCGAGATTCTGGAAGAGCGCGACCATCAGCGCGAGCGCGCCGAGGATGCCGCGCACGAGCAGGCTGAACTCGACCATATCGGCGCCCACCGCGTTCGCGCCTGAATTCGATCAGCGATCGATGATGATGGGGATGTGCGGCGCCGCCGTGCGCGGCAGGATTCCGTGCAGGCGCGGATCGTCGGCGATCTCGACCGAGCGCGAATAGGGCACGAAGCCGGTCTTCAGGTAGAATCCGAGCGCACGCGGATGGTCGAGCGTGCAAGTATGGATCGTCACCCGCTTCGGCCCGCGGCTCCAGGCGATCTCGAGCGCCCGGTTCATCAAGTAGCGTCCGGCGCCCTTGCCGAGGAGCGAAGGGACGACGCCGAGAAAAGCGATCTCGGTGTCGGGGAAACGGCGCTGGTCGATTTCGAGAATGCCCTCGTCGCGGCCGCGGTAGCGAAGCGCGTGCACTTCGACGGCAGGATCGTGGCTGATGGCGGCGAGCGCCGTATCGTCTAGGGCGAGCCGGGAGAACCACAGCCAGCTCTCGCCCACCCGGCGATAGAGCTCGCGATACCAGCCGAGATCGGGCGTGGGCTGGCGCCGGAGTGCATATTCTCCCTGCTTCACGTGTTCGCGCCGGAGCGGAAGCTTCGTCCGCATCTCAAGATGCGTGACCACCGCCGCGATTTGACCCGGGGCGACCAGCGTGAATTCGTCTTTGAGGGCTTTCATTCCGATCCGTTCGCGCTCCGGGGCGATTATCCCTCGCGCCGCCGCTTCAGACGCTGCCGATTGTCTTCAGCCGGATGCGCGGATGAATCTCGCTTTGCGATAATACCGTAGTCTGCGGCCGAAAGCGCTCAACAATCGAGCGCACGAAAGGCCGCGCCCCGGCGCTCGCGAGCAGAATAGGCGTCTCGGCCTGACGCCCGGCTTCTTCGAAGCGCTCGCGCACGAGGCTGACAAATTCCGACAATTTCGAGGGTTGCATGGCAAGCGTGCGCGCATCGCCTTCGCCGACCATCGATTCGGCGAAGGTCTGTTCCCATTTGGGCGAGAGTGAAATCAGCGCGAGATAGCCCTGTGGCGACAGGTTCATGGCGCAGATCTGGCGGCCGAGGCGCGCGCGCACATGCTCGACGATTTGCGCCGGATTGCGGGTGATTGGCAACGCGTCGGCGATGCCTTCGAGGATGGTTCCGAGGTCGCGGATCGAGACACGTTCGGACAGGAGATGCTGCAGCACGCGGTGGATCACCGAATGCGAGATATGCGCGGGCACCATGTCCTTGACGAGATCGGCCTCCTCCTTCGGCAGTTCCTTGATCAGCTTCTGGACCTCGCCATAGGAAAGGAGGTCGGCCATGTTGGCCTTCAAGACCTCCGCGAGATGCGTCGACATCACCGTCGCAGCGTCCACGACGGTGTAACCGCGGAGCGAGGCTTCTTCGCGCAGGCTCTCGTCGACCCAGGTGGCGGGCAGGCCGAAGGTGGGCTCGACGGTATGGAAGCCGGGGAGATCGACCTGTTTGCCAGCGGGGTCCATGACCATGTGGCAGCCGGGCTGCACCTTGCCGGTGCCGGCCTCGACCTCTTTGACCTTGATTACGTAGCTAGAGGAATCGAGCTGCACATTGTCGAGGATCCGCACCGACGGCATCACGAAGCCCATCTCGCTCGCGAGGTTCCGCCGCAGCGCCTTGATCTGTTCAGTCAGTCGGTCGTTGCCGTTGGGGCCATTCACCAGCGGCAGCAAGGCGTAGCCGATCTCGATGCGGAGGTCGTCCATCTTGAGCGCGGCCGTGACCGGCTCCTCCGCGGGCTTGTCGACCGCGACGGTTCCTTTCACCGTCTCTTCTGCGGCCGCCTCGCGCGACTTCTTGTCGCTGAAATATGCAAGCGCCGCGGCGCCGGCGCCGAGCGTGAGGAACGGAAACATCGGAATGCCGGGAAGGAGCGCCATGACGAGCATGACACCCGCCGACATGCCAAGCGCCTTCGGGTAGCCGGAGAGCTGGCGCAAGAGCGCCTGATCGGCAGCGCCCGAAACGCCTGCCTTCGACACCAGGAGGCCGGCGGCGGTGGAGACGATCAGCGCGGGAATTTGCGTCACCAGGCCGTCGCCGACGGTGAGCAGCGTGTAGGTGCGTCCAGCGGCGGCGAAACTCATGCTTTGCTGGGCGACACCGATCACGATGCCGCCGACGACGTTGATGAAAACGATCAGAAGGCCGGCGACGGCGTCGCCGCGCACGAATTTCGAGGCGCCGTCCATGGCGCCGTAGAAGGCGCTTTCGTCCTCGAGTTGCTTGCGGCGGCGGCGGGCCTCGGCCTCGTCGATGAGGCCAGCGGACAGATCCGCATCGATCGCCATCTGCTTGCCGGGCATGGCGTCGAGGGTGAAACGCGCCGCGACCTCGGCGATGCGGCCGGAACCCTTGGTGATGACGACGAAGTTCACGATCACCAGGATCGAAAACACGATGATGCCGATCACGAAATTGCCGCCCATGACGAAATTACCGAAGGCCTCGATCACGTGGCCGGCCGCCGCGGTGCCTGAATGGCCGTTCGCGAGAATGAGCCGTGTCGAGGCGAGGTTGAGCGCGAGCCGGAGCATGGTCGCGATCAGGAGCACGGTCGGAAAGGCAGAGAATTCGAGCGGCGCGTGAATGAACAGCGCCGTCATCAGGATCAGCACCGAAAAGATGATCGAAAGCGCGAGCGAAAGGTCAAGGAGGATCGGCGGCAGCGGCAAGATCAGGACAACGAGGATCGCCATGACCGCGATCGCAAGCGCCAGGTCGCCGCGGCGCAGGAGCGCGCCTAACTCGGCGAGGCCCGGCAACTTTATGCCGGGCGCGGTCGTCTCTCCTGCGGTGATGTCGGTCATTGCCCCTGGCGCGAATGCGCGATTCCCTGTGGGCAAAATTTGCCGGGTGCATGGTTAGCGGACGGTTAACGCGTGAAGCCCCGGGGCGCTATTTTCGCGCATAACCCGGCTGAAAAAACGAAAGGCGCGGACCGAAGCCCGCGCCCTCTCGCTCCCCATCGGGCCGCTAATCGCGGCCCGAATCGAAATCAGGCCGCCGAAGGCGCGATGCCCGAGGCGGGTGAGGGCACGGCATAGCCTTCGGCCATGTATTCGTTGAGCTTGTTGCGCAGCGTGCGGATCGAGATGCCGAGAATATTTGCCGCATGCGTGCGGTTGCCGAGGCAATGCTTGAGCGTGTCCAGGATGAGATCGCGTTCGACCTCGGCGACGGTGCGGCCGACATGCGAGGCGGCTATGCCCTCGGCGACGCGCGCCGCGTGCGCGGCGGGTCCGTTCGCCGCTTCCAGCTTCGAGCCGTCGGGAAGGCGGATCGCCTCGACGCCGATCTCGGCGTCGCTCGCGAGCAGCACCGCCCGATGGATGGTGTTCTCAAGCTCGCGCACGTTGCCCGGCCAGCGCGCGCGTTTGAGTTCCTCACGGGCATCGGCCGAAAGCGGACGCAGCGGCAGGCCGTTTTGCCGCGCGTAATGGGCGGCGAAGTAGCTGGCGAGTTCGAGGATGTCGCCGGTCCGCTCGCGCAGCGGCGGGATTTTCAGGTTCACGACGTTGAGGCGATAGAGAAGATCCTCGCGGAAATGTCCCTGCTTCACCTCGTCGGCGAGATTGCGGTTGGAGGTCGCGATGATGCGGATGTCGACTGCGACCGGCTTGGCGCCGCCGACGCGGTCGATGACGCGCTCCTGCAGCGCGCGCAGGAGTTTTGCCTGCAGGCGCGTGTCCATCTCGGAGATTTCGTCGAGCAACAGCGTGCCGCCGTTCGCTTCTTCGAATTTGCCGATCCGGCGCGCGATGGCGCCGGTGAAGGCGCCTTTCTCGTGGCCGAACAATTCGGATTCGAGGAGGTTCTCCGGAATGGCGGCGCAGTTGACCGAAACGAACGGCTTGTTCGCGCGCGCGCTCTTGTTGTGGACGTAGCGCGCGATCATTTCCTTGCCGGTGCCGGATTCGCCGGTAACCAGGATCGAGGCTTCGGAAGCCGCGATTTGGCCCGCGAGTTTCACGACTTCCGCCATAGCCTCGTCGCGATAGACGAGATCGCGCGCATCATCGGCGACAGCCGCGAGCAAGGCCGCGATCAGCTCGGGGTCGGGCGGAAGCGGGATATATTCCTTGGCGCCGGCGTGGATCGCCGCCACCGCCGCGCGAGCGTCATTGTCGGTGCCGCAGGCAACGATCGGCGTCGCGATGCGCTCGGCCGTGAGCTTGCCGGCGAGATCGCGAATGTCGAGCGCAACGTCGACCATCAGGAGATCGGCGCCGCGCGTGCGCAGCACCCTCAGCGCCTGCTCCGTGTCGATCGCGTGGGTGACCGCAGCGCCGCGGTCGACCGCGATTTTGGTGGCGGCGCTGAGCTGGCCTTTCAGCGTTCCGATAATGAGGAGTCGCATGGCTGTACCTCCTTACAGACTGTCAGTTACGCTCAGACTTGATGATTTCCGTCATGGTGACGCCGAGCCGGTCCTCGACGAGGACCACCTCGCCGCGGGCGACGAGCCGGTTGTTCACGAAGATGTCGATCGATTCGCCCACCTTGCGGTCGAGTTCGAGCACGGTCCCGGGTCCGAGTTTCAGGAGATCGCCGATATCCATGCGCGTGCGGCCGAGCACCGCCGACACGTGCACCGGCACGTCAAGCACGGCTTCGAGATCGGACGCCGTCTTCAACGATACCGAATCCTCGGGCGCGATCGACGGCGCCGATTCGGCGCGGGCGACCATCTCGACATCGCGTTCGAGATTGGGCAGCGGCGGCTTGTCGGTCGGGTTGCTGGCCGTGGGCTGGTCGCTCATTTTGCGGTCTCCGAATCGGAAAGACTCAAGGATTTCGTGCTGGTTTTAAGATAGCGCGCGACGACCTCGGCAATGCGCGCTTCGATCGCGGCGCGGTCGCGGACAACGCCGCCATCGGCCCATTCGATGCGGCAATCATCAGCCGCAAGCCCGCGCTCGGGCAGGATCACGAGCCGGCCGGCGTAGCCGCGGGCTTCGGCGAGCTTCGTCAGCCGGGCGCTCGCGGGCTCCACAAGTTCGGTCGCGACGCGGACAACGACGTGGGGCGCTGAACGCACCTGCGTGAGAATTCCGCCGACCAGGCGTTCGATTTCAGCGATCGGTTCGCGGTTGATGAGCGCGGGCGCGAGCTGGCGCGAGACCGCCAGCGCCACCTCGACGGCCTCGGCTTCGAGCCGCGCTTCCAAACCGTGCAGCTGGCCGGAGATGTCGCTCATGGCTTCCGCGACCTTTTCCGCGGCGGCGGCGGCGCGCTGTTCGATGCGGGCAAGGGTCGCGGCCGAGCCCTCGGCAAAGCCGCGCCGATAGCCTTCGGCTTCCGCCTTCGCCGCCGCCTCGGCGGTTTCGGCCGCGGTGAGACGCGCGCCGCGCCGGCCGCCGCCGAATTCGTCGTCGAACAGGAACTTGACCGGGCGGTTCACCGGTTCCTCCGATTTTGTGGTCCTGCGCTCTGCGGTGGTGGACATCGTGGCCTCAGTAAATGAGTTCGTCTTCGCCGCCACGGCCCTTGGCGATCACGATTTCGCCCTTGGCGGCGAGGTCCTTGGCGAGGTTGACCATCAACGACTGCGCCTCGTCGACGTCGCGGAGGCGCACGGGGCCCATCGACTGGATGTCGTCGAGGAGCATTTTGCCGGCGCGCTGCGACATGTTGGAGGTGAAGAAGTTGCGCACGGTTTCCGACGAGCCCTTGAGCGCGAGCGCGAGCTTGTCCTTGTCGAACTGGCGCAG
The DNA here is from genome assembly GCA_035295845.1 of Xanthobacteraceae bacterium. Classification (GTDB taxonomy): domain Bacteria; phylum Pseudomonadota; class Alphaproteobacteria; order Rhizobiales; family Xanthobacteraceae; genus Palsa-892. The sequence goes on from DATGIF010000015.1 coordinate 56,440, forward strand.
CAGCGTCTGCGCCGAGGCGGAGTCGAGCTTGACGAGATCGTCGAAGGTGAACATCAGCGTCTTGATGCGCTCGGCCGCCTCGCGGTTCGATTCTTCGAGCGCGGTCATGAAGCGGGTTTCGGTCTGACGGTCGAAATAGTTGAACACCTCGGCGATCGCCTCGTGCGGATCACGCCGGCTTGTCTGCGACAGGTTCGACATGAATTCGGTGCGAAGCGTCTGTTCCACGCGTTCGAGCACGTCCTTCTGGATCGATTCCATCCGCAACAGGCGCGTGATCACGTCGAGTGCGAATTCGTCGGGCAGGATCGCGAGCACACGCGCGGCGTGCTCCGGCCTGATCTTGGAGAGCACCACGGCGACGGTCTGCGGATATTCGTTCTTGAGGTAGTTGGCGAGGACCTCTTCCTGAACGTTGGAGAGCTTCTCCCACATGTTGCGGCCGGCAGGGCCGCGAATTTCCTCCATGATCGCGCGTACGCGGTCGGTCGGCAGGAATTCGTTCAACAATCGCTCGGTCGCAATCGAATCGCCCATCAGCGCGCCGGTCGCCGAAAGCTGACCGACGAAATCGACGAGAAGCTTCTCGACGGCTTCCGATTCGATGGTGCCGAGCGCCGCCATTGCGATCGATACCGAGCGGATCTCGTCGTCGTCGAGAAGCTTCCAGACGCTGGCGCCGTGTTTTTCGCCGAGTGCGAGCAACAGGATCGAGGCGCGTTCAATGCCGGTGAGCGCCCGCTTTGCGGGGACCGCGGCGGTCGCGGCCTGCGCCTGGGCGCCCGCTTCCGGCGCGGGCTTTCCCTTCAGCGAGAAGAGGGCGTCGACGAATGCGGCGGCACTGGCCATGGCTTACGCTCTCGACTCGTGCATCCATTGCCGGATGATGGCGACCGTTTCGTGCGGGTTGCGATCGGCAAGCTCGCCGACTTTTTGGATCGACTGCTGCTGCACTTCGCCCTGGATTTGGGCGACCTCGATCAGGCGGGCGGCCGGGTTGTCCGCTTTTGGCTTCGCCGCCGGCAATGTCCCTACGGCGGGTGCTTGCTGCTCGGGCGCGGGGGCAGCGATCACGCGCACGGACTCGTCGGGGGTGACGATGCGACGAATGAGCGGCCGCACGACAAAGAGGATCACGAGGCCCGACAGCACGAGAACGACGAGCATCTGCACGCCCTGGAAAATATCGTCGGTGGTGAAGCGCAGCATGCTGAACAGGCCGCCTTCCTCGGCGACCGCGGGAACGGCCGGCGCGTCGGCGAAGCGGAGATTCACGACCTCGACCTGGTCGCCGCGCTTCTGGTCGTATCCGATCGCCGAGCGAACGAGCGCGGTGATGCGGTCAATTTCTTCCTTCGAGCGCGGCTGGTAACTCGCCTCGGCGCCGCCCGCGCGTGTGTAGTTTCCGTCGACGAGCACGGCGATCGAGATTCTCTTGACGCGGCCGCCCTCGACGGTTTCGGTGCGGGTGGTGCGGGAAATCTCGTAATTGACGATTTCCTCGCTCTTTTTGCTCTGGTCGCGCGGGCCGGTGGTGATCGGCTGGCCGCCGCGCACATTGCCGCCGGGCACCTCGTTGCCGACCGTGACGCCGTCGTCGCCTGTGCCGCCGGTGAGCGCGCTTTCCTCGCGCGTCTGCGTCGAGCGCACGACCTTGCTTTCGGGATCGAACGTGTCGGAGGTCTGCTGGATGCGGCTGTAATCGATTTCAGCCGAGACCTGCACGCGGGCATGGCCGGGGCCGACGACGCTGTTGACGATTGTTTCGACCTGATCCCTCAGCTTGCGCTCGAAGGCGGCATGGCGATCGTCGAGGCCGGAGGCGACGGCGTTCGCTTCTTCGCCGGAGCCGTCAGCGAGCAACTGTCCCTGCTCGTTCACGATCGAGATGCGCTCGGGCTTCAGCCCCTTCACCGCGGAAGCGGTGAGATGGCGGATGGCGCGGACCTGGCTCGCATCGAGCATTCCGCGCAGCCTGAGCACGATCGCGGCGGAAGGCTCCTGGCTCTCGCGCGCGAACAATTGCCGCTCGGGCACGACGAGGTGCACGCGCGCGCCCGCGACGCGGTCAAGCGAGGAGATGGTGCGCGCGAGTTCGCCTTCGAGCGCGCGCAGGTGATTGATGTTTTGCACGAAGGATGTGGTGCCGAGCGTGTCGGACTTGTCGAAAATCTCGTAGCCGACCGAGCCGCCGCGCGGCAGGCCGGTTTCCGCGAGCCGCATCCGGAGCCGCGTCACTTGCGACTTCGGCACCAGCACCGTGGCGCCGTCGGCGCGCAGCTCGTAGGGAATGCCCTGCGTGTCGAGTTCCTTCGCGATGCGCGAGGAATCATCGAGGGTCAGTTCGGTGAATAGCGGCGCCATCGTCGGCTGCGAGAAGCGCATGATGACGAAAGCGAAAAATCCGATCAGAATCGCGGTGGCTGCGGCCATGGCCGCAAGGCGCGCCGGCCCCAGCGTTTTGACGAACTCGATGAGACCCTTCACGGCGAAATTCTCCTTGACGCGACACCCGCGAGGCGGGGGCGGGACTAGGCAAGAATTTCCCGGTTCATGGTTGCAAAACGGTTAATGCCAAGCCGTTCTTGCGCTTATCCTCGAGGAGCCCGTTCGGCCGGGGACGTGGTGCCGCCGGAGGACTTATCCACAGGCTCCAGGGCGGAGTATTTTTAAGAGGCTCCGCCTAAAAGGCTCACGGTAATTAGAAACCACATCCTAAATATTTGTTATATAACGTATTTGTATTTACAATCTGCAAAAATGCCTATCTCGGTCATGTGACTTATTGCGCTCTAGCCAGCGTAGAATCAAAGATGCGAATGGTTCTAAATTGGACTCCAGCGAAAAAAGCTCGAAAAAGCGCGAAGAAGCATAAGGTCCGCAGTGATGAATTATAGGGGCATTTTCGCCAGCGCGCTCGAACGGCTGCGGGGCGAGCGGCGTTATCGCGTGTTCGCCGAGATCGAACGCGACACAGCGCGCTTTCCGCGCGCCACATGGCGTTCGCCCGCGGGCGCGCGCGAGATCGTGGTGTGGTGCTCGAACGACTATCTCGGCATGGGCCGCCACCCGGCGGTGGTCGAGGCCATGGCCGAAACCGCGCGGCGAACGGGCGCCGGCGCCGGCGGCACGCGCAACATTTCGGGCACGAGCCGGGCGATCGTCGAGCTCGAAGCGGAACTCGCGGATCTCCATGGCAAGGAAGCGGCGCTCGTCTTCGGCTCCGGTTACGTGTCGAACGAGACCGGCATTGCCACCATCGCGAAGCTCTTGCCCGATTGTCTGATTCTTTCGGATGCCGCGAACCACAATTCGATGATTGAAGGCGTCCGCCGCGCGGGCCGCGACAAGGCGATCTTCCGCCATAACGATCCCGATCATCTCGAGGAATTGCTGCGCGCGGCCGCAAGCCGGCCGAAGCTCATCTGCCTCGAAAGCCTATATTCCATGGACGGCGACCTGGCGCCGCTCGCGGCCGTCTGCGACCTCGCGGAACGCTACGGCGCCATGACCTATCTCGACGAGGTGCATGCGGTCGGACTCTACGGCCGTCGCGGCGGCGGCATTGCCGAGCGCGATGGCGTGATGCACCGCATCGACGTGATCGAGGGAACGCTCGCCAAGGCCTTCGGCGTGATCGGCGGCTATCTCGCGGGAACGCACGAGGTGATCGATGCCGTGCGTTCGTTCGCGCCCGGATTCATCTTCACCACGGCGCTGCCGCCGCCCGTTGCCGCCGCGGCGACGGCTTCGATCCGGCACCTGAAGTCATCGCAACGCGAGCGCGATCTTTTGCAGGCGCAGGTGCGCAAGACCAAGGCGGCGCTCACCGGCGCCGGGTTGCCGGTGATGGCATCGGAGACGCACATTATTCCCGTGATGGTCGGCGAGGCGGGGATGTGCAAGGCGGCGAGCGACCTTCTGCTCAACGAGCACGGCATTTACCTGCAGCCGATCAACGAGCCGACGGTGCAGAAGGGCACGGAACGCCTGCGCGTGACGCCGACGCCATTTCACGATGACGAATTGATCGCCGGGCTCGCGGACGCGCTGGTCAAAACCTGGAAAGCGCTGGATTTGCCCTTCGCGGACAAGGCCGAGGCCGCGGAGTAGGGGTACCTGAGCGGGCCGCTCGTGGAATACTTGATACCTCAACCTCTAACTAGTTTTAGGTAGTACCTTTCAGGCTACAACCTCCGCGAAACTCCACAGGGATCATCTCTTCGCTGATTGTATCGCGGCGGGTAGGTTGTACGCTCCTTGCAGGGAAGGCGCTTTTTTTGTGCTCCTGGGGGCATCAAATGAAGAGACTTTTCTTTATCGGCCTTGTTGCGGCTGCCGCCATCTCTGCGCGGCCGGTCGGGGCGCAGCCACCTGCAACTTATAATTGGACCGGTTGGTACGTGGGCGTCGAAGGCGGCGGCGGCTGGGGAATGGCGGGCGTGCGGGGAATTGCCAATGACGCCCGGTTGAGCGGTGTCGTGGGCGGCCTGCAGGGCGGCGATCGATGGCAAAACGGAAACTGGGTGTACGGCTTCGAAGGCAACTTCGACGCTTCCCATATCCACGGCAGCGTGAACTGGGGCGGCGTTCCCTATTCAGGAACTATCGATTATTTCGGCACGTTCGAGGGCCACGCTGGCTGGCTCCTGACCCCCGCGAGCCTCATCAGCGCGACCGGCGGCTTCGCCTTTGGCGGGGTCAGCGCCAAGCTCGTCGACATCGACACCTTCAAGGCCTCGCACGTGATGAACGGATGGACCGTAGGCGCCGTCTACGAACTCAAGTTCAATCCGAGCACCACCTTCTTCGTCAGCTACAAATATCTTGATCTCGGCGAGAAGACGTTCGTGCTCGATGATCCCGAGCGGGTTCATGTCCGGGCCAATGTCGTGAAGGCGGGCTGGAATTGGCAGTTTTCGACGCGGTGAACGGCGCCGCCGCATCGAGCCTTACTCAAGGCAGGTACCGCTAGAGCGCCTTCGGCGCGAGCGCGCCGCTCTTCGTTTTGCCGACGCCGAGATATTCCTCCAGTACCTTTGGATCGCTCTTCAGCGCCGCGCTCGCGCTTTCGTGCACGATGACGCCGCGTTCGAGAATCGCGGCGCGGTCAGTGACGGACAGGATTTTCTGCGCATTCTGCTCGACGAGAATCGCCGACAATCCTTCCTCACGGATCACGCGCGTGAGTGCGGCGAGCAGTTCCTGCACCAGAATCGGCGCGAGCCCTTCGAGCGGCTCGTCGAGAAGAAGAAGGCGCGGATTGAGCACGAGCGCGCGGCCGATCGCGAGCATCTGCTGCTCGCCGCCTGACAGTTGATTGCCGAGATTGCGACGGCGTTCTTTGAGCCGCGGAAACAGTTCATAAACCCGCGCGACGGTCCAGCGGCCGGGCCGCGCCACGGCGGTCAGGTTTTCCTCGACGGTGAGCGACTTGAAGATGTTGCGCTCCTGCGGCACCCAGCCAATGCCGGCCCGCGCCCGCCGCTCCGGCGACAGCCGCGTGAGATCGCCGCCGCCGAGGCGGATCTCGCCGCGGAAATGGCGTGTCGCGCCGATGATGGAATTCAGGAGCGTGGTCTTGCCCATGCCGTTGCGGCCGAGGAGGGCGAGCGAGCGGCCTTCCTCGAGGGCGAGCGAGATGTCCGTCAGCACCACCGCTTCGCCGTAGCCGGCGGACAGTTTTTCGATTCGCAACACTTCAGGCATCGGCCGCCTCGCCGAGATAGACCGCGCGCACGCGCGGGTCGCGGGCGATCGCCTCGGGCGCGCCTTCGGTCAGGAGCGCGCCGTTGACCAGCACCGAAATGCGGTCGGCGAAACTGAAGACGAGATCCATGTCGTGCTCGATCAGGAGCACGGTCACGTCCTTCGGAAGTGCCGCGACGGTGGCGAGGATCTCGTGCCGCTCCGCCTCGGGCACGCCGGCGGCGGGTTCATCGAGGAGGAGGACGCGCGGGCCGCAGGCGAAGGCCAGCGCGATCTCGAGGAGCCGCTGCTTGCCGTAGGGCAGGATCGCGGTGCGCTCGCTCATCACGTCGGCGAGATGGAAGCGTTCGATCAGCTCGATCGATTCCGCCACCACGCCCTTCTTGCTGCCGGCGAGCCGCCACCAGTCGCGGCCCGAGCCGAGCCGCTCGGAAATGGCAATGCCAAGCGTCTCCAGCGGCGTCAGCTCCGCGAACAGCTGGTTGATCTGGAAGGTGCGCGCAATCCCAAGCCGCACGCGCTCATGCGGCTTCAGGTCCGTGATGTCACGGCCCGCGAGCCGAATGCGGCCGGCGATGGGCCGCAGCACGCCGGTGAGAAGATTGACGAGCGTGGTCTTGCCGGCGCCGTTCGGGCCGATCAGCGCGTGACGCGCGCCCGTTTCGACCCGCAACGAAACGTCGTTCGCGGCAACGATGCCGCCGAAGCGCTTGTCGAGATGCTCGGTTTCGAGCGCGATTGACATCGGGCGCCCGCGCTAGGTCGCCGTCTTGCGCGGAAAGAGGAGCGAGAACTCCTTGCGGATCACGCCGCGCAACTGGTCGAAGCGATCGCGCCCCACGACCACGATCACCACGAGCACGAGGCCGATCCAGAATTGCCAATATTGCGGCGTGACCGCCGCGAGCCAGTCCTGCATCAGCTTGAAGATCAAGGCGCCGATGATGCCGCCATAGAGATAGCCGGTGCCGCCGAGGATCAGCATCAGGAGCACGTCGGCCGAACGCTCGAACGAAAACATGTCGAGCGAAGCGAATTGCGTCGTCTGCGTGAGCAGCGCGCCGGCAACGCCGGCGTAACCGGCGGCGAGGGTGTAGACCGCAACGAGCCGGCCGTTCACGGAAACGCCGATGGCGGAAGCGCGCAGCGAATTGCCCTTCACCGCGCGCAGTGAAAGCCCGAAGGGGGAATTGACGATGCGGCGCGCCAGCAAAAAGAGCACGAACAGCACCGCGAGGCTGTAAACATAGGCGGTGTGGCCGAAAATATCGAAGCGAAAGCGTCCGAATAGGGGGGCGATCGTAATGCCCTGCAGGCCGTCGGCGCCGCCGGTTAGCCCGTCATAGCGGTTGGCCAACTCGCGCAAGACGAGCGCGACGCCAAGCGTCACCATGATGCGGGTGAGATCCGAGCCGCGCAGCACGAGGAAGCTCGTCACCAAGCCGAGCGCGGCGGCGGCGAAGCCCGCGAGCGCGAGCGCGAGCGCGGGTTCGGTGACGAGCTGATGTTTTGCGAGCAAGCCCGCGCAATAAGCGCCGAAGCCGAAGAAGGCGGCCTGGCCGAGCGAGATGATCCCGGCATAGCCGAGAATGAGATCGAGCGAGAGCGCGAACAGGCCGAGGATCGCGATCTCGGTGAGGATCAGATGGCGGCCGGGAAATAGAAAAATCGTCGCGAAAGCGGCGAGCCAGAAGACGATTTCGGCGGGCCGCCAGCGCGCGCGGTGCATCACGAGGCGCGCGACCGCGGGCTCGGCGAGACGGGTGGACGTCATGCTGCCTGCCCCGCGTTCATTTCGCGCTCCCGCGCGCGAACAGTCCCTGCGGACGCCAGATCAGCACGACAATCATGACGGTGTAGATCGCAAAGGCGCCGAGCTTCGGCACGTAATATTTGCCGGCGACATCGGCGATGCCGAGGAGGATCGAGGCGAAGAACGGCCCGGTAATGCTCGACGTGCCGCCGACGGTCACCACGATCAAAAAATAGATCATGAACTTCAGCGGGAAGTAGGGATCGAGCCCAAGGATTTCGACGCCGAGCGCGCCGCCGAGCCCGGCAAGCCCCGAGCCCACCGCGAAGGTCGTGGCGAAGACGCCGTTGACGTTGATGCCAAGCCCGCGCGCAACCCGCGCGTCGTCGACGGAAGCGCGCAACCGGCTGCCGAAGCGGGTATAGCTCAGCGCAAATTGCAGCGCCGCGGTGAGCGCGCCGCAGATCACGATGATCAGGAGCCGATACTTGCCGATGCCGACGCCGAAGACGTTGAACTGGCCTTTCAGATAGTCCGGCACATCGATGAACACTTGCGAGGAGCCCATGATGTAATCGACCGCCGCCACCGCCATGAACACCAGCCCGATCGAGAACAGCACCTGGTCGAGATGGCTCTTGCGGTAGACACGAATGTAGAGCGTGCGCTCGAGGATCAATCCGAGGAGCGCCGAGGCAAGGAAGGCGACCGGCAGCCCGAGCAGGAACGGCACGCCGAGCCGGTTGACCGCGATGAAGGCGGCGTAGCCGCCGGCCATGGCGAAGGCGCCGTGGGCGAGATTGACGAAATTCATTAGCCCTAGCGTGACCGTGAGCCCGCAGGCGAGCACGAACAGGAGCATGCCGTAGGCGATGCCGTCGAACAGGATGGTGAGCATGACCGATGTTCGCCGACGAAAGGCCGCGCGACAAGCGGCGCACGGCGATGACCAAGCCGCGCGCCGTGCGGTGGCGGTTTATTTCTTGGCGGCCCTGATCGGGTCTTTCACCGCCTCGAAGGTCGCGAATTCGACGTTATAGAGTTCGCCGTTCACCTTCTCGACCTTGCGGACGTAGATGTTCTGGATGATGTCGCGCGTGTCGGGATCGATCGAGATCGGCCCGCGCGGGCTTTCCCACTTCATCCCCTTCATCGCTGCGATCAGGGCGTCGCCGTCGGTCTTGCCGCCGGTCTTCTTCAGCGCCTCGTAGATGAGGTTGATGCCGTCATAGCCGCCGACGGCCATGAATCCCGGCCGCTGGCCGTTCATCAGCTTCTTGTAGGCGGCGACGAAGTCCTTGTTCATGGCGGAAGGATGCGCCGCCGAATAGAAGTGCGCGGTGACGGCGCCAAGCACGGCGTCGCCCATGTTGTTGAGGAGATCGTCGTCGGTGACGTCGCCGGGGCCGATCAGCTTGATGCCGGCCTTGTCGAGCCCGCGCTCGGCGTATTGCTTGGCGAACGTGCCGCCTTGGCCCGCGGGCACGAATACGAAGAGCGCATCGGGCTTGGCGTCGGCCGCGCGTTGCAGCACCGGCGAGAAGTCGGGCGAAGCAAGCGGCACCTTCAATTCGTCGATGACCTGGCCGCCGGCGGCGGTGAAGCGCTCCTTGAAGGAGCTTTGCGCGTCGGCGCCGGGCGCGTAGTCGGACACAAGCGTCACGACTTTCTTGATGCCGTTCTTCGCGGCCCAATCGGCGATGATGACGGAGGACTGCGCGAGCGTGAAGCTCGTGCGGGCGATATAGGGCGAGCGCTCGGTGATGATCGAGGTGCCGGCCGCCATCACGATCTCCGGCACTTTTGCTTCGGTCGCGAGCGGCGCCGCGGCGAGCGCCGAGGGCGTAATGCCGAAGCCGGCGATGAAGTTCACATGATCGTTGACGATCAGCTCTTGCGCGAGGCGCTTGGTGTTGTCCGGAACGGTGCCGTCGTCCTTGAGGATGACCTCGATTTTCTTGCCGGCGACGGTGTCGCCATGCTGCTGCATATAAAGACGCACGGCGGCATCGATCTGCTTGCCGGTCGAGGACTGTCCCCCGGTCATCGGCAGGATGAGGCCGATCTTCACGGTATCCTGGGCCGCGGCGGCGCCTGCGAATGCGATCGTGGCAACGCCCACAAGGCCGGCGAGAATCCGTTTCATCATCGCAATGTCCTCCCGTTATGTTCTTGATCTTGCTTGCAGTAAGGCGCTTCCCCTGTCGCGCGCTTCCGCTCGCAAAGGGGTAGCGCGGAACCGCCGAAGAGAAAAGTCTTTAGGGCTCAAGGCACTTGCCTATAATCGGGAAAATGGAGGACCGCAGCGGCGGCGGCCCACTCTTCGCGGCGCGGTATGAGGCCATTTTCAGCGGTCTTTGTTGCGCCGTAATGGCCCACACCATTACGGCCTATGGCCATCGGGGATTCACAAATGATGCGGCGGCTCCAACTTTCATTCCTGACAATTGCGGCGCTTGTTGCCGTCGCACTGACCGCGGGTCCGGCTTTTGCCGTGAGTTGCCGCACCGATGCGAGCTTCGAACGCTGGCTCGCCGATTTCAAACGCGAGGCGGCGGCTTCCGGTATCTCGCAGCGAACACTCGCGATGGCTTCGCCCGACATGGTCTACGACCAGCGCATCGTCAATATCGACCGCGGCCAGCGCGTCTTCACGCAGACCTTCATCGAGTTTTCCGGCCGCATGGTCGCCGGCTATCGTATCCAGAAAGGCGGGCAACTGATCCAGCAATACGGCCCGGTGTTTGCGCGCGCCAAGGAACAATTCGGCGTGCCGGCGGCGGTGATCACCGCGTTTTGGGGACTTGAAAGCGACTTCGGCGGCAATTCCGGCAAGGAGAAAACGCTGCCCGCCATCACGTCGCTCGCCTATGACTGCCGGCGCGCCGAGATGTTCCGCGGCAACCTCCTGTCGGCGCTGCAATTGATCGAGCGCGGCGATCTCAGGCCCGAGGAAATGATCGGCTCGTGGGCGGGCGAGATCGGCCAGACCCAGATGATGGCGACCGAGTACAACAAGTTCGCGGTCGACTATGACGGCGACGGCCACCGTAACCTGATTAGAAGCGTCCCCGACGTCATCGGTTCGACCGCGAACTATCTGCAGAACCTCGGCTGGCAGCGCGAGCAGCCATGGCTCACGGAAGTGCGCGTGCCCGCCACCATGCCGTGGGACCAGGCGGACCTCACGATCCAGCATCCGCGTTCGCAATGGGCGGCGTGGGGCGTCACCCTTCCCGACGGCCGTCCGCTCTCGGCGGACGGCATGCGCGCCTCGCTCGTGCTGCCGATGGGAAGGTTGGGGCCGGCGTTTCTCGCCTACGACAATTTCCAAGTTTATCTAAAGTGGAATCAGTCGCTCGTATATTCGCTCACCGCCGCCTATTACGCCACGCGGCTCGCGGGGGCGGCGCCGATGCACAAGGGCAACGGCGTGCCGGCGGCGCTTACTTTCGAGCAGGTGAAGGAATTGCAGCAATTGCTCAAGCGTTACGGCTACACCGGCGACGTCGACGGCAAGCTTGGGATTTCGACACGCACGGCGGTCAAGGCAGCGCAGATGCGGCTCGGCTTTCCAGCTGATTCGTGGCCGACGCCGGAATTGCTTGCGCGGCTGCACGGGGCCTGAGCATTTGCCTTGGAAAAGGCTTTGTTGCCGGGAACCTAGGGAGCGCGGGGGCGTTATCGGCAAGCTGTAGCGACCCGAAAGTGAGCCCGCTCAATGGATCCCGATAATCCTTCGCTCAGGTACCCTAAACCAAAGGGTAATACGGTTCTCAACGTTGCCCTGACGTTTTGCTTTGGCGGCCTGTTCCTGCTGCTCGCCATGATCGCCTCTGTCGCGCTGATCATCTTGGCCGGCGATCGGATACTCATTTCCAATTTTACCTATCTCTTCGCCGTGCTCATTTATCTCGGATTGATCGTCGGCGGCCTGATTGCGACCGGCCTCAATCAGAGGCTGCCGCGCTGGACGAGCCCATGGCAGGCGTCAACGGCAACGCCGCAACCGATGCGGCCCGTCGCGAGCCTGTTGCGCGCGGCACCCGCCCATGTATTCGTCGCGCGCTCGCCGAATTCAGCGTGGTTCGAGCGGAATCGCTACTACCGCTGAGCTGAAGCCTTTTCGCTCGCACGGATTTCCATAAAATTTCGCACGGATTTCCATAAAATTGCGGCTTCACGGCCTGTCGTCGGCGATGCGGTAGCCGATGCCGGGCTCGGTGATCACCACGGTCGGATCCTCGGGGTCGGGCTCGATCTTCTGCCGCAGCTGGCCGATGTAGACGCGGAGATACTGCGTGTCTTCGGTATGCGCGGGCCCCCACACGGCGGTGAGGATTTGCTTGTGGGTGACGACCTTGCCCGCATGGCGCGCGAGAAAAGACAGCAGCTCGAATTCCTTCGGCGTCAGCCTGACCTCTTCTTTTCCGCGCATGATGCGGTGGCGCGCAATATCGATTTCGAAATCGCCCACCCGCAGATTCGGCGTCTCATCGTGGCTTTGCATGCGGTGGCGCAACGCCGCGCGCAGCCGCGCCATCAATTCACCGACGCCGAACGGCTTATTGACGAAATCGTCGGCGCCGAGATCGAGCGCCTCGATCTTCTCGGTTTCGCGGTCGCGCGCGGACAGCACGACGATCGGCACGTCCGACCATTCGCGCGCACGCCGGATCACTTCCTTGCCGTCGCCGTCGGGGAGACCAAGGTCGAGCACGACGATATCGGGCGCGTCGGCGGCGATGCGCCGCATTCCTTCCGCCGCTGTGCCCGCGGTGACGAACTCGTAGCCATTGGCCTCGAGTGCGGGCTTGAGAAAGCGGAGGATCGCCGCCTCGTCGTCGATCACGAGCACGCGTGTCTTGCCGCTCATGATGTTTCCTTTGCCGGCGCTTCCTCGCAAGGGAATGTCATGGTGATGCGTGTGCCGCGACCGCTGGCGACGGGGCTTTCGGCGGATATCGTTCCGCCGTGCGCTTCCATGATGCCCTTGGCGATGGCGAGCCCGAGCCCGGTTCCCTGTCCGCCGTCGGCGCTCATCGGCGCCGGCGCGCGGAAAAATTTCTCGAACACCTGTTGCAGGAGACCGGGCGCAATACCCGGCCCGTCGTCGGTGACGCGTATCACGACGTGCGCGTCCGAAACTTCTGCGTCGACGACGACGCGGGTATCGTTCGGCGTGTGGGCGATGGCATTGCCAATCACGTTGCCAAGCGTCTGCTCGACGAGCGTGGCATCGGCCTTCACGAGCGGCAGGTCAGCGGAGATGTTCAACGTGATCGATTGGCTCGCGCCGCGCCGGCGCACCGTGCCCGCGACGCGCTGGATGATTTCGCGCAGATCCACCCAGTCGCGCCGCAATTCAAGCGCACCGGCGTCGATGCGGGTGATGGCGAGAAGATTGCGAACCATGCTGTCGAGGTCCTCGGCCTCGTGCTTGATCTCGGAAAGGAGGCCCGTGCGCGCGGTTCGGTCGAGCTTGTCGCCGTAATCGATGAGGCTCGTGGCGGAGCCCAGAATCGAGGAGAGCGGCGTGCGAAAATCGTGCGAGATCGACGCGAGCAGGGTGTTCCGCACCTTCTCGGTTTCGGCGGCCGTGCGCGCCTGCACCATTTCCTTGGCGAGCATGGCGCGCTCGAGCGAAGCCGCGGTTTGTTCGGCGAGGGTGTCGAGGAGCGCGCGCGCCTCCGAATCGAGCGGCGTGCCCTGCGCGTTCTTGCCGATGCCGACGACGCCGACGACGCCGCGCGGCGTTCTGAGCGGCAAAAAGTACCAGGGGATGATCGGCAGCGTGCTGGTGTCGGCGCCCGCCGGTTCGTTGCGCGAGAACGCCCAGCGCGCGGCACTCATGCTCGCGGTGTCGAGCGCATCCTCGGGCGGCCAAGCGGCGCGCAGGCCGAGCTCCTCACCCTTGGCGAGCAGAATCACCGTCGGCCGCTCAAGGCTCGTGTGAATTTCGCCGGCCGCGCCCTCGGCAATGTCGTCGACGGTGGCGAGACTCGAAAGCTTGCGGGTGAACTCATAGAGCCGCCGTGTCGCGCGCGTGCGGTCGGCGGCGACACGAGCCTGGTCGCGCACACGGCCGGCGAGTGCCGAAGTGGTGACGGCGACCGCGAGAAAAATGATGAGCGCGAGCAGCTCATGGGGCTCGGCGACGGTGAAGGTGTAGATCGGTTCGATGAAGAAGAAATTGTAAGCGAGGAAGGAAAGCACCGAGGCATAGATCGCGGGCCAGATGCCGAAGCTAACGGCCGGAAACAAGACCGCCATCAGGAAGATCATCGAGAGATTCGGAAACGGCATCAGCGCCGTGAGCAACTTGCCGGTCAGCACGGCGGCGGCGACCGCAAGCGTCGACCACACGAATGGCCAGGGGCGCAAATCCGCGGGCCAGGTGATAGGCGGCCGCAGAAGGGAGTCGGCCTTTTCCTCGCGGCCGGTGACGAGGTGCACGGCGATGTCGTCGGCGCGGCGGACGAGTTCGTGCGGCAGCGAGCGGCGGAACAATTCGGCGAAGATGTTGCCGCGCGAGCGGCCGACGACGATTTGCGTGACGTTCTCGAAGCGCGCAAAGCGCAGCAATTCGGCGGGGATGTCGTTGCCGATCAGCGTCTTCGTTTCGCCACCCAGCGATTCCGCGAGCTTGAAAGCCTCGTCGACCCGCCGGCGCGCCGCCTCGTTGAGGCGGCTTCCGGGCCGTTCGACGGTGACGGCAATCCACGGCGCGTCCATCAAATCGGCGAGGCGCTTTGCCGCGCGCACGATGGTGGGCGAGATCGGATCGGGCCCGACACAAGCGAGGATGCGCTCGCCCGCCGCCCACGGGCCTTCGATGGCCTGCGCCTGCATGCGCTCGATGAGATCGGTGTCGATGCGCTCGGCCGCGCGGCGGAGCGCAAGCTCGCGCAGCGCCGTGAGGTTCTGCGGCTTGAAGAAGCTTTCCACCGCGCGCGCGGCGGTATCCTGCACATAAACCTTGCCCTCGGCGAGGCGCTTCAGAAGCTCGTCGGGCGGAAAGTCGACGAGCACGATGTCGTCCGCCTCCTCGAACACCCGGTCGGGCACGGTTTCGCGCACGCGCACGCTCGTGATCTTCTGCACGACGTCGTTGAGGCTCTCTAAGTGCTGGACGTTGAGCGTGGTCCATACATCGATGCCGGCGGCGAGCAATTCGTCGATGTCCTGCCAGCGCTTCGGGTGGCGGCTGCCGGGCACGTTGGTGTGGGCGTATTCGTCGACCAGGAGCAGGCTCGGATGGCGCGCGAGCGCGGCGTCGAGGTCGAACTCCTTCATCATCTGGTTGCGGTAGAGGATGGGCTTGCGCGGGATCATTTCGAAGCCTTCGACCAGCGCCTCGGTCTCGCGGCGGCCGTGGGTCTCGACGAGGCCGATGACCACGTCGCGGCCCTCGGCCTTGGCGCTCCGCGCGGTCGTCAGCATGGCGTAGGTCTTGCCGACGCCGGGGGCGGCGCCGAGGAAAATCTTCAAATGCCCGCGCGCTTCTTTCTTCGCGAGCGCGAGCAAGGCATCGGGGGAAGCGCGGCGCTGGGCTTGTTCGGCGGGCATTCGATCCTCGCCCGCCTATTTTAGGGCTTCAGCGCATCGAGGGCGAGGTTGAGCGAAAGTACGTTAACGCGCGGCTCGCCGAGGAGGCCGAAGGTACGGCCGCTGATCTTTTCCTGCACCAGCGCCCGCAGCTTGTCTTCCGGCAGGCCGCGGGCTTTCGCCACGCGCGGCACCTGGAAGAGGGCGGCCTCCGGCGAAATGTCGGGGTCGAGGCCGCTGGCGGAGGTGGTCACGAGATCGATCGGGACCGCCGCGCCCGGGTTTTCCTGCTTCAATTTGTCCACGTCCCCAGCTACCCGGTCGATCAGCGCCTTATTGGTCGGTCCGAGATTCGAGCCGCCCGAGTTCTGGGCGTTGTAGGGCGCGTCGAGATTTTTGGTGGGATCCTTCGGATCGGGCGTCGTGGTCGCCGACGGGCGGCCATGGAAATAATTGTCGCCGGCGAAGACCTGGCCGATCAGCGCCGAGCCGACGACCTTGCCATCGCGCTCGATCATGCTGCCTTGCGCCTGGTAGGGAAAAATCACGCCGGCAATGCCAGTAATCGCCAGCGGATAGGCAAGGCCCGTGATCAGCGTGAGCGCCACGATGAAAACGAGGGCGGGGCGGATTTCTTTCAGCATCGGATGCCTCCTCGGGCCTTTTCTCAGACAAGATGCAAGGCGTTGACCAGAAGATCGATCGCCTTGATGCCGACGAACGGAATGATGATGCCGCCGAGGCCGTAGATCAGGAGATTGCGGCGGAGAATCGCGGCGGCGCCGACGGGGCGGTACTTCACGCCCTTCAGCGCGAGCGGAATGAGGGCGATGATGATCAAAGCATTAAAGATGATCGCCGAAAGAATCGCGCTTTGCGGGCTCGCGAGCTTCATGATGTTGAGCGCCTGCAACTGCGGATAGATGACTACGAACATCGCCGGGATGATGGCGAAGTATTTCGCGACATCATTGGCGATGGAGAAGGTGGTGAGGGAGCCGCGCGTCATCAGGAGCTGCTTGCCGATCTCGACCACTTCCAGAAGCTTGGTCGGATTGGAATCGAGATCGACCATGTTGCCGGCCTCGCGCGCGGCCTGCGTGCCCGACTGCATGCAGACACCGACATCGGCCTGGGCCAGCGCCGGCGCGTCGTTGGTGCCGTCGCCGCACATGGCGATCAGGCGGCCCTTCGATTGCTCGTCACGGATGTAGCGGAGCTTGTCCTCGGGCGTGGCTTCGGCGATGAAATCGTCGACGCCTGCTTCCGAGGCAATCGCCGCCGCGGTGACCGGATTGTCGCCGGTGATCATCACCGTGCGGATGCCCATCTGGCGGAGTTCGGCGAAGCGGTCCTTGATGTCGGGCTTCACCACGTCTTTCAGATGAATGACGCCGAGAATGCGGGCGCCGTCGACGAGGCCGAGCGGCGTGCCGCCGGAGCGCGCGATCTGCTCGACCGCGGCGCTGAAGGCGGTGGGCTCGGTCACGCTCGCGGATTTGGCGCGGGCGAATTTGAGCACGGCATCGACCGCGCCCTTGCGGAGCTGACGGTCGCCGATATCGACGCCGGAGAGGCGCGTCGTCGCCGAGAACTCGATGAACTTCGCGTCCTTCGGCGCAACGCCCAATCGCACGCCGTACTTCTCTTCCATCAGCGTGACGATGGAGCGGCCCTCGGCGGTCTCGTCGGCGCTGCTCGCGAGCAAGGCGGCTTCGGCGGCTTCTTTTTCGGAAACGCCCGGCACCACGATCAATTCGGTCGCGAGCCGGTTGCCGAAGGTGACGGTGCCGGTCTTGTCGATGAGCAGCGTGTCGACGTCGCCGGCGGCTTCCACCGCGCGGCCGGACATCGCCAACACGTTAAAGCGCACGAGCCGGTCCATGCCAGCAATGCCGATCGCCGAAAGCAACGCGCCGATCGTGGTGGGGATCAGCGTGACGAAGAGCGCGACGAGGACGATCACCGAAATCGCGCCGCCGGCATAGGCGGCGTAGCTCGGAATGGTGACGGTCGCGAATACGAAAATGATCGTGAGGCCGACGAGCAGAATGTTGAGCGCGATCTCGTTCGGCGTCTTCTGCCGCTCGGCGCCTTCGACGAGCGCGATCATGCGGTCGAGGAACGACGAGCCGGGCGAAGACGTAATGCGGACCACGATCCAGTCCGAAATCACGGTGGTGCCGCCGGTCACCGCCGAGCGGTCGCCGCCGGATTCGCGGATGACGGGTGCGGATTCGCCGGTGATCGCCGCCTCGTTCACCGAGGCGATGCCTTCGATCACGTCGCCGTCGCCGGGCACGATGTCGTTCGCTTCGACGAGCACCACGTCGCCGGCGCGCAGATCCAGCGCCGAGACCTTCTTGAATTCCTTGCGGTTGGCCGGGTTCTTCAGGAGCTTCGCGACCGTCTCGGTGCGCGTTTTGCGCAAGGTGTCGGCCTGGGCGCGGCCGCGGCCTTCGGCGACGGCCTCGGCGAAATTCGCGAACAGCACCGTGAACCAGAGCCAGATGACGATCTGGAAGCTGAAGGCGAGGTCGTGGCTGCCGCCCAGAATATCGCGGACGAGCAGGACCGTCGTCAGCGCCGTGACCACTTCGAGCACGAAGATCACCGGATTGGCGGCAAGCGTCAGCGGGTTGAGCTTGACGAAGGACTGGAGAAGCGCCGGGGCGATGATCTTCGGGTCGAGGAGCGTCGACGACGGCATGCGTTTGCGCAATTTCGAGGTTTCCATCGGACGACTCCGGGTTAATTCGAGGAGAACGAGGTGCCGGCAAGCATCGCGAGGTGCTCGACGATCGGACCGAGCGCGAGCGCCGGGAAGAAGGTGAGGCCGCCGACGATCAGGATCACGCCGACGACGAGGCCGACGAAGAGCGAGCCGTGAGTCGGGAAGGTGCCGGCGGAGGCGGGGACCGACTTCTTCTCGGCGAGCGAGCCCGCGATCGCCATCGCCGGAGTGATCATCCAGAAGCGGCCGATAAGCATCGCGACGGCGCCGGTGACGTTGTAGAAGAACGTGTTGGCGGACAGGCCGGCGAAGGCCGAGCCGTTGTTCCCCGTTTGCGAGGTGTAAGCATAGAGCACCTCGGTGAAGCCGTGCGGCCCGGGGTTGTTCATCGCGGCGACGGCGGGCGGATAGACGACGCCAACCGCGGTCCAGCCGAGATACATCAACGGCAGCACGAGGATCGCGAGCATCGCCATCTTCACTTCTTTCGCTTCGATCTTCTTGCCGACATATTCCGGCGTGCGGCCGACCATGAGGCCGGCGACGAAGATCGAGATGATGACGAAGAGCAGCATGCCGTACATGCCGGCGCCGACGCCGCCGACGATGATCTCGCCGAGCTGGATGTTGATCAACGGGATCATGCCGCCAAGCGCGGTGAAGGAATCGTGCATGGCGTTGACGGCGCCGCAGGAAGCGTCGGTGGTGATGACGGCGAAGAGCGCCGAGGCTGGAATGCCGAAGCGGACCTCCTTGCCTTCCATGTTGCCGCCGCTGAGCCCGAGCGCGGTGAAGGCGTCGTTGCCGTGCGCCTCCGCCCAGTAGCAGACGATCACGCCAGCGAGGAACAGCACGCCCATCACCGCGAGGATCGCCCAGCCCTGGCACTCGTTGCCGACCATGCGGCCGAAGACGTTGGTGAGCGCCGCGCCAATCGCGAAGATCGAGATGATCTGGATGAAGTTCGACAGCGCCGTCGGGTTCTCGAACGGATGCGCGGCATTGGCGTTGAAGAAGCCGCCGCCATTGGTGCCGAGCATCTTGATCGCGACCTGCGAGGCGACGGGACCGACCGCAATGGTTTGCTTCGCGCCTTCCAGCGTCGTCGCATCAACGTAGGCGCCGAGCGTTTGCGGCATGCCCTGCCACACCAGGAACAGCGCATAGGGAACGCAGACCGGGATGAGGATATAGAGCGTGCAGCGGGTGATATCGGTCCAAAAATTGCCGACCGTCTTCACCGAGTGGCGGGCGAAGCCGCGGATCAGAACCATCGCGAGCACGATGCCGGTCGCCGCCGAGAGGAAGTTCTGATGGGTGAGGCCGAGCATCTGCACGAGATAGGACATCGTGCTTTCGCCGCCGTAGTTCTGCCAGTTGGTGTTGGTGATGAAGCTCACGGCGGTGTTGAACGACAGATCCTCGGCCACCGCCGATTGCTCGGCGGGGTTGAACGGCAACAGCGCCTGCGCGCGCATCAGCACGTAGAGAATGAGAAAACCGCCAATATGGAAGAGGAGCATCGCGACCGTGTAGGTCGTCCAGTGCTGCTCGCTTTTCTCGTCGACCCCGCCAATTCTGTAGAGGGCCACTTCGATAGGGCGCAGGACCGGCGTGAGAAACGTGCGCTCGCCGGCGAAGACGCGGGTCATGTAGCCGCCGAACGGCTTCACCGACGCGAGAACGATCGCGGAATAAAGCAGGATTTGAACCCAGCCGATGACGGTCATTGTGTGTCTCTTCTGTTGACGCGTGAACTTTTCCGGAAACCGGTTCCCACTTTTCGGGATCACGCGCCCTAGAATTTCTCGGGCCGGAGCAGCGCGTAGGTGAGATAGGTGAGCAAGGCTGCGGTCACGAGGCCGGCGAGCGAATAATCGAGGATCATGGCGCCGCCCTCACAGCCGGTCGCAAGCGTAGGTGTAGCCGATCGACACGATGAAGAAGGCGATGCCGGCGGCGATCAGAATGAAGTCCCACATGGCGCGCTCCCGTGAATGGGAAGCGCGTGATTTGGGCTTCAACGCATCAAGTTTCGATAGGGAAAAGGGGCGGCGGGTATAAAGGGAAAATAAAGCGCGGAGCGGCGAGCGCGCCGGACATATGAAAAGAACCGGAGACGTTTGTCTCCGGCCCTTAGTTCAAGGCGACTGACTTCGCTCAGCTCTAATGCGCCGTGTTGCCGTTCCCGCCTTCGCGGTTGGCATAGTGATGATACCGCGGGTGGCGCAGACCCATGGCGGTCGCGATGCGCGGGCCATTGGTGTAACCGATGACGCCGCCGGCCACCGCGCCTACGGGGCCGCCGACCACTGCGCCGGCGAGCGCGCCGAAGGCGCCATCGGTGAGGCGTTCCTGGGCTCCCGCGGCCGTCGGAGCGAGGGCAGCGCCGACGAAAATGGCCGCGGCTGCCATTGTCGCGAATAATGTTCTCATGACTTTCCTCCATCGCGTGAGGGCGAAGAAACAACGCTGGAAGAAATGGAAAGTTCCGCCCGCACAGGCGCGGGGCGGAGGCCTAAACTTTTTGTGAGTTTCTCTTCAGAGAGATTGGTAGCGGAGGACCGCTACCACCGTACCCCCCCTCCATCAGAGCCCGTCTTTTCGTTCCGGTGTGAAACCTCGCGCCGTGCGTCTGCGCGCGCGCAGACGAAAAACGGGACGCACAGAGGGAAGGGAAGACATGGGTCGCGATCATAGGATCGTATGCGTCTGGCGTCACCTCATAGCTTACGCCGCCGGCTCTGTAATCGTGGCAATGCTGTCGGCCTGGACATCGGCGGCGAAAGCCGAGCTCTTTTTACAACCGACTTTAACAAAAGCGTGTCAGCCGGCGGCCCCGAGCGCCATCTATATCCACCGCTGGAACGCGCCGGGCACCTGCACCAACGACTGTTTTCATTGGCGACTAACCTGCGCCAATGGGCGCGTGCAAGAGTGGAGCTCTGCCGTAAATCCGTGGATCACTGACTTCGAATATAAATTATACAGAGACCGTCCCTGGTCGTTCTTCATCCTATTTCCTGTGTTCGGCTACTTCATGTTAGCCGCGCTGGGAGGGATGCGCTCCGTCTCGTTGGTCGTCGACATCGGGTATTTGATTTATATCAGCATCGCAGTGCTGTTCCTCACGGAATCAGTCACCGCTAACCCGTGGCGCACATCGCTCGATATCGAGACAGCCCTCTTTCTCAATCCATATCTTCAAGGTGCTCTTCTCTGCGCGTTTGTGATCTGTAACACGCCTGCAGTCGCGCGCGGCTTCACCGATCTCTTTCTTGAAGAACCCGGTGCCGACGTGATTTCTGTTCCAGCACAGACGGTGGTGCCCCTGCCGCCGCCGACACGGCACGATCCATGGGTCGAGGATGTCGCCCAATTCGTCGAAGCCGATCACGACCCCGACTACTACCAGCGCCTCACCCAACAAGCTCTCGAACTCAAAGGTCAACTCGAAGCCGACGCTGCGAATACGAGAGCGTTCTTCAAACGCGAGCGTGGGCGTCGAAAACTCACTGACGAGCGATAGGAGACGCATATGACCATAAAGCCAAACATTCAGGTGCTACCTCCAGAAGTGACCCGTATGCCGCCGGGGACCCGTTCGTTGCCGGCGCAAGTGAGCTCCATGCCAAGCACGCTGGCAACGCCGGCGACGACCTGGGGAGCGAAACGGCAGACGAACTATGTGCAGCAATTGACGGCGCTCACGAGTGCGCAGGCCGCGTACCTGCGCGCACGCGCTGATTTAGCAAAAGCCTTTGTTGAGAATGTTCGCGCGATCAATGAGGTCTACGAGCTACCGGAAATACTGCACAACGATACCGAAATCCGGCGGCTTGGTCGTGAGCGCGGCTACCTCAATGCAAAAAGGGAAGTGGCGGAGGCAAAATATGGTCTGTGCGCCACCCTCAACGAGGTCGACAAAGTACAGCGGCCACGCCTCAAGAAAGCACTTCGGCACGATGCCGCGGTTAACGCCCTCATGAATGTAAAAGTCGACAAGGAAGCGTTGGGTGAAGACACCAGCCAGCTCGACCATGCCCTAAGCGAGCTACAGCGCGAATAGGATGATGCCGTTCAAGCCGCCGGCGCTCACAAACGCTCGGGAAAAGCTCGACGCGCTATACCCGAACCTCATGTTGCTGCCCACGAAAACGTATGCGCCCGGAGCGATCGTACTCGGACTGACAAACGATGTGCCTGTCACTTTATCGAGCCGACCACGTTTCGAGCACAGTCATATAGTCGGCACAACGGGTTCCGGAAAATCAAACTTACTTGAACATTTGATCCGGCAAGATATCAAAAATGGTGACGGCGTTTGCGTCGTTGACCCGCACGGCAATCATCCGGACAGTTTGTACCGCTCACTCATCACCTGGCTATTCGGTAGGGGATATAACAAAAGTCGCACCATTCATCTCATCGATCCCAATGCGACCTCGCACACGACGGGTTTCAATCCGCTTGCACTGCCTGATGCACAAACCAGCGTCTCTGTTGTTGCCGGCACAGCACTTGAAGCATTCGAGCGCGTATGGGGCGGGGAAGATACCCATAGCAAGCCGACCATCCGTCGAATTCTGAAGGCCACCTTTGCCGCATTGGCTGAGCTTGGGCTTACTCTCTCGGAAGCCATACTGCTTTTCGATCATCGCGACGTGCACGGTGTACGCGCTCTCGCGATTGAGAAACTGACTGATCGATATGCCCGTGCGGTTCTTGGTGATCTCAATCAATTGGCGCAATCCGACCGCACGGGCCTGCGTTTTCGAGATGAAGTAGTCGGCCCCATGAACCGCTTGGCTGAGTTTGTCAGTGCGCCGGCAATTCGGCGCATCATCGGTCAACGGGATAATGTGATTGATCTACAGGCAGCCATGGATGAGGGACACATCGTTCTCGTCAACTTGTCGGGAGGCGACGCGGTCAACGATGCCGACGCGGAGCTACTTGGTCGATTGCTAACGCGCTTTCTCTTTTTCCACGCTAAGCGCCGCAAGTCGAAAAAACCATTTTGGTTTTATCTCGACGAGTGCCAACGTTATCTTTCCGGCGACGTTCCAAACTTGCTTGCGGAAGCCCGGAAATTTTGCGTGGGCGTCACGCTCTCTCACCAATGGCAATCTCAGCTAAGCAAGGATGATGAAGAAATTCTCGCAGCTGTGCACAACGCAACCAATCTCAAAGTGGCTTTCCGCATCAAACATCCGAAGGAAGCCAAGGAAATTGCCGAAGCAATTATCCCGCTCGATTTAGAGATGCCGGTAAAGACTTTAATCAAGCCAACTGTCGTGGGGCATCGTCGCGCCTGGTTCGACAATTGGAGCAAGGCCGAGCACGAAAGCTACAGCCGAAGTGTGTCGCGATCGGTGTCACATTCAGAGTCGGACACGGAAGGCGACAGTCATGCCGATATGGTGGGGGAGAGCGCCGGTTGGAGTGTCTCCAACGCGATTACCGCTAGCCAAACGTCGGCCTATGACGGAGCAAGCTTTGGGCCTTCCCAGACGAGTTTTGGCGCTAGCAGCGCGCAAACAGACGGAAGCTCAGGCGGCCGCAGCACAGCGCGCACGAGAGGGTCAAGCAGGAGCCATTCCGTCGGGACGACATCGGGTGAGACCGTCACAGAAGGCTATTCGCATGGTCATTCGGAAAGTCGCGGCGCTTCCGAAGGATTGGAGCCGATCTTTCAAGACATGCCGAGCGCCGTTCATGGCTACCAAAACATGCTGTATTTCGCGGCGCAGGCCCTTCGGTCATTGGCAGCAGGCGAAGCGTATGCGTCGTTCGTTGACGAAACAGGTATGCACTCGGGGCGGGTACGCGTTCCACGTGTTAAACAAATCTCAGTTGCAAACGAAACGTTCATCAGAATCCGTTCGCTGATCTTTTCCGAAAGCCCTTCGGCAATCAAAACGGAGGAGGCAACAGCGCTTCTACAACAACAGGAGGAGCGGCTTTTGATGCAAGGTTCGCTAGCAATTCAATTGCCAGCCGAACCGGCCAATCCAAAGGATTTTCGTGTGCCGGCGCCGAAGGTTCGGCGATAAAGGCTGCGGTACAATATGGGAATGGACATTGCGACCAACCAGCGAGCTAAACGCTTCGAGCGCCGCACAACACCGCCAGCCTTTCAGCTCACTGATCGCGACCTCGCTCTGTTGTCGCATATCGCGCGGCATCGGTTTCTTTCCTCCGCGCACCTGGCGTCTCTCGATGGTGGAAGCCCCCAGAATGTTTTACGAGCGCTTCGGGTGCTATTCGATCACGAATACCTTGATCGCCCTCGTGAGCAACTGGCTACGATGCCAGTGGAAGGATCGCGACCTTTTGTCTATGGGCTTGGCAAACGCGGCGCGCGAGCGCTCCGCGAGCACGGTCATCGAATTAATACCGACGTGGATTGGACCGAAAAGAACAAGCGCGCCGGAAATAAGTTTATCGAGCACACGCTACAGATTGCCGATTTTATGGTTGGTCTCGAATTGGCATGTCGAATGCACAACGACGTAGGTCTGCTGCGAGAGCGTGAAATAATTCAGGCAGCGCCGGACAATACCAGGAGAGCGCGAGAACCGCTCCGGTGGCGGGTAGAGCGCATTGAGCGGGGAAGGAGAGAAATTACGACGGTAGTCCCTGACGGCCTCTTTGCCCTCACTTTCCCCGATGATACGGCCGCTTATTTTCTTCTTGAGGTAGATCGGGGGACGATCCCGATTAACCGAACCGATGCGGAGGGTACGGCGGCTTGGCGCAAGAATATTCGATACAAACTAGAAACCTATTACGACGGCTGGAAAGCCGGGAGGCATGTTGAACAATTTGGAGTGAAGCAAGTTCGGGTGCTGACAGTAACTAGCTCGGCGAAGCGTGTTGAGAACATGCTTGCTACGGTCGATGAAATTACCGAAGGGCGGGGCTCGAATTTCTTCCTCTTTGCGGATCGCGCGCAACTCGCGACTAGCGACCCTCTCAACGCTGAATGGGTGAGCGGAAAAGGGGAGAGGATGAGGTTGGTTGACTAGTACCCCGGATAGGGGCATCAAAGTCCGCTGATCCCCAATAGCGACCATTCGACGGCTAAGTTAATTTGGCCGCTAAGTGCCACGAGCGGACATAACTATCTCGTCCTTACCGACGAAATTCAAAGGCGCGGTAATCCCAGTTTTGTTCTGTTTGTATTTAAAAATCCAAGGTAATCCGATCGATTTTGATTGGTGCCAAGGCAAACGCGTTCCAATAATTCTTTAGCGCGATTTACAAAAATGCCCGCATATCCTCTTGCATCGGAGTCAGTTTCAGTCCGCAAATTTATGTTCCTTAGTGGCTGGAAAGGTTCACCCTGCTTAGAATAATCCACTGTGACGACAAGTGGGGTTTGGTCTTTGTTATAAGTGACGCGAACCCGATATGAGGTCATAGCTCGGTTTGTATTAGTAAATTCCAACGTACCTCCGCCAGGTATTGGGCATTTCAAGTCGACGAGAAGTTGTTGTTTCTCTTCGGGAGTATCGACTTGGGATAATGCGACGTTGGTCAACATTTCTATTCCCAAGAGAGCTACGCTCAAAATATTCACTAGCCGCATTGCCATGCTTATTAACTCCGCGACAATCGTAGTGAACTTCTACGGCATTCCTAATTTTGCTCTGTTCGCCATTAAGAGTGCAGCGTGATCCGATTTGCTTTGCTCGGAGCCAAGACAAACTTTCACCAACAAGTCGCTCGCTTGCTTTGCAAGATATTCCCCGATGGTCCTCTCGTTGGGGTCGATTTTAGTTCGCAGGTCTATTTGCCTGAGCGGCTGAAATGGCTTTCCCGGGGGAGCAAAATCCAGTGTGACGATAAGTGGGGTTTGGTCATTGGCGAAACTAACTCGCATCCGTTGTGTGGTCCTAACTTGGTTCGCGCTTGTAAGTTCTATAGTCTTGTCACTTCCTGACGGGCATTTTAGAGCGATAGGAAGCAACCTGTCTTCGGGAGCATTGACTTGAGCGAATGTGCCGTTGGTCAACAGGGCCAATCCGACAAAAGCCGCGCTCCAAATATATGCAATTCGCATTGGATACTTCCGCCACCTCCCCACTCAAGAACGGCGATTAAAGTACATCAAATTGAGGCGGATGTCCGCTTTGGGTCATTCGCGGCCGAGCTACCTTGCGCCAAAATCTACCGATATTCGCTATTCCCCCGAAGCGGGCATTGATTGGCAGCTGCGATTCCCTTAGTGGGGCAAAAAAGGCATTTCCTCGGAGCCGGCACAGTTGATCGCGCGACCACGACCAGCGGTGTCAAGGTTGCGCAGCACCAGCAGGGCTTGACCTTGACGCCGGCGCCAGGCGAGGGCGTACGATGACAGTAGGGGAGAGGTCCTCAGCTCACATTCATCACTAATGACCCCGGTTAAAAGCAAATGGCAGCTGACATTGATTCAAAACGAAAAACGCGGAGAATCGCCCAGCACGAGGCCGGCCACTATGTCGTTGCTCGCGTTCTCGGATTCACCGCGTGGGGTCCTCGTCTTAAGCTTATTACTGGCGGAGGTTACATTGGTCAGGCAGAAATTGCCCTTCAAAAAACCCTACAAACTATCGACGAAATTAAATCCTATTTGCGCGGGCGAGCAATTGTGCTCGCAGCGGGCGCTTTAGGTGAGTCGATCGAACTTGGCAGGGTGCATCGAGTGGAGGCAGTCGATATTTTCAGGGGCGCGAGCGCTCAACAAGACTATGCCAAATATCGTGAAATGGTCTATTTAATGCGGAGCGTGGAACACGCTGCTACGGACAACCTAGAGGAGCTTGAAAAGCAACTCAGTGAAATAGATGGAGCGATCTGGGATGAGGCAATGCAATTGGTAAGGGACGAACAAGAGTTGATAGTGGAATTAGCAAAAATGCTCGCCGCAAAGGTGAGTCGGCACGACGAATTTGTGGAGCTAACAATTGCTGAGATTGACGCACTTCCATCTATTCAAAAAAGATTTCCAGTCTGAAATAAAAGTACATCACTAAGAACCTACCACTTCTTAAGTCGCGAAACAGATATTGTGCGACGCTAAAATATGGCTCTGTTGAGCCGTGAAAATGAGTTTCCCTCTCACTTGGTCTTGGGTTTATTTTTGTGTTCTGAAAGCGGATGTTCTTTCTGGTGAATTATTGCACCAGTTTTGCGGTCTCGAAAAATTTCCTCGTACCAATTCTTTGTTCTATCAATAACACGCCTCATCACACTCCACTTGCCCGTCTTCCGGTAATAGTCATCCCCTTCAATCACTTCACGGATTACCTTAGGTCCGCCGTCGCGATGCTTTGCATGTCGTTTTAGATACACTTCAGGCCGTTCCTGAGTATTGATTGCTTTACCGATTTGGCGCGCCCGTGATCCGCATTTGGGACATGGCCGACGGTCTGCCGGCTCGCCATCGGAAAGCGCCATTCCACAATTAGTACAAATACAGTCAGACGCCATCCGGCTTACCTTGGGCGCTTAAGGCCATGAGATATTTCATGCCCCCACATTATCGCGTAAAGAGTCAAATCCACCGCGCCATTTTTCCAGCATGGCATGAAGTTCGTTCATACCTGTTTCCAGGACTTCGACGTTTATCACGCTAATGTTTTTGAGGTGCGGGTTACCCTTTATGTCTTCTGGGTATCTAAAAACCTGTCCTGTCGGATCGATCTGGCAGAATTCAGTAATGATCTTTCCAGCGCTGTCCAGCTCAGCATCTTTGAACATTGAAAGTTTCGATTTTTGTGCCTCCGCAACAAGGATATTCCAGTTTTCAGTCAACAAGTGATTTTTTTTATATTCAGCGGCGGATTTATTGTATTTGCTTAGCTCGGCAATTAAATATTTTACGTACAGCTCAATTCCATGCCGAAAGGAAAAGGCGGCTGGATAGATTAAAATATCAATTGCCCATTCCCCGCTCTTAATAGCATCTACAATTTTCTTCGCTCCTTCGAAGAAACCCTCGCCGTAGTCGCTGAAATCATATGGACCACCGTTATCGCCAACACATGCGTTGAGGTCCGCGTTTGGGCCAGCCCGAAAAAGCTGATTAGACTCAATCTTCGACATGATCCCTCGCATTTCTATTCGTCAAGGACCAACCCCCACAGCTGCTTCAGTGGAAGTTCGGCTTGTATGTTTGCCGGCAAACGCTGATAGTTTTTCTTAATTGCCTCGACGAGCTCACCGGCATCCCAAAGGCGAATCGTAAAATACAAATGGCGAGACTCGCGTAAAACCGAGTCTTTGAAGCCGCCCCAGGA
Organism: Xanthobacteraceae bacterium; assembly: GCA_035295845.1. Classification (GTDB taxonomy): domain Bacteria; phylum Pseudomonadota; class Alphaproteobacteria; order Rhizobiales; family Xanthobacteraceae; genus Palsa-892. The sequence goes on from DATGIF010000015.1 coordinate 84,470, forward strand.
AACGACCAATCCCTGATCCGCACCGAAGCGGGGCATTACACCTTGGAGTTCTCTTACAACTCTAACGTCGGTGGGGTCATCGCTAGACTTAACTTGAACCGCAATTCGAGGCCGATCAAAACCCATAGGACCACTACCGGCCATGATATCTACACCGCCGTCCGCACCTGGTGGCGATAAGAGGACTTGGTAGCCCTCAGCGGTTAGAACACTTGCTACGAGGCGGGAAAACTCATGCCCACGAAACTTACGGCCGATATATTCGATGATCTGATCTGCAGCAAATTGCTCTAGATCAATCGGAGCTTCCTCTCCGTCCGGGGCGTCTGCATCCGCCCCTTCCGTAGATGGCGCAGGGCTAATTCCCCGCGCAAGAGCAGACAATCGCTCCTCAGCGTTGTTGCGCTTTACCCTAAAGACGGTGAGGCTACTTCCAAGTGAATAAAGTAAATCCTGATCAACTTGCGATCGCGGAATGTCAGTTCTGGTCCATTTCACCTTGCGCTGGTGTTTGGCGCCTTCAGGCGCATCCTGAACCCACTTATACGCGCCCGCGATTTGGCCAATTGCAATTGCCGAACGTGATTTCAGCGGTAATGCAATCCAATCATTTACCTGCATTCGTTCCTTAAAGGCCCAGAGTTCGCCAGTCCACATATTCAGCGTGCCGCTGCTTTGATGTGGATGAGCACTCATTACCGTTTGTTGGAGATGATCCTTATCGGATATTTGCGAAAGGTCGCCGACCTCTTCCCAACCAATGGCAACAACGTTTTTCTCTAACGCGTATTCCTCATTGTCGCCGTGCTTTCCGGCTCTGGCCACCCAGAACGTCATCAGCCTACCCCCCGGCTAAGAGAACCCGCGAATTCCATCTAACAATACACGCGTCGCTCGACAGTCGTCTTCGTTATAATCCAAAAGACGTTGTTTGACTGTTGGGTCTTTCTCTCGACACCAGCGATCAAACCATTCAATGGAGGCCGCGCCGGACGGGTGTGTATCGCGCCAGCCGAAGCCCAGATGCTTGGCTAACGTCTTTATCGAATGATCCCGTGTCGGCCATTCAGTCGCTTTCAACACGATGTCGTAATAAAGATCGATCGCCCGTGACGGGTCGTATAGTTTTTCGATCCGTTCGGCTGAACACACGTCTGGGTATTTTGCTTGAAGTTTGCGGTAGTGTGTTCGCTCAAATTTTGAATAGTAATAAATACCCGCATTTTCATGCGAGTTAAAATACTCCATGGCCGATGCAAATGCGCTTTTCTCCGACTCAGCGGTGGGTTCGTCTGCGAAAAAATAGACAAAGCGCTCAGTAATATTATCTTGCGAGCGGCGCTCTACGAAACCGTGCAAGTAGCAGATATCACGCATGGGGTCGTATTCGATGTCAAAAAATAATTCTGTCGGATATTTTGTTAGTTGAATGAGTGCCTTGAGATACGGCTTTGGCGCCGGGTCCTTCAACAAGGCTGCACGTGCTTGGAAAGTTTTAAGACGATCTGGGCCTAATCCAGCGAATATCGTTTTCTTCCCTTTTATGAATCCCTCGGGATTGGACGCAGCAAGTTCAGCGATTGTTGAGATACTGCCTTGCATTGATTCGCGAATTTTCCTTCCGAGGAATGGTATGAGCGTTAGGTCGTCGGACGCCGTGAGTTTGGCAATGCAATACGTATACCAATGACATTCCTTACATACCCCCGCGTACGCGGATTGGGGAACGAATTGGCGCGCAAGAATTGCGCGCGCACCAACTAATGCTTCTTGATATTTGTCCCAAAGCGTACCGGGGGTGCGAGGACCGCGAGCAGCCGTAAAATCGTAAACGACCTCGTCGCCGTGAATGTCCCAAATAAATCCTCGGCGGCCGGCCGAGAGCTTTAAGCGCTCAAGAACATCGGTATATAAAGCGAGCTGAACGGCATAATGTATCTTCGGCTTGCCATCCTCCTCTTCATCGCCGCCCTCTTCTCCCGCTCCCGATTTGATATCACCCGCTACATAACCACCTGTCTCTTTTCTCAAAAGATCAGGCTCTCCCAATAGATCGTCCGCCTGGATGCGGCCGCCATAGATGAGAGCCTCGCCGCGTTTCATTGCTTCAATGGTTTGACGTTCCTTCTCCGCGTCCTGAAGTTTGGACAAGTCGACGAATGGCAATTTTAGATTTGCAATTGTTTCGCGCTCGAACAAACTCCCCCGTTCCCAAAGTAATCGAACGAAGGGATTTATCTCGTCTCGCGCCGACTGATCGCCAAATTTGTCCAGGGCAACACGCTGGGGGCACTGTACGTAGTCGTACAAAATAGATGCAGTGACTTGCATGCCCATCCCCCACTCCACCGCTGGCCATTATTGAACAAATCAGTGGGACAACTCAAAGGCGAGCATATTCTTCTAAATCGGTTACGCCAATAGATAGATTATATTTTCAGCTTTACTTCTACTTTCGAGAGGCGGTCACCAAGTTTGTGACGCGCTTCGATCTCCTCGTCGATGCGGCGATCGAGAGCGTCTATTTTCCCCTCGACAACATCAAATCGTACGTCGACGCGTTTGAAGCCATCGTCTACGCGTTTTTCCAGGACGCTAATGCGATCAGCGAGATGTCCGATGGATTTTCGCACCTCGCCAAAATCGTGCGCAATTGAAAGTGCTATCCGATGAATAAATTGTTCGAGTCGTGCAAAATCCTTTTCGGCCATACCTTCAAATTGTATCACACTCCTCTGCCCTGCTTCTGCGGTGGGTCCGAGAATGACTTCTCAATGACCGCGCGTGACCGCCCAAAATTTCTACGGCTCAGATCAACGACGCGCCCGTGTCTGTTGCGAGGCTGATACAACGCGGGCTCGATAAACGCGACTCGATGTCCACTATCTAAGCGACGAAGCCAGCCTTGATACGGCGGCTGGTCGGCGAGTTCTGGTGCTGGCAATGGATGAAATTCAGGGGCTAAAATTTCTGCATCATTGGCTGAGACACTAAAAACCATAAGCGTTCCGGCATTGCCAAGCACGGCAGCGCGAACGCCAGGCATTAGCTGTTCGGTAAATTGATTTGCGAGCGAAAAGTGGGTTGCGAATTTGCGCGCTTCGGAGAGAAGCGAGGCGAACGCTTCCGTAGAAAAGCTCTGAAACTCGTCGATATGAACGAAGAAGGGCGTGCGCTCATGTGCCGCTAGTTCGCTACGACGCATAGCGACGAGTTGCAGGTGCGAGAGAAGTAGCGAACCTATGAGGTTTGAAGCCTGCTCCCCCACCCCACCTTTGGATAGGTTCGCAATAAAGATACCGCGATTATCCATCGCGTGGGCGAGATCAAATTTCGGCGACACTTGACCCAAAATATTTCGCAATGCCGGCGACGCCGAGAATTGCCCTACTTTATTGAGGATCGGCGCTGACGCTTCGGCCTGGAAGCGTTGGTCGTAGCTCGGAAACTCTTCTTTCCAAAAACGAGCTACGATCGGGTCGGTAATCTTCGGTATGAGTTGATCTCGAAATTTTTTATCTGTGTAAATCCGCCCCAGGTCCATCAGTGTTGGTCGCGGCGAAACGAGGAGCGCAGCGACCCCGTGAAAGAGGAAATGCTCCAACCGCGGCCCCCAACTATCACTCCACAAATGTTTGAACGTCGAGACGATACCGGACGCAGCTAGGGCGTGGCTCTCACGAGGAACGCGCGCGAGCGGGTTAAAGCCGACCGGAAACTCCGTGTCGGCGACATTGAGATAGCAAACCTCGTGAGTGCGACTCGGCGGCAAGGCGTCAATGATCGCTTTGGCAAGATCCCCGTGCGGATCGACAACACACACGCCTTCTCCGGCGTAAATATCGTGCATAGCGAGGTTGAATAAGACCGTGCTCTTTCCTGAGCCCGACTTGCCGACGATGTAGACATGCCGTTCGCGCTCTGCGCGCGAAAACGCGATGCCACTGCCGGTCGCTGTTTTTGCAATGATAGGTGCGTCTGGTTCCATAGCCCGAGGCAGCCCCCGGTGCGAAGCGCTTCGCTCGAGGTGAAGCGCTGGTCTCGTTCATCCTTTGTGGAGAAAGGTCGAGACCCGCCGGGCTACCTGTGGAGGGGTGTTGCCGGCGCGGTACGCAGGAGCTGTCCCAGAGTTCGGAACAAGAACACCCCGCTCACTTGAGTATACCCGGCGACGCACCGGTCTTTACTCTGGTGTGGATAGCTTTGGTGTGGAAAAACTTTTGAGCACTCGCACACGCGAGTACCGAGGAGCGATAGCGACCCAAACAAGAGCACATGAGTGAACTACCCCCAATTTTGTCGGAGCCCCAAAGCAAGGAGCCGCGCCCCAGCGCGGCGACTATGCGACGGGCGTCCGGCTTTGCCGGCCGACCCCGTGGCGCCAAACCCGAAGCGACGAAGCCACCAGGCGAGGAAGCGAAGGGTCGCCAGTTCCGCACTAGCTTTGCTAGCGGAATGGCGACACGGGGTCGGGCGGACAGCCCGACAAAATTGGGGGTATCAAGTGAGCACCTGCAAGGATTAGCGGGTGCGGAGTAAGTCGCCGGGGGTACAAACGGGTATGTACCCCTGTTTGTTGAGAACCGTCGGCCGACTTTCCTTTTTCCCTTTAGTGCAAAGTGGCTCCTCGCGAAGCTCCCAACGAAAATGGCTCTTGTGAGCTGGGCTCCGGTTCAAAGTCGGTGCGCTTCGCGATCTCTTTGCTCACCTGCTCAAGAAATTTCATTCGGGCCTTGTCGCCACGCTCAAAAGCTTTAGCCAATTCGTAGCGGGCCTCTTGGTAGGCAAGCTGCCCGAACGATTCCATGAACTCGTCGGCTTCGGCGAGCACATCGATTCTTTTTCTCAGAAACCAAAACATGATTCTAGTTTCGCTGAATCGAATTCAGCGTTGCGAGAAAAATTTGCGCGGACGATCCGCGCGAAGCGTTGACTCTATCGTTCCTCTTTTGTTCTAGTCAAGACCTATGAACTACGAGCGAGCGAAATGCGTCGCCCCGCCGAGATTGAACGCCTGTATCTCGACTTCGACGGCTTCTTTGCCAGCGTGGAGCAACAGTGCCGCCCGGCGCTACGCGGCAAGCCCGTAGGCGTCGTCCCGTTTGCGGAGGCCACACGCACGTGCGTCATCGCGTGCTCGCGCGAAGCGAAGCTTTTTGGCGTCAAGAACGTCATGGCTATCCCCGAGGCCAAGGAAATTTGCCCGGATATTATTTTAGTTCCACAATCGCCTGACCTGTATCGGCGCGCGCACAATGCTCTCCTTTCCGAAATCGCAACTGTGGTGCCAATCGACGCGGTGAAGTCGATTGACGAAGTGACTTGCCGCGTCACGCAATCGCAACGCGCCGACCCGCTCGCGCTCGGAATCCAAATCAAAGAGCGGATCAAAAAACATATCGGTCCTTACATCACTTGCTCGATCGGCTTCGCGGCCAACCGGCAACTGGCCAAGATGGCTTGTAAGGCCGGGAAGCGAAGTGATGGTACCTACGGCGACGGCAATTGCATTTGGCATCCGAGTGATATGCCCAGCCCACTTCTAAACTTGGCCCTTCAAGATGTGCCAGGCATCGGCGCGCGGATGGAGCTACGGCTCATGCGAGCCGGAATCACTTCGATGGCCAAATTACTGGCCATTGAGCCGAAGCACATGCGGAAGCTTTGGCGGAGCGTGACTGGCGAGCGCCTTTGGTACGCGCTTCAAGGATACGATATTCAAACTCCGCCGAGCGAGCGTGGCATGTACGGTCACGGTCGCGTCCTGCCGCCGGATCATCGTTCGCTAGAGGATGCAAGGAACGCTTCGCGGCTCTTGATCGTGAAGGCCGCGCGCCGGATGCGCCGCGACGGCTGGAACGCTGGCCGCATTTGGCTTCACTTGGAAATGTGGGAGCGCGATGCGTTTCGGAGCGCGTGGCTTCCGGCAGTACGCGATGACAAGATCATTCTTTCGACGCTCGAAGGTCTTTGGACCGAGTTGCGGAATGTTTTGCCGCGACGTTCGCGAGTCTTTTGCGTGAGTGTCACACTCGTTGACATAACGCGGGCGGACGAGCGCCAGCTAGATATGTTGCTCAACGACGATAAGGAGCGCCGTAAAGCGGAGGCCATCACCGACGCAATCGACAAGCTCAATGCAAAATACGGACGAACGCTAGTTAGCTTTGGGTCTTGGATAGCTCCGCCTGGCGGCTACGCGGGCGGCAAAATCTCATACACGCGAATCCCCCGTGCTGAGGATTTTTGGTGATGAACTGGAAAAAGGATTTGAAGCTATCCGATCTTGATTGCGGCACGCGCTTGGAAATTGTGTGTATCAAGTGCGAAAAATCGCGCTACGAAACGAAAGAGCAATTGAGCGAAATGCCCGGCATGAGAAAAGCGTATATCGACGAGATAGAGAAGGCGCTAAGGTGCAAGGATCGTTTTTGTCGCGGCCACGTTCGCGTTTCGTTGATCTACGATGATAAGACCGAGGGATTTGTTGGAGGCATGGCGTAACCGTGAGGCTTCATGGGCGAGAAGAAACGACCAACCGTGTGTATATTTTGTGGTGGCACTCCGCTTACGGAAGAACACGTTTATGGAAAATGGTTGCGTCGCGAAATTCCAAAAAACGAAGTCAATCATAGGCGCCTAAACGCCATCGAACATACCGACCGCTCTGATTTCAAAGTAAAACTCCAAGGCGGAGATGGTCGCGTGTTGAAGATTAAGTGCGCATGCAAAGTATGTAACACAGGCTGGATGCGAGATTTTCAAAACGAGGCAATGCAAGTTGTTAAACCGATGGCTTTGGGAAAGCCGATATTGCTTGACGGGCGAAAGCAACTGATTATCGCAAATTGGGCAACGATGGTGACGATGACGAGTGAATTTATTGACCCGGCAACCGTTTCAATTTCCCAAGACGAACGAACATTTTTCCACAAAAATAAATTTCCACCCGACAATTTTAGAATTTGGATTGGACGATTACCTATGGGATTGTGGAGGCCAACACGCGTTCACATACCAATGGCGATTAAAGAGCAAGATAAACCAAACGACGATGCGATGGAGAATCTGAACACCCAAGCCTCAACTCATGTCATTGGTGAATTATTTATCCACGTGCTTAGTTCTCCCTTCAAAAACATCGTCAGAGATTGGTCGATGCCAATGCCTGCCTCCTCAGCGCTCGTTGAGATTTGGCCGCTTCCAAGTCGGCTATCAATCGTGTGGCCGCAACATGTTTCGATGACTGGTCAAATGGCGGACACGGCGGCGGGAGCGTTCTATCAATATAGCAAAGGCGTCGAGAATAGATTCAGGAAACGACTCGGGTACGCTTATGATGCGAGCGCAGTATAGAAATCTAGGCCGCGTCCTTTTGCTCGCCGGTCAAAACAATTTTTAAAAGGCCATTTTCAAGAGGCCGATGGAGCTTGAGCGCCCGTTCGGTTGGAGCCGTGAGCCATGTTTCCCATTCCTCCGGCTCTGTGAGCACCACCGGCATTGCTTTGGAATGGACCGGATTCACATCCCTATTCGGATCAGTCGTTAGAAACGAATAAAGCAAATGGCCCCCCGTCACAGGATCGGCTTTCGTTCCGCGCGTGCCTGTCCACTCTCGCCAGATACCGGCGAAAAAGAAAATCGGCCGCTTTTCTGACAACGCAAACCAAGTAGCGGTTTTACGCTTCGTCCTTGGATCAAGTTTGTCGGTGAATTCGCAAAAAGAAGTTACAGGCACTAAACACCGTTGTTCTGGCTTAAGCCATGGCTTCCAGAACCCACTTTTGACATTACGAACGTTCACTACGTAGCCGCCACCTTTAAAAATTGCTGGCTTAGGAAACCCCCATCGCATTTTGATTAGTTCGGTGCCCTTGTCAGTTTGGCGTACTACAGGCGCAACGCCATCCGGGTAGATTGTAGACGCCAAATTTGCCCGACCCGTGTTGTCCTTCATCGCCTTGATGAGCGCGAGGATCGCTGCTTGGCCCTTAGTCAGTGAGTAGCGAGTGCACATGCCGCCTAACATGATCTGCGGGCGGCTTAGGTCAAGTCGTTTGAAGATAGAAATAGGGCGTATGAGCGGTTTTTTTCCCTTTAAAAGAACGAGCCCTTCTGAGTATTATTTATTGAGTATCATTCCTCTGAGTATCATTAAGGAGGATCGGAAGTTTTTTACCGGTCTAGAGCGGACGGTTTCTTCCGGTCTAGAGCGGAAGTTTTCTTCCGGTCTGCATGGGAAATTCTAGAGCTCTTTGGCGTCAAATTGAGTTCGTAGATATTGGTCTTGCCTTGTCCTCTCTGTTGGATCGTAAGTAGGCCATTAGCCTCAAGCGACTTGAGGTGGGTGCGAACGCTTCTTCCGGTTAGGCCCATGTCGTGGGCCAATCGTTCCTGCCCTGGGAAGCAAAAATCGTTTTGCCACGCGTAGCTCAGCAACATAGCAAACGCCATTTTATCGCCGGAAGAGAGTTTTCGAGATTTCAATAGGAAATTGGGCACCTGCGTGAAGCCCATCGCGGTCGCCGCGTCGGCGCCCTTCAGTATGATGTTTTTATCCTTGATCAGTTCGCCAATACTCTTTGCTGACGAAAATTCCATATAAGGACATTATACGGCTCTAGAGGCATCGCCGCCAGGTTATCCCCTTTTCAGGTCAACCTGCGGATCATAGGAAGACTTGTAGGATCAAATTCAAACGTAGCGACAACTTCTCGGGCGTCTTCGCCAGAAACTCTTACGACGAAGGTGCTCCTCTTCTTCAAAATATCATGCGGGTGCTCTTGCTTTTCCACATGATCATCGAGGCCAAATAGATAAACGAGTACCTCCGCTTCCGGGTGAATGTCTGTCGGTTTCAATAGAACCTTACGATCAATATTCTCATCGATATACTCTGTGAGGTGCTTCTTATCCCACCGAGCTATAACGTGTCGTATAGTTTTGTCGGTCGTCTTATTCTTAACTCCAAAAAAATAGCGAGAGCTAGAACTATGAAGCGATGCAGTGACCTCTCTGTATTGTTTTTTGCTGGGGTCGTAGAGAATTTCTAATTTATCTTGGCTTTTTAATTGGGATAACTCTGTCGTTGCTTGTCGGAGAAAGTAGTAAGGCGCGTAAAGTATGCGCCCCAGCACTATCAGAATCCAAATCAAACCTGCGCTGACAATTCCAAATTCGATCTGCCCCGGAATTGTTGTCGGAAGTATCACATCAGATCTTCCGATTGTTCGTAGCAGGACCCAAAGAACGGCCGCACCTGCGAATGGAGCCCAAGCAGCAGACATCGAGACCGACCCCCGCAGGGCAAAGAAAATGACTTTCAAGAACATCATCGAACTCCGGCGCGGCGACGAATTATGCCCTACTCCTTGGGCGGCTGGCTATTAGGTGCCGCGAGCAATGGTGTGAGCATTTTTTGCAGGCCAGCTATTAGAACGTTTGTTTCTCGTGCTCTCTCAGTGAGCTCTTTTATCTGGTTGTCTTTCACACCAATTTGGCCACGCAAAAAATCATTCTCCCGCTCCAGCTGCACGAGATAGCGCGACGGGTTTGAAGCTGTTGTCGCGTCCTGTCGCGACTGGTCGGGCGCCTTCACGCCACTGTTCTGCGGCGGAATATCGTTATTTTGAGGTCTAGTGTTGGTCGCGACATGTCGCGAAGCGTCGCGACTTGTCGCAGGAGTGACTTCCTCAATATAGGCGATGTGTTTTTCGACCGAATCCGGTTCGATGAGGTATCTCTCGCCAAAACCGGTCTCGATCAGCCGGCACTGCAAATGACCTTTGGCGCAATATCGCTGAATGCTGCGAGGGGTGCGGGGGTGTCCGGCACGGGCATACCGCTCAAGAGCCTCGTCGATCGAGAGGATGAAATCGCTGTCGCGTCTGGTCACGTCCTGTCGCGACTGGTCGTCGGTCATATGTCTTGATGATAACCCAGCTCGCCTCCACCTCTCGCGGGTTATCCCCACGCAAAGTATATTCACGCTGCGCCCAGACCCACTTAACCCGCAAATCTCGGGGTGATTAATAGGCCACGGCAGGGTACAACCAAAAGGCGATTAGGACGATCATTCTTCGAATGCCAACCACGCAGACAAACGATCGCAATCTATTTGGGGTCTTACAACGCCTCTTGAGCGAGGCGCGAGCGCGTTTGATTCAGACTGACAGCCGAAATCGACTGATAAATACGCCTAGAAATGCGCGCAGGTCTAAATCGCTTTCTATTGTTGATGGAAGTGCGGACGAAATCTTTCGTGCTTTGCTTCGTCAGCGAAGCATGTTGCCCTTTGTTGGCGCTCCAGAAGTCGACCCAAACGGGTTTACTCAGATAACTCAAGGTGCGCTGGGCAGGGGACAGAGAGAAGCCTTAGCGCTTCAAACTCAACTAACCACAGAGGGTTTACAGAAGCGCTTAATCAGTCTGTTTCGCGATGCAAAGACATTAGAAGAGGAGCAAGGTGTCAACGTCCTCTATCTCGCGATTGGTTTTTTACGTTGGTTCGAAGATGAGAGTTCAGAGGTAGTGCGCGAAGCACCACTGATACTGCTTCCAGTTACCCTTGTACGAAACAATGCGCGCTCATCCTTTCGGCTGTCGGTACGGGATGACGACATTGTAGCCAATCTTCCGCTGCAAGAACGCCTTCTGCGACAATTCGATATTTCGCTTCCTGATATTTCTGATTCAGAAGATTGGACTCCTACAGATTACTTCTCGTTGGTACGAAATGCGATTTCCGCGCAACCACGTTGGACCATTGACGATAATGGAATGATGCTGGGCTTCTTTTCGTTTTCAAAGTTTTTGATGTTTCGCGACCTCGGAGCAGAGGTGTGGCCTAACAATTCAATTCTCATGCACACGATCTTGAGCGGGTTATTGGTTGATGGTTTTCCGCATGAAGAGCCGCTCTACCCTGAAGATGTTCAACTAGACAAAGTGTTCACGCCCGCAGACCTAATTCATGTCGTTGATGCAGATGCCTCACAAGCACTTGTAATTGAGACAGTCCGAAAAGGTCGCAACTTAGTCGTTCAAGGACCACCAGGAACAGGTAAGTCCCAAACGATTACCAATATAATTGCGGCGGCTGTTCACGACGGAAAACGTGTTCTATTCGTTGCGGAAAAAATGGCCGCATTGAACGTAGTTCATCAACGCCTGATGAGCGCTGGTCTCGGCGATCTATGCTTAGAGCTACATAGTCGCCAAGCAAACAAGCGCGAAGTAGTGCAAGAAATCGACCGAACTCTTCGTGCAATCCAAAGAGGTCCCGATGCAGGCGGGGAGCTTGATAAACTGAAAGTCGCTAGAGACTATTTGAATGCGAATGCGGAGAAACTACACAATCCATTACAACCGAGTGGCGTGACTCCCTTTAGGGCGTTAGGCCAGCAAGTGAAGCTGACAGCTGAGGGACATACGGTACCAAAATTTAAAATAGCCAATATTACAAATTGGACTGAAGCAAAGACTCGTACCCTTGTCGATGACATTCAAAGGCTTGCGGACATAACAACAATTGCCGGGCGAAAATACGAACATGTATGGCGAGGCGTTAATGCACTAACTCTACAGCCGGCGGATCGATTGCGACTCGGAGATGAATTAGAAAAATTTTTGAGCAGTGCGAAAGTATTCTCGAAGGCAGTATTAGAAATTGGAAAACGTATTGGATACGCTACAGATTGCTCGGTTAGCCAAGTAGAATTACTCGCTCGTTTATTGCGTGAAGTCTCCTTACGTCCGAATGTATCCACCAGCCTGCTGGTAGCGATCGCCAAAGCGAATGATTTAGAACGTTTGAGCCGTGTAATGGTCTTCGGCAAAAAGTTTGTCGAAGTCCTTAATAGTTTAAATGGCGCATTCGTAGCTGCTGCTTGGAAATTTGATTTCGATTCGGTGCGTGAGGGGATCGTTAGCGGTATTGGTTCTTGGTTGAGCCGACGTCGCCGCAAGTATCGGCAAGCATCTAAAGAATTAGCAGCCCTACTTTCCAAAACTCTTCCGAAGCTAGCAGATGACCGCCTAAAGCTCATTGATAGTTTTTTGCGAGCGCGCGATCTTCGAATACATATTGAAGCGGACAATGAGTATTGCAAAGCGGTCCTTGGAGACAATTGGAATGGCGTGGAAACTAATTTTACAGCGCTTGAGCAGGGTCTTTCGTGGATTAGAAAAATCGTGGAGACCGATGCCGCAGCATCGTTAGTTCAGTGCGCAGAATTTGACGGAAACGCGGCGAAGCTAGCGCCGCTCCTAGACGTAATTGCCAAGAATTTTCACACCGATATGTCGGAACTCATGCAGACCCTTGACTTGGATGTTTATGCCGCATTCGGCGTGAATGATTTGAAGAATATTCCAATACAAACCCTGTCACACCGTGGACAAGAGTGGATTAATAATTTGGGTCGCTTGGAAGAATGGGCTCAATTGGCTCGTGCCGATAGAATAGTTCGCGAAGAGGGCGGGGAAGCGGTTGCAGACGCACTAGCCACAGGTAATTTGAAACCGGAGCGAGCGGCGAGTGAGTTTCTTTACTCAAGAGCTGAAGCACTTTGGAAAACCGCTGTTGCTCGCGATCCGTCGCTTGCCAAAATGGATGGCGACGAGCGCTCACGGATTGTAAGCGAATTTTGTAAACTAGAAAAAATGCGTCGTAGCGCTATCGCGAATGATATCCGGATACGCCACCAGTCGTCATTGCCTCGGGGCGGAGCCGGAGAAATGGCGATCATTCGAGGCGAAATTGCAAAGCAGAGAGCGCACCTCCCAATAAGGCGATTAGTACAAAGAACGGCAAAAAGTCTTCTGTCTATTAAACCCGTTTTTCTTATGAGTCCAATTTCTGTTGCTCAATTTCTAGCTCCCGGAGCGGCAGAGTTTGACTTACTCGTCATCGACGAGGCGAGCCAAGTGCGGCCGGAAGATGCGCTGGGAGTAATTGCTCGGGTTAAGCAGATTGTTGTTGTAGGAGATAAAAAACAACTCCCTCCCACATCATTCTTTGATCGTGTTGTTGATGAGGACAGCGATCATGACCCTGACGACGAGGAAGCAAATGAGACCCCATTGGGCGGGGCAGCCCGAGCAACTGAGCTTGAAAGCATCTTGTCGGCCTGTGAAGCGAGGGGAATGCCGAACCGTATGCTCAATTGGCACTATCGCTCGCGCCACCCGTCATTGATCGAAGTTTCGAACGATGAGTTTTACGAGAACCGGCTTTTTTTGCCTCCGAGTCCACAAATATCGAGAGACGATATAGGTCTCGTGCTGCGTCGGGTGGCCGGGAGCTACGATCGTGGCGGGAAAAAAACCAACGAGGTCGAAGCAAAGGCGGTCGTTGAAGCTGTTCTACGCCATGTTCAAAAAAGTCCAGAACTTTCCCTCGGTGTGGTCACGTTTTCTATAAGCCAACGCGATCTAATAGAGGATCTATTGGAGTTAAAGCGCCGAGAAAATTCTGAGCTCGATGCGTACATGCAGAAATCCGACCGCGAACCAATGTTCGTCAAAAACTTGGAAAATGTGCAAGGTGATGAGCGCGATACCATCATAATTTCGGTTGGTTACGGACCGCGAATCGCGGGGTCCGGGCTTGATAGCATGCACTTCGGGCCTGTTTCCGCTGAAGGCGGAGAACGTCGACTGAATGTACTTTTCACGCGAGCGCGGGTTCGATGCGAGGTAATTGTCTCCTTTTCGTCAGGAGACATAGATTTAGCGCGAACAACCAAAGAGGGTCCGCGCATATTGAAACGATTTTTAAAATATGCCGAAACAGGAAAGCTCGATCTACCCTTTGCGACTGGTGGAGATGCCGATTCTCCTTTTGAGGAAGCGGTGGCAAAATATATCGGGCAGCTAGGCTATTCGACAGACGCCCAAGTAGGTTCAGCCGGATTTAAAATTGATATGGCTGTGAAGAACCCTCAGCGGCCTGGTGAATACATTTTAGCGATTGAATGTGATGGAGCCACTTATCATAGCGCACGATGGGCTAGAGAACGCGACAGGCTAAGACAAGAAGTTCTTGAGGGGCTTGGTTGGAAATTTTATCGTATCTGGAGCACAGACTGGTTTCGCACTCCAGAGCGAGCGAAAGCCAGGTTGGCCGAAGCACTAGCAACGGCAAAATTACGTGGCACACGAGAGGTTGCCACGTAAAGCAATTGAGCCACCGAGTATTCATGTTTTTAGATGGCGCTCTAGCCGCGAACATTTTTAAACGCTTTTTTATGCCACAAGAAAAGCCCCCGCGTTTTGCGGGGGCCTGAGTTTCGGGCGTGATAGCTCGAAAGTTCAAAGATTAATTTATCTGCGGCTGCGTCCAGCGTTTTCCTGCCGGCGCTTGCCGTTGTTCGCTGGCGTTTCTTTTTCTTCCTGTTTCGGCGGGCGCAAAACTATTTTTCCATTCAGCGGAAGCGCGTCAAGCAGGATATTAAAACCCTGTCCGTCCTGATGTGGGAATGCAACGCCCACCGCGTTCCACCAATCGTCTTTATCGTCGCCTCGTTTAGTCACCACGTACGCGGTGAAGCTCGGCTGCTGCGCAGTAGCCATCGGTGTTCTCCTCAGTGAGGGGTTGGTCAGGCGATGTGCACGTTCGCTCGTATGAGCGCGAGTGCGTCATCGATCGTTGCGACACGTTCGCGAACGATTTCTTCATTGACGAGTGACGGACCTTCTTCATCGACGCAGGTCGCAGTCAGCTCGACAAAAATTTTACCGTCAGCCTGGCGAGAAAGCGTCAGGCTAAAGAAAAGCGCTTCCGAGAGATTTGTAAGTGCGGCCGCGTTTGAAATTTGGGCGGGCGCTATGTCAAGCATCAGCTCCTCCGTGCATAACCGGCGCCCGAAAAGTCAGGCGGCGGCGAACACGGCGGAGGGCTAAAGGCAGCCTACAGGTTTCTGCGGGCTTGCTGCAAACGAAGTTGCGTTGTCAAATATTTTAGATTTTCGCCAACATAAGACCGTTGGTAGCGCTTGCTTATAAAATATTGTATATACCAATTCTGATATTGCAAAAATGGAAATAAGAAATGGGACAGAAATCAACGAGGCCGCGTGAGAAACAGCTGAAGTATGGTTTGGACACGGCTGAGGTTAGCGATCTCCCAGACGAAAAAAGTGATCTATACGACCGACTAAAAAATAATGACGAGGGTTTCCGAATTGTAATTAGAGCGTTCAAAAATCTAGCGACTCTTTACAAACTTGTCTTGTTTAGGCGTGACGATCGTCGTGCTATAAAATATTTCTACGATGGAGTAGGCACGATAATTGGTGATTATCCTAAATTGAGCGAGAAGGGGTCATCGATAAGTCTTAGAAGTGCTTACTTAGCGGCATCACAAATTCGTGCTATAATTCAAGGTAGCGGTTTTTCGGAAAACCCTTCTGGCTCGGACGCATATGAAGCGTCCAGCAAAGGGCGCAGAGCTTCCGAGCCTCCTTCGGAGGAGGCTCACTTGCATCATAACCAGCTTGAAACTGTTTTGCTCCTTCCAAAAAACGAAAGCGTGCAGCGGGGAAGACCATCAGGTAAAGAACGGCGCGTAAAGTTGCGCCCGTTCATGGTCAAGCTTACTGATCAAGAATATCAACGATTGGAAAAGCTACGGCGTCGGACATCTGCGGTGTCTGCAGCCGATACCATTCGAGCAGCTCTACGAGCATATGATGCTGTTGTGGAAGCAGCACGTGCTGGCAGCAACATAGTATTTGAAAATCCGAAGAATCCTAGAAAACGGGTTTATCTCAAACTCGGTTAAATCCTCAGGATTTTCTACTTTTGCCCGACCTAATCCACAGGTCGGGTTTTTCTTGACCCCTAATAGTATAAATGATATATACGATTAAATTGTGGGGGCTTACCATGGCGAAATCAGTTGCCCTCAAATTAGAAGACGGCGTCGGCTATGATTTAGCGGCGTGTAAGTCTTCTCGGCAATTTCCGCCGGAGATTGACGGCTTCGATTTCCGTTATGCCCTCCCCGGACCGTCCCGATGGATGGTGTATCGGGAAAGCAGCACAGGAAATGCTCGGATTTTTCAATACAATCCGCGCTCGGGCACGGCGGAATTAGTCTGCGACGCTGACGAAAATGAAAATAAAGCCGAAACAACTCATAAAGTTTGGAGGGAGCACTGAAAGACGTAGTGCTGAACGACTCAATAGTGCGTTTAATTAAGGCACTTGCGCGCGCAGAAGCACGGCGCGACCATGCCGCTCAGGTTCAAAATCGGGAAGCGCCAAATGAGCAAGCAGGCGGCCATTTACGCGCGTTATTCGAGCACCATGCAGCGCGCGAAGTCGATTGCTGACCAGGTGGAGTTATGCCGCGCATACGCAAAACGGCAGGGGATTGAGGTAGTCCGCGTGTACCATGATGAAGCTAAATCGGGGGCGTCGATGGTGCCGCGCGTCGGCTTCCAAGCAATGATGCGTGATGCAACCGCAAAGAAGTTCAATCTCATTGTGACCGAGGATGTGGATCGCGCATTTCGGGATCAAGCCGATTTCCACGCAACGAGGAAGAAGATAGCATTTCTCGGGATTGCATTGCACACACCTCACGCGGGTGAGCTAAGCGCAATCGAAGGCAGCATGCGCGCAATGATGGGGGAATTTTTCCTTGATGATTTAAGGCGAAAAGTTCATCGCGGGCTATCAGGTGTAATACGTGACGGCCGCAACGCGGGTGGCAAAGCTTACGGATATCGTCCCATTCCCGGAAAACCGGGTGAATTGGAAATCGTTCCTGAGGAAGCGATTATTATCAACCGCATTTTTGATCGTTATCTTAGTGGCGATACTCCACGTGTGATCGCTGCCGCCCTAAATAATGACGGTGTGCCGCCACCGCGTGGAGTGTACTGGCGAGCGAGCACGATCAACGGAAATAAAACTCGCGGGCACGGTATTTTACAAAATCCGCTGTACGTCGGGCGTCTCGTATGGAACCGCGTCAGAATGGCCCGCAATCCTGCCACAGGCCGACGCGTTAGCCGCCCTAACGATCCTAGTGAATGGCAATATGCTGATGTGCCTGCGTTGGCGATTGTGAAAGTCAAAATCTTTGACGCAGTGCAGAGACAAAAGGCCGCACGGTCGCATCTGATCCCGGCCATGCAAAGAAGTCCGAAACGGATTTTATCGGGGATTTTGAAATGTTCCGTATGCGGCTCCGGGCTTTCCATTAAAGACAGGTACAAGGGACAGCTACGTATCGTCTGCACGCAATCACGGGAAGCCGGGACATGCGTTAATAAGCAGCCCTATAACCTCCAAGCTATTGAGTGTGCCGCTGTCGAAGGCTTACGCGAGCGGCTGACGAACAAGAACGCACTATTTGTCTACGCTCGCGAATACAATCAAGAACGCTGCCGTCTAAGCGCAAATGCTGGCGCGAGGAGAGCCAAGCTAGAAAAGAACCTCGCCACCGCAGAGCAAGCCTTGCAGCGCGGCGTCAAGGCAATTTTGAATGGCACTATGGCGGAGTCGGAAGCGAAAGAGGAAATGGAGCGGCTTCGCACCGAGCGAGATCAGGCTCGTAAAGCAATTGATGCAGGACCAGAGAAGCCAAACGTGATTCAGCTTCACCCGGCGACCATCGATCGATTTAGGAAGGACCTCGAACGATTAGACGTTCGATTGCAGCAGGAGTTCGACGCAAATGATAGCGAGGTAGTTGGCGCGTTCCGCGACCTCGTTCATCGAGTGATCGTTTATCCGCCAAAGAATGGCAACGCCCCCGACATCGTGGTCCAAGGAAGACTGGACGTACTCACGAAGGGGGGTCGGTTGGTAGCGGAGGAGGGACTCGAACCCCCGACACAAGGATTATGATTCCTCTGCTCTAGCCAGCTGAGCTACTCCGCCAATTCCAACCGAAACCGGCGCGCCGGGTATAAGGAACCGCGTGAATCAGAGTCAAGGCAACCGCTTCCTGCGCCTCGATTCATCGGATTCCTGATCATCGCAGTCCAAGCCCGGCGATAACCTATAAACCGCGGCCCTTCTGCTCGTATTCCTTGTTTCTTGCGCATGATCCTTTCCGAGAACCGGTAGCCACTTTTCCGGGATCATGCGCGCCGCGCGTAGCGAATGAGCGAAAAGTGGCCGAGCGGCGGCATCGGCAGGCGCTCGACGAGTTCCACGCCGCCATGGCGCGCGGCCCAGCTTGCAAGGCGCGCCCAGGGAAATTCCGGGCGCCAGCCAAGCCGGCGCGCGACCGGCGAAAACCCGCGCTCGAATACCTTCCGCGGCCCGCGCTCGGCGCCGATGTGGTTGACGAGAATGATCTCGCCGCCCGGCTTCACCACGCGCACGAATTCGTCGAGCGTCGCCTCCGGCTCGGGCAGGGTGGTGATCACAAACTGCGCCACGACCGCATCGAAGAACTTGTCGCGAAAGCCGAGATGCTTCGCATCCATCACCGCGAGCGCTTCGACGTTCGAAAGCGAAAGCGCGGCGACACGCGCACGCGCCTTCTTCAGCATCGGCGCCGAATAGTCGACGCCGACGAGGCGGATGCTCGGCGAATAGTCGGGCAGGGAAATGCCGGTGCCGACGCCGACATCGAGGATGCGGCCGCCGATCTTTTCGGCGGCGGCGATCGACGCCTTGCGGCCGGCGTCGAACACCTTGCCGAAGACGAGATCGTAAACCGGCGCCCAGCGCGCGTAGGCCTTCTCGACCGTATTCTTGTCGATGTCGGCCATCGGCCTTTTTTGCCTAGACGGCGGCGTGGAACGGCTCGCGCGTTTCCGCCCGCGGCGCGCTCGCGCGGATGGTGCCACCGCCGAGCACGCGCGCGCGCGCATCGGCGCTATCGTAGATGACGCAAGCCTGGCCCGGCGCCACCGCTTCCTCGCCGCGCACGATTTCCACTTCGCTATTCGTTGCGGCCACGAACAGGCGCGCTTCCTGCGGCGGCCGCGTCGAGCGCACGCGCGCGAACACCGGCAGGCCATCGCGCGCCATTTCTTCCGCCGGCGCGTCGCCGAGCCAGTTGAGGTCGGCGATCCGGATGCGGTGCGTCGCGAGCGCGGCGCGCGGGCCGACGATCACGCGCCGCTTGGCGGGATCGAGCCTGACCACGAACAGCGCCTCGCGCGACGGCACGCCGATGCCGCGCCGCTGGCCGATGGTGTAATGCACGATGCCGGGGTGCTTACCGAGCACGCGGCCGGCAAGATCGACGATCTCGCCGGGCTCCGCGGCATCCGGCTTCAGCCGCTCGATTACGTCGGTGTAGCGGCCTTCCGGCACAAAGCAGATGTCCTGGCTGTCGTGCTTGCCGGCGACCGGCAGCGCGAAGTCGCGCGCGAGGCCGCGCACCTCGGCCTTGCTCATCTCGCCGAGCGGGAAACGCAGGAAGCCGAGCTCGTCGAAGGTGGTGCCGTAGAGGAAATAGCTCTGGTCGCGCTCGGCCTCGCGCGCGCGATAAAGCGCGCGGCGGCCCGCGGGCGTGCGGCGGCTCGCGACGTAATGGCCGGTGGCAAGGGCCGCGGCGCCAAGCTCGCGCGCGGTATCGAGGAGGTCCGCGAACTTGATCTGGCGGTTGCAGGCAATGCACGGCACCGGCGTTTCACCGGCGGCGTAGCTCGCAACGAACGGCTCGATCACCGCCTTGCGGAAGCGCTCCTCGTAGTCGAGCACGTAATGCGGAATGCCAAGCTTGGCCGCGACGGCGCGCGCGTCATGGATGTCCTGGCCGGCGCAGCAGGCGCCCTTCTTCTTGCGCGCGGCACCATGGTCGTAGAGCTGCAGCGTGACGCCGACGACATCGTAGCCCGCGCGCTTCAAGAGCGCGGCGACGACGGAAGAGTCGACGCCGCCGGACATTGCGACCACGACCCGTGTCGCGGCGGGCTTTCCGTCAATGTCGAAATTCACGTTCATTCGCGGGCTCCTGCCGCGCACTTATAGGAGCGCATTGCGGCGGGGGCAAAGCGCGCCCGGCAAGTCTTGCCGAGTGCGACGATCCTGCCGCGCGGGCGGTGGCGGCCCGCACGCTAAATCCTTGATTTGTTTCGCCTTCGCAAGGCGCGGGAATGGCCCGCGCTTTGCTCGGCAAGAAACGGATCCGTATGTCCAGTTATGTCCAGTAAAGGGAATATCTCCGTGCAAAGCGTCGCCAGCATCAGTTCCGCCCCGTCTCTTCCCGCGCCCGCCCCCGATCGCGGGGATGACGGCAACGATTCCTTCTCGTCGATGCTCGACGCGACCGCGATGCCGCAGCCGCAAACCAATCCGGCGCCGGGCACGGGGCCGTCCGCGGACAACGAGCCGCCCGCTTCGCGCAAGCCGGATTCATCTCCGCCACCCGACCACTCGGCGCGGCCGAAGGACGATACGGCGAGCGACGGCTCGGTGAACGCGCGTTCTCGAAGCGATGGCGCGCCGCAGGCGGATGATGCAACCGCCGGCAAAAAGGATTCCGGGAAGGATTCGAAGAAACAGACGAATAAAGACAGCCAGGACGCTCTACCCGTCGCCGTTGCGACGGATCCGGTGCCAAACCCGCAACCGGCCACGGTCGTAGCGGTCGCGATTCCGGCAAATCCGGATGCGCCGAAAACCGACGGCGGGGCGAACACGCCCGCGACCGACGACGCGACGAAAGCCGCGGCCGCGGTCGCGGCGGCTCAAACGGAACCGCCAGCAATTCCCGCGTTGCCCGCGGTTGCTGCGCAGGAAGTGCCACAGCTGCCGCTGCCGGCGGCCGGCGCGTTGCAGACGGCCGCGATCGATGCGGCCGCAAAGAGCGCCGGCAACGGCAAGCCGGCTAAAGCCACGGTGCAATCCGGGCAATCCGACATTGCGCCCGACACATCCAAAGACGCGGCGGCGCCACAGCCACAGCCGGATCAAAAAACGCTGCCGACGAAACTCGCGGCCGCAACCATGATTGGTACGAGCGCCGACGTGAACTCGAAACCGGCCGCTCCAAACACCGACCCCTCGAACAACGCGCCCGCCGTGCCAGGGCAGCCGAACACCGGCGACGACAAGCCGGCGATCGCCAATGCATCAGCCGTCATCACCGCCGCGGTCAAAGCCGCGCCCGATGCGCCGCCGCAGGCCCCGGTCGTCGCCAATCATGATTCGGGAACGGCGACCTTCCAGCTCGCGTCCTTGAACGGCCAGGTTTCGCAACCGGCCACGCTGCCCGAGCCGCTGCGCGTTCTCACCGCATCGTTCGATCCCGCCTCGACGCCGCTACAAGCGCCCAGCGCCTCCGCTCAGCTCGTGCCTGCCACGAGTGCCGCCATCGCGGTCGAGATCGCGGCCCGCGCCAAAGAGGGTTCCAGCCAATTCAACATCCGCCTCGATCCGCCCGATCTCGGCCGCATCGATGTGCGCCTCGACGTCGGCAAGGACGGCGATGTCACTACGCGTCTCACCGTCGACCGGCCGGAGACGCTCAGTCTTCTACAAGGCGACGCGCGCGGGCTCGAACGGGCGCTGCAATCGGCGGGACTGAAGACCGAAGACGGCAGCCTGCAATTCTCGCTCCGCCAGCAATCGCCCGACAGCTCGGCCGGCCAGCAGCAGGCGCAGGGCGGAACGAATACGCCCGCCAATATCGTTTATGCCGAGGAAGACGACGCCGCCACCACCGGCCTCGAGCAATACCAGTGGGCCGCGCGGCTCCGCGGCGGCGTCGATATTCGGGTTTGAGAACGGAGAAACGTCATGTCCATCGACACGACCGCCGCAGCCGCGAGCCAGACCCCCAGCACGAACTCGAGCTCGACTTCGCTCATCGGGCAGCAGGAGATCGCCAGCAACTTCCAGGAATTTCTGCAGTTGCTCACGACGCAGCTGCAGAACCAGGATCCGCTGTCGCCGCTCGATACCAACCAGTTCACGCAGCAGCTCGTGGAATTCGCCGGCGTCGAGCAGCAGCTAAAGACAAACAGCGACCTCGACCAGCTCATCACGCTGAACAAGACGTCGCAGGCGACGGCGGCGCTGAATTTTGTCGGCGCGCAGGTCACAGCCGATGGCTCGACGACGCAACTGAAGAACGGGGTCGCGGTGTGGAACATCACTTCGCCGAAGCCGGCGGCGGCGTCCATCAGCATTCTCGACCAGAACGGCAATACGGTGTGGACCGGCCAGCAGACGCTCGATACCGGCGCCCAGAGCTACTCGTGGAACGGCAGTACCTCCACCGGCACGACCGCGCCGGACGGCCTTTATACGATCCAGATCACTGCGCAGGATGCATCGAACCAGCCGGTGACGATCTCCACGCAATACTCCGGCACGGTCACCGGGGTCGATCTCAGCGGCTCGCAGCCCTTGCTGCAGGTCGGCTCAAGCTATCTCACCATTTCGCAAGTTAAATCGCTGCAGCGGAGCGGTTCGTAAGCGCGCGATTGCGGGGATTCCGGCTCCGGTGGCGAAAAACCGCCGAAACCCATTAAGCCTTTGGAAACAAGCTTTTAGGGAAATTTTCATGCCTCAGCCGTAGTTTGCTCACCCGAAAGTCGTGTTTGTGTTCAGTGAGCGTAAAATGACCGAGGCGCAACGCCCGAGAGCGAAATATGTCATCGGGCCCGACGGCAGCCCCCTGACCATCGCCGATCTGCCTCCGCCCGACACCCGGCGCTGGGTTATTCGGCGCAAGGCCGAGGTGGTAGCGGCCGTGCGCGGCGGACTTTTGTCCCTCGAAGATGCCTGCAATCGCTACACGCTGACCACGGAAGAGTTTCTCGCCTGGCAGCATTCGATCGAGCGGCACGGCCTTGCGGGCCTGCGCACCACGCGGCTGCAGCAGTACCGGCAATAACCGCCCGCCTGCGGCTCACGCCCCCGGCAGCTTCAGCAAGATAATTCCGCAGACAATCAGGATGAGCGCGATCCAGCGCCGCGGGCCGAAAGGCTCGCGGAAGAAGCGCGCGCCGATGATCGCGGCAAACAGCACCGAAGTCTCGCGCAAGGCGGCGACAAGGCCGATGGGCGCTTGCATCATCGCCCACAGCGCGATCCCGTAGGACGGCAGCACCAGCGAGCCCGCGATCAGGCCGGGCAGCCATATCTTTTTTGCTTCCCGGAAGAAGGCCTGCCGCCGCATCAAAAGCGCGAAGAAGAAAACGCAAAACCCGGTGCCTGCGAGCAACCAGGCGCCATAGACGAGACCAGATTCAGTCACGCGCGCGCCTAGACCGTCGGTCAGTGTATAGGCGACGATCACGCATGCATTGGTCGCGACCGCCATCGCGGCCCGCTTGGTGAGGCCGCCGCGGATCAGCGCGTCCGCCGACAGCATCACAATGCCGGTGGCGAGGGTGACGATAGCGATCCAGCCATTCCAGGCGAGCGCCTCCCCGAGAAACAGGAAAGCGATCAGCGCGGTCATCAACGGCGCCGAGCCGCGGGTGAGCGGATAGGCAACGCCGAGATCCGCCGAGCGGTAGGCGAAGCCTACCAGCGCGAAATAGCCGACATGGATCAGCGACGAGGCGATGACAAATGGCCACGCCGCGGGCGGCGGCGCGGGCAGCGCGAGCATCATCGGGATGCCGAAGAGGCCCGCGAACACCGCCACTACGAGAGCCGCGAGCGAATGATCGTCCTGCGCCTTGATGATGGCGTTCCAGGTCGCGTGAAACACGGCGCCGAGAAGAACGGCGGCGAGGATCAGGGTGCTCAAGGAATTTTCCGGGAGGAATCGGCGGGATTATGCATTCGCCATCATCCCTAGCACATCGGCTCGTCCGGCCGTGATAGAGAGAAGCGCCGTGCCCCGCTTCGCCGCCAATATCTCGTTGATGTTCACCGAGCATCCGTTTCTCGACCGCTTCCAGGCCGCGGCCGCCGCGGGCTTTCAGGCGGTCGAATGCCAATCGCCCTACGGCCACTCGATTGCCGAGATCGAGGAACGGCTCGATCGCACCGGGCTTAGGCTTGCCCTCATCAATACGCGGCCCGGCGACGCGGCGGTCGACGGCTTTGGGCTCGCCGCGAGCGCGGGCCGCGAGGCGGAATTTCAGGCCCGCGTCGATCAGGCGCTCGATTACGCGGTATCGCTGAATGTCGCGAAAATTCATGCCATGGCGGGTGACGCGCCCGATACGCCGGAAAGCGCCCGCGCCTTTCTGCGGAATATTCGGGAGGCCGGCGAAAAAGCCGCGCGGCGTGGCAAGACGATCCTGATCGAGCCGCTCAATCCGCGCGACCGGCCGAATTATTTTCTGCGTTCGGCGGCGCGCGCCGCTGATTTCATCGCCGAAGCCGGGCTCACGAATGTGAAGCTGCAATTCGACGCCTACCATGTAGCACTTATCGAAGGCGAGGTGATCCGCCGGCTGCATGAACTCGCGCCGCTTGTCGGCCATGTGCAGATCGCGGGCGTGCCCGACCGCCACGAGCCCGACGAGGGCGAAGTGGACTATCCCGCCTTCTTCGCGGCACTCGGCGCGATCGGCTATGACGGCTGGGTCGGCGCCGAGTACCGGCCGCGGGCGCGTACCGAGGATGGTTTGGCGTGGGCGAAGCCCTACGGAATCGTGCCGCGATCGTTCGCATAACGAAATCGCGAAGGGAGGGATGCCGGCGTCAGCCACGTCAACAAGCCGCTTTTGGAAATCGGCGAGGACGAATTCGACCGCGACACGCCGCTTCTGCCCACTTTCATGGGCTGCGACACGGCGGAATTGCGCGCGAAATTCATCGCCACCGTGCCGCTTGGGCGGCTTTCGACGGCAGCGGACGTCGCCAACACGGCGCTGTTTCTCGCTTCCGACGAGGCCGGATTTCTCACCGGAAGCGTGGTGGAAGTCGACCGCGGCCACTGCGTTTAGGACGGTTTCACGCGTGGCGCGCGGGAAAATTGTCCCAAACTTGTCCTTTGCGTGCGCTGCGCACTCCGTATAATTTGTCGCTTAGTTTAGCGATCGATGGAGGCGCCCATGGATCAGGACGGTCAGGCTGCGGAAGAGCGGCGCCCGTCGCCGCTGAAGGAGGCGGTGCGGGCTGCGCGCATCGAGGCCGCCGAGCGCTCGGCGGTCGTCGTCGAATTGCGCGACGCCGAAGCCGCGCGGCTTGAAATCCTGAATGAGGCGCTCGACCCCATTTTCCGCGATATTCCGGCCGAGCATGCCGATCTCTTCGATCGCGGCCTGTCGCAAGGCTCGGTGCCGCGGTTGTGGATCGACATGGTCACGCATGTCGCCATGGGCCGCGACAAGCGTACCTATCGCCTGGTGAACGACGCGGCCTACGGCCGCCGGGTGCTCGCCGAGTCGACCGAGACCGGCCCGATCGTCGAGGCGGTGACGCGCTATGTGGCGCGCCGCCTGATCGCGCGCGAACAGGCGCTTTCCCTGCCAGCGGAAGCCCTGCAACCGAAGCAGGAGGCATCGGCGCCGCCGCGCTCGCGCGGAGAAACCGCGCTGAGCTTTATCCTCGGTATCGTCGTGGGCGCCATCGGACTCTTCGCGCTCGGCGTCTACCTCACGCGTTGAGCGCGGGGAAGAGCTTCTTCTTTCCGAGCGAGACGATCTTGCCGTCCGGCGAAAAGCCGCGGCTTTCCATCTCGCACGACCAGCCGCCGGGTGCGCCGCCGATGCGATAAAGATTGTAGGCGCCGCCGCCGCGCGGGTCGCCGGGCGCCGCCGAGGCGGAAGGCACCTGCACCACCGGAACCGGCTTGCCGTTGCCCGCGATTTGGTTCACGGCGGCGATGTGATCGTGCCCCGACAGCACGAGTTCGGCGCCATAGAGCGCAAGCGTTTCACGAAATCCGGCGGCATCCTCCAATCGCTTCAGCCATGCGCGGTCGCCCGCCGGAGGATGATGAATGAGAATTGCGCGGAAGGCTTTTTCTTTCGCGAGCGCTGCAAGCATGATGGCGAGGCGATCGAGCTGCGCGGAGCCGAGCCGGCCGGAAGCGAAAAAGGGAAGCGTCGGCACCGCGCTCGAAAGCCCGACGAGCGCGAGCGGCCCGCGCCGGCGCAGAAAGGGGAACGGCGTGTTGTGGCCGTCGTCGCCCGCGAGATATTCGCTCCAGGTGGAAAGATATAGGCCGTTGGTCGCGCGCACATAGGCGTCGTGATTGCCAGGGATCACGCTCACGCGCTTTCCGTCGCCGAGGCGGGCGAGAAATTGGCGGCCGCCCTCGAATTCGGCGGCAAGCGAGAGATTGGCAAGGTCGCCAGTGACGGCGATATGATCGGGCGCCTGCGCCAGGAGATCGGCCACCAGCGCGTCGAGCGTGTCGCGCCGGTGATGGGCGCCGCGCCGGAGCTTCCAGTTGAGATAGCCGGTGATCCGTTTGCCGATCAGTTCAACAAGTCGCGGCTCCGGCAGCGGCGGAATGTGCGGATCGGAAAGGTGCGCGAGGACGAACATCGGCTCACGAACTTCCGATCAGGATCCCCACGATGAAAACGAGCGCGCCGCCGACCAGCACCTGAAAGGCGGCGGCCAGCAGCGTCGTGTCCATGTAGCGCCAGCGGATCCAGGAGATCACCGCGAGTTCGATCGCGACCACGGCGAAGGAAACGCTCGTCGCGGTCCAGAAACTGGGAATGAGATAGGGCAGCGTGTGGCCGAGGCCGCCGATCGTGGTCATGCCGCCGGTGACGATGCCGCGGATCACCGGCGCGCCGCGGCCGGTGAGCGAGCCGTCATCGGAGAGCGCCTCGGCGAAGGCCATGGAAATGCCGGCGCCGAGCGAGGCGGCCATGCCGACGAGAAAGGTTTGCCAGGTACTGTGGGTGGCAAAAGCCGCGGCGAAGAGAGGGGCGAGCGTGGACACCGAGCCGTCCATGAGGCCGGCGAGCCCCGGTTGCACATATTGCAGCATGAACATGCGCTTGGCGGCGGTTTCTTCCTTGCCGCGCGCTTCCGTGGTGAGGATCTCCGCGTTCAGCTTCTCGGCGAGGTCCTCATGCTGGTCCTCGATCTCGGCAAGCTGGTCGAGGAGTTCGCGCACGGAAGCGTCGCGCGCGGACTTCGCCGCCCGGCGGTAGAAATTCGCGGCCTCGTATTCCATGTTGGCGGCGTATTTGCGCACCTCGTCGAGGCCGAGCGGGCGCACGAGCCATAGCGGCTTGTGGCGCACGAAGCCCTTCACGTCGTGGCGGCGGATGAGCGGCAGATATTCGCCGAACTTCTTGCGGTAAAGATCGAACAGCATGCCGCGGTGGCGCACCTCTTCCTCTGCCATCTCGTCGAACACCTTGGCCGACGCGGGATATTGTTCGCGCAAGCCATCGGCGAATCCGCGATAGATGCGGCTGTCTTCTTCCTCATTGGTGATCGCGAGCGCGAGGATTTCCCGTTCGGTCAGGTCGGCGAAACGTTTCATGGCTGGCTGCTCTCGGCTTTGTTGGCTTGCCAAACGCCCTGTTCATAACGCGGAAACGCGAAAGCCGATAGGATCGGCCGGCGAATCGTGGAAAACAGCCGGATGATCCGCGGGCTCCTGCACTTTTACTGGCGCTTCGCGCGCGGCATGACGCTGGGCGTGCGGGGCGTAGTGTTTGACGCCGGCGGCAAGGTGTTTCTGGTCCGCCACGGCTACACGCCGGGCTGGCATTTCCCTGGCGGCGGGGTCGAGGCGGGCGAGACCTTGGTCGAAGCGCTCGCGCGCGAACTCGAAGAGGAAGGAAACATCCGGCTCGCCGGCACGCCGCTCCTGCACGGCGTTTTTCAAAACAGCGCCCACAAACGCGATCATATTGCGGTGTTCGTGGTGCGCGAATTTGAATGGCCGGGGCCGCCCGCGCCGAGGTGGGAAATTCCGGAAGCGGGGTTCTTTCCTCTCGACAAGCTTCCGCTCGAAACCAGCGAAGGCACGCGGCGGCGGCTGGAAGAGATTTTATACGGCGCGCCGGTCAGCGCGTCCTGGTGAGGGCTTCGTTGCAAAGCGCGCACGGTCGTGCGGCGCGTCGAGTTTGATCTCGGGCCCCAGCGGCACGATGCGGGTCGGATTGATTTGCGGATGGCTCATATAATAGTGCCGCTTGATGTGCTCGAAATTCACCGTCCCGGCGACGCCCGGCACCTGATAAAGCTCGCGCAGATAATTCGATAGGTTCGGATAGTCGGCAATGCGGCGAAGATTGCACTTGAAGTGGCCGACATAGACCGGATCGAAACGTACGAGCGTGGTGAACAGCCGCCAATCGGCTTCGGTCAGGCGCTCGCCCGCGAGATAACGCTGGCGCGATAGCCGCTCTTCGATCTCGTCGAGGGCCGCGAACAGTTCGCGGAACGCCTCCTCATAGGCTTCCTGCGCGGTGGCAAAGCCCGTGCGATAGACGCCGTTGTTGACGGACTTGTAGACGCGATCGTTGATCGCATCGATCTCGCCGCGCAGCTCCTTCGGGTAATAATCTTCGCGGGCGTCGGTGAATTTGTCGAAGGCCGAATTGAACATGCGGATGATTTCCGACGACTCATTATTGACGATGGTCTTCCGCTCCTTGTCCCACAGCACCGGCACGGTGACGCGGCCCGAATAGCGCGGCTCCGCGAGCAGATAGATTTCGTAGAGGCGCTCCTTGCCGTTCACGCTGTCGCGGATCGCACCGGGAAAATTCGAGAACACCCAGCCCTCGCTTCCCATCAAGGGATCGACGATCGAAATCGAGACGGCTGCTTCGAGCCTCTTCAGCTTGCGGAAGATAAGCGTGCGGTGCGCCCAGGGGCAGGCAAGCGAAACGTAAAGATGATAGCGGCCAGACGCGGCCTCGAATCCGCCTTGGCCGCTCGGGCCGGGAGCGCCATCGGCCGTCACCCAGTTGCGGAAATGCGAATCCTTGCGAACGAAACGGCCGCCGGTCGACTTGGTGTCGTACCATTGGTCCTGCCAGACGCCGTCGACGAGAAGGCCCATGTCTCAATTCCTTGCCGTGCTTCTCTCATGTAGGCGCGGTTCTGGCGAGCGGAAGCGGCGCAGGGCCGCTATGCGCGGTGGATTCGCGCGCGGCGCCGTGATATGCGGCGCGGCCCGCGGAGCAACACCTTGTCCGATCTTTCCCTCACCATTTTGCCCGAGCAGCCCGAAGACGACCCGGCGATCGAGAAACTTTACGAGCGCACCTTCGGTCCCGGCCGCTTCGCGCGCTCGGCCTATCGCTTGCGCGAAGACGCCGAGCACCGGCGCGAACTTTCCTTCACCGCACGGATCGGCACCTTGCTCGTGGGCTCGGTGCGGCTCACGCCCGTCCGCATCGGCGAGGCGTCTGCGTTGCTGCTTGGGCCGCTCACGGTCGAGCCGCCCTTTCGCGCGCACGGCATTGGTGCTGCCCTGATCGAGGCTTCGCTTGCCGCCGCGAAGAAGGCGGGCGCGCGGCTTGTGCTTCTCGTTGGCGACGAGCCCTATTACGGGCGCCTCGGCTTCAAGAAGGTCCCGCGCGGCCAGGTGAAGCTGCCGGGTCCGGTCGATCCGGAACGGGTGTTGATCGCGGAGTTGGCCGACGGCGCATCCGCCAATATTGCGGGGCTCGTGCGTCCCGATTGGACGGCGGCGAAGCCGGTTTGAATTACCGTCCTTCGCGCGCCCAGGCGGCGGCAACGCCGGCAAGCAGGATCAACAGTCCCGATAATCCGGCAAAGAGCGGAAACAGCCCGAGGCCGCGCAGCGTGCTTGCCTCGCGCATCTTGAGGCCGAGCCAGTCGGCGCCGGCGAAACGCTCGCCCGAGCGCACGCCGACAACATGCGGCGCCGGAGCGCCCAGCTCGTCGATGCGCCAGACGCCGCCGCCCGTGGCGCTGGTGAGCGGCTCGACGACTTCCTTGGTGCTTGTCACCTCGGCGTATTCGCGCGGATTGATCGGCCCGACATTGACGAGGGCGGTGAGCGTGCCGTCGGTCGCGCGCCAGAGACCCAGCTCGGAAGCGGGCGTCGCCGCGCGGTAGACGCCGGGTTCGGCGAGTGCGAGATCAATCGCGCGCGTCACGCCCGAGGGCGTGGTCACGGTGACCGGCACCGCCTCGTCCTGCATGGTGCGGCGCTCGATCATCAGTTCGCCGCCCTGCACCGAGAGAAGCAGCCGCTCCTCCTCGAGTTCCGGCTGCTTCATCAGCCAATGCGACAGCCGCCGCAGGAGATCCAGGTGCGGCCCTCCGCCCTCGAAGCCGCGCGCCCACAGCCAGATGTGATCGGAGAGAAGAAGCGCCACGCGCCCGTCGCCATAGCGCGAAAGCACCAACAGCGGATTGTCGTCCGGCCCGCTCATCAGCGCGGTGCCTCGTTCGGCCCGCGCGTTGATCAGGCGAAACCAGTGGCTCCAGTGCGGCGGATTGAAATCGGCGCCCGGGAGCGCGCGGGTGACAGGATGGCGCTTGCCCGCGTCGGTGAGGCGCGGCTGGAAGGGTGCCTCCGTCAGATTGCCGGTCGGCTCCGCCGGCAGGAGCGTTTCGAGCGGCGAGTGGAAGATCGAATTGGGGCTCGCATAGTCGGCGCCGGCGGCGACCAGCACCGCGCCGCCGTCGCGCACGTAGTTCACGATGTTGTCGAAATAAATGATCGGCAGCACGCCCTGCTGCGCGTAGCGGTCGAAGATGATGAGCTGGAACTCCTTGATCTTCTGCTGGAACAGCTCGCGCGTGGGGAAGGCGATCAGCGACAGTTCGTTGATCGGCGTGCCGTCCTGCTTTTCCGGCGGCCGCAGGATGGTGAAATGGACGAGATCGACATTGGCGTCGGATTTGAGCAGGTTTCGCCAGGTGCGTTCGCCCGAATGCGGCTCGCCGGAGACGAGGAGCACGCGAAGTTTCTCGCGCACGCCTTCGACGGTCAGCGCCGCGCGGTTGTTGAGCGGCGTGATCTCGCCGGCGAGCGGGGCGGCCTCGATCTCGATGATGTTGGCGCCGGCATGGGTGATCTCGACCTCGACCTGCGCCGGTTCGCCTGCGATCACCGCGGGGCGAGCGACGACTTCGCCGTCGCGGCGCACGGTGACGTCGACGCGCGCGCCCTTTTCGGCGCCTTCGTCCTCGACGCGATAGCCGATCGTCTGCCGCTGCCCGACGATGCCGAAACGCGGAGTGGCGGTGAGCGCGACGCGGCGGTCGCGTTCGCCCTCGTGGCCGGTGATCAGCGCGTGCACCGGCGCTTCGAAACCAAGCATCGAGGCCTCGGGCACGTCGTGAACGCGGCCGTCGGTGACGAGGATCGCGCCCGCGACGCGCTCCGGCGGCACGTCGGAAAGCGCGGTCGCGAGCGCCGAGAAGAGGCGCGTGCCATCGGCCTCGCTGTCGTTCCCCGCATCGACCGTGCGCACTTCGAGGCCGGGAATCTTCGCGAGCTTTTCCGCGAGCGCCGCGCGCGCTTCCTCCGCGACCTTATCGCGGTCGCCGAAGCGCTGGCTCGCGCTCTTGTCGATGACGACGGCGACGACAGACGAGAGCGGTTCGCGGTCCTCGCGGGTGAAGGACGGGTTGGCAAGCGCAAGCACGGCAAGGAGGAGCGCGATTGCCCGCAGATACGAGCCGCGCGAGCGCGAAACCAGCAAAAGCCCCGCGACCACCGCGACCGCGAGCGCCGCCGCGATCAGCGCCGGAAGCGGCAGCAAGGGGTCGAAGGTCAAGCCATAGCCCATGCCCGTTTCCTATTGCCCGAGCCGTTCCAAGAGCGCCGGCACGTGCACCTGGTCCGCCTTGTAGTTGCCGGTGAGCACGTACATCACGATGTTCACGCCGACGCGGAAGGCGAATTCGCGCTGGCGCGGCTCGCCCGGCGCCAGCGGCAACATCGGCTGACCGTCGGGACCGAGCGCCCAGGCGCCGGCAAAGTCGTTCGAGGTGATCAGGATCGGCGACACGCCGTCGCCTGCGCGCGCGGGCCGCGCTTCGGTTTCCTCGCTCGGCTCCGGCAACGCCTCCACCCAAAGCCTGCCGGTGGCGAAACGGCCGGGGAAATCACGAAGGAGGTAGAACGATTTCGTCAGCACATGGTCGGGCGGCACCGGCTCAAGCTCGGGGATATCGAGGGCGGAGAGAATTTCCCGGAGCTTCGCCAGCGCCGGCGAAACCTCGCCGCCTCGCACCGGCAGCGTCGTGAGCGCGTCGCGGGTGTCGAACAGGATGGTGCCGCCCTGTTTCATGTAGGCGTCGATGCGGACAAGCGTCGCCGCGTCGGGCTTGGGAGCGTCCGGCGCGATCGGCCAATAGAGCAGCGGGAAAAACGCGAGCTCGTCCTTGGCGATGTCGACGCCGATCGGATCGCCCGGCTCGAGCGCCGTGCGCTGGGAAAGGAACAGCGACAGGCCCTCGAGGCCGGCGCGGCTCACGGCGTCAAGATCCTTGTCGCCGGAGATCACATAGGCAAGGCGCGTTTGCGTCGTGGCGCGGAGCGCGAAGTCATCGGCGGCCGTCATAGGCGGCGCCTTCGGCGATATTGTGTTTTGCGCCGAGGCGCGTTCCGCGTCGGCCGCCGCGAGTGCCGCCGCGAACGCGAAAACGGTCGCGGCCCGGCGCCAATTCAGCCGCGACCAGCCGCCGGCGAGCAGAAATACGATCAGCGCGTCGGCGACGAGCAAGGCCAGCACGCCGATCAACGCGGCCGCGCGCAGGTCGACCGGCTCGCCCTGGCGATAGGGCTCGACGCGCGCCTGCATTGCCGAAAGATCAAGCGAGGCGAGGCGATCCTGCGGCGCGAGCGTGTTCACGGCGACGAGACCTTCCGGCGGTCCGTAGAATCCCGGCGGATGATCGAAGACGCCGCGGCCGGCGTAATCGGCGGGGATCGGCCGCGCGGCGGGGCCCGGCGGCGTGAAGACGCCGTAGCCGTCGAGAAGCCGGGATGGCGCCACCGTGGGCGCTTTCTGGCGTTCGGCCGCCGCGGATTCCGCGACTGGCCCGTCGCCGGCGCCGGCGAGCGCGACCACGCGGCGCAGCATCTCGACGAAGGCGCCGGATAACGGCAAATCCGACCAGGTGGCGTCGGCCGACACATGAAAGAGAACGAGGAGACCGTGTCCGCGCCGCTCGGCTGTGACGAGCGGCGTGCCGTCGGTCAGCGTCGCCCAGGTGCGTTCCGCTAACCTCGCGTCGGGCTCGGCCAGCACTTGGCGGGTCACCGTCACGTCGTTGGGAACGGCGAGATCATGGAACGGGCCTTCGTGGGAAAACTGGCCGAGCTTCTGCGGCTGCTCCCAAGAAAGGTTTCCGCCCAGCACGCGTCCGCCGCGGCGGAGCTGCACCGGGACAAGATCGTCTTCGGCGGCTGCGAGGCGCGGCCCCGCGAAGCGGATCAGCAAGCCGCCGTCATCGATCCAGCGCACCAGCCGCTCGCGGGCGGCGGGCGCGATGGTGCCGACGTCCGAGAGGATGAGCGCCGGCAGACGCTGATCGAGGAAACGCGTGATCGCTTCAGCGGGCGAGGCGGCTTCGGCGAGACGCACATCGGCGAAGGGCCCGAGCGCGCGTGAGAGATAAAAGGTCGCGGCAAGCAGCGGCTGACTCGTATCCGCGGTCGCGCCCGACACGACGCCGACCGAGCGCCGCTGCCAGCGCTTGTCGAGAAGTTGCACGGCGCCGGAGGCGCGTTCGCCGGCAATCTCGATGCGGGCGATGTCGTTTCTGATCTCGACCGGCAGGTCGAAGCGCGCCTCGGTTTCGCGTT
Source organism: Xanthobacteraceae bacterium (assembly GCA_035295845.1). Taxonomy (GTDB): domain Bacteria; phylum Pseudomonadota; class Alphaproteobacteria; order Rhizobiales; family Xanthobacteraceae; genus Palsa-892. The sequence continues at coordinate 118,080 of DATGIF010000015.1, forward strand.
CGCCCGTGCGAAACGCGAAGGAGGCGTCGCCAAGCGCGAGCCCGCGCAGGTCGCGGGCGCGAACCACTCCTTGCGCCGGCGCGCTGTCGTCCGCGCGCAGAACCTTGACCGTAAGGCCGCCCGCCGCGTTGTCGGCGGCAGCGAGCGCGTGGCCAGCGGGCACGCCGCCGTTAACAATCGTCAGCCGGTCGCCGGCGAGCGCGCCGAGCCTGTCCACGAAGGCGGCGCCGTCGCCAACATCGACGCCGTCGCTGAGCCAGATGACGGAAGCATCGGGATTCTGCTGCAACAGGCGGTCGAGCACCGGCAACACCTCGGCGCGATCGGGCGTATGCGCCGACGGCGCCAACAAGCGAAGCGCTTCGCGCGCCTCGCCCGGCCGCAGGAGGGTCGCGTCCTTCGGCGGAGCACCGGTCGGAAGCAGGGCGAGCGGCCGGCCCTCGACCTCGGCGCGGGAAACGATTGCACTGGCGGCGCGCAAGCGTTCCTTCCACGCAACCGCGGCCGGCCAGCCGGAATCGATCAGGAGAATGGTCGGGCCGCCAGCGCCGCTGCCCGCGGGCGGCGGATTCCATACCGGACCCGCGGCCGCGATCACGATGAGGGCGGCCAGCAGGAGCCGCAATGCAGTGAGCCACCACGGCGTGCGCGCGGGCGTTTCTTCTCTCGGCTCGATCTCGAACAAAATCCGCGTCGGCGGAAACGCAATGCGCCGCGGCCGCGGCGGCACCAAGCGCAGGAGCCACCACAGAACCGGCAAGGCGGCGAGCGCAAGCAACACCAGCGGCGAGGTGAAGCCGAGCGGCAGGCCGATCATGCGGCGGCCTCCGCCTCAGGCAGCGTCACATCCGACAAGCGGCGGCGGGCGATCACATTGCGGGTCTCGCCCATGCGCGCGCGCAGCGCCAGCAGCAATTCGCTCGCCGGACGATCGGTGCGGTGCACGGCGAAACTCCAGTTCCGGCGGCCGGTCTCGTTGCGGATTGCTTCGCGATGACGGCGCACGCGCTCGACGTAATCGGCGCGCCAGGCTTCGGCGCGGCCGACGGTGATCGCGCCCGCGCCCTCGGGCTCGAAGAATTCCACGCGGCCGGAGTAGGGGAAGGTTTCCTCCGCCGGGTCGACGATCTGCACCACATGGCCGCCGGCGCCGTTCGCCGAGAGTTTCGCGATCGCGCCGATGACTTCGCCGGCCGGGCTCCACAGATCGCCGAGCACGCATACTTCGTCGCGCGGGCCGGCGACGAAGGACGGCGGCAGGCTTTGCCGCTCGCCCGGCGCGTGAATGATCGCCTCGGCCATGCGCTCGATCACGGCGCGGTTGGCGGTCGGCCGCAGGAGCGCGGGAATGCCGACACGCTCGCCGCCGCGCACGAGCAACTCGCCGAGTGCGAACGCCAGCACGAGCGCGCGGTCGCGCTTCGTTTCCCACACGAGGGGCGAGGCGAATTCCATCGACGGCGAAAGATCGGGCCAGATCCAGATCGTGTGCGCCGCCTCCCATTCGCGCTCGCGCACATAAAGATGGTCGTCGCGCGCCGAGCGCCGCCAGTCGACGCCGCTCGCGGGCTCGCCCGACATGAAGCGGCGGTATTGCCAGAAGTTCTCGCCCGGTCCTGCGCGGCGCCGGCCATGCAAGCCGTGGAAGACCGAGGCGGCCACGCGCCGCGCTTCGAGCGCGAGCCGCGGCATCGCGGCGACAAGATGCAGAGCGGCTCCCGTCGCGGCGCGGATCGGAGCGTCGTCGCGAAGGTTGCGGGGGCCGGCGCTGGTTTCGTTCATGCAATCCTTGCTTTCAGCCTTCCGATCACGGCCTCGATGGTCTCGCCATCGGCGCGTGCGGCGAAGGTGAGCGCCATGCGGTGCTTGAGCACGGGCTCGGCGAGCGCCAAGACATCGTCGATCGAGGGGGCGAGCCGTCCATCGAGAAGGGCGCGGGCGCGGACGGCGAGCATCAGCGCCTGGCTCGCGCGCGGGCCTGGTCCCCAGGCAATGAACTTCGAAGGGCCGTCGGCATCGGCGCCGGGGCGCGCTGCGCGCACGAGATCAAGGATCGCCTCGACCACGGATTCGCCGACGGGGATGCGGCGCACGAGTCGTTGTGCCGCGACAAGGTCATCGGCGGACATTGCGGGCCGCGGCTTCGTCTCGTCGATGCCGGTGGTGTCGAACAGGATCCTCCGTTCGGCGTCGCGAGCGGGATAGGAGACGTCGATCTCCATCAGGAAGCGATCGAGTTGCGCCTCGGGCAGCGGATAGGTGCCTTCTTGTTCGATCGGATTTTCGGTGGCGAGCACGTGGAAGGGCCGCGGCACGTCGTGGCGCGTGCCGGCGACGGTCACATGATACTCCTGCATCGCTTGCAAGAGCGCCGACTGCGTGCGCGGGCTCGCGCGATTGATTTCGTCGGCGAGGAGAAGCTGCGCGAAGATCGGGCCGCGGATGAAGCGGAACGAGCGCTTGCCGGCGGCGCTTTCCTCCAGCACCTCGGCGCCGAGAATGTCGGAGGGCATGAGGTCGGGGGTAAACTGGATGCGGCGCGCTTCAAGGCCGAGCACGGTGCCCATGGTGTCCACGAGCTTGGTCTTGGCGAGACCGGGCACGCCGACGAGGAGCGCATGGCCGCCGGCCAGCACCGTGATCAGCGCGCGGTCGACCACTTCGTCCTGGCCGAAAATCACGGCGCCGATCGCCGTGCGCGCCGCGCGGATGCTGGCGGCGGTACTTTCCGCCGCGCGCACGATCATCTGATCGAGGGTCTCGGTGGTTTCGCTCTTCGTGGACGCCATTTTGTCCTCCGCCGGTGGGAAAGCGCCGGGCCTGTTGGGGTTCCATGGCCCCTCGGTGATCTACGCCGCAAACACAATGCAAATTCCGTGCAGGAAAGCCCGCGACTCAGCCGCAATCAAGGCAATCCGGAGAATCTTAAGCCTGGGCTATGCTTTGCGGAATCGGGCAGGCGCCCGCCGATCACAATATTGTAAGAACGTCCCAGACGGAGAAAGTCATGGTTGAAGCCGGTCAGCAGGGGTTGGAATCCCTTGCCGCGGCTGTTGGCAAGGGCAGGCACCCGCCGGTCGACAAGTGGAATCCGCCCTTTTGCGGCGATCTCGACATGCGAATCGCCGCCGATGGTACCTGGTTCTATCTCGGCACGCCGATCGGCCGGCCGGCGCTGGTCCGGCTCTTCGCGTCGGTGATCAAGCGCGAGGGCGGCCGCTACTATCTGGTGACGCCGGTGGAGAAGGTCGGCATCCGGGTCGAGGATGCGCCGTTCCTGGCGGTCGAGATGGAGATCGACCAGCGTGGGCCGCAGCAAAATCTTATTTTCCGCACCAATGTCGACGATGTCGTGCGCTGCGACGCCGAGCATCGGCTCCGCTTCGAGCCGGAAGCCGGGACCGGCGGCTTGCGTCCGTATCTGCATGTGCGGCGCGATTTGTGGGCCAAGGTGACGCGCCCGCTCTTCTTCGATCTCGTGGCGATCGGCGAGGTGCGCGTGGCGGAAGGCAAGCGCATGTTCGGCGTCGTCTCGGCGGGAGAATTTTTCGCCATGGCGCCGGAAGAGACGATCGCGGGATACGCATGATGTCGTCGTCGCCGGCCTTGGACGGGCTCTCCGCGCCCGCGCGCGATTTCGTCGAGCGCGCGCAGCGGCGGCTTTCCCCGACGCCGCCCGAACAGCTTGGCGCGGCGGTTTCGCTCGACGAGCTCGACGCGCAGTTCGGCGATCATCGCATGGCCTCCGATATCGCGGGGGTGCTCGCCGACAAGCCGTTTCGTGCGGCCGCCGTGCTCGTGCCCATGGTGGCGCGCGAGCGGCCGACACTTCTCCTGACGCAACGATCGAGCGAGCTTTCCAGCCATTCCGGCCAGGTCGCCTTTCCGGGCGGCCGCATCGACGAAGGCGACGCCGATCCAGCCGCCGCCGCCATGCGCGAAAGCGAGGAGGAAATCGGGCTGCACCGCGAGTTCATTTCGCCGCTCGGCTATCTCGACCCGTATCTTTCCGGCACAGGTTTTCGCATCGTGCCGGTGGTGGCGCTGGTCGCGCCCGGATTTAAACTTGCGCTCAATCCGCGCGAGGTGAAGGACAGCTTCGAGGTGCCGCTCGATTTCCTGATGTCGCCGGCCAATCACGCCCGCCATAGCCGCGAATGGAAAGGCGTAATGCGCAGCTACTATGCGATGCCCTATGGCAAGCATTACATATGGGGCGCCACCGCCGGCATCATCCACCGGCTCTACGAACGGCTTTACGCATGAGCAGGACACTGACCGAGATTCTGCTGTTTTTCGCGCCGTTCGCGATCTATGCGATTTATCTGTTCGCGACCGATCACGACGCGCGCGAGAAAGAACACTGGCGGCGCGACGTGCTGGCGGCGCTCGCAGTCGCGGGCTGTCTTCTGGTCATCGCAAGCCTCGTGCTGCTCGCGCATTTCGGCGGCTCGCCGCCCGGCGGCACCTATACGCCGGCGCATATCGACAACGGCAAACTCGTGCCCGGCCAGATCAAATGAGCCAGGGAGCGACGCGGGTTCTCGCCGCGAAGGAGCGGGCATGGCTCGAGCGCGAGCCGCTCGCCCGGCTCCTCGATGTGCTCGATGCGGATGCCGAGGAGGCGCGCGTCGTTGGCGGCGCGGTGCGCAACACGCTGCTTGGGCTTGCGGTCAACGAGGTCGATATCGCCACCACCGCGGTGCCGGACGAGGTCGTGCGCCGCGCGGGCAACGCCGGATTCCATCCGGTGCCGACGGGAATCGAACACGGAACGGTGACGGTCGTCATCGGCGGCAAGCCGTTCGAAGTGACGACGCTGCGCGAGGACATCGAGACCTTCGGGCGCCACGCCAAGGTTCGTTTCGGACGCGACTGGAAAAAAGACGCCGAGCGGCGCGATTTCACGATCAACGCGCTGTTTCTTGCGCGCGACGGCCGGGTGAGCGATTTCGTCGGCGGCCTTGCGGACCTCGAAGCGCGGCGCGTGCGCTTCATCGGCGACCCCGCCACGCGCATCCGCGAGGATTATCTGCGGGTACTGCGCTTCTTCCGCTTTCACGCCGCTTACGCCGGCGGCGCCATGGACGCGGCCGGGCTTGCCGCCTGCATTGCGGCGCGCGCCGAGATCGCGTCGCTTTCGCGCGAGCGCGTGCGCGCCGAGCTCAGCAAGCTTTTCCTCGCCCAGCATGCGGTGCCCACGCTCGCGACCATGAGCGAAGTGGGCATTCTCGGAAGCGTGCTCGGCGGCGTTCCGCTGCTCGCGAGCTTCGCCAACATGATGAAGGCAGAACACGCGCTCGGACTTGAGCCCGACGCGATCCGGCGGCTCGCCGCGCTCGCCGTCTTCCTGAGCGAGGATGCCGAGCGCTTGCGCGACCGCTTGCGGCTCGCCAACGCCGAATTTCACCGGCTCGAATCCATGGGCGATCGCTGGTGGCAGGTCTCGCCCGCGCGTGGCGAAGACGCCGCGCGTGCGCTTCTCTACCGGATCGGCGCCGAGAATTTTCGCGACCGCGCGCTGATGGCTTTTTCGCGCTCACGGGCGAAAGCGGATGACAAGGCCTGGCGCGATCTTGTGACCCTGCCCGCGCGCTGGTCGCCGCCGAAATTTCCGCTGGCGGCCAAGGATTTTACCGCGCGCGGCATCGAGAAGGGGCCGGCGCTGGGGGCGGCACTCGCGCGCGCCGAGGAGGAATGGATCAAGGCCGGATTTCCGGCCGAGCGTTCTGCGCTCGATTCGATCGTCGAGGACGCTCTACGGGCGGTGAAGAAAAGCTAATCAGGGCCACTTCACTTCCGGCGGCAGCGAGGAAAGAATCGATTCCACATTGCCGCCGGTCTTCAGCCCGAACATGGTGCCGCGGTCGTAGAGCAGATTGAACTCGACATAGCGGCCGCGGCGCACGAGCTGTTCCTCGCGCTCTTCCTTGGTCCACGGCGTAGTGATGTTCCGCCACACCAGTGCGGGATAAATCTCGAGGAACGCCATGCCGACCTCGCGCACGAAGGCGAAGTCGGCTTCCCAGTCGCCGGAGTCGAGATTATCGAAGAAAATTCCGCCGACGCCGCGCGGCTCGTTGCGGTGAGGCAGGAAAAAATACTCGTCGCACCAGGCCTTGTATTTCTCGTAGGAGGCGACGCGCGGATGCTGGTCGCATGCCGTCTTCATTGCGGCGTGAAAGGCGGTTGCATCGCGGTCGTCCGGCGCGCGCCGCTGATCGAGGAGCGGCGTAAGATCGCTGCCGCCGCCGAACCAGGGTTTCGTCGTCACCACATGGCGCGTGTTCAAATGCACCGCCGGCACGTGCGGATTGCGCGGGTGGACGATCACCGAAACGCCGGACGCCCAGAAACGCGGATCCTCTGCGGCGCCCGGAATTTGGGCGCGGAATTCGGGCGCGAACTCGCCATATACGGTCGAGACGTGGACGCCCGCTTTTTCAAACAGGCGCCCATGCAACATCGCCATCTCGCCGCCGCCACCCGGCGCGCCGGCGTGATCCTTCCGCTCCCAGGCCTTGCGCACAAAACGGGCCGGCGCTCCCCAATAAAGCGTCTTCGGCGCTTCGCTTTCGAGGGCCTCGAGCGCCGCACAAATGCGGTCGCGGAGCTCCGCGAACCAGGCGCCTGCCTTTGCCTTGCGCGCTTCGGCTTCACCCACGGGGAAAGCCCTTCGTCTGGCGGAGCGCCTCGCCCAAAACCATGGCGAGGCTCACCGCGACGTTCAGCGAGCGCATATCCTGCCGCATGGGCACGCGCACGCGTGCATCGGCTGCTTGATGCACGTCGTCGGGAACGCCGGCAGATTCGCGCCCGCACAGGAGCACGTCGCTTTCGCGATAGGAAAAATCGACATGCGCGGTCGCAGCCTTGGTGGTGAGTAAAACGAGCCGGCGGCTTTCTCGTTTGCGCCAATCCTCGAAGGTGCCGAACGAAACGTGGTCCACGACGCTCACATGGTCGAGATAGTCGAGACCGGCGCGGCGGAACGTCTTTTCGGTGGCCGGAAAGGCGGCAGGTCCGACGATATGGACCGCGACGCCGAGGCAGGCGCCGAGCCGTAGAATCGTGCCGGTGTTCTGTGGAATATCGGGCTCATAGAGGGCGATGATCATGGCCGATGGCAGCCTGTGGAAAGTTGCCTAAGGGGCTCTGTTCCTTCGACGAATTGTGCAAGCAAGAAACTGCTTTGCCGCATATGCGAACACTGGACAATAGATGGCAACGATGCAATTAGAAGTCCTCGAGACAGGCGCCGTTCTTGCGCCGCGAGCGGGGTCGGGCGGGGGCTTCGATTTCGCATCGCGGCGCTCGTTTGGAGAGGCGGCCTAACGCAAGGACGTAATCGTGGCGACGACTAAAGCGGCCGAGCATCCAACCCGACGGGACTTCCTCTATATCGCGACCTCCGCCGTCGGCGCCGTCGGCGCCGCTGCCGCCATCTGGCCGCTCATCAATCAGATGAACCCCGACGCTTCGGTGCTGGCGCTGTCGTCGACCGAGGTCGATCTTTCGCCGATCGCCGAAGGTCAGATCATCACCGTGAAGTGGCGCGGCAAGCCGGTGTTCATCTCCCACCGCACCAAGAAGGAAATCGAGGAAGCGCAGTCGGTGAAGCTTTCCGATCTGCCCGATCCGCAGCCGGACGAGGCGCGGGTGAAGAAGGGCAAGGAGCAATGGCTGGTGCTGATCGGCATTTGCACGCATCTCGGCTGCGTGCCGCTCGGCCATCAGGGCGACTATGACGGCTGGTTCTGCCCCTGCCACGGCTCGCAATACGATACTTCCGGGCGCATTCGCCGGGGTCCGGCGCCGGCCAATCTCGCGATTCCGCCCTACGAATTCGTCTCCGATACCAAGATCCAGGTCGGCTGACGGGGCGCACCATGGCTGGACACGGCACGTATCAACCGCAGAACCCGATCCTGAGATGGTTCGAGCGCCGCCTGCCGGTGCTCTCGTTTCTGAACGATGCGTTCGTCACCTATCCGACGCCGCGCAATCTGAATTACTGGTGGACCTTCGGCGGCATCCTCGCCTTCATGCTGGCGGTGCAGATCGTCACCGGCATCGTGCTGGTGATGCACTACACGCCGACTTCGAGCGGCGCCTTCGATTCCGTCGAGCACATCATGCGCGACGTGAACTTCGGCTGGCTGTTGCGCTACATTCACGCCAACGGCGCCTCGATGTTCTTCCTCGCCGTCTATATCCATATTTTCCGCGGCATCTATTACGGATCGTACAAGGAGCCGCGCGAGGTTCTATGGATTCTCGGCGTCATTATCTTTTTGCTGATGATGGCGACGGCGTTCATGGGCTACGTGTTGCCGTGGGGCCAGATGAGCTTCTGGGCGGCGACCGTCATCACCAATCTGTTCACGGCCATTCCCGTCTTCGGCAATGGGATCACCCAATGGCTGTGGGGCGGCTATGCGGTCGACCAGCCGACGCTGCAGCGCTTTTTCTCGCTGCACTACCTGTTGCCGTTCATGATCGCGGGCGTCGTGGTGCTGCACATCTGGGCGCTGCATCACGTAGGCCAAGGCAACCCGCTCGGCATCGACGTGAAATCCGAGCGCGACACCGTGCCGTTCACGCCCTATGCCACGGTGAAGGACAATTTCGCGCTCGTCTGTTTCATGATCCTGTTCGCCTGGTTCGTGTTTTACATTCCGAACTATCTCGGCCATCCCGACAACTACATCCCGGCGAACCCGCTGCAGACGCCGCCGCATATCGTGCCGGAATGGTATTTCCTGCCGTTCTACGCGATCCTGCGCGCGATCCCGAACAAGCTGTTGGGCGTCACGGCGCTCTTCTCCTCGATCATGGTTCTCGCCTTTTTGCCGTGGCTCGATACCTCGAAAGTGCGCTCGGCTCGCTTCCGGCCGCTCTACAGGCAATTCTTCTGGGCGCTCGTGATTGTCTGCATCGGGCTCGGCTATCTCGGCTCGAAGCCCGCCGAGGGCGGCTATGTGTTGGTCGCACGCGTCTTCACCGCCTATTACTTCATCCACTTCCTGGTGATCCTGCCGGCGCTCGGCTATCTCGAAACGCCGCGGCCGCTGCCGACCTCGATTTCCGAACCGGTTTTGAAGAAGAACGGCGCCGCGGTGGCGATGGGCGCGCGGGCGCCCGGAAAAGACTGAGCCGCACCATGCGCAAAATCGCCTTGATCTTGTTTGCCGGCGCGGCCTTGGCGACCTCATCGGCCTTCGCGCAGGAACAGCAAGAAACGCCCATTCCGCCGCGGCAATCGTGGAGCTTCGCAGGGCCGTTCGGCACCTTCGATCGCGCGCAGATCCAGCGCGGCTTCCATGTCTATCGCGATGTCTGCTCCGCTTGCCACGGCATGAAGTACCTCTCCTTCCGCAACCTCGCGCAGCCGGGCGGTCCCGGATATACGGAAGCGCAGGCGAAGCAGGTGGCGAGCGAATACCGCATCAATGACGGGCCGAACGACAAGGGCGAGATGTTCGACCGGCCGGGCAGGCTCTCCGATTATTTTCCCTCGCCCGATCCAAACGAACAGGCGGCGCGCGCGCGCTTCAACGGCGCCCTGCCGCCGGATCTGTCGGTGATCGCCAAGGCGCGCGGCGCGGAAGCCGGTTTCCCGGCGTTCGTCTTCGACGCATTCCGGCAATATCAGGAAGCGGGACCGGATTACATTTTCTCTTACGTCACGGGATATGAGAACCCGCCGGCCGATGTGAAGCTTGCCGACGGGCAGTTCTGGAACAAATATTTCCCCGGCCACCGCACGGCCATGCGGCCGCCGCTGCAGAACGGTCAGGTCGAATACACCGACGGCACGCCGGCCACGGTCGAGCAATATGCTCGCGACGTCTCCGCCTTCCTGATGTGGGTGGCGGAGCCGAACTTGGAGGCGCGCAAGCGCATCGGCTTCCAGGTGATGATCTTCCTGATCATTTTCGCGGGGCTCGCCTATTTCACCAAGAAGAAGGTGTGGTCCGGCCTGCACTGAGCCGCGGGCGAGCGCGCAATTCTTCTTAGGATGGCCGGCGCAACCCGGCCATTTTCGTTTCGGCTAATGCTAGGCTAGTCGCGGAGGGGCGGATGGCGCGCGCGTTGCTCGGCATCATCGGCGGTTCCGGCTTCTACGATTTGCCGGGACTGGAAAAGATCGAGGAACTTTCGCTCGAAAGCCCGTGGGGCGAGCCGTCCGACCGGCTGCGGCGCGGCGAGATCGGCGGCAAGCCCGCGGTGTTTCTCGCCCGCCATGGACGCGGCCACCGCGTGCCGCCCAGCGACATCAATTACCGGGCGAATATCGACTGTCTGAAGCGCGCGGGCGTCACCGATCTCGTTTCGCTCTCCGCCTGCGGCTCGTTCCGCGAGGATTTGCCGCCGGGCACCTTCGTGCTCGTCGATCAGTTCATCGATCGCACCTTCCGGCGCGCGACGAGCTTCTTCGGGCCCGGTTGCGTCGCGCATGTGTCGATGGCGCAGCCGGTGGGGCCGAAGCTCGTCGATCGCATCGCCGCCGCGGCCGCTGCCGAAGGCGTCAAGTTCAAGAAGGGCGGCACCTACGTTTGCATCGAGGGACCGCAGTTCTCGACCAAGGCCGAGAGCCTCGCCTTCGAGGCCGAAGGCTGGAGCGTGATCGGCATGACCAACATGCCGGAGGCGAAGCTCGCGCGCGAAGCCGAGATCACCTACGCTACGGTCGCCATGGTGACCGATTACGATTCCTGGCATGAGGAGCACGGGCCCGTGGATGTGTCGGCGATCCTGAACGTGATGAAAGAGAATTCCGCGCATGCGGCGCGGCTGGTTTCGCGGCTCGCGCGCGATTTTCCCGCCGAGCGCGAGCCCTGTCCCGCGGGCTCCGATCGCGCGCTTGATTTTGCGATCGTCACGCCGCCGGAATTTCGCGATCCGGTGCTGGTGCGAAAGCTCGCCGCGGTGGCGGGGAGGGTGCTGTGACCAAGCCGCAAAAACCCCCGGTCGATCTCAAGGGGCTGATCCGCACGATTCCGGACTATCCCAAGCCCGGGATCATGTTTCGCGACATCACGACGCTGTTGCTCGATCCGCGCGGGCTACGCGCGGCCGTGGACGGGCTGATCCTGCCTTTCGTGAACATGCCGATCGATCTCGTTGCCGGCATCGAGGCGCGCGGGTTCATTCTCGGCGGCGCGGTCGCGCATGAATTGGGCAAGGGCTTCGTGCCGGTGCGCAAAAAAGGCAAACTGCCGCACAAGACCATCGGGCAGGAATATCAGCTCGAATACGGCGTCGACGCGGTGGAAATCCATGCCGACGCCATCGCGCCGGGGCAGCGGGTGTTGCTCATCGACGACCTGATCGCGACCGGCGGCACGGCGGAGGCGGCGATCGAGCTCGTGCGCCGCTCCGGCGGCGAGCTCGCGGCCGCGGCCTTTATCATCGACTTGCCGGAGCTTGGCGGCTCCGACCGGCTGAAGCTCCGTGGCGTCGCGGTGCACACGCTCGTTAACTTCGAAGGACATTGAAGCTCAGGCCGAGCGGTCCCCGGCAAAGAACGGCCGCAGCAGAAGCGCGAGCGGAACCGTCAAGAGCACGAAGGCTGCGACGAGCGCGAGCGTGACGCCGACGCCGAGGCGGTCGCCGACAAAGCCATAGAGCATCGGCGATAAGGCGCCGGCGCCGATGGTGCCGGTGTAGAAAATGCCGAAGGCGCGCTGACGCCTTTCCGGCAACACCAAGTCCGGCACCGAGCCATAGAGCACCGATGACGTGCCGTTCAGCGCGAAGCCGATCAGCGGCAGGAGCGCAAGCTCGCTCCACAGCGGCAAGGGCAACAGTGCGAGAATGCCGACCGCCGTCAGGCCTTCGGTGAGACAGACAGTCGCGATCGTCCCGATGCGGGCGCCGAGAAAGGCGCAGCCGAGCTTGCCCGTGGCGCCGCCCGCGAAGACCAAGAGCAGCGCGAAACCGATCGCCGGCGTGTCGGCGCCCTTCATCTTCAGGAGGAAGGGCAGAAAGGTGAGGAACGCCATGCGGGTGGCGCTGTCGAGCACGCCGATCGAAAGCAACAGCGGAAAGCCGAAACGTTGCGGGCGCGGGGCGGCGCGATTTTCCGCCGTGTCTTCCGTTCGCTCGTCCTCGATCGCGGGCGTGAGCGTGAAAATCAGCCCGGCCGCGGCGATGCCGAACAGCCCCAACAAGGCGAGCGTCGGCCGCCATGGTAATGCCACGAGGAGAAGCGCCGTCAGCGCCGGAAACGCCATTTTCCCAAGGTCGCCGGCGAAATTATAGGTGCCGAGCGCCGTGCGCGAGCGCGCGCTTTCATAGGCGCGGGCAACGAGGGCGGAGGCGACCGGATGCTGCACGCTGGCACCGAGGCCGCCGATGACGAGCGCAATCACGAGCGAAACGAAACCGGTGCTGGCGCCGGCGAGACAATAGCCGGCGCCGCCGATCGCGACCGACGCCGCGAGCATCAGCCGCGCGCCGAGGCGATCGGCGAGCAGGCTCGACGGAATTTGAAAGCTCGCCATCGCGCCGGAGAAAAGCCCGCGGAGGGCGCCGATCTCGGCGTAGCTCAAGCCGAACTCCGCCTGCCAGACCGGCAACAGAACGTAGAGAAGGTCGCTATAGCCGTCGAAGAGTGCGTGCGCGCCGGTGGCGGCGGCAAGCGCGCGGCGCTCGCTCCGGCGCGCCGAGGCGGCGGCCGCGGTCAAGCCGATCGCCGTTCGATGAAGGCGATGTTCTCGATTTCGTACACGCGCTCGCCCTTCTGATTGGTGCCGGTGGTGCGCATGTGCACGATGCCCCACTGCGGGCGCGAGGCCGAGGCCCGCGTCTCGATCACCTCGCTCGCGAATACGACGCTGTCGCCGGCATAGATCGGCTTCAGCCATTTGAGGTTCTTGAATCCGGGCGAGGGGCCGATCTTCGCTGGCCTTTCGCCGCGCGCGATCATCTCGGCGGCGAGGCGCTTGTGGTAATCGACGATGAGACGCATGCAGGCGGCGGTCGAATGCCAGCCGGAGGCGCAGAGCGCGCCGAAATGCGAATGCCGCGCGGCTTCTTCGTCCATGTGAAACGGCTGCGGGTCGTAGCTCCGCGCGAAGCGCTTGATTTCCTCGGCGCTAAACGTGTGCTTGCCGAGATCGCGCCGGTCGCCGATCTGGATGTCGTCGAAAAATTTCATTCCGCGGCCTCGCGCTTTCGCTTGGCGAACATGCCGGGATAGTTCGAATCGAGCACCACCTCGCCGTGCTGGTTCAGCACTTCGCAACGGCATTGCACGAAGCCCATGTCCGGCCGGCTTTTCGGCTCGCGCTTGCCGATCACGGTGAGGCGGACGGAGAGATCGTCGCCCGGCCGCACCGGCTTCAGCCACTTCACCTCGTCGACGCTCGGCGCGCCCATCGAGGCCGCGTTCACCAGAAGGCCGTCATAGATGAGCCGCATCATGATCGCGCAGGTGTGCCAGCCGGAAGCCGACAAGCCGCCGAGCAGCGTTTTCTTCGCCGCCTCCTCGTCGAGATGCATGGGCTGCGGGTCGTATTCGGAGGCGAAGGCGATGATTTCCTGGCGCGTGATCGTGCGCGGCCCATGCGTCATGGACCAGCCGACGGTGAAATCCTCGAAATAAAGACGGGGCGTCGCGGGCATTGCGTTTCGCGATCAAGCACGGAAATGCGGCTTTGTCATCCCGGCGCGATGCAAGGCAGCCCTACCTTGCGCGCGACTCAGTTGGCAAAACGGAAATGCATCACGTCGCCGTCGGCGACGACATAATCCTTGCCCTCGAGCCGCAATTTTCCCGCCTCGCGCGCGCCCGCCTCGCCGTTGCCCGCGACGTAGTCGTCATAGGCGATGGTTTCCGCGCGGATGAAGCCCTTCTCGAAATCGGTATGGATGACGCCGGCCGCCTGCGGCGCGCGGGTTCCGCGCACAATCGTCCAGGCGCGGGCCTCCTTCGGGCCGGCGGTGAAATAGGTGACGAGATCGAGGAGGCCGTAGCCGGCGCGGATCAGCCGGTCGAGACCGGGCTCCTTGAGACCGACGGCGGAAAGATATTCGGCGCGCTCGGCCGTGGGCAACATCGCGATCTCGGCTTCGATCTTGGCCGAGATGACGACGGAAGCCGCGCCTTCCTTTTTGGCCTTGGCCTCGACTGTTTTCGAAAATGAATTGCCGGTCGCGGCGGACGCCTCGTCGACGTTGCAAACGTAGAGAACGGGCTTCGCGGTGATCAGGCCAAGCATCGCGAACGCCGGTTCTTCCTCGGGCTTCCGGGCGACGAGGCGCGCGGGCTTGCCTTCGGACAAGAGCGCGATCGCCCGCCGGACGAGGTCGAGTGCCACGATCGATTCCTTGTCGTTGCCGCGCGCTTTCTTTTCCAGCGCATCGACGCGTTTCTCCAGGCTTTCAAGATCGGCGAGCATCAGTTCGGTCTCGACGGTGGCCGCGTCGGCGAGCGGATCGATCTTGCCCTCGACATGGGTGATGTCGGTGTCCTCGAAGCAGCGGAGCACATGCGCGATCGCGTCGACCTCGCGGATATGAGCGAGGAACTGGTTGCCGAGACCCTCGCCTTTGGAGGCGCCGCGCACGAGGCCGGCGATGTCGACGAAGGTGAGCCGCGTCGGGATAATCTCGGCGGAGTGGGCGATTTTCGCGAGCGTCTCCAGCCGCGGATCGGGCACCGCCACCTCGCCGAGATTGGGCTCGATGGTGCAGAACGGATAATTCGCCGCCTGCGCCGCGGCGGTCTGCGTCAATGCATTGAAGAGCGTGGACTTGCCGACATTCGGCAGGCCGACGATGCCGCACTTGAATCCCATGGCCGACCTTCTGGTTAGTTTTTTTGCTGAAGCATGATCTTTTCCGAAAACCGGTTCCCACTTTTCGGGATCATGCTTCAGGCCCGTTGTCGGCGGTTTGCGGAAGGCCGCGCGCCTGCAGGAACAGGTGCACGCGGTTCTGGAATTCCTCCGGCCGGCCCCTGACCAGGAATTCGGCGGCATCGGCGACCGCCTCGCATACCGCCTCGACCCAGCCGCGCTCTTCCTTGAAGAAGTCCGAGAGCACGTAAGGCTGGACGAGATCCTTGTTGCCGGGATGGCCGACGCCCATCCGCACGCGCATGTAGTCGTTGCCGCACATCGCGGTGATCGAGCGGAGCCCGTTATGGCCGGCGTTGCCGCCGCCGATCTTCACGCGCACCTTGGCAGGCGCGAGATCAATCTCGTCATGAAGCACGACCACTTCTCCGATCGCGAGCTTGTAAAAGTGCTGCGCCGCCTGCACGGCGAGGCCCGATTCGTTCATGAAAGTCTCAGGCTTCAGGAGAAGAACCCGCTCACCCGCGATTTCGCCTTCCGCCGCCTCGCCATGAAAGCGCCGCCGCCACGGCGCGAGGCGGTGGCGGCGGAAAATGGCATCGGCGGCGAGGAAACCGATATTGTGCCGGTTTCCGGCAAAGCGCGGTCCCGGATTGCCGAGCCCCGCGAGCAGCCACATGGCGAGCCTCCCGGCAAGCGTTACTTCTTGCCCTTGTCGCCACCCTTCGCATCGGCCGCGGGAGCCGCGGCGCCTTCGGCGGGAGCGGCAGCGCCTGGCGCCGCCGCCGCACCTTCGGCGCCTTCGACCGGCGCGCCTTCGATACCGGGCACGGCACCGGCAAGTGCCGCCGCCGCGGCTTCGGCTTCCTTCTGCTTCGCGAGCAGCTGCTCTTCGAGGTAACCCGAGGAGGACACGATGGTCGCCACGGTGAAGTCGCGATCGCGGATCACCGGGCGAACCTTCTCCGGCAGCTTGATCGCCGAAATGTGCAGCGAATGGCCGATCTCGAGGCCGGTGAGGTCGGCGGTGATGAAATCGGGGATCGCATCCGCCGGACACAGAAATTCGACAGTGTGGCGGACGATGTTCAGCGTGCCGCCGCGCTTGATGCCGGGAGCCGCGTCCTGATTGATGAACTTCACCGGCACCGCGACGCGGACGGTGGCGCCCGGCGCCACGCGCTGGAAATCGACGTGGGTGGGGTGGTCGCGCAGCGGATCGAGCTGGTAGCCGCGCGAGATGACCTCGTGCTTCTGGCCGTCAACGTCGACGCTGAACAGCGTCGTGAGGAAGTGGCCGGCATGGATGCGGTGGGTGAGTTCGGCGGCGTCGAGCGAAATCGAAACAGGGGGCTTCTTGTCGCCGTAGATGACGCCGGGCACGCGCCCGGCGCGACGCGTACTGCGGGCGGCCCCCTTGCCGGCCTTCGGACGCGCGGTAGCCTTCAGCTCTTGCTTGGCAGCCATAGTCTCAGTCCTTTTCTTAAGTCCGGGCCGCCTCCAGGGGTGCGGGGCGCCGGGCGGCGTTCCTATAGCGAGATCGGCGCCGTGATGCAACGCGGCATGAAGGAGGGAACCGGCTTGTCGAGGTTCTGTCCGCCATGCCACTTCTGGCGCGCTTTCTCTTGGGGGAAAAGATCGCCAAAGATGCGTTTTAAGCCGCCCTTGCTTTTTGCCGCGACGGCACTCGCGTTTTTCTTGTCCGGATGCATTTCATCGAAGATTCCGCTCTTCGACGAGGCGAACGCGGTGACCCCGGCGCCGGCCGGCCGCTATGACGAGCTGACATACAATAACGGCAATTGGGAAAAGCGCAGCACCGGCACGCTCGGATTGGAAGCCCGCATCTATGGCTGGAAGGAAGATAACGCCGCGATCGAGCAATTGTTTGCGCTCTACGATGTCGGCAACGGCTTCTATATCGCGGCGGGCCGCCAAAGGAATCCGAAGGTCGGAGATCCCTATCTCTACGAACTGATCGAGGTGACCAAGGACGGCTACCTCGCCTATGCGCCGCGATGCGCCGATCTCCGCAAGATGCGGCTGCCCGAGGAGCTCCTGCCGATCGTCGACGGCACCGACTGCTTCTACGTCGACCGCGAAACGCTCGTGCAAGTGTTGCGACTGTGGGCCGAGCGCATGCTGCCGAGCTATCGCTACATCACGGCGAGGCCGTAGGCGCTATTTCAGTTTCAGGAGGAGCGCGATAACGGCGACCGTCGCGAACAGCGCTGCTATTGCGCCGATCGACCATTGCCGCTGCTTGAGCCGCGCGATCTTCTCCTCATAGGGACGGATCGAAGCGGCGTGGGTGATCTTGTCGAAGGTGCCGGGCGGGCGGTTGAACGCCTTTTCGAGGTCGCGGCACTCCTCGGCGAGAAAAAAAGAATTGAGCCCGTCATGATAGACGAAATGATAGCCGAGCGGCGCGAGGAAGTCAGAATACTCCTCCACCCGGTCGGGCACCTCGTCGACGCGGTCGACCATATTGATGGTAACGGGCATCTTCGATTCGAGCACGATGATCTTCGGCCGGTGGCGGCGGAGATCGGCGCCGCGCAGAACCGATAGCTCCGTTCCCTCGACGTCGATCTTGAGAAAATCGATGGCACGCCCCGCCGCGTGCTCGTCGAGAACGGCCGCGAGCTTCCGCACCGGAACCTTGTGTTCGACGACCTCGAGGCCGTCCGCACGATGTTGCTTCGCGATCGTCGGGTCGGTGGTGGAGTAGCCGTGCCACTTGCCGATCTCGTAGAAGGTGATTTCGCCTTCCTTCTCGCCGACGGCGATTTCGAGATTCATGTCGCGCGGGCGCTTCTTGCGCAGCTCCGCGCTGTTCGCGGAAAGCGGCTCGACGTTGATGCCCGACCAGCCGCGCTCGTAAAAAACGCGGGTGACGTTGTCGATGTCAGGATCGTTGGCGCCGACATCGACGTAGAAGCCCGTGGCGCCGGGAAAGGCGCGCGCCAGCATCACGTCTTCGAAATTCTGGGCGTAACTCGTAATGGGCACGGAACCCCTCACTTACAGCCGGCCCGAAACCAATCCCGTTCAGTAGAACAAGCTCGAAACCGATTCCTCGCTCGACGTGCGGCCGATGGCTTCGCCGATCAGCGTCGCGATCGAAAGCACGCGGATGTTGCGCGCGGCGCGGATCGCGTCGGTGGGCTGAATCGAATCGGTGATGACCATTTCCTTCAGCCTCGATGCCGTAATGCGCGCGACCGCCCCGCCCGACAAGACGCCATGGGTGATGTAGGCGTAAACGTCCTTGGCGCCTTTTTCGAGCAGCGCGTCGGCGGCGTTCACCAGCGTGCCGCCGGAATCGACGATATCGTCGATGAGGATGCAGGTCTGGCCCGCAACCTCGCCGATCACGTTCATTACCTCGGATTCGTTCGGCCGCTCGCGGCGCTTGTCGATGATGGCGAGCGGCGCGTCGATGCGCTTGGCGAGCCCACGCGCGCGCACGACGCCGCCGACGTCGGGCGAGGCGACGGTGACGTTCTTGAGGTCGAAGCGCTCGCGGATATCGCGCACCATCACCGGCGAGGCGTAGAGATTGTCGGTGGGGATATCGAAGAAGCCCTGGATCTGGCCGGCATGCAGGTCGAGGGTGAGCACGCGGTCGGCGCCGGCGTGCGTGATCAGGTTGGCGACGAGCTTCGCCGAGATCGGCGTGCGCGGTCCCGGCTTGCGGTCCTGGCGCGCGTAGCCGAAGTAGGGGATCGTCGCGGTGATGCGCCGCGCCGAGGCGCGCTTCAACGCGTCGATGATGATCAAGAGCTCCATCAAATGGTCGTTCGCCGGGAACGAGGTCGATTGCAGCACGAACACGTCGCGGCCGCGCACGTTCTCCTCGATCTCGACGAAAATTTCCATGTCGGCGAAACGCCGGACAACAGCCTTGGTCAGCGGCGTTTCGAGATAGCCGCCGATCGCTTCCGCGAGCGCCCGGTTCGAATTGCCGGCAACAAGCTTGATGTTGCCGTTATTGCGAGTCGCCATCGCTTTTCCTAACGCGGTCCCTCGGGAGGAGCCGCGATATCCCTCGTCCCTAGCCGCGCGCGTCGCGGCTGTAAAGTTGGCTGCGGCGGTCTTCCAGAAGCTTATTTTCGCTTAATTGGAAACGAAGGAATTGCGCCAATCCGCGAAGGCGGCCGGGCTCACGCCTTTGTCCGCGACCGGCGTTTCACGGCTCGCGGGCTCGGCCGGCGGAGAGGAAGGCTGCATCTCGGGCGCGTTCATCTGGCCCATGATGGCTTCGAGGCTTTTCGCGGCGATTCGCGCAAGCACGGCATCGTCGGCGAGCGCCCACACATCCCTGCGCGCGGGCGAAACCGGCTCTTCGCCGGAGACGCGGAAGGCGCGGTCATAGCGGGAATCGAATACGTCGCCGACCCAGGAAATCGTCGCCTGCTTCCTTTGCACGCGGGCGGCGAGATAGAAGCGGACGCGCCAGGCGTTGGGAGCGGCGCGGGAAACGACGGGCAGCTTGCGCGCTTCCGCCTCCTTGTTGAGTTGCGCCACCAGGCGCTCGAAGACGGTGGGCGGCGGCCCGTCGATCGACTCAAAAGCGACGGCGCGCGGCACGCCTTGACCGATCGAGCCGGTAATTCCGTTGTCGGTCTGGCAGGCGGCGACAAGGAGACACGCAAGCGCGCCCGCAAAAATCCCCACACGCGCAAATACGCCGCGCTCGCACGCGTCTTCCGGCATCGACACGCTCCCCGTCCGCCGCGCCTTTTTCCCAAGGCTTCGGCGACACTGGCGGCATTTCTAGTGACAATCGAAGATCGCGTCCAGCCAACCTCGCGTTGCCTGCTCATTCCGAGAGCGCAATCGCAGCCACCAAACGCCCGTAATCGGGCTCGTTATGGTGAACGGAGCGGCGATAGCTGAAGAAATATCGCTCTTCGGCATAGGTGTCGCAGCAAAGATCGTCGATGGTTGTGACGCCGAGCCTCGTCAGCCGCGCGCGGATATAGCCGGGGAGATCGAAGAGAGCATGGCCCGAACGTTCGGCGGGCGCGAAGTAGCGGATGTTCATCGCATCCGCCTCGCGAAAGCGGCTGACGAATTCCGGGCCGACTTCATAGCTCGACTGGCGGATGAGCGGCCCGATGGCGGCGACGATGCGGGCGCGGTCGGCGCCCAATTCTTCCATCCTCGCCACCGCCGCCTCGAGGATGCCGGTGAGCGCACCCTTCCAGCCGGCATGGGCGGCGCCGATGACGCGCGCTTCCGAATCGGCAAACAGCACCGGCCCGCAATCGGCGATGGAGACGCCGACGGCAAGACCCGGCGTCGCGGTCACGACGGCGTCGGCATGCGGGGCGGTGGCGCGCGTCCACGGCTTTGTCGCGACGACGGCCTCGGCCGAATGGACCTGATAGCAGGTCACGAGGTGGCCGTCGGCGACCTTCAACCCCTCGGCCATGCGCAGCCGGTTTTCGGCAACGCGCGCGGGATCGTCCCGCGAGCCAAGACCGCCGTTCAGGCTCGCGTAGATTCCTTCCGACACGCCGCCTTCGCGCGTGAAGAACGCATGGCGTACATGCGAAAGCGCATCGAGCGGCTTTGATTGTAGCATCATCATGGAAAGAAGCTCATCGCGGCTTTACGTGCTGTCAAATCCGGGCTCGGGGGGAAGCGCGGGATGCGCGAACGAAATCACCTTGAATAGCTCTCCCATGTGACGAGGCGAAGCGCCGACGAGCCGCGCCAGCGCCGTATCGATGTCATTGCGAACCTTGACGCTCGCGTCGCGCTTCAGGCGCTCGGCCCGCGGCTCGATCCCGAGCCGGCGCAGGAATACGCCTTGGGTGATCGGCCCGCGCACGCGCAGGCCCTCGGCCTTGGCAAGTGCTGCCAGCGCCTCGAAATCGACATGCGCGGTCAGATCCGCCTGGCCGGGACTTTCCAGCGGGTCGGCGAATTCGTGCGCGCGCACGGCCTGCAGCGTATCGCCGAAGCTCGTGCGGCGGTGGCCGTAATCAATGATCAGGGCCGCACCTCCGGCCGCGGCGATCCGCTGCGCGATTTCCCGAAGAGGCGCGAGTTGACGGCGCTCCAGCACTGAACCCTCCGGCGCCCGCCGCAGGCGCGGCGGCAGGCTGTCGTCAAATCCGGAGAGGGGTGTCGAATCGAGGCCAAAAACGAACTTCCCTCCCCTAAAGGCGATGCGTCGTTCGTGCCAGCCGCCGGCGGTCTTCACGAATTGATCGATGGGCAGGGCGTCGACGAACTCACTGGCAATCGCGA
>DATGIF010000016.1:0-62168 GCA_035295845.1 Xanthobacteraceae bacterium
TAGGCGGTGTAATCGGACGAGGTGAACGCGTTCTCCTGCCCGCCGAGGGAGGCAAGCGTGCGCGAGAAATTACCGGCCGGATTTTTAGCCGTGCCCTTGAACATCAAATGTTCGAGGAAATGCGCGAGCCCCGATTTTCCCAGCTCTTCGTCGGCCGAGCCCACGCGATACCAGATCATGTGGGTGACGACCGGCGAGCGGTTGTCGGGGATCACCACGACATCGAGACCGTTCGCGAGCGTGAAGTGGCTGACGGCGGGACCCGCCGGCTCGGCACTGGCCAGGCGCGGACTCGCCAAGGTCGCAGTTCCGGCAACGGCGAGTGCGGTCAGTATTCGCATCAACATCCTGAACCTGAAGCGGCGCCTTGCCGCGATGGCCATCCCATCGAGCTAACGCGCGAACCCGGTTCCGTCAAAGGGGAATATGCGGCGTTACGAGCGTAAGGTTAGTTTCAGTGCTTCGAGTTCGGGTCGTCGAGACGATCGAAGATGCTGGTCTTATTGTATTTCGACTTTTCCTCAACCACGCCATAAGGGGCGTTCGGCGAAGGCGTGCGATATCCGACAGGCGGCTCGGTCAGGACCTGACGGTCAGGCTCGCCGGTGAAGGAGATTGACTGTTTTTTGTTCCAGCCCATAAAGCCGAGCTGCGAGGGCGAATAGCGTTCGGCGCCCTCCTTTGCTTCCTCGCCCGCCGTCCCATAGCCGCTGCCGGTCTTTGTCTTGTCGGGCTTGGCCGGATTGACGCGGCTCATATCCTCGACTTTGACGGTGCTACCCCAGGGATAAAAATTTCCCCGCCGTTCCTCCGGCACGATTTTCGACTGCGGCGATCCCTTATCGCGCATGCGCTTCCAGTCCTGATCGACCGGCCATTCGGGGTTGATCTTGCTGATATCGCCGACGCTGCCCGGAGGCGGCAGCACGGATGTGGGTGGCACGACGAGCGGCGAGCGCTCCTGATACTCGATCGGATCCTTGGGAAGCTCGAGAATACCCATGACGCCGAAAAGCTTTTGCAGTTCGGTCGGGCCTTCATCGTCCTGCTGCGCGGCCTGCGCCCAGACCTGCGAGGTCAGGGCGACCGCGCAGAGCGCGGCCAGCGGCAGCAATCTCGAAGCGATACGGGTCGACATACGCTCCACACCCCTCACTACCCGATGCCTGAGCGCATACAGGTCCCGCCCGATGGCGGCTATTTCGTGGCACGGCCGTAAACCGCATCGTACAGAAGGCCGATGACCCCGGCAACGATGGCGGCATCGGCGATGTTGAAGATGTACCAACGATATCCCAGCGCGTGCAGGGAAACAAAGTCGACCACGGCACCATAGGCCGCCCGGTCGATGGCGTTTCCCAGCGCTCCGCCAATCAGAAGGCCAATCGCGGCCGCCAGGAGGCTAGAGCGGGCCCGGCCAAGCCAGATCACAAACAGGCCCGCCGCCACCAGATTCACCATAACGAGAATCCAGCGGCCAAGATCGCTGTTCTGGGGAAGGAGGCCGTAGCTGATGCCCGGGTTCATGGCGAGCACGAGGTCCATAAACGGGGTGATTGCCAGCCCATCGCCGGCGCCGAGGCGGAGGCCGTACAGAACGAAGAGCTTCGAGGCCTGATCGGCAACAAGGGTTACCGCCGCCGTCAGGAAGCCCACTCGCGAAAACGCGCCGATTGCTGGATTGGTCATGCGCGATCTCGCCGTCCTATTCCGCGGCGCGGCGGGCAGCGTAAAATTCGCGCAGCGCCTGGGCGTCGCGCGGGGTGACATCGGGAAATTCACGGTCGGAGCCGACGAGCGGCGAGATTTTCCACGAGCGCGCGCATTTCCTGCCTTCGGCCGCTTTCGGTTCGACCGCGACGCCCGCAACATCGTCGAGACGGAAGGCGGCTTGCGGCCCCTCGCCCGCCGTCACCGTCGCGGCCGAGGTGATGCAAACCTCGGCCATGTCGACGCCGGAGAGTGCGGCGCTGAGCTTGTTGTCGGCAATATGGATGATCGGCGCGGCTTCCAGCGAAGAGCCGATCCGCTTCTGCACGCGCTCGATTTCAAGCGCGCCGGTGACGACGCGGCGGACGAGTCGGACCTTCCGCCATTTTTCGGCGAGCGCGTCATCGCGCCAGGTGTCTGGAATTTCCGGAAAGACCTGCAAGTGAACAGAAGCGGCATTGTCGCCGAAACGGGCGAGCCAGACTTCTTCCGCCGTGAAACAGAGAATCGGCGCGAGCCATGTGGTGAGGCAGCGGAACAAATGGTCGAGCGCCGTAAGGCAGGCCTTGCGCGTCACCGACGAGAGCGGATCGCAATAGAGCGCATCCTTGCGGATGTCGAAGTAGAAGGCGGAAAGATCGGAAGTCATGAAGGCGTTCAACGCCGCGAAGATGCGCTTGTAGTCGAAATCGCGGTAATTCTGCTTCACCAGCTCGTCGAGCTCCGAAAGCCGGTGCAGCATGAGGCGTTCAAGCTCGGGCATTTTGGAAAACTCGACGCGCTCCTTCTCCTGGAAATGGGCGAGATTGCCGAGAATCCAGCGCAGCGTGTTGCGCAGCTTGCGGTAGGTGTCGACCGTGGTCTTGAGGATTTCGGGGCCGATGCGGAGATCATCGGCGTAATCAGAGGCCGCGACCCACATGCGCAAAATGTCGGCGCCCGACTGTTTCATGACATCTTGCGGCGCCACCACATTGCCGAGCGACTTCGACATTTTGCGGCCTTCCTCGTCGAGCACGAAGCCGTGGGTGAGCACCGCATCGTAAGGCGCCACCCCGCGCGTGCCGCAGGATTCCAGGAGCGAGGAGTGAAACCAGCCGCGATGCTGGTCGGAGCCTTCGAGGTACATCACCGTATCGGCGCCGCCGTTGATCTTGCGGCGGATGCCGGCCAGCCCCGGAAAGTGCATGGGGTCTTCGAGCACGAAGGCATGGGTCGAGCCGGAATCGAACCAGACGTCGAGAATGTCGTCGACCTTTTTCCAGTCTTCGTTCGCCTTCGGACCGAGAAAGCGTTCGCGCGCGCCGTCCTTGTACCAGGCATCGGCGCCTTCTTTTTCGAAGGCATCGGCGATCCGCTTGTTGACGGCTTCGTCCTGCAAAATTTCCACCGAGCCGTCGCCCTTTTCGCGCACGAAGACAGCGATCGGCACGCCCCAGGCGCGCTGGCGCGAGATCACCCAATCGGGCCGCGCCTCGATCATGCCGTTGATGCGATTCTCGCCTGCGGGCGGCACCCAGCGCGTGACCTTGATTGCCGCGAGCGCCCGATGGCGGAGGGTGTCACCGGCTTTTGATTTTCCCTTGGCATCGGCGATGTCTTTATCCATCGCGATGAACCATTGCGGCGTGTTGCGGAAGATCACCGGCTTCTTCGAGCGCCACGAGTGCGGATATTGATGCTTCAAGCGCCCGCGCGCGACGAGCATGCCGGCGTCGATCAGGGCCTTGATCACCGCTTCGTTGGCGTCGCCCTTCTCGCCCTTGTCGTTGATGACGCGTTTTCCCGTGAAGCCCCGCGCCTGGTCGGTGAAGGCGCCGTTCTCGTCGACGGTGTAGGGAATCGTCGGGTTAATGCCGCGCGCTTCGAGCGCTGCTCTGTTCGCTGTCCACACATCGAAGTCCTCGCGGCCGTGGCCGGGCGCGGTGTGGACGAAGCCCGTGCCCGTGTCGTCGGTAACATGGTCGCCGGCAAGCAGCGGCACATCGAAGTCATAGCCCTTGCTTCTAAGCGGATGCGCGCAGACAAGCGCGGCCAAAACGGAGGCCGCCACATCCCGCACTTTTTCATACCCCGTGACGCGCGCCTGCTTGAAAACTTCGGCCGCGAGCTTGTCGGAGAGCAGGAAGGTGTCGCCGGTCTTCGCCCAATTTTCGGCGGATGCATCGGTCACGCGATAAAGGCCGTAGGCGATCTTCGGTGAGAAGCTGATGGCGCGGTTGCCCGGGATGGTCCAGGGCGTGGTGGTCCAGATCAGGACCGACGCACCTGCCGCGACCAGATCATAAACCGCGGCCGTAGCGCTCTGGTTCGCCGCCGACGCCAGTTCGGCGCGCACTGTGGGAAACTTCACCCACACCTGATCCGAGGTGTAGTCCTCGTATTCGACCTCGGCCTCGGCGAGCGCGGTCTTCTCCACCACCGACCACATCACGGGCTTCGAGCCGCGATAGAGCGTGCCGTTCGTCGCGAACTTCATCAGTTCGCGCGCGATCTGCGCTTCGGCGAAAAAATCCATCGTCGTGTAGGGATGCTGCCAATCGCCCTCGACACCGAGGCGCTTGAATTCCTCACGCTGCACGCCAAGCCAGTGCTCGGCATAGGCGCGGCACTCCTGCCGAAACGCGATCATGGCGGCGGAATTGGAAAGGTCCGGCTTCTGCTTGCCCTTCGCGCGGTAATTCTCCTCCTCGATCTTCCACTCGATCGGAAGCCCATGGCAGTCCCAGCCCGGCACATAGTTCGAATCGTAGCCGAGCATCTGCTGCGAGCGCGTGACGAGATCCTTCAGGATCTTGTTCAATGCGTGGCCGATGTGAATGTTGCCGTTGGCGTAGGGCGGCCCGTCGTGGAGGATGAATTTCACGCGGCCCTTGGCGGCGGCACGGAGCTTCTCGTAAAGGCCCTCGCGCTGCCAGCGCGCGAGAATTTCGGGCTCCTTCTGCGGAAGCCCCGCGCGCATCGGGAAGCTCGTCTCGGGCAGGAACAGCGTGGAGCTATAGTCCTTCGCGTCGCTCGGCTTCTTTTCGGCGGCCATCGGCTCGGCGCTCGTTTGCAAACGTTCGCGCGCGTTCTAGCAGCCGTACGCGACACTTGCCAGTGCAGGTGGTGCGGCGTCAGGCCGCCTGCATACGCGTGAGGAAGGCCTTCACCTCTTCGTCGAGCACGCGCAGCTCGAAAGCCATGGCGTCGGCCGCCATGGACACAGCCGCCGAAGCGCGGTTGGTTTCGCTCGCAACGCCTTCCACCTCGGTGATCGAAGCGCGCGCCGATTCCGCCTCGCTTTTCGCGCTGCCGACGCCGCGGGCGATTTCCATCGTCGCGGCGTTCTGCTCCTCGACCGCGGTCGCAATCGCGACCGCGATGCGGTCCATGGTGCCGATCGTGTCTGAAATGCCGCCAATGGCGGCGACCGCCGATTGCGTCGCCTTTTGCATGGCAGCGATTTGGTTTGCGATCTCCTCGGTCGCACGCGCAGTCTGGCCCGAAAGCGATTTCACTTCGGCCGCCACCACCGCAAAGCCGCGGCCGGCTTCGCCCGCGCGGGCGGATTCAATCGTGGCGTTGAGGGCGAGAAGGTTCGTCTGCTCGGCGATCGACTGGATGAGGTTGACCACCTCGCCGATCTTGACCGCCGCCGTCGACAGTTCCTGCACCAGCCGGTTGGTGCTTTCGGCCTCGCGCACGGCGCGCGAGGCGATGTCGGAAGAAGACGTCACCTGCCGCCCGATCTCGGCAACCGAGCCCGCGAGCTCCTCGGCGGCCGTCGCCACCGATTGCACGTTGCCGCTCGCCGAATCCGCCGAGCGCGCTGCGCTCGAGGCACGGTCCTTGGTGGTTTCGGCGGCCTTGCGCATGGTGGTGGCGTCGCCCGCCAGCGCGCTGATGGTCTTCAGAACCTCGCCGAGCGCCGCCGACAC
The DNA here is from genome assembly GCA_035295845.1 of Xanthobacteraceae bacterium. Lineage (GTDB taxonomy): Bacteria > Pseudomonadota > Alphaproteobacteria > Rhizobiales > Xanthobacteraceae > Palsa-892. Next base: position 5,631 of record DATGIF010000016.1, read on the forward strand.
CTTGCGCTCGAATTCGCGCGTAAGCCCGGCGATCTCGACGGCGTGTTTGCGTTCCTTCTCCGCCTTGTCGCGCTCCTGCTCTTCCAGCGTGCGGTTCCTGGTCGTCGCGTCGTGAAACACGGAAAGTGCACGTGCAATGGCGCCGATCTCGTCGTCGCGCTGGGCGTGTTCGATTTTGGTATCGAGCTTTCCCTCCGCGAGATGCGTGATCGTGTTGGTAACGTCCGCGAGCGGCTCGAGCGTCTTGCGCACGAGGAACATGCTCAAGAGAAGCACGAAGAGAATTCCCACGGCGGCGACAAGCGCCATGCTCTCGATGCCGTGCCGGAGCATCTCGCCGTAAACCTCGATCGGCATGCCGACATAGAGAATGCCGATGGTCTTGCCTTCGGGATTAAAGACCGGTTGGTAGGCCGTATAGAACTTGCGGCCGAACAGAACCGCCGGCCCCTTATAGGCTTCGCCGCGCCGGAGATACGGTTGTCCCGGGTGATCGGGTGCAAGCTCTGTTCCGACCGCGCGCTCGCCGTTCTCCTTCTTCACGTTGGTGGTGCGGCGGACGAAATTGTTGCGCGCGGGATCCCACTCAAAGATAGTGGCGTTGCCGCCGGCATATGACGCCGAAAGATCCACGATCTCGTGGCTCTGAAAAGTCGGGATGCCCAGCGCCTCGACACGAACGACCTTGTCGTCCACCATCTTGATCTTGGTATCGCCGTAGGTTTTGGCGAAGGCGAGCGTCAGTGTGCGCAAATTGACTTCGATGTCATCGCGCGCCTTGACCGCAAACTCGTTCGACAGCGCCCAATAGGCCGCGGCCATGACGCAGGCCGTCGTCAGCGCGACCACGACCCCGATCAAGATCAGCGCCCGGCTGACGAGACTCAGCCTATTGAAAAGTCGTTGCATGCCGCTGATTCACCAAAGGGAGCTTTCCGGCCCTCCTTTATTGGTTACTACGGCTTAAGAAATCGGAAACGGGAACAGGCGGCGGGCTAGCCGCGGATGGGCGGAAAGGCGCCGGCCGCCCGAGCGAGTTTTTCGCGCGCGAGCCGGCTATCCTCGTTCATTCTTTGCACGAGATCGTCGGCCGAATCGAATTTAAGCTCCGGCCTGATCCAGCCGATGAAGGCGGCCACGATCTCCTCGCCGTAAAGGTCGCCGGAAAAATCGAAGAGATAAATCTCGAGAAGCGGCGCCCCCTCGCCGAAGGTCGGGCGCCGCCCGAAACTCGCAACACCGTCGTAAATCGCGCCCTTGGCGAGCACGCGCACGGCGTAAATGCCGTGGGCGAGCGCGCAGGCGGGATCAAGAACGATGTTCGCCGTGGGAAAGCCGAGGCTGCGCCCGCGCGCCTCACCATGGATGACCTTGCCGCCCGCAAACCAGGGATAGCCCAGAAGCGTGTTCGCCCGCTCGACTTCGCCGTGGGACAGCGCCGCACGGATTTCGCTCGAGGAGACCGGCTTCCCATCGACGAGGAAAGGCGGAATGAGGTCGACGGCAAAGCCCCGTGCGTTCCCCTCTTCGCGCAGGAAAGCGGGCGTGCCCTGCCGGCCCTTGCCGAAATGAAAATCCGCGCCCGCGACCGCGCCGGCAATTCCGAGGTGGCGGATCAGGATGTCGGCGACGAACGCATCGGCGGTGACCTTGGCGAGTTCAGCGCCAAAGGTCATCACCACCGCCCCGTCGAGGCCCGCCGCCGCGAGCAGCTTCAGCTTCGAAGCTTCGGGGGTGAGGCGAAAGAGCGGCCGGTCCGGCTGAAAGAAGGCGCGCGGATGCGGCTCGAAGGTGAGCGCGATCGCGGGTTTCGCTTCTCGCCGCGCGTGCACGATCGCCGCGTCGATCACGGCACGGTGGCCGCGATGCACGCCGTCGAAATTGCCGATAGCGACGAAGGCGCCCGCGATCCGCTCCGGCACGGGATCACGATCGCGCACCACCGTGAAGGCGGACGGAGAAGACGGGCGAGTTGTCATGAAAGCCGGTTCGTTTTCCGCGGCGAAGGTGCCGCCCGTGGTCGCTATCGTCAAGCGGGAACGGGGCGGCCCGGCACCGAAACCGCCGCCTCGCCGTCGAGCACCACCTTGCCGTCGACCGACGCCTCGCAGTGGAGCCGTACCTTGTGGCCTTCGGGCACGAGCTCAACGACCTCGACGATCACCGTCACCACGTCGCCGATCTTCACGGGGGCGTGGAAATTAAGGGTCTGCGAGCGATAGACCGCGCCGGGTCCGGGAAGCCGCGTGCCCAGCACCGCCGAGATCAGGCTCGCCGTGTAAAGGCCGTGGGCGATGCGCTGGCCGAAACGGGTCTTGGCGGCGTAGCGTTCGGAGAGGTGAATCGGATTTTCATCGCCGGAAATCCGCGCGAAATCGACGACGTCCTCGTCCATAACCGTGCGCATCAGGGTTTCGCGCATGCCGACGCGAAGATCCTCGAAATAAAGCGTGTGTAGAGGCGGCGCGCTCATCGAATCCCGGTCCCCGCCGCAACCTGCGCAAGATTCAGCCGTGCAGCAAGCGTCCTCCGCGGCTCGCCCCAAGCCGAATCTGAACACGGGGTTAACTTTCCGGCGACCACAACCGGAATTAACCCAATCTCAAACCTAGAACATTAGCGTGCATGGGCTTGAGGGCGGGGGCACCAGGACGGGTTCGCCGGCCTTCAGACGCCATCCCATGACGGATGCCGCAAACAGGACGTGAGCGGGGGAGATATGATGAGTACCGATGCCTCGATGCCGATCCTTATCGTCGACGATTACAAGACGATGATCCGCATCATCCGCAATCTCTTGAAGCAACTTGGCTTCGAGGACGTGGACGAAGCCGCCGACGGCACGGAGGCACTCGGCAAGATGCGCGGCCGGAAATACGGCCTTGTGATTTCCGACTGGAACATGGAGCCGATGACCGGCTACGAGCTTCTGAAAGAAGTGCGGGCCGATCCCGCGCTCGGCAAGACGCCCTTCATCATGGTGACCGCGGAATCGAAGACGGAAAACGTGATCGCCGCGAAGAAGGCCGGCGTCAACAACTATATCGTGAAGCCTTTCAACGCCCAGACGCTCAAGAGCAAAATCGACGCCGTGTTCGCCGACTAACAAATCGCGTTTGGAAGCCCGTAATGGCCCTCATTGAAGACAGCGCCCTTCGCCGCGAACTCAACGATATTGCCGACTACATCCGCTCCCTGCGCGGAGAAATCAGCGCGCTGCAGGCGAATGACATGCGGCATAAACGCATCCCCGCCGCCGGGCAGGAGCTCGCGGCCATTATCAAGGCAACGGAAGAGGCCTCGAACACGATCATGGCTTGCGCGGAAGCGGCGATGGCGGCGGAAGCCGCGGACCTTGCCGCCTACAGGGCATTTGTCGCCGACCGCATGACCGCCGTATTCGAAGCCTGCTCGTTCCACGACCTTACCGGCCAGCGGCTTGCGAAGGTCGTCGATACGCTCAAGCATATCGAAACCCGCATCTCGCGTTTTGCCGAAGCAACGGCGGTCAAGGACGCAACCGGGCACGCCAACGAGGCGGAAGCGGCCGACGCCGAGCGCAAACTTCGTCTGTTGATCCACGGCCCGTCGCTCGCCCATGACGACGCGGGACAAGGCACGGCCGGTGAGAGCGGCGAGAAGACGGCGAAAGACGTCTCGCAGGACGAGATCGACCAGCTGTTCACCTGAGGCGGCGAGCCGCCGCTATTTCACCAGATCAATTCGTGCATGATGGCAAGCGGAGCCGCGCCTGTTTCCGCAAAAGCTTGCGCGAGCTTTTCCCGGTCGATTTCGCCGCTTGCGAAACCGAGATCGGCGGCGTGGATCCCGCGGGTAATGAACAGGCAATCGATGCCCTGACGGGCGGCGCCCAATAGGTCGGTTCGCAAGCCGTCGCCAATCGCGAGCACGCGCGAAGGCGAAACCTCCTTTTTGCCGCGCAGAGCCGCGGCGCGCGCAAGCGTCGTGTGATAGATCGGCGCATACGGCTTGCCGGCGTAAATCGTCTTGCCGCCCAGCTCGTCATAGATCGCCGCGAGCGCGCCCGCGCACCAGATGAGGCGATTGCCGCGCTCGACCACAATGTCGGGATTGGCGCAGATGAGCAAAAGATCGCGCGCTCTGATCTTCGCCATCAGCTCGCGATAGTCGTCGGGCGTCTCGGTCTCGTCGTGGAACGGGCCGGTGCAGACGACGAGATCGGCGTGATCGAGGTCGACGAGGGTGACGTCGAGCCCCTCGTAATTCGGCAAATCCCGCTCGGTGCCGAGGTGAAAGACCCGCGCGCCGGGGCGCGCCCTCAGTTCTTCGCGGGTAACATCGCCCGAGGCGATGATGTCGTCATAGGCGGCGTCCGGCACGCCGTAACGCGCGACCTGCTTTTTCACAACGGCGCCCGGCCGCGGCGCGTTCGAAACCATGATCACCGTGACGCCGGCCGCGCGGGCGCGGATGAGTGCGTCATTCGCCGCAGGAAATGCCGCAACACCGTTATGCACGACGCCCCAGACATCGCACAGGAACACGTCATAGCGCGCGGCGAATGGAGCAAGGCCGGTGACAACCGGCGGAACGGCAGGCGATTTCAGCATTTTCGCGCAGATCTAGCCGGTCTTGCGGACGACTTTGGCGATGTCGCGGAGCCCGCCGGTGGGAGCGGGCGGCATCTCGCGATTGGCCGCGGGCGGCCGGCGCTCGGCGTGTTCGGCTTGCAGGATTTCCGCGCGCACGGGCCGCGGCACCGAGAACAAAAAGCCCTGGCCGAGGCGCACATCGTAATCGAGGAGATCGACGACAATGGCCTCGCTCTCGATTCGTTCGGCGACGAGATCGATGCCGAAGCGGGCGAGAAGATCGGCAAGATCCGCAGGATGAATTTGGCTGCCGGCTTCGCTCGAACGCGAAAGCATCAACTCACCCGGCACCTTGACGAAGCGCACGCCGCGCTCGGCAAGCGTGCGCGGATCGAGCCTGAAGTCCTCGACGCGGTCGAGCGAAAGCATGAAGCCGCGCTCGGCGAGCTGCGCGAGGTTGATCTGCTGGGCGGGGGCAAGCTTGCGGAAGACTTCGTGCGACAATTCAAGCACGAGCGAAGGCGCGAGCGCCCGGTTGGCGTCGAGATAGCCGAGGATTTCGGCGAAAAGGGCGCCGCTCGCGAGCGTCTCCGGCGCGATGTTGAGGAACAGGCTCACTTCGCGGTTCTTGGCGGCAAGCCTGCGCACGATCTGCACGCAACGAAGTACGAGCCGCTGATCGATCACGGGCACGAGGCCCGCCTTGCGGGCAGCGCCAATGAAATCCTTGGCGTCGATGATCTTGCCGTCGGCAAGACGCAGGCGCGAAAGCGCCTCGTAATAGCGCACCTTGCGCTGCGGCAGCGTCACGATCGGCTGCAGATAGAGATCAATGCGGTCGTCCGCGATCGCCTCGCGGATGATGGCGGCGACCTCTTCATCTTTCTTGCCGGCGAAGGGACCGGGCACCGCCGCCGGAGCGGCGGCGGCTTTCCCGGCAACGGCGTCTTGCGCCGGCGCGGCCGCTGGCGCCGCAGCCGCGGGCGGCGGCGTTGAAATCAGCGCGTCGTGGACCGCGACCGATTCCGCGAGGTCCTCGACCAGATCGGCCAATTCCCCGATCTCGCGGGCAAAGGGCGCGGTGATCGACTTGAGATCGGCGCTCGACGCGCTCTCGAGCGCCGCCACGCGCCGGCCGAGCACGCCGACCTCGCGCGCGATGTCGGAGGAGGCGCGCGACAATTCCTCGAAACGCTCGGAAATTTCGCTGCGGTCGCGGTTCCGCGAGGCGACGACCTCGCAGGTCATCAGCGCGAAGAGAACGGCGAGCGAAATGTAGGCCGCTTCCGAGGCCGCGATACCGGCGGCGAAATGCAACGCGGCCCCGATCGAGGCCGCGATCAGCGCCATGCAGATGATAATGAAGATGGTGCCGATACGCATTCCACTCCCCGGGCACGCGGCAGGTTCCGGACCGCGACTGTAGCCGCGAATCGCCCTTTGCCACCATAGCCGGAGGGCGAAACCGGCGGAAGCGTTGGCCCGGATAGGCCGCTAAGCGCCGGCTTTGATGACCTTGGCGACCTTGTCGAACATTTCGCCGATCTGGGCTTCGCTCACGATCAGGGGCGGCGTGAGCGCCAGCGTCTCGCCGGTGATCCGCATCATAAAGTCTTCCTCGTGGAAGCCCCGCTCCATCGCCTCAAAGGCGCGCTTGCCGAAGGCATCGGGCTTGGAGGCAAGGTCGATCGCGGCCGTGAGCCCGATGGTGCGGATATCGAGGACGCCGGGGAGACCCTTGAGACCCATTGCCGCATCCGCCCATTTCGGCTCGAGCTTCTTCGCGCGTTCGAAGAGCCTCTCGTCGCGATAGAGGTCGAGCGTTGCAAGGCCGGCGGCGCAGGCGAGCGGATGCGCCGAATAGGTGTAGCCGTGGAACAGCTCGATCACGTGCTCGGGCCCGCGCATGAAGGCATCGTAAATGCCCTTGCGCACGATCACGCCGCCCATGGGCACGGCGCCGGACGTCACGCCCTTGGCGAAGGTGATCATGTCGGGCACCACACCGTAACGCTCCGCGGCAAAGGCGTAGCCGAGGCGGCCGAAGCCGGTGATCACCTCGTCAAAGATGAGGAGAATGCCGTACTTGTCGCAGATCGCCCGCAGCCGCTGGAGATACCCCTTGGGCGGCGGCAGCACCCCGGTCGAGCCCGCCACGGGCTCGACGATCACCGCCGCGATGGTGGAAGCGTCGTGCAGCGCCACGATCTTCTCCAATTCGTCGGCAAGGTGCGCGCCCCATTCCGGCTCGCCCCGGGTGAAGGCCTGCTCGTCGCGATTATAGGTGTGCGGCAGGTGATCGACGCCCGCGAGCAGACTGCCGAAATATTTGCGGTTGTTGGGGATGCCGCCGACGGAAATGCCGCCGAAGCCGACGCCGTGATAGCCGCGCTCGCGGCCAACGAGCCGCGTGCGCGCGCCGTTGCCGCTCACGTTGTGATAGGCGAGCGCGATTTTGAGCGCCGTGTCGACCGCTTCCGAGCCCGAGCCGCAAAAGAAGACGTGATCGAGGTCGCCCGGTGCGAGGGCGGCGATGCGGCTTGCGAGCGAAAACGATTTCGGATGCGCGAACTGGAACGGAGGGGCGTAGTCGAGGGTGCGCGCCTCCGCCTGGATCGCGTCCACGATCGGATCGCGATTGTGGCCGGCGTTGCAGCACCACATGCCGGCGGCGCCATCGAGCACGGCGCGGCCATCGGCCGTGTAATAGTGCATCTCCTTCGCGCGCACGACGATACGCGGCCGCTTCTTGAAGGAGCGGTTCGCCGTAAACGGCATCCAGAAGGCTTCGAGATCGTTGGGCTTGAGGGCCGGTTTTTCGGCGGGGCGCGACATTCGAAACTCCTTGCAGGCAGGCACGCTATCAGGCCCGCGGCGCGGCTAGAACCCGCGCGCCAGAAGTTCCAACAGCGCGGCCATAAACCGTTGGCCGATAAAGGTTTGTTTACCGTATTTCGGCAGAGTTCTCACAGTCGGGGTAAGGCAAAAGCCACCCCTTTTGCCAGTCCGCGTCGAGGGGTCGCCCGGGTCATGGTGTTTGTGAATAGAGGCTCGCAAGAGCCCGTCCGCGTTCTTGTCATTGAAGACGATCCGGCCGTCCGCCGCCTGACCGCGGCGGCGCTCACCGCCCAGCACAATCCGCCCATGCGCCTTCGCGAGGCCGCGAACCTCGCCGAAGGAACCGCGCTCCTGCGCGACGAGAACTTTTCCGCCGCCGTGCTTTCGCTCGACGGCGGTTCGGCTGCCGAACTCGTTCCGGCGCTGCGCCAGGCGGGCTTGCTCGGCCCCATCGTCGCGACAAGCCGCAAGGGCTCGGTTTCGGTCGCGGTCGAGGCGATGCGCCATGGCGCCGATGACTTCATGGTGAAGCCGTATCAAGCCGCCGATCTTGCGCGCCGGCTCGCCAATCTCATCCAAATGGAAGCGACGCGCGAACTTCCGGTTCAACCCGATGTGGCGGCGCCCGGCTTTGAAGGCTTCGAAGGATTCATCGGCGGCTCGGAAGCGATGCGTTCGCTTTACGACCAGATCATCCGCATCGCGCCTTCCAAGGCGCCCGTGTTCATCACCGGCGAGAGCGGCACCGGCAAGGAAGTCTCGGCCGAGGCCATCCACGCGCGCTCGGAGCGGTCGAGCGGGCCGTTCATCGCGCTCAATTGCAGCGCGATCCCGAAGGAATTGATGGAAAGCGAAATCTTCGGCCACATGAAAGGCGCCTTCACCGGCGCGCATGAAGACCGCGCGGGCGCGGCCGAGCTCGCCCATGGCGGCACGCTCTTTCTCGACGAAATCTGCGAGATGGATCTCGGCCTGCAAGCGAAGCTCCTGCGCTTCGTGCAGATCGGCAGCATACGGCGCGTCGGCGACATCAAGGAACGCGCGGTCGATGTGCGCTTCATCTGCGCCACCAATCGCGATCCCGCGAGCGACGTCGCCACCGGCCGCTTCCGCGAGGATCTTTATTACCGTTTGCATGTGCTGCCGCTGCACCTGCCGCCGCTGCGCGAGCGCACCGGCGACATTGTGCAGCTCGCGCGCGCGTTCCTCGCGCGCTATGCCGAAGAGGAAGGCCGTGCGTTCACGGGCTTTTCGCCCGCGGCGGAAGCGGCGCTCGAACAATTCGGCTGGCCCGGCAATGTGCGGCAGTTGCAGAACGTGATCCGCCGCGTCGTCGTGCTCCATAACGGCGAAGAGGTGAGCGCCGAAATGCTGCCGTTCACGGCCGATGCCGGCGCCATCATGGCTTACGAAGCCGGGCGCGACACGAACCTGCCGCGCACCGAAAGTCCCACGATCGCGCCCTACCGGACGCAGGAGCAGAAGATCATCCAGGACGCGCTCGCGGCCTTCGGCGGCAACGCGCAAAAAGCCGCGGCGGCGCTGGAAATCGCGCCCTCGACCATCTACCGCAAGCTCCAGACCTGGACCGAGCGGCGCGGCGTCTAGGCCGAATGGACGCGGACGCCGCCATTCTCTAGATTGGCCGCATGAGCTTGGTCGCCAACATCCTGGTCGCGCTCGTCGCGCTCCTGCACGGGTATTTTCTCGTGCTGGAAATGTTTTTGTGGACGAAACCGATCGGCCTTCGCATCTTCGGGCAGACGCTCGCGAAGGCGACCGATTCCGCCGTGCTCGCCGCCAATCAGGGGCTCTATAACGGCTTCCTCGCCGCCGGCCTCGTTTGGGGGTTGCTTCATCCGCTGCCCGCTTTCGCGTTCCAGATCAAAGTGTTTTTCCTTCTTTGCGTCATTGCCGCGGGGCTTTACGGCGCCTTCAGCGTGTCGCGGCGAATCCTCCTCGTGCAGGCGCTGCCGGCGGCGGTCGCGCTCGCGCTCCTGTGGTTCGCCTAAAACTCCCGGCTTGACTTACGCGTCACCCCCGGGCTTGTCCCGGGGGTCCACGCCTTTGCTGCGCCAAGGGAATTTAAGGCGTGGATGGCCGGGACGAGCCCGGCCATGACGGTGAAAAGCATGGCTTCGGGCAAGACCAACAAGCCTCAAAAGCTGAAAGCGCGGCTGCCGCGCGGGCTCGCCGACCGGGGGCCCGCGGAGCTGTCGGCGACGCGCGCTATGATCGAGAAGATCCGTGCGGTCTACGAGCGCTACGGCTTCGAGGCGGTGGAGACGCCGGCGATCGAATACACCGACGTGTTGGGCAAGTTCCTGCCCGATCAGGACCGGCCGAACGAGGGCGTGTTCTCATTCCAGGACGATGACGAGCAGTGGCTGTCGCTGCGTTACGATCTCACGGCGCCGCTCGCGCGTCATTACGCAGAGAATTTCCAGACACTAATTAGGCCTTATCGCACCTATCGCTACGGCTGGGTATTCCGGAACGAAAAGCCGGGGCCGGGGCGCTATCGCCAGTTCATGCAGTTCGACGCCGACACGGTAGGCGCTTCTTCCATCGCCGCCGATGCCGAGATGTGCATGATGGCGGCGGACACGATGGAGGCGCTCGGGATCAAGCGCGGCGATTACGTTATTAAAATGAACAGCCGTAAACTTCTTGACGGAGTGCTTGAGGCGATCAGGCTTGGTGGAGATGAAAATGCGGGCAAACGCCTGACCGTACTCCGAGCAATCGACAAGTTGGATCGATTGGGTGGTGAGGGAGTAAGACAACTACTCGGGAAGGAACGCAGAGACGAAAGCGGAGATGTTACCAAAGGCGCGGAACTTGATTTCGCTCAAATCGAATCCTTGATGCAATACATCAATTGGAAAACCGTCATTTACAAATCGGAAAAGGACTCAAAGGGTAAATTCGTAACGCGAATACAAGATAGCTTTAGTGCGCCTGAAAGGAAGTACGATCTCCGCCTGCTTCCCCAAAACGCCGTCGTGCTCGATTCTTTGAGTAATACGTTTGGTGAGAGCCAAACGTTTAGAAGCGGAATCGAAGAGCTTAAAGAGATTTCCAGCTTAATAGCCGCGGCCGGATACCAACAGCGCATTCGCGTAGACCCCTCAGTTGTGCGCGGCCTCGAATATTACACCGGTCCCGTTTTTGAGGCCGAGCTCACCTTCGAAACGAAGGACGAAAAAGGAAATCCGGCCCGCTTCGGCTCGGTCGGCGGCGGCGGGCGCTACGATGGCCTTATCGCACGCTTTCGCGGCGAGCCAGTGCCAGCTACCGGCTTCTCGATCGGCGTCTCGCGGCTTCTCGCGGCGCTCCAGCAGCTCGATAAGATCGACTCCAAAATTCAGCGCGGCCCGGTGGTCGTGACCGTTTTCGACAAGAAGCGTATCGCCGACTACCAAAAGATGGCCGCTTCGCTGCGCAACGCCGGCATCCCCGCCGAGCTTTATCTTGGCAATCCCAAAAACATTGGTGACCAGCTCAAATATGCGGATAAACGTAATAGTCCCTGCGTGGTCATCCAAGGTTCGGACGAAAAGAAGGAAAAGAAGGTCACGATCAAGAACCTCATCGTTGGCGCGCAGCTCGCCAAGCTCGAAAAAGATCGCGCTCAACACCTAAAAAAACAGCTTAAGGCGCAGACCATAGTTCTCGAAAAAAACCTTGTTATTGCAGTCCGCAAAATGCTCGCTCAGCACACGACAGAGCGGGTCGTCAAAGTTAAGCCTAAGCCAAAACGGCGCGTAGTGAAAAAGGGCACTGCATCCAACCGGAAACCGCCCTTAGTTAAAAAAAGCGCGAAGAACAAATCCACCAAGGGCAAGCGAAGGCTAAGGGCTAAATCAAGGAAGTGATCAAGGATCTTAACCGGCGTGGCGCCCGCCGCCCGCCTTTGCTACAAGCCCCGCCTGAAATGGGTCACTGTCATGGACGCCGAAAACCGCATTGCACGCGCGCGCCAGGGGCGCGCGGAAGCGCTCGTGGAGCTCTACGAGCGCGCGGGCTATTCGCGTGTCGAGCCCGCCTTCCTGCAGCCCGCCGATATTTTCCTGGAGCTCTCAGGCGAGGAGCTTAGGCGGCGGCTGTTTCTCACCGCCGACGCGAGCGGACGCGAGCTCTGCCTCCGCCCCGACCTCACCATCCCCACCTGCCGCGCGCACATCGAGAAGAACGCGCCCGTTCCCGCGAGCTATTGCTACTACGGCTCGGTGTTCCGCGACCGCGGCGGCGGCGCCGGCGAATACGTGCAGGCGGGAATCGAATCGCTCGGCCGCGACGATCTGGAGGCGGCCGACGCCGAGTGCCTTTCGCTGGCACTCGAATCCGCCAAGCACTTCGGCGTGGCGCGGCCCTCGATCCGCATGGGCGACGTCGGGCTTTTCTCGGCGCTGGTGACAGCCCTTGATCTGCCGCCCGCCTGGCAGCGGCGCCTGCTCAAGGACTTCAACCGCACCGGCACGCTCGCCGCCGACCTCGCGACGCTGAAGCAGACGCCCGCGACACCCGTACAGGCCGGGGTGCTCGCGGCCTTGCAGGGCTCCGATCCCGCGGCCGCGCGCGCCTTCGTCGCCGATCTCCTCTCGATCGCGGGAATTTCCACGGTCGGGGGCCGCACGGTCGCGGAAATCGCCGAACGCTTTCTTGAACAGGCGTCGCTCGGCGCCACGAGCGCGCTCGGCGCGGAAACCACCGCCGTGCTTGAGCGCTACCTTTCGATCGAGGGCGACCCGGATGATGCGCTCACGGCGCTCCGCGCGCTCGCCAAGGACGCGAAGCTCGATCTTGCCGCGACGCTTGACCGCTTCGAACAGCGCACCGGATTCATCGCCGCCGGCGGCGCCGATGTTTCGGCGATCCGCTTCTCGACCGCCTTCGGCCGCGCGCTCGACTACTATTCCGGCATGGTGTTCGAGCTTTACGACGACCGAGGCCGCGTGAAGTGGCCGCTGATCGCGGGCGGGCGCTACGACCGGTTGATGACGCTGCTCGGCAGCAAAGAGCCGGTGCCAGCGGTCGGCTTCGCCGCCTGGATCGCCGAACTCGAAGACGCGGGAGCATCGCGATGAGCGGCCCGGTCATTATCGGCGTGCCATCCAAAGGACGGCTGATGGAAAACGCGCACGCGTTTTTCCGCCGCGCCGGCATGTCGCTTACGCAGCCGCGCGGCGGCCGCGACTATCGCGGCACGATCCCCGAAATCGAGGGAGTGGAGGTCGCCTATCTTTCGGCGGCCGAAATCGCCGGCAACCTCGCGCAAGGCGCGATCCACCTCGGCGTCACCGGCGAGGATCTCGTGCGCGAGATGATTCCGGACGCCGACAATCGCGTATTGCTCGTGGAAGGCCTCGGCTTCGGCCACGCCAATGTGGTGGTGGCGGTCCCGCAGGCATGGATCGACGTCCGCACCATGCACGACCTCGATGACGTCGCGAATGCGTTTCACGCCAAGCGCGGCAAGCGCATGCGGGTGGCGACGAAATACGTCAACCTCACGCGCGGCTTCTTCATGCAGCATGGCATCGTCGACTACCGCATCGTCGAAAGCCTCGGGGCCACCGAAGGCGCGCCGGCGACGGGCGCCGCCGAACTCATCGTCGACATCACCACCACCGGCACCACGCTCGCGTCGAACGGGCTGAAGGTGATCGACGACGGCGTGATCCTGCGTTCGCAGGCGAATCTCGTCGCCTCGCTTGCCGCCGCCTGGGGCGATCGCGAGCGGGCGATCGCGCGCGCCGTGCTCGATCGCGTTGCGGCCGAGCGCTCGGCGCACACCATGCGCGAAGTGCGCTCGCGCTTCAAAGCCGCCGACGCCGAGCTTGTCGCCGAGGCCAGGGGCCGCTTCGGCGCCGAGGCTCCGCTTGGCGGACCGACCTCGTCGGGCATGCTTACGCTCTTGTGCCCGCCGCAGCGCGTGCACGAGCTCGCGATCTTCCTGCGCGAGGAAGGGGCGGAAACGGTGATGGTCGCCTCGCCCGAATACGTGTTCGCGCGCGAAAATCCGCTTTACGAAGCGCTGGTCTCGCGGCTCGCGAAATAATCAGGCGTTCCGGAACACGATCGCGCGCGCGAGCGTGAAATTCACCACGAAGCCGACGCCGATGCCGAGAAGCTTCGCGATCGGCAGCGGAAAATACCTCGCCGCGGCGACAAGCATCGCCGTGTGCGCGAGAAAGCCGCCGAACTGGCTCGCCGCGAACAGGAAATAATCGCGCCAGCTCATCTTGCCGCCGGAATGGTTCGCGAAGGTGAAGCGGCTATTCAGCACATAAGAACAGGTGACGCCCGCAATCCAGGCGCAGGCGTTGGCAAAGATCAGGATCCAGTCCGGATGGATGTAGGCGGCGGAACGGGTGAGGATGGCGACCACCGTGAAAAATACGGCGGCATCGACGCAGGCGTTAACCACGCCGACGAGACCGAAGCGGGCCATCTGGCCAATCAGAACGCGCAAGCCGAATCTCCCTATGCACTCTGGATAGCACGGGACGAAAACGGGAAAATACGGCGGATGTACGCGCGGCGTGCGGCGCGCTAGGTAAGGGCCGGACAGGGTATCGGGCATGAATGGCGGATCGAAATCGAAGCCAGGACCGGCGGCGGCCGCCGCCGATGGGCTTTCCGTCGTCGTGCCGATCTACAACGAAGCCTCGAACCTTCCCGCCCTGCACGAGCGGCTCGCGGGCTTCGCCGAGCGGCTCGCGCGGGAACGGCGGATCGCGGCGGAAATCATCTATGTCAATGACGGCAGCCGCGACAATACGGTGGAAGTGGTGCGGCAATTGCCGGCGGGCAATTTCGGCGTCCAGCTGATTTCGCTCTCGCGCAATTTTGGCAAGGAGGCGGCCCTCCTCGCCGGGCTCGATCATGCGCGCCATGGCGCGGTCCTGTTCATGGATGGCGACGGGCAGCACCCGCCGGAGCTTGCCGACAAGCTCGTGGCGCTCTGGCGCGACGAGGGCTATGACGTCGTCTACACCGCGAAAGCATCGCGCGCGAATGAATCAGCATCGCGCCGGCTCGCGATCCGCTTCTTTTATCGTTTGCTGAATTGGGGCGTGCGCAATCCGATTCCGGAAGACGCGAGCGATTTCCGGCTGTTGTCGCCGCGCGCGGTGAGTGCGCTGAAGCAGCTTCCCGAGCGCAATCGCTTCTTCAAGGGCCTGTCGAGCTGGATCGGTTTCCGGCAGATGCGCGTGCCCTACGAGCCGGCGCAGCGGACGCATGGCCGCTCGAAATGGAATCTGCGCGCGTCGGTCGGCCTCTCGATCGAGGGCATCACCGCGTTTTCGACCGCGCCGCTCAGGCTCGCGAGCCTTCTCGGCGTTGCTCTGTCCGTTACCGCTCTCTTCTTCGGCGGCTGGATCATTTTCGAGACGCTGTTCTACGGCAAGGATGTCGCCGGTTATCCCTCGATCATCGTCGGCATCATGGTGATCGGCGGCGTGCAGCTCTTGATGATCGGGATCATGGGCGAATACATCGCCAAGATTCTCTCGGAGCTGAAGGGCCGCCCGGTCTATTTCATCGCCGAGCACGAAATACGTGAAGGCGCGGCGGCGGCGAAAAGGGATCCGCGCGAGGCCGCCGAATGAGGCGCATCGTTCTTTGCGCCGATGATTACGCCTTGGCCCCCGGAGTTTCGCGCGCAATCCGCGAGCTCGTCGGCCGCGGCCGGCTGAACGCGGTTTCGGTGATGACCGTTATTCCCGATTTCGCGCGGGAATGCGGCGCGCTCGTCGCGACGGCAAGCCCGATTCCGATTGCGATCGGTCTGCACACGACCCTGACCGGGCCGTTCAAGCCGCTCGCGGCGTTGCCGTTCGCGACCGGCGACGGAAACTTCCCGCCTATCGAGCGATATCTGACGCCGCCACGCTTTTTCCGGGTCGATCACCGAGCGGTCAAAGCCGAAGTTTCGGCGCAGATCGAGGCCTTCCGCCGCACCTTCGGGCGGACGCCCGATTTCGTCGACGGCCATCAACACGTGCAACTGTTGCGGGGCGTGCGCGGGCCGTTCCTCGAAGCGGTGGCGGAAGGCGCGCCGAATGCGTGGGTGCGCCAATGCGGTGCCGCGGCCGGCGCCCGCGTGCGCGGGATCAAAGCGCGCCTTCTCCAATTGTTCAGCCGCGGCTTTCGCCGGCAGGCGGCGCGGCATGGGCTCGCGTTCAATCCCGCTTTTTCCGGGGCTTACGATTTTTCGACGGCGGAGGACTTCGGCGCGCTGTTCGCGCGCTTTCTCCGGGCAATGCCCGAGCGCGGCGTGGTCATGTGCCATCCCGGCTTCGTCGATCAGGAATTAATCGCGCGCGATCCGCTGACCACCCGCCGCGAGGAAGAATATGCGTTTTTCGCCGGCGACGATTTTTCGACCGCCCTCGCCGGCGCTGGCGTAAGCCTTGCATGAGCGTGAGCGACTTCCGGGAGAAAGCCTGATGACCTGGCAGATCGTTCTTTGGCGCGGCTTGGGCGGGGCCATCGCCATTCTCACCATGCAATTTCTCGCCGGCTTCGGCCACGCGCCGCTCGCGCTGGTGCCGTTCGCGACCTCGATCGTGCTCGTGCTCGGCACGCCGCAAATGGAGGCGGCGCAGCCGCGGGCGCTCGTCGGCGGACACTTGATCTCCACGCTCGTCGGCCTTGCGGTTTCCTACGCGCTTGGCCCGTCGCCCTTCGCGGCCGCGATCGCGGTGGGGCTCGCGATGGTCGCGATGTATTTTGCACGCGCCTTTCATCCGCCGGCGGGGATCGATCCGCTCATTATCGTGAACGAGTCGCTGCCATGGTCCTTTCTTCTCACCACGGTCCTGCCCGGCGCGCTCCTGCTTTTAAGCTTCGCCTTTCTTTGGCACAACGCATTGCGGCGCGGCGAATATCCCGCGCGCTGGTGGTGAGGCGTCAGGCGGGCGCCGCCTCCAGATGACGGACGCCGTCGGCTTCGGCCACGAGCGCAAGCTTCTCCTTGTGGAAGGCGGCGAGCGTCGAGCGATGGCCGATTGAAATCAGGGTCGTGTTCGGCAAGCGTTCGGCGATGAGGCGATAAAGCGCCGCTTCGCCCTCTTCGTCGATCGCCGATGTCGCCTCGTCGAGGAGAAGAACGTCGGGCTTGGCGAGCAGCGCACGCGCGAGCGACAGCCGTTGCTGCTCGCCCTGCGACAGCACATGCGGCCAGCTCGCCTGGTCCTCGAGGCGAGGCTCGAGCTGCGGCAATCCCACCGCGTCGAGCGCCGAGCGCAACTCATCCGGGCTGAAATCGTGGGCCGGCTGCGGATAAGCGAGCGCCTCGTCGAGCCGGCCGAACGGCAGATACGGCCGCTGCGGCAGCACGAAGAGCCGCGCGTTGTGGGGAATGCCGATCGCACCGGTGCCGAACGGCCAGATGCCGGCGATCGCCCGGAACAGGGTCGATTTGCCGGAGCCGGTGGGGCCCATCAAGAGGGTCGAATCGCCGGCGGGAATCGAGACATGCGCAGCGGCGACAACGGGCTGCTTGTTGTGCGGAAGCCACAAAAGCACGTCGTCCAGCGTGAGCGACTGATCGGGGCGCTCGTTCAGTTGCAGCGCCGATTCAGCCTGCAATTCGTTGGCGGAAACGATCGCATACTCGAATCCCGTCAGCCGCTGGATGACCGCCCGGTATTCGGCGAGCGTCGCATAGGCCCGCAAGAAGAAGCTGAAGGCGTTTTGCACCTGGTTAAAGGCGGACGCGGTTTGAAACAGGATGCCAAGCGGGATGGTGCCCGCGAAGTAGGCGGGGCTGACGACCACGTAAGGGAAAACGATCGAGGCTTGCGTATAGCCGGAAGTGAACCAGGTCAGCCGCTTCTGCGCATTCATGATGGCGCGAAAATTCGCAACAAGCCGGGCGAAGCGTACGCCGAGCCCCGTCCTTTCCACATCCTCGCCCGTGAGCAGCGCGATCTGCTCGCCGTTTTCGCGGATGCGGACGAGGTGATAGCGAAAATCGGCCTCGAAGCGTTGCTGATTGAAATTGAGCGCGGCGAGCACATTGCCGATCAAGTGCGTGATCCAAGTTCCGATCACGGCGTAAAGCAGCGCCACCCAGACGAGATAACCGGGGATCTTCACGTCGGTGCCGAACAAGGGCACGCCGGCCGCGTTCGAAAGCTGCCACAGAATGACGATGAACGAGACAAGCGTTACGACCGCGTTCAAGAGGCCGATCGAAAGCTCGATGCTGCGAAGCGTGAAAAGTTCGAGATCCTCGGCGATGCGCTGATCGGGGTTGTCGGCAGGGTCGCCCACCGTGCGCATGCGGTAATGCGTGCCGCGGTCAAGCCAGCGCGCCAGATATTTTTCCGTCAGCCAGTTCCGCCAGCGGATGCGCAACCATTGCTGCAGATATTGTTGATAGACCCCCACGAAGATGAAAAAGGCGGCGAGAACGCAGAAAAAAAGCAGCTCGCTCTTGAATACGTCCCAGTTCTTCTCCTGCACCGCGTTGTAGAAGCGCGCGTTCCACTCGTTGAACTGCACGTTGAGAAAAACCGTGGCGAGTTCGAGAAGAATCACGGCGGCGAGGAGCGCGCGGCCGGGCCAGCGATCCTCCCCCTTGAAATACGGCACGGCGAGACGGCGAACTTCGGCAAGAAAAGCGAGGATCGAGCGCAAGGTCGGCTCCGGCGGTTTGGTGGATTCGCGTGAACTTGGCCCAGATGGCCAAAGTCGGGACCGGAAAGCAAACGGCGATCACGGCGGAACCGTGATCGCCGGTCGAGTTTGCTTCAGCTGCGGCTATTTCACGCCTAAAAACCTCGCTCGGAGCGGCTTCAACGCGAACAAGGCGAGCAGCCCCGTCAAGACGTCGAGGGTGATGATCACGGCGAAGACCGGCAGCCAGCTTCCCTCCATGTCGTGCAAAAGCGCTGCGAACGGACCGCCCAGCACCGAGCCCACCCCTTGCGCCATGTAGAGAAAGCCGTAATTGGCGGTGGCGTTCTTGGTGCCGAAGGTGTCGGTGAGCGTCGAGGGGAAGAGCGAGAAGATCTCGCCCCAGCCGAAGAAGACAACCGCCGACAGGATGACGAAGATCGTCGGATCGGTCCTGAAATATACGAACAGCGAGACGGCGGCGCCTTCGAGCAGGAAGGCGATCCCCATCGTGTTCTCGCGGCCGATATGATCCGACACCCAGCCGAAGAACGGCCGCGTCAGGCCATTGGTGATGCGGTCGACGGTGAGCGCGAGCGGCAACGCCTGCAAGCCCCAGACCGTCAGGTTAGCGACGCCGAAATCGCGCGCGAAGTTGGCGAAGTTCAGGATCACCATGAGGCCGCCAGTCGACATCATGGTCATCATAACGAACATGAGCCAGAAGACCGGCGTCTTCAGCATCTGCGTGGGCTCGTAGTTCTTGCTGCTGGCGGCGACCGCGGGCGGCGGCAGCCGGTCGGCGCTCGTGGGCAACCGCATGCCGATCGCGGCCAGCGCGCCGACGATCGCGAAGATCGTGCCGAACACGGCGAGCGTGTGCTGGTAGCCGGCGCTCGCCAGCATGTCGTTGATCGGAAATGTCGTCAGGATCGCGCCGAAACCGTAGCCCGCCGCCACGATGCCGGTGGCGAGCCCGCGTTTTTCCGGAAACCAGCGCACCATCAGTCCGATGATGCCGATGTAGACGATGCCGGTGCCGATGCCGCAAAGAAGGCCGTAGGTGAGATAGAGCATCGTCAGGCTCGTCGCGTAGGAAGCGAGCACCCAGCCGAGCCCGGAAAGAAGGCCGCCGACGGCGACGAGCAAGCGCGGACCGAATTTGTCGATCAGATAGCCCTGCAATGGCGAGAGCCATGTTTGCAGCACGATCAGAATCGTAAGCGTCACCTGCAATGCGGGCAGCGTGGTGGCGAGCGCTCCCTGCAGCGGCTTGGTGAAAAGCGTCCAGACATATTGCGGGCTCGAGATCGCCATCATGGCGATCAGCCCCAATATGAGTTGAAACCATCTTGTGTTTGTCGCCACCCCTGTTGCCGGTGTCGCAGCTACTGCCATGTCCCCCTCCTGCTTGCTTATTCGGCAGACTGTAGGCCTAGCAAGACTAGGGCCAGCGGCAATGGCATACCAGTGGCGAGCGCCGTGGTTTATTCCGCGCCGTATTGCACAAATTTTCTGCGCTTCAAGCCAATCGGCCGGGCAACGAGCCCTAGGTCGCTAGCGCCCGCACGGCATCGAACAGAAGCTTCGCGGAAGCCGCGGCGAGCAACAAATAGCACCAGAAGTAAAGCTCGCGCTGCTCGAGCCGGTGGTGGAGATAGACGCCCGCCCAGACGCCGATGGGAACGATGGGAGCAAGCGAAGCCGCGGCGATCAGCGTCGACGGCTTGGCGTAGGCGAGCACGCCATAAGGCACGAGCTTGACGAGATTGCCGAGGGTGAAGATCGCGAGGTTCGTCCCGGTGTAGATCGTCTTGTCGAGCCCGCGCCGCAGCAAATACATGTTGACCGGCGGACCGCCCGCATGGGCGACGAAGGTGGTGAAGCCGGAGGCCGTGCCGGCGAGGATCGCGAGCGGCGGGTTGACCGGCATGTGCGACGGCTTTGCATCGCGGCCGCGCAGAAACCAATAGGCGGTAAAGAGCAGCGTCACCGCCGCAATGCTCGCTTCCACGAGATGCGGATTGACCCGCGTAAAAAAGAAATAACCGATGCCGATCCCCGCCACGAGACAGGGCATGATCCACAGGAGGTCTTGCTTCGACCAGGTGCGCGGCCCGAACGAGCCGAGCGCGAACAGATCCATGAACGAGACGAGCGGCGCCACCACGATCGCGGCATCAAGCGGCGGCATCACCAGCGATAGCAGCGGGATTCCCAAAATCGCGAGCCCGCCGCCGAAGGCGCCTTTGCTCAGCGCGATCAGAAACGCCGTCGGCAAGCCGACGAGATAAAAGACCGGATCGTCCGGCATCAAGCGTGCGGCGCGTAGGGCCGCGAGCGATAGGGCTCTTCGAGATATTTCCGGGTCTCGTCGTCGAGCTTGATTTCGAGCGCCTTCAGCGCGTCGGGCAGATGATGCGGCTTCGAGGCGCCGATGATCGGCGCCGTCACGACCGGATTGGCGAGCGTCCACGCCACCGCAACCGCGGCGCGCGAAACGCCGAGGCGTTCGGCCACCACGCGCACGCGCTCCGCGATCTCGTAATCGCTGTCGGAAGCGCCGATGCCGAGCGTTTGCATGAAGGCGTCGGTCTTGGCGCGCAAGGTGCGCTCGCCCTGCGAAGGAGCCGAGCCGGCGAGAAAGCCGCGCGCGATCGGCGACCATGGCGTCACCGCGATTCCTTCCGAGCGGCAGAACGGCAGCATCTCGCGCTCTTCCTCGCGGTAGATGAGATTATAGTAATCCTGCATCGACACGAACGGCGCGAGCCCGCGCTCGCGCTGCATGGTGACGAGCTTGGAGAATTGCCACGCGCGCATGGACGAGGCGCCGACATAAAGCACCTTGCCCGCGCGCACGACGTCGGAGAGCGCCTCGATGATTTCCTCCATCGACGTTTCGGGATCGAGGCGATGGATGATGTAGAGGTCGATGTAATCGGTGCCGAGCCGCTTCAGCGAGGCATCCACCGCCTCCATGATGTGCTTGCGCGAGAGGCCGCGCTGGTTCGGGCCCTTGCCCATCGGGTTGAAGACCTTGGTCGCGAGCACCACCTCGTCGCGGCGGGAAAATTCCTTGATCGCCCGGCCGGTGATCTCCTCGGAGACGCCCTGCGAATAGACATCGGCGGTATCGAAGAAATTGATGCCGGCCTCGAAGGCGGCCTTGAAAAACGGCTTGCCGTCGGCTTCTTCCAGCACCCAATCGCGCCATTTCTTCGAGCCATAGGTCATGCAGCCGAAGCAAAGACGCGAGACTTTCATTCCGGTCGAGCCGAAGCGGACATATTGCATGTTGAAGTTTCCGTTCTTGGTTAGCGCTTGCCGAAACCGTAAAGCTTATGCGCGTTGTCGACCAGCACACGCTTGCGTTGTTCCTCGTCCGGCACCCAGTCGGCGAGCAGGTCGAGAAGCTCGCCGATCTTGGGCATCGGCGGCTTGATCGCCACGTGCGGCCAGTCGCTGCCCCAGACAAGGCGGTCGGGGCGCGCCGCGACCAGCGCCTGCGCGAAAGGGATCGTGTCGCGATAAGGCGGCCCTTCGCTCGAAAGCCGGAAAGCGCCGGAGATTTTCACCCAGCCGTCGGTATCGCGCAGCAATGAGACAAGCGTGCGAAAGCCCGCATTGCTCGTGCCTTCATGCGCGGGCACATAGCCCATGTGGTCGACGACCCAGGGGACGGGAAGCGTTTCGAGTTTTTTCACAATGGGCGCGATCTCGCGCACGTCGATGAGAAATTGCAGATGCCAGCCGAACGGCTTGACCTTCTTCGCGAGCGTGTCGATGGCGTCGAAGCCGATGCCGCCGCCGAAGAGAACGTTGATGCGGCAGCCGCGATAGCCGACTTCGTTCAAGGCCGCGAGCTCGCGTTCGGAAATCTCCGGCGCCACCACGGCGATGCCGCGGAGCTTGCCTTTCTGCGCGGCGAGCGTCTCCGCAATCAGCGTGTTGTTGGTGCCGTGCACGCTCGGCTGCACCAGCACGCCGTGCGCCATGCCGGTCGCTTTGAGCATCGAAAGATAGGCCTGCGGCGAGGCCTCGGGCGCGGTGTAACTCCGCGTGTCGACGAACGGATAGCGCGGCGGCAGCCCGATGATATGGGCGTGACAATCAACGGCGTCCGGCGGGACCTTGAAACGGGTCGGCGGTCCGGGGTGCGGATCGGGTCCCGATACGAGCGGCGCCCGGTCGGTGGCGAACGCGGCTATGTCAGACACGGGAAGACAGGCTCTTCCCCCTTGTCTCGGGGAGAAGATAGGCCATCACGATCACAAGCCCGTAGGCGACGATCGCGATGACATCGATCCAGCGATTGAAGGACGGCCGCTCGCTCAGCCACGAAATCAGGCCGGGAACGCCCGCCGCGAGAAGACGCGCGGCGTTGTAGCAAAAGCTCTGGCCGGAGCCGCGGATCGCCGTCGGAAAATTCTCGGTCATGACCGGGCCCAGCCCCGAAAACGTGCCGGAGGCGAAGAGGCCGAGAAAAAATCCGAGCACGAGCACGCTCATATCATTCGCCGCGAGCAGCGTCAGCGCGAAGATCGTCGCCGCCGAACAGATCGCGAAGATGATGAAAGTCGGGCGGCGGCCGATGCGGTCGTTAAGATAGGCGCTGATGAGATAGCCGATGATCGAGCCGACGATGACCGCGACGAGGTATCTGCCGGTCCCCATCGATGCGATCTTGCGCGCGTTGCGCAGCGCTTCCAGAAACCAGGCGCTGGCGAGATAGCCGCCCTGCACGCCGGCGGCGAGGAAGGTCAGCAGCAGCGTTTTCTTGATCAGCGCGGGCGAAAAAATATGGCGGTAATCCTCGATCTTGCCCTTGGCGCGCAGGTTTTTGCGCGTTTCCGTGAAGACCTCCGCCTCGCGAATGTGGCGCCGGATGTAGAAGATGAGAAGGGCGGGCAACAGGCCGACGCAGAGAAGAGCGCGCCAGGCAATGTCTTGCTTCAGATGCAGGAGGATCGCGACCGAAATCAGCGCCGCAATCCCCCAGCCGATCGCCCAGCCGCTCTGCATCGTGCCCACGGCCTTGCCGCGATCCTTGGGGCGGATCACCTCGGCGAGGAGCACGGCGCCAACGGCCCACTCGCCGCCCAGGCCGAGCCCCATCAACATGCGGCAGGCAAGAAGTTGCCAGTAATCCTGGACGAAGGCGCAAAGCAATCCGAAGAAGGCGAACCAAAGAATGGTGATCTGCAACACGTGCACGCGGCCGTAGCGATCGGCGAGCGCGCCCGCGACCCAACCGCCGATGGCGGAAGCGACCAGCGTCCAGCTCGCGACCCGAAGCGCCTCGTGCTGCGTCATGCCGAGAGCGGCGATGATCGCAGGCAGGGCGAAGGCGAAGATGAAGAAATCGAGGGAGTTCAGCGCCCAGCCGCCGAAGCAGGCCCACAGGGTGCGTTTTTCGTCCGGGTCGAGCCGGTGATACCAGGCGACAGCGGTCTCGTTCTTTGCCATGTCCGGCCTCCCTCTCGGCGAGTCCCCGATTGCGGCCTAATATCCCTTTTGCGCTTCGCGGACTCAAGCATGCCGCCACACGCGTTTTCCGCCCGCCGAGCGATGTTTAGGGCGCAAAAATAAAGCGGGCCCCGCGAAGCGCGAGGCCCGCTTCAATCGATAAGATGCTTTAGGCGACTTCGGCCGTAAGAATCCGGCCCTTGGTCTCGGGCAACAACAGCGCCGCGATTATCAAAAGCCCGTAAGCCACGAGCGCGAAAACGCCGATCGATTGGCCAAGCGGAAGTTGCGCGGAGAGCAGCCCGACCAGGAGCGTATTAAACGAGGCGACGCCGCGGCCGAAATTATAGGCGAAGCCCTGGCCCGAGCCGCGGATGCGCGTCGGGAACAGCTCGGTCAGGAACGGCCCCATGCCCGAGAAGATTCCCGAGGCAAAGAAGCCGAGCGGGAAGCCGAGGAACATGATGGTCGCGTTGTCGACCGGGATCTGCGTGTAGAGGATCACGGTGATGATCGAGCAGACGCCGAACAGAATGAAGTTCGCACGCCGCCCGATGCGGTCGGCGAGCCAGGCGCTCACCCAGTAGCCGATCAGCGAGCCGATGATGATCACGAGGATGTAGCTGCTGGTGCCGAGCACCGTGAGCTTGCGCTCCGTGCGGAGGAACGTCGGGACCCAGAAGGTGATGGCGTAGTAGCCGCCCTGCGCCCCGGTGGTGAGGAGGCACGTCAGGATCGTCGTCTTCAGGATCGACGGCGAGAAGATCTCGAGGAAGTTCGGGCTTTTGCCGGCCTTGTCGAGGTTGGTCTGGGTCTTTTTGAAAATTTCCGGCTCCTGGACATAACGCCGGATGAAGAAAACCAATAGCGCCGGTGTCAGACCTACCCAGAACAGCGCGCGCCACGCGGTTTCCGCCGGCAGAATGGTGAAGAAGAGGAGGTAAAGCCCGAGCGCGATCGCCCAGCCGACCGCCCAGCCGCTTTGCATGGCGCCGACCGCCTTGCCGCGGCTTTCGGGACGGATCACCTCGCCGACGAGCACGGCCGCGCATGCCCATTCGCCGCCGAAGCCGAAGCCCATCAGGGCGCGGGAAATAAGAAGCTGCTCATAGCTCTGCGCGAAACCGCAGAGGAAGGTGAAGAAGGCGAACCACAGAATGGTGATCTGCAGCGTGCGCACGCGGCCGATACGGTCGGCGAGAGCGCCTGCAATCCAGCCGCCGAAGGCGGAGGTGAACAAGGTCACCGTGCCGATGAAGCCCGCGTCCGCCGGCTTCAGTGCGAATGCCGCGATAATCGTGGGAACCGCGAAGCTCAGGATCTGCACGTCCATTGCGTCGAGGATCCAGCCGCCGATGGAGGCCCAGAAGGTGGCCTTCTCCTGCGGTTTCATGTCGGAATACCACTCGGTCGGATGATTGTCCTCGCGAGCTACCGTCTGCATTGCCATGTTTGCTCTCCCCTTTCGGCGCTTCCCGGCGCCGGATTTTCCCTAGCCTAGCATGCCCGTCGAAAAATGCGGGCGGCTCAGAACAATGCAAGCTCCGCGTTCTTGAGATCCGTCACCAGCATTCGTCCCGGCGAATGGGTAATGGCAAAGGGCGGCCGCGCCGCAGCAATCGCCGCCTGCGGGGTGACACCGCACGCCCAGAACACCGGCAACTCGCCGGGCTCGACCGGCACCGGGTCGCCGTAGTCGGGCTTCGCCAGATCCTTGATGCCGATTTTTTCGGGAAAGCCGAGATGCACCGGTGCGCCGTGCACCGCCGGCAGCCGCGTGGTGATTTGCACGGCGCGAATGGCGTCGGAGGGCGCGAGCGGCCGCATCGAAACCACCATCGGACCATGGAAGCGCCCGGCGGCGCGGGTCGGAATATTGGTGCGGTACATCGGGACGTTGGTGCCGCGCTCGATGTGGCGAATAGGCACCTCGCTCTGCAAGAGCGCTTCTTCGAATGAAAACGAACAGCCGATGACGAAGCTCACGAGATCGCCGCGCCAGACCGACAAGAGGTCGCGCGGCTCGTCCGCGAGCTCGCCGTTCTTCCAGACGCGATAGCGCGGCAAATCCGTCCGGATGTCGAGGTCGGCGCCGAGCATGGGCAACGCATGATTGCCGGGATCGGACACGCCGAGCAGCGGACAAGGCTTCGGGTTGGCGTGGCAAAACCTGAGGAAATCGTCCGCCCAGTCGCGCGGCAGAATGGCGAGATTGCCTTGCACGTAGCCGGGCGCGTGACCGGCGGTGGGACCGTCGAAGGCGCCGGTGCGGCAGAGACGGCGAACCTCGATTCCGGTCGCGATGGCTTGGGGCGTTGCGGAAACGGCGAGATTGCTCTTGCGCACGGACGGCACCCTTTTTCGCCGCTGAGCGCAACACCGGGTGCCCATTCTGTCCAATCGTGCTTTGCAATCGGATTTGATAAGATAAACTTATCAAGGGTGAGGCATGGTCGATTTCAAGGCGCTTGAGACCTTTGTGTGGGTCGCGAATCTCAGGAGCTTTCGCGGGGCCGCCGAGAAGCTCAACACCACGCAGCCCGCGGTCTCGATGCGGATCGCGCAGCTTGAAGAGGACCTCGGCGTGCGGCTCTTGGAGCGCGACCGGCGGCTCGTTTCGCCGACCGAAAAGGGACAGCTCCTGCTCGGCTATGCCGACCGCCTGATCCGGCTCCGCGCCGAAACGGTGGAAGCGGTTGGCGACCGCAAGACGATGCGCGGCATTGTGCGGCTTGGCGTGTCGGAGACGATCGTGCACACGTGGCTTCCGACGCTGATCGAGCGGGTGAACGCCGCCTATCCCAATCTCGAACTCGAAATCGAGGTCGACATTTCGCCCAATCTTCGCGACCGGCTGGTGGCCAAGGATCTCAATCTCGGCCTCCTGCTGGGCCCGATCAGCAACCCGAATATCCGCAGCCGTCCGCTCTGCTCGTTCCCGGTCTCGTTCGTCGCGGGCGAGCGGATCAAATTCGGCAAGAAGCCGGTGACGCTCGCCGAGATCGCGAAATGGCCGATCATTACTTTTTCGCGCAACACGCAGCCTTACATCGCGGTGCGCGAGCTCTTCGACCGCTCCGGCCTGCAGCCGACGATCCATGCGAGCGCCTCGCTCGCAACCGTGGTGCGAATGGCGCTCGACGGGATCGGCGTCGCGGTCATTCCGCCGGCGATCCTCGCCAACGTCGTGCCGGAGAAAAGGCTGCGGCCGCTGAAGACGGAAGTTGCGCTGCCGAGCCTCAACTTCGTCGTCAGCTGGCCGGCGACGCCGGACAGCCTGGCGGCGCAAAAGGTCGCGGAGATCGCCGTGCACGTCGCGCGCAACGCGCGACCGGCCAAAGGTCGTGATAAGAAATAATGATCCAAATCAATCCTGAATAACGATTGGACTTGATATGGACCGGGATGCTTTCGTGCGCCCCTCTTTGGCCATCGGCGACGCAAGCGAATGACCACGAGCGGCTCCTGGGATTTCTGGATTGACCGCGGCGGCACTTTCACCGACGTGGTCGCGCGCGCCCCCGACGGCGCGCTGATCGCCCGCAAGCTGCTTTCGGAAAATCCCGGCGCCTATCGCGATGCGGCGGTGCAAGGCATCCGCGAATGCTTGCGGCTCGCGGCAGGCAGCCCAATCCCGAAAGGCGCGATCGGCGCCGTAAAGATGGGGACGACAGTCGCCACCAACGCGCTGTTGGAGCGCAAGGGCGAGCGCACCGCGCTTCTCGTCACCAAAGGCTTTCGTGACGCGCTCAAGATCGGCTACCAGGCGCGCCCGAAGATTTTCGCCAAGCAAATCATCAAGCCGGAAATGCTCTACGAGCGCGTCGTCGAGATCGACGAGCGCGTTCGGTCCGACGGCGCGGTCGAACAAGCCCCCGGCATCGCGCGCGTGCGCGCCGAACTCGAGCAGTTGAAAACCGATGGCATCAAATCCGTCGCGATCGCCTTCATGCATGCCTATCGCTACCCGGCGCACGAAAAGGCGGTTGCTGAAGTAGCGCGCGCGATGGGCTTCGCGCAGGTTTCGGTGAGCCACGAAGTATCGCCCTTGATCAAGCTCGTGGGCCGCGGCGATACCACGGTCGTCGATGCGTATCTGTCGCCGATTCTCCGCCGCTACGTGGCGCAGGTCGCGGACGATCTCGACGCGAAGCATTCGGATGCGCGGTTGATGTTCATGATGTCCTCCGGCGGGCTGACCGCGGCCGACCTCTTCCAGGGCAAGGATGCGATTTTGTCGGGTCCCGCCGGTGGTGTGGTCGGCATGGCGGAGACCGGACGCGAGGCGGGGCTTTCGCGCCTGATCGGCTTCGACATGGGCGGCACGTCGACGGACGTCTCGCATTTCGACGGCGAATACGAGCGCGCTTTCGAAACCGAAGTCGCGGGCGTGCGCATGCGGGCGCCAATGATGCTCATTCACACGGTCGCCGCCGGCGGCGGCTCGATCCTGCATTTCGACGGATCGCGCTTTCGTGTCGGGCCCGATTCCGCCGGCGCCGACCCCGGCCCCAAATGCTACCGCCGCAACGGGCCGCTCACGGTCACCGACGCCAACGTCATGGCCGGAAAGCTTATTCCTGATTTTTTTCCGAAGATTTTCGGACCGAAACAGGACCAGCCGCTCGACGATCAATCAGTGCGGGGGGCTTTTGCTGCACTGGCGAAAGAAATCGGCGGTGGACGGAAGCCCGAGGAGGTCGCGGACGGATTTATCACCATCGCCGTCGAGAACATGGCGAACGCGATCAAGAAGATATCGGTTGCGCGAGGTTACGACGTCACGCGTTATGCGCTGAATTGCTTCGGCGGCGCCGGCGGCCAGCATGCCTGCCTCGTCGCCGACGCGCTCGGCATGAAGACGGTCTTGATCCATCCGTTCTCCGGCCTGCTTTCGGCCTATGGCATGGGGCTTGCCGACATCCGCGCGACCCGCACGCAGGCGATCGAGGAATCGTTCGGCCAGGCAGCACAGGCGGCGATCGCGAGAGCCGGCGGCCCCCTCGTCAAGGAAGCAACGGATGAAGTCGCGGGCCAAGGCGTCGCGCGCGGCGATATCCGCGTGCATGTGCGCGCGCATATTCGCTACGCCGGCACCGACACCGCCCTCGAAGTTCCGGCCTACACGATCGACGGATCCGATGATCGCGGATCGGAAGCAATGACCCTTGCCGCGATGAAAGGGGCCTTCGAGGAGGCGCATCGCGCCCGCTTCGGCTTTATCGACGACAGCAAAGAACTCGTGGTCGAGGCGATTTCCGTGGAAGCGGTCGGCGGCGGCGCCAAATTCACCGAAGCCGAAATATCGGCGACGGAAGAACCGTTGCCCGCGGCCGCCCGCAAGACGCGTTTCTTTTCAAAAGGCATGTGGCACGAGGCGGGCGTGTGGCTGCGCGGGCCGCTTCGCTCCGGCCACCGCGTCGCGGGGCCGGCGCTCATCATCGAGCCAAACCAGACCGTGATCATCGAGGATGGCTGGCGGGCGGAGGTCACGAAGAAAAACCATCTTGTGCTCACGCGCGTGAAGGAGCTTGCGCGCGTCAAAGCGATCGGCACCGAGGCCGATCCGGTGATGCTGGAGGTCTTCAACAACCTCTTCATGTCGATCGCCGAGCAAATGGGCGTCACGCTGCAGAACACGGCGTATTCGGTGAACATCAAGGAGCGGCTCGACTTCTCCTGCGCGGTATTCGACGGCGACGGCAATCTCGTCGCCAACGCGCCGCACATGCCGGTGCATCTCGGCTCCATGGACCGCTCGGTGGAGACGGTGCTCCGCGAAAACCGCGGCAAGCTCAGGCCCGGCGACGTCTACGCGCTGAACGCGCCCTATAATGGCGGCACGCACCTCCCGGACATCACCGTCTGCACGCCCGTCTTCGACGACGCGGGCAAAGAGATCATTTTCTGGGTCGCGAGCCGCGGCCACCACGCCGATGTCGGCGGGATCACGCCGGGCTCGATGTCGCCGCGCGCGACCACGATCGAGGAGGAAGGCGTCTATATCGACAACTTCAAGCTCGTCGACCAAGGCCGCTTTCGCGAGAAGGAGCTGAACGCCCTCCTCCTCGGCGCAAAATATCCGGCGCGCAATCCGGTGCAGAACATCAACGACCTGAAGGCGCAGATCGCCGCCAACGAAAAGGGCGTGCGCGAATTGAAGAAGATCATCGCCGATTTCGGCTTCGACGTGGTGCAGGCCTATATGGGCCATGTGCAGGACAATGCGGCGGAATCGGTACGGCGCGTCTTGGACCGGCTGCACGATTCGGAATTTTCCTACGAGATGGATCAGGGCACCGTGATCAAGGTAAAAATCTCGGTCGACAAGCAAAAGCGCGAGGCGACCGTCGATTTCACCGGCACAAGCCCGCAGCAGCCGACCAACTTCAACGCGCCGGCGCCGGTGACGCGCGCCGCCGTGCTCTACGTCTTCCGCGTCATGGTCGACGACGAGATCCCGATGAACGCGGGCTGTCTCAGGCCAATCCATATCGTGGTGCCGCCGCGCTCACTCTTGTCGCCGGAATATCCGGCGGCCGTTGTCGCCGGCAATGTCGAAACTTCGCAGGCGGTGACGAATTGCCTGTTCGGCGCGCTGGGCGCGCTCGCGGCGGCGCAGGGCACGATGAACAACCTCACCTTCGGGAACGCGCGCTACCAGTATTACGAGACGATCTGCTCGGGTTCGCCGGCGGGGCCGGGCTTCGACGGCACCGACGCCGTGCACACGCACATGACCAATACCCGCCTCACCGACCCGGAAGTGCTCGAATTCCGCTTTCCGGTGTTACTCGAGGACTTCCACATCCGGCCGCATTCGGGCGGACGCGGACAATGGAATGCCGGCAACGGCATCTCGCGCCGCATCCGGTTTCTGGAGCGGATGGACTGCGCGATCCTCTCCGGCCATCGCCGCGTGCGGCCGTTCGGATTGGCGGGCGGCGAGGCGGGAGAAGTGGGCAAGAATTCCGTGCGTCGGCGCGACGGCCATATCGAGCCGCTCGAAGGCTGCGATCAGACGGTGCTGGAAGCCGGCGAAGCGGTGATCATCGTCACGCCCACCGGCGGCGGCTACGGCGATCCGAAGAAGCGAAGTGCGGCCTAATCCTGGTCCGGCGCCGCATCGAGCGCGCCGGATTTCAGAATCGGCGTTTCCCTGAAATAGCGACGCTGGTTGATCGAGCCCGTCACCGTCGAATCCGCGCCGAGCTTCGCCTGCGGCACGTTGGCCGGCGGCACCGGCCGGTTCGGCGACGGCGGCGCATAAGCCGGATGCGGCTGCGCGGGATAGGGCTGAGCGGGATAGGGTTGCCGTTCGATCACGCTCGGTCCGACCGGCGCGTTCGCCGAACGTGGCGCTTGCGGCCCGAGATTCAACGGCTCGTTCACCGGACGCGGATCGCGCTGCGCGGTCATCGGGGCGCGCTGCATTGGCTGGGCGCCCGCCGATAGCGGCAAATCGCCCGGCCGGGTTTGCGGGCGCGCAGCCATCATCGGCGCGGTTTGCGGCGGCGCCTGGCGCGACATCGGAATGGCCTGGCGATCGCGGTACATGGGCGGCGGCAATTCTTCCGCCTCCGGCCGGCAAATGCCGCGGCCCGAGGCGCGGCGCGCAAGATCGAGATGAAAATGATTGTAGTGGAAAACGTCGGCGCCCGGCCCGAGCACGGTCGAGAAGCGCTCGCAGGCGGCGGCATGCACCTGGCGCAGAAAGCCGCGCTCCTCATAGGCGCCCTTCCAGCCGTGCTCGACCGTGACCTCGCGGCCGCTCGCAAGAATGAAGGCGCCGACGTCGAGCGCATTGCCGAAGGCGTGCTCCGAAATGTTGGCGCCGGGCTGGTTGTTCATGGTGCGGCAGGAATAGGCTGAAAGCTGCTTGATCTCGACCACCTGCTCGCCGAACCAGGCGGCGGCCGCGGGCTGCACGGCTTCGGCGAGCCAGCGGTCGACCTCGCCGATCATCGGGCAGGCGAGCGTCGCCTTTGGCTCGACCATGACGTAGCCGTTGCTCATCGCCGCGACCTTGAACGGATGGTTCATGCCGCAGGCGCCGCGGCCGTCGATCGCCGATTCCGGCTCGACATAGGCCGAGGCCTGCACGGTTTTCTCGGCGAGACAGCGCTCCTCGGCTTCCGCGCGCCAGGGATCGCGCGTTTCGAAGCCGAAATCGCGACAGCCGAAGAGCCCCAACGCGACGAGCGGGGCGACGAGATACAAACCAACTCCGCGCGCCATGACGCGAAAATGCGGTTTGTCCCGTTAAGGCGGGATCAATGAAGCTCGTTAATGAAGGATCAACGATGGAAACGGCTGAAAAGCGGGATCTTCCCCCGCGTTCCGATTGTCCGCCGCCCGCGACTCTGCCAAAACGCCCGGAACGTCCGAGAGAAGAACGCGCATCGCATGAGCAAGCTCGCCCGCCTGACCAAAAGCCGCTGGCGGGCAATCCCCATTCTCGGCGTATGCCAGATCCTCGCCTGGGGCGCGATCTATTACACGCCGGTTCTGGTCGTGCCGCTGATCGCAGCGGAACGCGGCTGGTCGCTGACGCTTGCCATGGGCGGATTCTCCGTCGGACTTTTTGCCGCGGGGCTTTCTTCGCCCTTTGTTGGCGTCATGATCGACCGCCACGGCGGGCATCGCGTGATGCCGCTCGGCGCGCTGCTGGGTGCGGCCGGCCTCCTCGCAATCACTTATGCCGCCGATCCGGTCCTTTATTTCGCGGTCTGGATCGCGCTCGGGGCGGCGATGGCGGCGTCGCTCTACGATCCCGCCTTCGCGACGCTCGCGCGTATCTTCGGCGCGGACGCCCGCCGCGCGATTACGCTTCTCACCTTCATCGGCGGCTTCGCCTCGACGGTGAGCTGGCCGGCGACGCATTTTCTGATCGAGGCGATCGGCTGGCGCGGCACTTATGTGGCGTACGCGGTCCTACTCGCGCTCGTCTCGGCGCCGCTCCTTGCCTTTGCGCTCCCGCGCGAGCACGCGGCGGCGGAGATCCCGCCCGAAGGGAGGGTTCGGGCGCGCAGCAAGCATTTGCCCGCAAGGGGCGTTGCTTTCCTGCTCGTCGCTGTCGCGTTCGCGCTTTACGCCTTCATCCCTTCGGCGCTTTCGGCGCATATGCTCGCGATCTTCACGCGCGCGGGTATCGCGTCCGCGGCGGTGGTCGCGATCGGCGCCTTGTTCGGGCCGGCGCAGGTCACTGCGCGGCTCCTCGAATTCACCTTCGCGCGCAAACAGCATCCGCTGGTGATCGCGCGTTTCGCGGTCGGGCTTCTGATCGCCGCCTGCGGCATGCTTCTCTTCCTCGGCGTTTCGGTGCTTGCAGCGGCGAGCTTTGCGATCCTATTCGGCCTCACCAATGGCCTGATGACGATCGCGCGCGGCACCGTGCCGCTCGCCCTCTTTGGCCCCACGGGCTATGGGCGGCTCCTGGGCCGCATCGCGAGGCCCGCGCTCGTCATGCAGTCGGTAGGGCCCTTGGTGCTTGCTTTCGTAGCCGAGCGCTTTTCGGATCCGGCGACCATCGGCCTGATCGCGGCTTTCGCGCTCGCGGCGCTTGCCTGTTTCGCCGCGATCCGGCGGCCCTGATACTTCTGCCGCCATCCGGGGGCGTGACGGCGTAAACCTTCCGTCAACCATAACTTCACGGAGAACGCTTCGCGCGGCGACTTATCGCGGCGAAATCGATTGCATTTACCATTCGGTCGCAACACTCGGTTAGGCATAAGTGTCCGGGTTCGACGATGAGTATTGGGTACGTCGATGCGTAAATTCAGCTTGCTTCCTCTCTTCGTATTGCTTTCGGTCCCGGCCGCGGCCGATCCTTTCGACGCGCCGCGCGACCCAAAGCTCGTGCAGACACCGCGCTACATCGCGCCGCCGAGCCCCGACGAACGCGCGGCTCCGCGCGCGTATTCCGACTTCGCTGACAACCGGCCGGGTGCCGCGCGTCCCGGCTCGCTCGGCGGCGGTTTCATCGAATTCCTGTTCACCGGCCGCAGCCAGGAGCTGCCGCGCACGCAGTACCAGCGCCCGTGGGAAGATATGAGCGAACGGCAGGGTGGCGGCCGCGTGCTCAACGTCCGCCGCGACGATCCCGCCGTCTCCTACGAACAGCCGCGGCCGGCGATGGACCCGCGCTATCAAAAGCAGATCGTCGAATATCCGACGAAAGAGGCGCCCGGCACCGTCGTCATCGATACCAACAACCGTTTCCTCTACTACGTGCAGGGCGGTGGGCGCGCGATCCGCTACGGCGTCGGCGTCGGCCGGCCCGGCTTCGAATGGGCGGGCGTGAAAAGCGTGAGCGAGAAGAAGGAATGGCCGGATTGGCGGCCGCCGGCGGAGATGCTCGCGCGCCGGCCGGAGCTGCCGACCTACATGGCGGGCGGCCCGGACAATCCGCTCGGCGCGCGCGCGATCTACCTCGGCTCCTCGCTCTATCGCATTCACGGCTCGAACGAGCCGCAGACGATCGGCACGGCCGTGT
The DNA here is from genome assembly GCA_035295845.1 of Xanthobacteraceae bacterium. Classification (GTDB taxonomy): domain Bacteria; phylum Pseudomonadota; class Alphaproteobacteria; order Rhizobiales; family Xanthobacteraceae; genus Palsa-892. Next base: position 39,642 of record DATGIF010000016.1, read on the forward strand.
CTTCGGGCTGCATCCGCATGCGCAACGAAGACGTGATCGATCTCTACGAGCGCGTGAAGGTCGGCACCAAGGTAATCGTGATCTGAGAGTTGTGGGGGAGCGGAAGCGCCGCGGGGCCGCCTGAAGAGGCGGCCCCGTAGTTTTTCGCGCAGATCAGGCCTGTTTTTATTCGCGCGATAATTTTCGCGCAGGCAATTTACCTGCGCATGATCTAGGCGATCAGGCGGTACGCCGGGATCGTCAGGAACTCCTCGATCTCGAGCGCCAGCGACATCTCCTTGAAGAGCTCGACCGCATCGTCGAAGCGGCCGGAGTCATAGGTGGTCGGGCCGATCGCCTTACGCACCTTCTCCATTTCGTCGTCGAAGATCGTTTCGAAGAGATCGGCCGTCACTTCGCGGCCGTCCGCAAGCCGCGCGCCGTGATAGATCCACTGCCAGACCTGGGCGCGGCTGATCTCGGCGGTCGCCGCGTCTTCCATCAGGTGATAGAGCGGCACCGCGCCGCGGCCGCGCAGCCACGCTTCGATGTACTGCACGCCGACGCGGATGTTGAGCCGAAGCCCCTCCTCCGTGCGCTCGCCCTGGTGCATTTCCAACAGCTGATCGCGGGCGACGCGGACGTCGTTCCGGAGCTTGTCGAGCTGGTTCGGCGTTTTCATCAGGCGGTGGAAGACTTCCTCGGCGACCGGCACGAGATCGGGATGCGCGACCCAGGTGCCGTCATGGCCGTCGCCCGCCTCGCGCTCCTTGTCGGCGCGCACCTTCTTGAAGGCGGCTTCGTTGGCGCTTGGGTCGCCCTTCACCGGAATCTGCGCCGCCATGCCGCCCATGGCGAAGGCGCCGCGGCGGTGGCAGGTGCGGATCAACAGCAGCGAATAGGCATGCAGGAACGCCTTATCCATGGTCATGGCGGCGCGATCGGGCGTCAGGAACCGCTTGTTCTTCCCGAGCCGCTTGATGAAGGAAAAGATGTAGTCCCAGCGGCCGGCATTGAGGCCGGTGATGTGGTCGCGCATCTCGTAGAGGATCTCGTCCATCTCGAAGGCGGCGGGCAGCGTCTCGATCAAGACGGTCGCCTTGATGGTGCCGAGGGGAAGCCCGAGCTTCGATTGCGCGAAGACGAAGACTTCGTTCCAAAGCCGCGCCTCGAGATGGCTCTCCATCTTCGGGAGATAAAAATAGGGCCCGGTGCCCGCGGCGATCGTGCGCTTGGCGTTGTGGAATAAATAGAGGCCGAAGTCGAAGAGCGCGCCCGCGATCGAAGCGCCGTCGACTGCGACATGATCCTCCAGCAGATGCCAGCCGCGCGGGCGCACGATGAGCACCGCGGGCTTGTCGGAAAGCTTGTAGGCCTTCTTTGTTTGCGGATCGACGAAGTCGAGCTTGCCGCTCCAGCGGTCCTTGAGGTTGATCTGGCCGTCGATGAGATTGTCCCAGCTTGGCGAGCAGGCATCCTCGAAATCGGCCATATAGACTTCGGCGCCGGAATTGAGCGCGTTAATGACCATCTTGCGGTCGACCGGGCCGGTAATTTCGACACGGCGGTCGAGGAGATCCTTCGGGATCGGCGCGACCTTCCAGCCCTGGTCGCGAATATTCTTGGTCTCGGGCAGAAAGTCGGGGAGTTCGCCGGCATCGAAGCGATGCTGGCGGTCGACGCGGCGCGCCAGCAATTGCTTGCGCGTGGCGTCGAACTTGCGGTGGAGCTCGGCGAGAAAATGCAGCGCCGCGGGCGTGAGAATCTCGTCGAAGCGCGGCCCCATCTCGCCGGTGATCTTCACGCCGGCGACTTTCGGTGCGGCCGCGGCGGGCATCGTCCCTTTCGCGGCCGGTGCCGTGGATTTCTTCGCGGCGGACGTTTTCTTCCGCGCTGGTTTTTTGGCCGGTTTATGCGCCCTCGCCTTCTCGGCTTTTTTCCCGCCGTCCTTCTTCTTAGCGCCCTTTTTGGGCTTTGCCTTTTTGGCCATTCTCCAATCCCCGTGGCTTCTTTCCGAACAATAGAACGGCTTCAGCGTGCGCCGAAGCCCGCCGCCTGTAGCCGTTCTGGCAGCGGGCCGCCAGTGGCCCAGTCGAGCAACTCGACGGTATGAACAACCGGAATCGCGATTCCGCTCGAAATTTGCGTGATACAGCCGATGTTTCCGGTCGCCACCACCTCGGGCGCGGTCTTTTCGATATTGGCGGCTTTGCGGGCGAGCAGACGCCCGGCGATCTCCGATTGCAGCATGTTGTAGGTGCCGGCGGAGCCGCAGCAAAGGTGGCCCTCGGGTATGTCGCGGACGATAAACCCGGCTCGCGCCAGCAATTCCTTCGGCTCGTGGTCGATTTTCTGGCCGTGCTGCATCGAGCAGGCGGAGTGATAGGCGACCTTGACGTTGCGGCGCGCGACCGGCGGCAAGGGCGCAAGCGTTGCGAGATATTCGGAAATGTCCTTGGCGAGCGCCGAAACCTTCGCGGCCTTGTCGCGATAGCTTGGATCGGTGCGGAGCATGAAGCCGTAATCCTTGATGGTGGTGCCGCAGCCCGAGGCGGTGATCAGGATCGCATCGAGGCCCGCGCCTTCGATCTCGCGCGTCCAGACGTCGACGTTGTTCTTCACGAAGCCGAAAGCCTCATGCTCGCGGCCCATGTGATGGCTGAGCGAGCCGCAGCAGGCCTCGCCCTCGGCGAGCACCACCTCGATGCCGTTGCGGTTGAGAAGCCGGATCGCGGCGGCGCGGATCGCGGGCTGGGTCACGCGGTCCACACAACCCGACAACAACGCGACGCGCCCCTTCCGCGTTCCCTCGGCGGGGAAAATTCGTTGCTTGTCCGAGAGCGACGCCGCCGGCACGCGCCAGGGCGCGAGGCGAAGCATCGCCGCGATCGGCTTCAATCCGATGGCGGCAAAGAGCGGGGCAAAGGGCTTGGCGAGGAGTGCCGCGTAAAGGGCCGCGCGGAAACGCGCGGGATAGGGCATGAGCTTTGCGAGAAACGCGCGATAGAGCCGGTCGAGCAAGGGCCGCCGATAGGTTTCCTCGATGCGCGCGCGCGCCTGATCGACGAGATGCATGTAATGCACGCCCGACGGGCACGTCGTCATGCAGGCAAGGCACGAGAGGCAACGGTCGATGTGCTTGACCACGTCGGCGGTGGCGGGCTGGTTCCGCTCCAGCATCTCCTTGATGAGGTAAATGCGGCCGCGCGGGCTATCGAGCTCATCGCCCAAAAGCACGTAGGTCGGACAGGTCGCGGTGCAGAAGCCGCAATGCACGCAGGCGCGAAGAATCTTGTCCGCGACCTGAATGTCCGGGTCGGCAAGCTGCGCAAGGGTGAAATTCGTCTGCATCTTCTGAACGAGCCGTTTTTGACCTGGGCCGCTAGTCGGCGCAAAAATTCCGGATGAGGCGCGTGTCCTGATCGCCGGCATCCGCCTCGCCGCTATCATAGTAAGCGGTACCATCCTGAACGAGATAAACAAAAGGCCGCGGGCCGCTTCTCGCCAGGCCCGGCATCGATATTTTTCCGCAAACGACCTCCACCGGAACGCCTTTGACATTCGGGGTAATGAGGCGCTCGAGCGTTTGAAACTCGGCGGCGTCCGGATCCTTGAGACGCTTTTGCACCGCGGACTTGGCCTTGGCGAAGAGCGGCTCGTTCTCGGCGGCGCTGGCGGAGAGGATCGTGTCGCCCTTGCGTCTCGCATATTCCAAAAGCATGGCGTTGGCGGCGACGATCCAGCCCGCAATCAGCCTTCCTCGCCTGTCCTGATCGGCGCCGGCCTCTTTCAGCGCCGCGTTGACGCGGCTCAGCGTTTTCTCGGGCTTGGTGAAATCCGATTGCTTGAACTTCGACTTTTTCGAAAGCCCCTCGTCGAAAGCGCCGGTGCAGTAATCGAGCGCGAAACAAAGGGCGATGGCGTCCTGCGTTTTGCCCGCGGCTTCTTCCTTCCAGCATTCCTTGACGCGCTCGATCAAGGGCTGGACATTCTTGCTGGTATCGGTGCGATAGAATTCCTTCACCCCTTTATTGACGGCGGGATAATTCTCCTGCGCGTTGGCGCGGGCAATCGTCGCGGCCACGGCGAGGGAAAGACAGGCGATCCAAAGCGCGATCCGGGGAAAGCTCATGGCGCGCTCGCGATTTCGCTCGGAATCGTCACGTTGATGCCGAGGATCATTGAATCCCGGAGCGAGAGCCACTGGATGTCCGTGGGCGAGGCTCGCGTGAAGTATTTGATGGCGTCGGCTGAAATTCCGAGTTGATAGAGATAGGCGCCGACCAAGGCGTTGGGCTGCCCCTTCTCCAGCGGCAATCTGCCGGCTTCGATATAGGCCGCGTGAAATCCGATTTTCGACGAGGGCTCCATGTATCGCGTGTCGCCCGCGAGCCACGCAAACGCGCAGGCGGAAGCGCAGATCACGCCGGCTTGCACGGCGGTCGAAAAACCGCGGCGCCTGATTTCCGTTCCGATCGCCAGCGCGCTGTCCAGATCGCCGCCATTGCCGTTCAACAGCACGACGACAAAAAGATCCGGCAACGGCGCCACCGCCTTCTCAAATTTCTCGCCGTCGCCCTTCTGAAACATGCCGGTTACGCGAACCGTGAAAAGTTCGGAGTTCGCGACTTTATCGACCTTGATATCCGCGGCGTTCGCGGCCGCGAAGATGAGGGCGAAAACCAGCTGAACAAGCAGCGTTGCAGCGAGCCGCATCTCGATCCTCTCTTCAGCGGCCGGTTTTATCTTTGGCGAGCGTCAGCATGAGCTGATCGATCTTTTTCCGCGCCGCGAGCTTGTCCTCTCGCCCGCGCGCTTCTTCGCTCGGAAGCGTCTTCGGCTCGGCGCGGATTTCCACGGGCTTTGCATAGCGGCCGTAAAGATATTGCGCGGCAACGACGCTGGCCGCGCCAAGGACGAAAACGCCCAGGAAAAAGACGGCAAAATTGGATTTAACGCGACGCGCCATGCGTCGCATGGAACCGTTTATGCCGGCGCTCGCGGTTTTCATCATACTCCAGCATACATGCGGCCGGGATTGAGCACACCCTTCGGGTCGAAGCTTTCCTTGATCCGGCGGGTGAGCGCCGCAAGATCGGCCTCGAGCGGCTCGAACACCGCGGCACTCGCGCGCACGGCGGCGCTCGCGCGAATGAGGGTCGCATGGCCCTCGCCTTTCAGGGCTTCGCGGATCGCGGCCTCGTGCGGCGCCGCAGCCGGCATCTCGATCCAGATGAGGCCGCCCCCCCAGTCGTAGAAAATCCGCGCGCCCGCCGCCGCGACAATCGCGCTTGCGATCCTCGCCCCCGTTGCCGGCGCGACGGAGAGCCGCCACACGGCCTTGTCGCTGTTGTTCGCGAAGGGTGCGACGTCACGCACCGCGCGCCAGAACGCGCGCGATTCATCGCCCGCGAGCAGTTCGAGCTTGCCGAAGGCGCGCAACAGGGCGTCCAGCTTTTCGCGGCGATAGGCGACCGAAGGCGCGATTCCCTCGAGGCGAAACGCGGTCACGGCGGAATTCAATCCGGGGACCGGCTCCGCCGGGATCGACGCGGCGATGTTCCGCGGCAGGTGCGCCGCCGCCGAAACCTCGCAGGCCGTGCCCATCGCCGCGCTCATGGCTTCGATCGCCTGCTGATCCGAGAGGCCGAGGACGAGAACGGTCGCGACATCCTCCGCCACCGGCAGCACTTTCAACGTGATCTCGGTCATCACCGCGAGCGTGCCCCAGGAGCCGGCGATGAGTTTCGGCAAATCGTAGCCGGTGACGTTCTTCACCACGCGGCCGCCGGCCTTGAAGGCTTCGCCGCGGCCGGAGACGGCTTTGACGCCGAGCGCGTGATCGCGCGCGGCGCCCGCCTTGATGCGGCGCGGCCCGGAGAAATTGACCGCGAGCATGCCCCCGATCGTGCCCTCGCCCGGCTTGCCGCCAAGCAGCGGGCCGAGATCGGCGGGCTCGAAGGCAAGCTCCTGCCGGTGGCGGGCGAGTTCGTTTTCGATTTCCGCGAGCGGGGTGCCGCTCTTCGCGGAAAGCACCAGCTCCTCCGGCTCGTAAAGCGCGATCCCGGTAAGGCCGGAGCAATCGAGTGTTGCGTCCGTCTGCGCGGCACGGCCGACCGCACGCTTGGTGCCGCCGCCGACGACTTCCAGCGTCTTGCCGCCCGCCACCGCCCAAGCCACGGCCTCGGCGACCTCACCCTCGTCGCGCGGCTTCAACGTGTCGGTCATCTCTTTCTCATTGTCATGCCCGGCCTTGTGCCGGGCATCCACGTCTTTGACAAGAAATAAGGCGTGGATGGCCGGGACAAGCCCGGCCATGACGGGAAGCCTGTGACGCGTCCGGTGCCCACTTTTGTGATGTGCTTTAGAATCGCGGCAGGTCGGGAAACGGCAGCTTGCCGCCATGGATGTGCATGCGGCCGAGCTCGGCGCAGCGGTGGAGCTTCGGAAACACCTTGCCGGGGTTCAGCAGGCCCTTGTCGTCGAAGGCGCATTTCAGCCGCTGCTGCTGCGCAAGGTCGACTTCGTTGAACATCGTCGGCATCAGATCGCGCTTCTCGACGCCGACGCCGTGCTCGCCGGTCAAGACGCCGCCGACCTCGACGCAAAGCCTGAGAATGTCGGCGCCGAATTTCTCGGCGCGCTCCAATTCGTCGGCCTGGTTCGCATCGTACAAAATCAGCGGATGCAGGTTGCCGTCGCCGGCATGAAAGACGTTGGCGACGCGGAGCTTGTACTGCGCGGATAGCTCGCGCATGCGCGAAAGCACCAGCGGCAGTTTCGCGCGCGGAATGGTGCCGTCCATGCAGTAATAGTCGGGCGAGATGCGGCCGACGGCCGGGAACGCGGCCTTGCGGCCGGCCCAGAATTTCAGCCGCTCTTCCTCGGAGTTCGAGGCGCGGAGCGTCGTGGCGCCGCAGGATTTCGCGATTTCGCTCACGCGCTCAAGCAGGTGAGTGCATTCGGCCTCGGGCCCGTCGAGCTCGACGATAAGAAGCGCTTCGACATCGAGCGGGTAGCCCGCATGCACGAAATCCTCGGCGGCGTGGATCGCGGGGCGATCCATCATCTCCATGCCGCCGGGGATGATGCCGGCGCCGATGATCCTGGCGACGCAATCGCCGGCGGCCTCGGAGGTGGGAAAGCCCACGAGCACGGCGCGCGCCGTCTCCGGCTTCTTCAGGATACGCACCGTCACTTCGGTGACGACGCCGAGCAAGCCTTCCGAGCCGATGATGGCGGCAAGCATGTCGTAGCCCGCGGCATCGAGATGCTTGCCGCCGATGCGCACGATCTCGCCGGTCATCAGTACCATCTCGACGCCGAGGACGTTGTTGGTGGTCATGCCGTATTTCAGGCAGTGCACGCCGCCGGAATTCTCGGCGACATTGCCGCCGATGGTGCAGGCGATCTGCGAGGAAGGATCGGGCGCATAATAGAAGCCCGCCGCTTCGACCGCCTTGGTGATGCCGAGATTGGTGACGCCCGGCTGCACCACGGCGACGCGGTTGTCGTAGTCGATGTCGAGCACGCGATTGAATTTCGCCATGCCGAGGAGCACACCGTCGGCGAGCGGCAATGCCCCGCCCGAGAGCGAAGTACCGGCGCCGCGCGGCACGACCTTGATGCCCTCTGCGTGGCAATAACGGAGGATTTGCGAGACTTGTTCCGCCGTTTCAGGAAGGACCACGAGCATCGGCGATTGCCGGTAGGCGGTGAGCCCGTCCGACTCATAAGGCCGCATCTCATTGATGGAATCGATCACGCCTTCGCCGGGCACGATCCGGCGCAGCGCGTCCGCGATCCCGGCGCGGCGGTCGAGCACGGCCCGGTCGAGTTCGGGCATGACGAGCGACATGATTCCTCCGTTCGGCGATCCGCACTCTAGCAGATCGCTCCCAATATACGGAGGCGCACGCGATTGTTTAAGCGGGCTGCTTCTCGTTCCGGCCGGCTTTGTCGGCCTCGGATTGATCGTCCGCTTCGTGCTCCGGCTGGGTCGCCGGCGCCGGTTGCGTCACGGAAACGGGATCCGAACTGGGGAACGATCCGGCCAGCGCTTCGTCGAGCGCCTGCTCACGCTTCTCGTGCTCGCGGTCTTTTTTCGGTTTTGCAGTGCGTTTCGATTTCGCGGCAGCTTTTGGCATGGCGCGCTCCTCGATATCTGCACGGATTCAACGGTTTTCCGCGGCCGAGGTTCCCGCCGTCAGCGCGCCTCCGGATCCCGCTCCGGCGGCCCGTTCGGCTCGGTGACGGCAACGGGATCGGAAGCCGGAAACGTCTCCTCGAGCCCTTCCTCGAGCGCGCGCTCGCGCTGTTCGTCGGCGCGCGTCTTTTTCCTCGGCTTTGTCGTCCGTTTCGATTTGACGGCGGCCCGCGGCATGCTCCGCTCCTCTCGCCGCGCGATTAGCGCGCGCCCAAATTTATGTTATCGGAGCACGGGCCGAATTCATCCGCAAGCGGGGCGTCCATGGCAACCATCACCTGCATCGAGGATTTGCGCGCGCTCGCGCGCCGCCGCGTGCCGAAGATGTTCTTCGACTACGCCGAAAGCGGCTCCTACGCCGAGGAAACGCTCGCGGCCAACCGCCGCGACCTCGAGGCAATCCTGCTCCGGCAGAAAATCTTGGTCGACGTTTCCAAGCGCAGCACCGCGACGAAAATTCTCGGCAAGCCCGCGGCGGTGCCGCTCGTGCTCGCGCCGATCGGGCTTTGCGGCATGCAGCGCGGCAACGGCGAAATTCTCGCCGCCAAGGCCGCGGCCAAGGCCGGCGTTCCGTTTTGCCTCAGCACCATGTCGGTATGCTCGATCGAGGACGTGGCGGAAGAAGCGAGCGAGCCGTTCTGGTTCCAGCTCTACGTCATGCGCGACCGCAAGTTCGCGCAGTCGCTGATCGAGCGCGCCAAGGCCGCGAAGTGCAGCGCGCTCGTGCTCACCGTCGATTTGCAGGTGCTCGGCCAGCGCCATCGCGACATCAAGAACGGATTGTCGGTGCCGCCGAAGATGAAGCTCGCGAACCTGATCGACATCGCCACCAAGCCGGCCTGGATCAAGAGCGTGCTTTCGGCGAAGCGACGGACGTTCGGCAACATCGTCGGCCACGTGGAGGGCGTCGCCGACACAAGCTCGCTCGGCGAGTGGGTGCAGAGCCAATTCGATCCGGCGCTGAGCTGGGAAGACGTGAAGTGGATCCGCGGCGCGTGGAAAGGCCCCCTGGTGCTGAAGGGCATCCTTGAGGTCGAGGACGCGAAGCTCGCGGTCGAGCACGGCGCCGATGCGATCGTGGTTTCCAACCATGGCGGGCGGCAGCTCGACGGCGCCCCGTCTTCAATCTCGGCGCTGCCGAACATCGCCGAGGCCGTGGGCAGCAAGGTGGAGCTTTTGTTCGACGGCGGCGTGCGCTCGGGCCAGGACGTGATGCGCGCGCTCGCCCTCGGCGCCAAAGCGTGCATGATCGGCCGCGCGTATATTTACGGCCTCGGCGCCCTGGGCGAGGAAGGCGTTGGCGAAGCGATCGGCTTCATCCGCAAGGAACTCGAGACCACCATGGCGCTCACCGGCATGAACACGATCGGCGAGATCGGGCCGCAGGTGATCGCGAAAAGCGGCTGGCCGCGCAACGATTGAGCCTTATCCCTCCTTGTAGCCGTATTCCGGCACGTTGCCGGTAGCGCCGTAATATTTGTAGGGCAGGAACTTGCCGGACATGGTAATCTTCACGCGATCGCCTTTCGGGTTCGGCAGGCGCTCGATTGCCATGTCGAAGTCGATCGCCGACATGATGCCGTCGCCGAATTCCTCCTCGATCAGCGCCTTCCACGCCGGGCCGTTGACCATCACGAGCTCGTAGAAGCGGTAGATCAGGGGATCGGTCGGCGGCATGGGGACGCCGGCGCCGCGCATCGGCACCTCGTTCAGCATCGCGGTCTCGGCCGTGGAGAGGCCGAAGAGCTCCTGCGCCTTCGCCGCCTGCGGCTTGGTGAGCTTCATCTGGCCGAGGCAGGCGCCGACAATCAGCACCTCGGAATAGCCGCCGATCTTTTCGCAAATGGACTTCCAGCTCCAGCCCTTCTCGCGCTTGAGATCGAGGATCTTTTCGGTGAGCTCGGCTCTTGTCATGGCACTCTCCCTGAACGTTTTTCGACGGACTCGATCGAAGGTGCTGGCCGCACCGACGTCGGCACGGCGACCGGCCCCGGCATGCCGGGAACAACCTCCGGCGGCTTCTTCGGATCGTAGCTGCGGCCGGCGCGGATTTCATCGGCGAAGGTGCGGCTACGCATCACCAGAAAATCGATCAAATGATTGCGGATGGCATAATAGGCGGGATGCTTGTGCACGTCGTCGCGCCGCCGATCCTTTGGCAACGGGTTGACGACGATCTCGGCGATTTTCGCATCGGGCCCGTTGGTCATCAGCACGATGCGGTCGGCGAGATAAATCGCCTCGTCGACATCGTGCGTAATCATGAAGACAGTCTGGCCGGTGCCGAGGCAAATCCGGCGCACCTCGTCCTGCAGCGTCCCGCGCGTCAGCGCGTCGAGGGCCGAAAACGGCTCGTCCATCAGCATGATCTTCGGCTCGATCGAAAGCGCGCGGGCGATTCCAACGCGCTGCTTCATGCCGCCGGAAAGTTCGGCCGGCCGCTTTTGCTCGGCGCCGGCAAGGCCCACGAGCGCGATGAATTTCTGCGCCTGCTCCCGCACCCGCGCCCGGTTCCATTGGCGCCAGCGCGAGGACACCGCATAGGCGACATTGCCCATCACCGTACGCCATGGCAGCAGCGCGTGGCTCTGGAAGATCACGGCGCGGTCGAGCGACGGCCCGACGATCGCCTGATTGTCGACGACGACCACGCCCTCGGAAGGATCATCGAGGCCCGCCAGAATATTCAGCACCGTCGTCTTGCCGCAGCCGGAATGGCCGATAACGCAGACGAACTCGCCGCGCGCCATCGAGAACCACAGATCCTCGAACACGGTCGAGACCTGGCCGCCGGCAAGCGGAAAGCGGCGCGCAATGCCCTCGATCGAGATGAAGCGCTCGCCCATCATCCTCACTCCGGAAAGGTGACGAGGCGCGCGAAGCGGGCGAGAATCTGGTCGAGCACCATGCCGACGACGCCGATTACGAGAATGGCGGTGATCACGTTGGTGATCGACAGGTTGTTCCACTCGTTCCAGACGAAGTAACCGATGCCGGTGCCGCCGACGAGCATTTCGGCGGCGACGATGACGAGCCAGGCAATGCCGATCGAAATCCGCATGCCGGTGAGAATTGTGGGCGCTGCCGCCGGCAAAATGATCGTGAAGGCGCGGCGGATTGGCGAGACCTCGAGCGTGCGCGCGACGTTCAGCCATTCGCGCCGCACCGATGCGACCCCGAAGGCGGTGTTGATCAGCATCGGCCAGACCGAGCAGATGAAAATCACGAAGATCGCCGAGATCGAGGAATCCTTGATGGTGTAGAGCGCGAGCGGCATCCAGGCGAGCGGCGAGATCGGCTTCAAGACCTGAATGAACGGATCGAGCGCGCGACTCATCAACGGCGACATGCCGATCAGGAATCCGATCGGGATCGCGACGAGAACCGCGATCAAATAGCCGATAAGCACGCGCGCCAGCGAATAGGCGAGCTGGATGCCCAGCCCCTTGTCGTTCGGCCCGTTGTCGTAGAAGGGCCGCTTCAAGTGTTCCCAGACCTTCAACGCCACATCGAAGGGGCCGGGCATCGCCGACTTGCCCGTCGTCGCCGTCGCCCCCATGAGCTTGGCGTATTCGGGATCCATCTGCGTGACCGGTCCCAAACTCCCGGTGCCGATCTGCCACAGCGCGATGAAGATCACGAACAGTACGATCGAAACGACCGCGGCACGGAATCCGAGCGAAAAGCTCACGGCTCAGGTCCGTTTGATCGCGAAGCTCGCGATGTAGTCCTCCGGCCTGGCGGGATCGAACTCCTTGCCCATGACCTTGAACTTCTTGCTGCTGGCAGAAGGCGGCGTGAGCCCCGCCTCCTTCATCAGCTTCGCGGTATCGGTGGCAAGGAAAACTTGCTTGGCGACGCCGGTATAATCGACGTCGCCCTTGATCTGACCCCAGCGTTTCATCTGCGTCATGATCCACACCGCGAATGACTGCCAGGGGAAGGGGTCGAAATCGATGCGGTCGGGCACCTCGCGCACATTGCCGAGGCCGTCGGCGAATTTTCCGGTCAGCACCTGTTCCACCACCGTCACCGGCTGGTTGAGGTAATTCGCCGGCGCGATCGCCTCGGCGATTTGCTTGCGGTTCTCGGCCTTGGTCGCGAAGGCCGTCGCTTCGATGATGGCTTTCAACAGCGCCGCATAGGTATTCGGCGAGCCGGTGACGAATTCCTTCGAGGCGGCAAACGCGCAGCAGGGATGCCGGTCCCAGATCTCCTTCGACAGCAAATGAATAAAGCCGACGCCGTCGAACACGGCACGCTGGTTCACGGGGTCGGGCGCGAGAAATCCGTCGATGTTGTCGGCGCGCAGGTTGGCGACCATTTCCGGCGGCGGCACGGCGCGGATTTGAATATCCTTGTCGGGATCGAGCCCGTGCTCGGCGACGTAATAGCGCAAGAGATAATTGTGCATCGAATAGTCGAAGGGCACCGCGAACTTGAAGCCTTTCCAATCCTTCGGGTCGCGCTTGTCCTTGTGCTTGATCGAGAGCGTGATCGCCTGGCCGTTGATGTTCTCGACCGCGGGCATCGTGTAGGGGATCGGATTGGATCCGACGCCGAGCGTGATCGCGAGCGGCATCGGCGATAGCATGTGGGCGGCGTCGTATTCCTTGTTCAGCGTCTTGTCGCGGATCACCGCCCAGCCGGCGGTTTTGATCACCTCGACGTTCAGTTTTTGCTTCGAATAGAAGCCCATGGGCGCCGCCATGATGATCGGCGTCGCGCAGGTGATCGGGATAAAGCCGACCTTGAGGTCGGCCTTCTCCAGCGCGCCGGGGGCGGCGAAAACTTCGGTCGCGGTCTTGAGCGGGAAGAATTGCGATAGTGCCGCGAGCGCCGTGGAGGCGCCGATGGATTTCAGGAAGGCGCGGCGAACGGCGTCTTTCGGAAAGATCGCGCGCATGACCGCCGAGGCGACGACACCCTCATAGCGCTTTTCCTCGCTCTCGACGGGAACGCATTGTAGCATCCGCCGCGCCTCGTATTCGTGCTCCGCCTCGCTGCGATGGCGGCCGCAGGAACAGCCAAGCCGGCGGCTGGGATCAAACGGATTATCGAATATCGACATGAGCAAACTCCCGCCTTCGAAATGCGCCGCACTTAGAGGCTAGCAACCGCTATGCCAGCTAATGGCGCGCCCCGAATAGAGCTTTGCGAGATTCGTCAATGAGTTAGTGGAAACTCGCCGAGCAGAATTCGCGCGCGGAGAAGGGAATAAAATTTACACGGCGAAGAAATTAGCCGCCTCCGCCTATTTGTTATGCAGAGTGCCCTCAGGGCCGGCAGGGAAAATGGTACAGCTGGGTGGGCTCGAACCACCGACCTCCTGTTCCACAGACAGGCGCTCTAACCAACTGAGCTACAGCTGCATGGGTGAGCCGAGGGCAAGCTACGGATTAGGCCCTGCGGATGCAAGCCTCGCGGCCGGGCATAAACAAAGGGCCCGGCTTTCGCCGGGCCCTGCCACCACCACCGGTCAACAGCCGGCGAAATACGCCACGCTTACTGGACCTTCATCTTCGACATGCCGGCCTTGATCGGCTCGGCGGTCTCGGTCGCGACCTTCTGGGCGAGCGCCGAAAGCGACTTCGCCTGCACGGAAAGCGACTCGAACTGCTTGCGGATATGGGTCGCCGAAAGCTCGACCGCCTCCGCCAGCGTCTTCGAGCCCATGAGCTCGCGGCTATAGTCGAACGAGGCGTTCACATTGGCGCGGAGCGCTTCGAGCGCCTTCAGGTTGAACTCGGTCGCGCCCTTGGTCGCGCTCGCATAGGTGTCTTCGAGCATGTCGGTGCTCTCCTCGGCCGCCGACTTGATGCGGGCATAGACGTCCTTTGCCTGCTGCACGCTCTTCTCGGCGAACTCGCGCATCACTTCCGGCACCTCGACCTTCGGCAGGTCGAAAGCGGGCGTCAGCACCTTCTTTGATAAATCGCTGTTGATCATGGCTTTGTCCTCGTTTGATCCACCCATGGGGAGCCGGTGGGCTCTCCCGTTATCCAATGGCAACAGGACTAGCATAGTATTTTGTGCGCCGCAACATAATTGTTGCGACGCACACTTCGAGATATCCACACGTATCCGAGGCCGCGTCAGGCCTTCGGTTTCATCGCCTCGAAGGCGGATTTCCCCGCCTGCGCCGCGCTGTCGCCGAGCGCCTTGGTCTGCTCGGAGAGCGACTTCATCTGGGCCTGGGTGAATTCCGCCTGCAGCCGCATGAACTCCTCAGGATCCTTGGCCTGCACGAGCTTTTCCGCGAAATCGAGCGTCGCCGTAACGTTATCCTCGGCGAAGCCGATGGCCTTGCGGCCGAGTTCGCGGGCGGTCGACTGCATGGTCTGGGCCGATTGTTCGACACTGCCGAGCGCCTTGGTGGCGGCGTCCATGTAGCTTTCGAAGGCTTTGCGCGCCTCGCCCACGCTCTTTTCGGCGAATGCCCGCATCTCAGGCGGAATCTCAAAACCTGTTTTCAACGCCATTGTCCGTCTCCCGGGTTAACCCTTCCACCGGATCGGCCAAATGATGACGCGCGGAGCGTGGATTTTCCAGCCCTTCCGAACTAAACATTTTATTAACCGCGATGGGCGGACCGCCTGCCCGCGCGCCAGGACTTGCCATCATGCCGCAACCGGCCACGCCCGCGGAACTTCTCGCCGATGCCCGCATCGCGGGCCTCGTGGCCGTGACGACGCCCGCGCTCCTGATCGATGCCGAAGGCGGGCTCATCTTCGCCAATGCGGCGGGAATTGCGCTTCTCGGCGCCAGAACCTTGCAGGACGCCGCGACGCGCGGCGCGCTGCTCGCACCGTTTTCGGAAGCCGCGCGCCGGTTCGGGGATAGCCTGCCGGCGGCCGGCGCGCCGCGGCTCGAGCGCCTGCGGCTGAAAGGCTCGCTGCAGCCCGCCGTCTTCGCCTGTTCGCGACTGATGTTGGCCGGCGCGCCGGCCGTGCTCTTCACCGGGATCGAGGCGGGCAGAGGAAAGGCCCCTTCCTTAACCGACGCCGCCCGCGCGCTCATCGGCGATGACGACGCATTCGCGCTCTTCGACCTCGACGGCCACCTCGTTCATGCGAATCCGCCCGCGGGCGCGCTGATCGGCGCGGCGCAAACGCTCGCGGAGATCGACGCAAGCGGAGCCGCCGCCCTCGCCGAGGCGCGCGAAAAGGGGGCATCCGAAACGGCGTCCGGCAATCGGCGCGTGTTCCTTCGCCGCATCGGCACCAAGGCGCAGTCGGCGATCCTCGCCCTCTTCGGCGAAGGGGAAGCGCGCGGCGAAGACCAGAGCCAAATTTCGCAAGCGGCACCGGCCGCGGTCGAGGAAAATCCCGCCGCGGAGCCGCCGAAACAAAAGATGCCCACGCGCTTCGTGTGGCAGACCGATGCGAGCGGCCGCTTCGCCAGCGTTTCCGAGGATCTCGCGGCGGCGGTCGGCGGCGAGCAGGCGAAAATCGAGGGGCTCGACTGGCTGGAAGCCGCCGAGCGTATCGGCATCGAAGGCGCGGCCGCGGCCGCGGCGGCGATCGCGCGGCGCGATACCTGGTCCGGCATCATCGTGCACTGGCCGGTCGCCGCGAGCGGAATGATGCAGGCGATTGATCTTGCGGCGCTTCCGGTTTTCGATCGCGCGCGCAATTTTCAGGGCTATCGCGGCTTCGGCGTGTTCCGCGAAAAAGTGGAGCGATCCGCCGTCGCGGAAAAGACGCCGGAATTGCCGCGCGAGCCGGCGGAGCCCGCCGCCGAACGGCCGCCGCTCGTGCTCATCGAGCGGCCGGAAAACGTCGTGCCGCTGCGGACCGCTCCCGGCTCGGAGCTTTCCGCGAGCGAGCGAACGGCGTTCCGCGAGATTGCCCGCGAGATCGGCGCACGCATCGACGAGGTCAACGCCAAGCCGGATTTTGGAAGGCGGCCGGCGCTGGTCGAGACCGCCGCCCGCGCGCCGGGCGAGGAGCGCGCGCTTCTCGACCGCATGCCGCTCGGCGTCGTGGTGCACCGCGCCGGACGCGTACTGTATGCGAACCGCACGCTGCTCGACTGGATCGGCGTGCAGGGCATCGGCACGCTCGAAGCCGAGGGCGGACTGCATCGTCTGTTCGCGGGAACTCCCGCGCTGGAGCCCGGCGAAACGGCAAGCGCGCTGGCGATCGCCGGTAAGAACGGCGAGCCGATCCCGGTCGAGGCGCGGCTCATCAGCATTCCGTGGGAAGGCGAAACGGCGCTCGCCTATCTCCTGCGCCGCGCGAACGCCGGCTTCGACGAGCGCATGGAGACGAGCGGCCGCAAGCTGCGCGAAGCCGAGGCCGCGAGCCGCGAACTGCGCTCGATCCTCGATACCGCCACCGACGGCATTCTGCTGATCGACCGCGGCGGCCGCATTCAGAGCCTCAACCGCTCCGCCGAGGCGCTCTTCGGTTACGATTCGCACAATCTCGAAGGCGAGCCGTTCACGCGGCTGTTCGCGCCCGAAAGCCACCTTGTCGCGGCCGAATATCTCGAGGGACTTTCCGCCAACGGCGTCGCGAGCCTCCTGAATGACGGCCGCGAGGTGATCGGCCAGGTGCGCGAGGGCGGGCTTATCCCCCTGTTCATGACCATCGGCCGCGTCGACGACAATGGCGAGAAATTCTGCGCGGTTTTCCGCGACATCACCCAGTGGAAGCGGACGGAAGAGGAGTTGCTCGAATCGAAGCGGAAAGCCGAGCAGTCGAATTCGGCGAAATCCGACTTCCTCGCCAAGATCAGCCACGAAATCCGCACGCCCTTGAACGCCATCATCGGATTCGCCGACGTCATGCGCGAGGAGCGCTTCGGCGCGATCGGCAACGAGCGCTATCGCGAATATCTCAAGGACATTCAAACCTCGGGCTCCCATCTCGTCTCGCTCATCAACGATCTTCTGGATCTCTCCAAGATCGAGGCCGGCAAGCTCGACCTCGCCTTCGCGAGCGTCGATCTCAACGACATCGCGCGGCAATGCATGGCGATCATGCAATCGCAGGCGAACCGCGAGCGCATCATCATCCGCACTTCGCTGATGCCGGAACTGCCGTCCGTCGTCGCCGACGTGCGCTCGATCCGCCAGATCGTGCTCAATTTGCTCTCGAACTCGATCAAGTTCACGCCGCCGGGCGGACAGGTGATCGTCTCGACGCAGCTGGCGGAGGGCGGCGAAGTGTTCCTGCGCGTGCGCGATACGGGCATCGGCATGACGGAGGCGGAAATCGCGGCGGCGCTGGAGCCGTTCCGCCAGCTCTCGACCGTGGGCCGCCGCACGGGCACGGGCAGCGGCCTCGGATTGCCGCTCACCAAGGCGCTGACGGAAGCGAACCGCGCGAGCTTCTCGCTCAAAAGCAACGCCAATGGCGGCACCATGGCCGAGATCGCGTTTCCGCCCACGCGCGTGCTCACCGGCTGAGCGCCGCTTTCGCCGCCACCCGCGGCATTTTGTTTTTCGTTGACGGCGAGCGCCGGGACTGCCAGAAAAAAACGAACAACAGAGCCCGTTTGGAAAATTTCTAATCTGGGACGCCGGGAGGCTTGAAGCGGTGATCGTCTGCTCCTGCAATGTGCTGTCCGACGAACAGGTGCGCGGCACGGTCGCCGAAGGCGGCGGCCCGCGCACCACGTTCGAGGTTTACCGTTGCCTTGGCTGCAGCCCGCAATGCGGACGCTGCGCCCGCACCATCCGCGCCATCATGGACGAAGCGCTCGGCCGCCCGTGCGACGCCTGCGCGGTGAGCTGTCCGCTGCCGAACCTCGCCCCCGAGAAATAACCGCCCTTCCCGCTTCGGATCGCCGTCCGCCGGCCTGCGGGCCATGGACTTCGATTTAGAATTTTTCTAATTTTTGCTCCGTACATCGAGGGGGCCATGAAGGGCGATCCGAAAGTCATCGAGTATCTGAACCGCGGGCTCCGGTCCGAACTCACCGCGATCAATCAATACTGGCTGCATTATCGCCTGCTCGACAATTGGGGGCTGAAGTCGCTTGCCAAGATCTGGCGCAAGGAATCGATCGAGGAGATGCAGCACGCCGACAAATTCGTCGATCGCATCATCTTTCTCGACGGATTCCCCAACATGCAGGTACTCGATCCGCTGCGCATCGGGCAGAACGTGCAGGAAATCCTCGCCGCCGATCTTGCCGCCGAGGTCGATGCGCGCGCGCTCTACCAGGAGGCCGCGACCTATTGCCATTCGGTCAAGGATTATCCCTCGCGCGATTTGTTCGAGGAACTGATGAGCGACGAGGAAGGCCACATCGACTTCCTCGAAACGCAGCTTGACCTCGTGAAGAAGCTCGGCGTCGAGCTTTACTCGCAGCACCACATCGGCGAAGCGGAAGAAGAGGAAAAATAAGCCGCGGAAATTCCGCCGTTTTTTCCGTCAGGTGCTGAGTGCCGGCAAATTGCGATAGAGTTCGAGCGCCTCGGGATTGGCGAGCGCCTCGGTGTTTTTCACCGGCCGGCCGTGGACGACGTCGCGCACCGCAAGCTCCGTGATCTTGCCCGAGCGCGTGCGCGGAATGTCGGCGACCTCGACGATTTTCGCCGGCACATGGCGCGGGCTGGCGCCGGCGCGGATCTGCTTCTTGATCCGCTCGATCAGGGCGCTGTCGAGCCGGGCCCCCTCCTTCAGGCGCACGAAAAGGACGATCCGCACGTCGCGGTCCCACTCCTGCCCGATCGCGATCGCCTCGACGATTTCGGGGATCTGCTCGACCTGCGAATAAATTTCGGCGGTGCCGATGCGCACGCCGCCGGGATTGAGGGTGGCATCCGAGCGGCCGTGGATGATCATGCCGCCATGCGGCGTCCATTCGGCGAAGTCGCCGTGACACCAAATGCCGGGAAAGCGCTCGAAATAGGCGGAGCGATATTTCTTGCCGCCGGGATCGTTCCAGAACTTGACCGGCATCGATGGAAACGCCTCGGTGCAAACGAGCTCGCCGCGCTCGCCCTCGATATGCTTGCCGTCCTCGGACCAGACATCGGTCGCCATGCCGAGCCCGGGCGCCTGGATTTCGCCCTTCCACACCGGCGAGGTCGGGTCGCCGAGCACGAAGCAGGCGGCGAGATCGGTGCCGCCCGACATCGAGGCGAGATGCACGTCGGGCTTGATCATTTGGTAGACGAAATCGAAGCTCTCGGGGGCGAGCGGCGAGCCGGTCGAAAGCAGCACGCGCATCGCCGATAGGTCGAATTTCCGCTTCGGCTCGAGCTCGGATTTTTTCATCGCGTCGATGAATTTCGCCGAGGTGCCGAAGACGTTGATCTTTTCTTCCTCGATGTAGCGAAAGAGCACGCCGGCATCGGGGGCAAAGGGCGAGCCGTCGTAGAGGCAGAGTGTCGCCTCGCTCGCGAGCCCGGTAACCAGCCAATTCCACATCATCCAGCCGAGCGTGGTGAAGTAGAAGAGCCGCTCGCCCGGCCGCACGCCACAATTCAGCCTGTGCTCCTTGAGATGCTGGAGGAGAATGCCGCCGGCGCAATGCACGATGCACTTCGGAACGCCGGTGGTGCCGGAAGAGTAGAGAATATAGATCGGATGATCGAAGGGGAGCCGCTCGAAGGCGACCGGCTTCGGCGAAAACGGCGCGAGAAACGTTTCGAAATCGACGGCGCGCGGCACTTTTTTCGCCACCGCCGCGGCTTCGCTGAGATAAGGCACGATCACGACCGGGCTTGCGGTCGGCAAATTCCCGGCGATGGTTTTCAGCTTGTCGGCGATTTCGATGCGCTTGCCCGCATACCAGTAGCCGTCGCAGGCGAAGAAAAGCTTCGGCTCGATCTGGCCGAAGCGGTCGAGAACGCCGCGCTCGCCGAAATCCGGCGAGCAGGAGGAGAAGATCGCGCCGAGCGAAGTGACCGCGAGCATCAGGGCGATCGCTTCCGGCACGTTCGGGAGCATGGCGGCGACGCGGTCGCCTTTCTTCACGCCGTGCGCGGCGAGCGCCTGTTGCAGGCGCGAGACCAGCGCGTCGAGCTCGGCCCAGCTCATGCGATGCGCGACCTTGTCCTCGCCGCGAAAGACGATGGCGACGCCACCGTCCTTCCGGCGCAACAGATTTTCCGCGAAGTTGAGCCGGGCATCGGGAAAGAATCGCGCGCCCGGCATCTTGTCGCCGTCGACGAGCACGCGCGCGCCTTTGTCGCCGATGACCTTGGTGAAATCCCAGATGAGATCCCAGAATTCGGGGCGATGCTTCACCGACCAGGCATGCAACTCACGATAGGTCTTGAGCGAGAGGCCGTGGCGAGCGTTCGCCGCGTCGCGAAAAGCGAACATTTCGCTCGCGGCAACCTGTCGCGGATCGGGGGTCCAAAGCGGTGATGACTGGTCGGTCATGCCGTATAACGGAGCAACAGGCCGGATTCATAACCGCCCCAGCGAACATTGTCAGGTCTTACATCAGACCTTGCGAGCGACAACGCGTGCCCGAGCGTGCTAAAAGGCGGGCCTCCAAAACCACTCTCGATCAGGCGAAGCGTATCCGTGAGCGTCTTCGGTCGCATCAAGCGTTCAGCCCCCGGCGTATTGTTGCTGGCCCTTATTTTGGCCGGCGCGCTGTTCGCGCTGCCGTTGTTCGTGCCGGAAAGCGCCATTCGCGCGGCCCTCGAGCAATCGCTCAACGCGGCGACCGGCGCCCATCCGCGCATCGAGGGGCGCGCGCATTTTTCGCTGCTGCCGCGTCCCGCGATCGGGCTTGAAAGCATCCGCTTCGATGGCGCGGAAGCGCCGGATTTTTCCGCGGGTTCGCTGCGAGCCACGATTCGGCTGTTGCCGCTCGTCTTCGGCCGGGTCGAAATCGATTCGCTCATATTCGAGCGGCCGAAGCTTCTGATCGAAATCGGCGACGACGGCGCAAGACTGATTGGCCTGCCGCTGCAAGCCGGCGGCAGTCCGGTGGAATCGCGGCCCGATATCAAGATCGTCGACGGCAGCGCCGAGGTGCGCAGCGCCGGCGGCCGAAGCGAGACGCTTTCGGCGCTCGAATGGTCGCTGGTCTGGCACGACAGCGGCATCGCCGCCCGCGGTTCGTTCCAGCTGCGCGGGGTGCCGGCGCACGCAAGCCTGCTGATCGCCGACCTGGTCGGCCTCGCCCGCGGCGAGCGCAGCTCCTTCCGCTTCAAGCTCGATTCCGAACCGTTGCGCT
The DNA here is from genome assembly GCA_035295845.1 of Xanthobacteraceae bacterium. Lineage (GTDB taxonomy): Bacteria > Pseudomonadota > Alphaproteobacteria > Rhizobiales > Xanthobacteraceae > Palsa-892. The sequence goes on from DATGIF010000016.1 coordinate 60,982, forward strand.
TCGGCTTCGAAGGCGGGCTCGCGTTCCGGAAGGGCCTGCAGGCCGAGGGCGCGCTCACGGTCGAATCGAATTCCCTGCGCGCGGCCCTCGCCTGGAGCGGAATCGAACCGCCGACCAAGGGCGGCTTCGGTCCGTTCTTGCTCAAATCCCAGGCCATGCTCACGCCCGCGGGGCTCGTGCTCTCGGCCCTTGCCATCGAGCTCGACGGCAATCGCGCCGAAGGCAGCCTGACCCTGGCCCAGGCAGACAGACCCCTCGTACAAGGAACGCTTGCGAGCGACAGCGTCGACTTTTCCCGTTACGCCAGCGGCTTTTTGCTGAAGGGGCCCGATGGCCGCTGGAACAAGGATCCGCTCGACATCGCGGCGCTGACCGGCTTCGACCTCGATCTCAGGCTCTCGGCGGGAAGAATTCTCTTCAACAAGACCGAGATCGAGCGCGCGGCAATCGCCGCCGCCGTGCGCGCCGGCCGCTTCACGCTGTCGGTCGGGGATGGACAAATTTTCGGCGGCATGCTGCGCGCAAGCGCGGCCATCGGCCCTGCGCCCGCGGGAGCCGAGATCAAGTTGGAGGCGAGCCTCAAGGGTTTCGACGCGGAGCGCGGATTCCGCGAACTCGCCGATATCCGCCGCCTCGAAGGCGCCGGCACGCTCGCGCTTACGCTTTCCGGCAATGGAGCGAGCGTAAATGCGATCGCGCGCGACCTGCAGGGACGCGCGGATCTTGCGATCGATAACGGCGCGTTCATCGGCGTGAACGTCGAGCAGGTATTGCGGCGGCTCGAGCGCAGGCCGCTCGATGGCATGGCCGATTTGCGCGGCGGCCGCACGCACTTCGACCGCTTTACCGCCAAGCTGCAAGTGAACGAGGGCAGCGTCAGCGTGCAGAATGCGGAAATGCAGAATGCGCTCGTGCGCGTGACGCTCACCGGCCTTGCCTCCATTCCCGGCCGCGATCTCGACCTGCACGGCACCGCGAGCCTCGTCCGGCAGACGGCCGACGGGAACGCGGGCGGCCCGACCTTCGAATTGCCGTTCCTTTTGCACGGAAGCTGGGATGAGCCGATGCTCGCGCCGGATCTTTCCGCGCTGACGCGGCGCTCGCATCTGTCGCCGTGGTTGAAGGGCGTTGATCCCACCGCGCGCGTCGCGGCAAGGTCGGCGCCTTAGAATTTCCGATCGCGTCCG